>JBMNKZ010000005.1:0-548509 GCA_050952465.1 Bacillota bacterium | reverse complement strand
TTTTTTGTAAAGCAATTCCGTAAACCTGTGGAAAAGGAAATTATTGAAATACCAGCGGGCAAACTTAACCCTAAAGAAAGTCCGGAAGACTGCGCCCTCCGAGAACTCCAAGAGGAAACAGGGTTTTCCGGAAAGCTGGACTATAAATTTTCCTTTTATTCTACCCCGGGTTTTTCTGATGAAATTATTCATTTATTTATAGCTAGAGATTTAAAGATTTCTCCTTTGGATTGCGATGAGGATGAGTTTGTGGAAAAAATTGAAGTATCTCTCCAAGATGCATTGCATATGATGGTAAAAGGAGAGATTATGGATGCCAAAAGCATAATCGGTATTTTAACTTTCTTACAGGAGGGTCATAAAAAGTGACCATTTCCCAGGCGGAAGTATTGCATGACGCCAGTGGAGCAGTTTTGGCGGCATTAAAAGGAAATATAGTAGTTATTGTTGATGTGATTAACATGTCAACTACATTAGAGGCTGCTTGGGAAGCAGGTGCTTTAGGTGTTTTTGGGGCAAGTCCTGATCAAACATCTGCACCTGTTTTTGTTAATCCCATGCTTATAGGTTACTCAGCCGGTTGTTTTGCCAAAGCGAATCAATCAGAGATAATTTTAGTTACTGAACCTAGGGTGGGCACAACTGAAGAACGTGTGGAGCATGCATCGCTTACCATCAAAGGCATTGAAAAGGCTGGTTTAGGGGGACTTACCATATTACCTAATTTGGGAGCGGAAACGGTAAAAATGGCCAATTTTTCTAATAAGGTTGTCATTGCAGTCACAGACAGCGGGGGAGTTGCTTATGATGCTGCTTTTAATGCGGGAGGAATTGTTATTACCGCTACCGTGGCTAGGACCTTAGGCAAGAAAGGTTTGGAGCCGATGCAGATGGGAGTAAAAAGAGCTTTAACCCTAGCCCAACTGAAAAAAACCGGTATTAGTTTTGTCGCAGCCAGTTCTAACTCTTTGGAAGATGTTCTGGCGGCAAATTTTATGATGGATTACATAGTAAAGATCTTTGAAAAAAAGCTTTCATTTTCTCTTAATGATACTTTTTAATCATAAAGATGGAGATTATACATAAACATTAGAAAGAACTTGTATAAGGAGCGGTTTAAACGTGGCAGGAACAGGAGCTATTAAATTTTTGATCAAAAAAAGCCTGCAAGAAAATCTAGTGATTTATTTGATCATTCCTGTCATTTTCGCTTTTGGATTCATTTTTGGCATGATGGGAGTTAATAAATTGGATGCTAATCAGGTCAAGGATCTGGTTAGTTTTGTGGACGGATTTATTAACAATCTGCCCACTGCTTCTGTAGACGCTTCATTAGAAACTCAGCAAGCCTTAATCAGCAATCTGAAGACTTTGTTCTATATCTGGTTTTTGGGGTTAACAGTAATTGGCATACCTTTAACGATGATTATTATTTTTTCCCGGGGATTCATTTTAGGTTTCACCACTAGCTTTTTAATCCAACAAAAATCTTTTCAAGGGATATTAGTAATTCTAATGACTGTATTGCCTCAAAACTTACTCTTTATTCCGGTAGTCCTGATCGCTGCTGTTTCGTCAATTTCTTTTTCCTTTTTTGTAATAAGAGGAAAATTTGCCGGAAAAAACATTAAATCTCTCTAAACGGTTCATCACATATACCTTTTCCTTTATAATCTTTGGATTATTTGCAGTTTTAGCTGCCTTGATCCAAGGTTACGTGTCCCCATCCTTGGTAAAAGCAGTTTTTTATTTTTACGGGCATACTTTTACCCTTTTTTCCATATGCATTAGTGTAATAATTTTTTAAAGGGGGATAAATCGATGATTTTAATCACAATCACTCATGCCAAAGATAAACTTTTCCTATTGTTAAAATTGGCTTTGTTAGTTTTATTGCTAGGGTTAATCGTCCCGAAATTATATCTGGTTCTATCTGATGCCGGTTCTTTACACCGTTTTGCCGAAAAGGAACAATTGCCCCAGGAACCAATGAGGGTGGAGCAAATAGAAACAGAAAATGAAGGAAAATCCATCTGGACACATATTGTAAACAGTTTTAAGTAATTATTGTTATAGAGAAAGCCTGCGAGGCTTTTTTTTGTTTCGTTTTTGGAAAGGAATTTTTAAGGTAATAGGGAATAAATAAAACCAGGGAAAATATACCTTTCTTAATTTTATGATCAGGGAAATACTATTTATGTTAAATAAAAGAGGGTTATGTATGAAAGTATTAACGGATAATTTTTTGTATTATTTAACCGTGGAAAAGGGGCTTTCGGATAATACCATAGCAAGTTATCAATTTGATTTAAAATCATTTACTGCATTTTTAACTAAAAAATCGATTACGGACATTAAAGAAATCAGTAGAAATGATATTATTGCCTATTTATTAAGCTTAAAAAAGCAAGAAAAATCTCACGCCACATTGGCTCGCCATATGGCTTGCATAAAATCATTTTTTCATTTTTTATTAAGGGAAAAAATAATTAGTGAGGATCCCACCTGCCATTTGGAAACTCCCAAACTGGCCCAGCTTTTTCCCCAGGTGCTATCAATGAAAGAAACAGAGCACCTGCTAAATCAGCCAAATGCGGGGACTATATTGGGGCTAAGGGATAAAGCGATGTTAGAATTAATCTATGCCACAGGTTTACGGGTATCAGAGTTAGTAAATCTAAATGTCCAGGATATTAACCTAGAGATGGGATTTTTACGTTGCGTGGGAAAAGGGTCAAAAGAAGAATTGTTCCCATTGGTTCTTTTAGTGTGAATGCCTTAAAAGAGTATTGAGCAGATCCCATGTAAAATTAGTAAAAAAAACAAAGGAAGATGCCCTTTTTGTTAATCAGCACGGGAGAAGATTAACTCGACAGGGATTTGGAAAATCCTTAAAGCATACGCGAAGAAAGCAAAAATCTCCATAAATATTACTCCCCATACTTTACGGCACTCCATTGCCACCCATCTCTTGGAAAATGGAGCTGATTTAAGGACGGTGCAGGAAATATTAGGTCATGCCGATATTACAACTACCCAGATTTATACTCATTTAACAAAAACTCATCTGAAAGAGGTTTATGATCAATCTCACCCTAGAGCAAAATAGGAAAGCCGGAGGTAAAGTTATGCAAAATAAAAGAGTAATTCTGATCATCTTAGACAGCGCAGGAATAGGAGCATTGCCGGATGCGCATCTTTACGGAGACGAGAACAGTAATACCTTGGGGAATTTAGCACGAGCTGTGGGCGGACTGAAACTCCCTCATTTAGAAAGATTAGGTCTAGGAAATATTACGGAAATTTTAGGTGTAGATCCGGTGGAAAAACCTTTAGCTTCTTTTGGACGGATGGCGGAAAAATCCCCGGGTAAGGACACCACCACCGGCCACTGGGAAATAGCCGGGATAGTTTTAGATAATCCTTTTCCTACTTATCCAGAAGGATTTCCAAAATCTTTGATTAGGCAATTTGAAGATGAGATAGGCACAAAGGTAATAGGGAATAAAGCGGCCTCAGGAACAGAAATCATTAAGGAGCTGGGGAGAGAACATTTAAAGACTGGTTATCCGATTGTATATACTTCAGCAGATAGCGTTTTCCAAATTGCCGCTCATGAAAAAATAATTCCTTAGAAAGGTTATACCAAATGTGTACCATTGCCCGAAGGCTTCTCACCGGGGAACATGGGGGTAGGGAGAGTTATTGCTCGTCCCTTTGACGGAAAACCGGGAGAATTCTTCCGTACCTCAGGAAGACATGATTATTCTTTGCTACCTCCCTCCGTAACCATGTTGGATTTGATTAAGGAGGCTGGACAAGAAGTAATAGCTATTGGCAAAATTCAAGATATTTTTGCCGGACAGGGAATTACCCGCTCTATAAAAACTAAAGACAACCGGGAAGGAATAAAAAATACCATCGCCGCCATAGGAGAAATGAAAAATGGATTAATTTTTACTAATTTAGTCGATTTTGACATGCATTTTGGTCATCGGAATGATACAGCAGGCTATGCCAAGGCCTTGGAGGATTTTGACATTTACCTCCCGAAAAATAATTGAAGAGATGAAAGAAAAAGATTTACTTATCATTACCGCCGACCATGGCACCGATCCCACCACAAAGAGTACCGACCATTCCAGGGAATATGTGCCTCTGTTAATATATGGATCCTCTGTACAGGGCGGTAAATCATTAGGTACCAGAGAAAGTTTTGCTGATTTAGGAGCGACCATTGTAGATTATTTACAGGCTGGTGTGCTGAAAAACGGAATTAGTATACTGCCTTTGATCTTAAGAAGTTAAGAAGGTGTTCCAATGCACATGTATGATATTATTGATAAAAAGAAAAATGGTACAGAACTGACCAGAGATGAAATCTCTTTTTGGGTAAGAGGGTTAACCAACGAGCTGATACCTGATTATCAGACCGCAGCATTACTGATGGCTATTTATTTTCAAGGGTTAACCTTAAAAGAAACTGTTTATTTAACGGAAGCCATGATTAATTCCGGGGGAAACAGTCGATTTAAAAGGACTACTTGGCATTAAAGGCGATAAACACAGTACCGGCGGGGTGGGGGATTAAAACTAGCTTAGTCTTGATTCCCTTACTAGCATCTTTAGGCATCAAGGCAGCGAAAATGTCCGGGAGAGGCTTGGGACATACAGGGGGCACCTTAGATAAGCTGGAATCCATTCCTGGATTCTGTATTGATTTGTCCAAGGAAGAGTTCATGAGCAATGTTCAATCCATTGGTCTCGCCATCATTGGCCAGACGTTAAGTCTCGTTCCCGCAGATAAGAAGCTTTATGCTTTAAGAGATGTCACCGCTACGGTAGATTCCATTCCCTTAATTGCCGCAAGTATTATGTCTAAAAAAATAGCTGCCGGTGGGGATATAATTGTCTTAGATGTAAAATGCGGCTCCGGTGCCTTTATGAAAACCCAGGAGCAGGCAGAAAGCCTAGCCAGAATTATGGTTGGCATTGGAGAAAGCATGGGAAAAAAGACCGCTGCGGTACTAACGGGTATGGACCAACCCCTAGGAAATGCTGTGGGAAATGCCTTGGAGGTTAGAGAAGCCATTAATGTTTTAAAGGGAAAAGGGCCAAAAGATGTACGAAAGCTTTGTATTAATCTAGCCGGTATTACTCTTTGGCTTTCCGGAAAGGTTTCTCATATCGATGAAGGAGAAGAAATGGCAGCAACCCATTTAGATGACGGCTCTGGTTTACAAAAATTCAAGGAATTAATTATCGCCCAAAAAGGAGATCCCCGAGTGATAGACGATGAGGAACTACTGCCGAAAGCCCAGTTCCGTCTTTCCCTCATCTCCGATCAGGATGGTTATATCAGTGCAATCAATACAGAGGCTGTCGGTCTTGCTGCGATGAAACTGGGAGCCGGCAGGGAAAAGAAAGAAGATGTAATCGACCCGGGAGTAGGCATTGTCTTTTATAAAAAGACCGGGGATCGGGTGAGAAAAGGAGAAACTATTGCCATGATCCACGCTAATGATGAAAATCGGGCGGATGTAGGAAGAGATATGTTAAGAAGTTCAATTAATTGTGCGGTGATAAAGAAAGAACCAGAACCCTTAATCTACAAATTAGTTTTAGATTAGCTTAATTAAGCTTGGATTAAGCCATAGGTAAAATGTTTTTCCAAAAAGCATTTTTTTATGAATAACTAACCCATCTTTTCCATAAGATTTAATAAAGATTTATTAGGACAACCTAAGGAGGAAAAGATGATGCAGAAGAAAATAATTTTATCTGCCATAACAATTTTTGTGCTGTTATTTGCTTTAGCACCGGTATCTTTGGCTACTCAACTAAATATCAAAGGAGAGGCCTGTATCCTAGTAGACGGTGTGTCAGGTGAAGTACTTTATGCCCAAAATGCCGATAAAAAATGGTATCCCGCCAGTATCACTAAAATTATGACAATGGTACTGGCACTAGAGGCGATAGAGGAAGGAAGAGCTAATCTGGAAGATCAAGTATCTACCAGTGAATATGCCGCCAGCATGGGCGGATCTCAAGTATACCTTTACCCCGGAGAAACCCGCACGCTTCATGAAATGCTAATTGCCATTTCTGTGGGCTCAGGTAATGATGCCAGCACAGCTGTAGGTGAATTTCTAGCCGGTTCCAATGAGGCATTTATTGATATGATGAATGCTAAAGCCAAGGAATTGGGCATGAAGGGAACAAATTTTACCAATTGTCATGGACTCCATGATGATAACCATTATACCACCGCGGAAGATATGGCAAAGTTAGCGTTATATGCCTTAAATGTACCAAAGTTTTTGGAATATACCTCCATTTATGAATATGACTTTCGCCCGGAACCTAAGCCCTTAAAATTATGGAATACTAACCGACTCTTAAAATGGTATGACGGTTGCGATGGGATGAAAACTGGTTCCACATCTATCGCCAAAAGAAATTTAGTCAGCACCGCAGAAAGAGATGGGTTAAGATTAATCGGGGTGGTATTAGGAGTAGGTGTAACTAACGGACATTTTACGGAGTCGATGAAGTTATTAAACTATGGTTTTAATCAATTTGAATTTGCTTCAATTTATAAAAAAGGAGATAAAATAACTTCCTTGGATATCGGCAAGGGGGAAGTCGATCAAGTAGATTTGGTAGCCGCTAAAAATGTGGGAGCAACCAAGAAGAAAGGGGAAGAGATTAATCTTACCACAGAAATTAAAGTTTCTGAATTTATGACTGCTCCTATAAAAAAAGGTACAAAACTCGGGGAAATTACGGTGCTGAAAAATGGCACACCCTTGGAAACTGTTGATTTAATTGCTGTAAACGATGTTGATCGGGGGAGTTTCGGGCGGCAAATAAAGAAAATGCTGGATCAAGTCCTGCTGGCCGAGAAATAATAATTACAATTAGGGATGCATAATATGTAACCCCTAAGCATGTAAAATAGCGAATTGAGGATATTTATTGTAGGCACGTGGTTGTAAATGGTTATAGAGGGCTGTAAGGACATGAAATAGGTTGCAGGGCTGCATATCATGCAGCCCTATTTATGTATTTATGACAGGTAACGACAGTATTTGTTTTCTTTTGCAGCAGGATATTTTAGTTAAATAGTAGAAATAGATGTGAAAATTGGTAATGGGGGGCTGTTTGTGAAACTGGATTTTAAATCTGACAAGGACAAGCTATACGTCAAAGTTGATGGAGAACTGGATCTTTCAGTGGCAGCAAATTTCCGGGGAGAATTAGACAAAAAATTAGATATGACTCAAGCACGTCACCTAATTTTTGATTTTTCCCAAGTGAGTTTTATTGACAGCTCCGGTTTGGGAGTTATATTAGGCAGATATAAACGTCTGGCGGAAATAGGAGGTACAGTTAAAATTTCCGGCGTAAATGAGCAAATAGGAAAAATCTTAGAACTGTCCGGTCTTAGCCGAATCATGGAAATCCGGCAAAAGGCAAATGATGCTCATACTGGGACAAGTTCTTGAGGGGGAATAATAGATGGAGAAACCAAAAAATATAGTAAAAATACAATTTAATAGCTTACCGGAAAACGTTTCTTTGGCCAGGGTACTGGTAGCTACTATTGCCGCCCAGTTAGATATGACCATCAGCGATTTAGACGAGTTAAAAGTTGCCGTTTCTGAGGCGGTGTCTAATGCTATTATCCACGGTTATGAAAATGACCCGGAAAACATTGTGGAATTGGAAGTAGAATGCTATCAGGATAAATTAATTATTACTGTTTCCGATTATGGGGTAGGTATTGCCGATGTTGAAGAAGCTTTACAGCCATCGTTTACCACTGATAATGAACGTATGGGATTAGGTTTTGTCTTTATGCAATCATTTATGGATAAACTGGAAGTCAAGTCGGAACCAAATATGGGCACAAAAGTAATCATGTCAAAAAATCTGGAATCCCGGCAGGAAAGTTAGGTGGTAAAATGAAACAGAGGCTGTCGGAAATGAACCTTCCGCGTTTTCCTCTGTTGTCTGAAACGGAAACTAAAATTCTACTTGAAAAATGCAGACAAGGGGATAGCCTGGCGCGGGAACGTTTAATCAATTGCAATTTGAAGTTAGTCTTTAATATGGTACATAGATTTCAAAATAGGGGCTACGAGTTGGAGGACTTATTTCAAATTGGCACTATCGGACTGATGAAAGCCATTGATAAATTTGATCCTTCTTTTGAAGTTAAGTTTTCCACCTATGCCGTACCCATGATTATTGGAGAAATTCGTCGTTTTATTAGAGATGATAATCCAGTAAAAGTGAGTAGGTCTTACAAGGAATTAGCCGGACGTATTTATAAATCAAGGGAAAAGTTAACTAAAGAATTAGGTAGAGAACCAACCATTAACGAATTAGCGGAGGATCTAGATGTTTCTGTTGAAGAAATTGTAAATTCCTTGGAAGCCGTTCAAATGCCCACATCTATTCATGAAACAGTTTTTCAAGATGAAGGAGATCCCATATTTATTCTGGATCAATTGGCAACGGAAAGTGAAACTGATGAAGTATGGTTTAACAAACTTTTATTAAAAGATGTCTTAAGCAAATTACCGGCAAGGTATAAGCAAATAATTTTAATGCGCTTCTTCCATGATCGGACACAGATGGAAGTAGCAGAAAAGTTAGGCATTTCTCAGGTACAGGTATCCCGACTAGAACGCCAAGCCTTAAAACAAATCAGGCTATTATTAAGTGAAAACAAGTAAGTATTTAGGACAGTCCTTTCTGGAATGTCCTTTTTTGATTTATTTAGTATTTTTGTATAAGCAATAATCTCATCGGGAAATATAAATGTGTTAAATATTATTTAAGGGAGGTCTATCATGCAGGTTAAGGTGATTGAGCTAATAGGTGAGTCTAACCATAATTGGAATGATGCCGTGAAACAAGCTGTGAAACAAGCTTCCATGACGATACCAAATATCACCGGGGTAGAGGTTTATAATCTGACGGCCGGTGTTTCCGATGGAAATTTAGTGGAATACAAGGCGAACGTGAAAGTCGCCTATTCAGATTAATTGTTTAATATTAATTTTAAATAAGACCTGTAATAAAGCGCGGCTCAGCGCTTTTTTACTGTAATTCTGAACTTTTTGACAGCGGCCATAAGAATATCAGTGGAATATGTTGGCAATAATAATTAAAAACAAAGTATGGTGAAAGTAATTGGTTCATAAGGGAATTAGGCTGAAAGACAAGATACATAATACAGGGCAGGAAAACCGGAAACAAGAATATCAAAAAATGGTGAACAGCTTAAGGCCTAGTCCTCCTCTAATCAGAAATGCTTTAGCAGCTTTTAGTGTAGGAGGTTTTATTTGCGCCTTGGCTCAAATCTTTTTTAACCAATTTATGCAAATTGGATTAACCACACAGGATGCAGGGACAGCAACAGTTGTTTTTATGATTTTTATTGGAACCTTATTAACCGGTTTTGGTATTTATGATAACCTGGGGAAGTTTGCCGGGGCAGGTTCTATTATTCCGATTACCGGCTTTGCCAATGCCATTGTAGCCTCAGCTCTTGAATGGAAAAGAGAAGGATATATTTTCGGCGTAGCGACAAAAATGTTCACCATTGCCGGCCCGGTATTGGTTTACGGCATTTTTTCTTCAGCTATTATTGCACTTATCTTTTTATTTAGATAGTTAGGGAGATGGCATGAAGCGAGTAGGAAAACAAACGATCATTTTTTCTCATCCTCCTTTAATTCTTTCCTCGGCAACGGTGGTGGGGCCAAAAGAAGGAGAAGGCCCTTTGAAACAGACATTTGATTTAGTTTTAAAGGATAACTTATTTGGGGAAAAATCTTGGGAAAAAGCTGAAATGAAAATTCTTCAGGAAGCAGTTAGTATAGCTTTAAAAAAAACTAACCTTCAAGAAAAGGATATAGATTTTTTCTTAGCTGGTGATTTGCTTAATCAAACTATTTCTGCAAATTTTGCTGCAAGAAACTTAGGTATACCATTTCTCGGTTTATATGGAGCATGTTCTACGATGGCGGAAAGTTTAATATTGGGCTCAGTATTGATTGATGGGGGTTTTGCCCAAAACGTAATTGGGGCTGTTTCCAGTCATCATGAAACAGCAGAACGGCAATACCGTTTTCCTACAGAGTTGGGCACTCAAAGACCGTTAACTGCTCAGTGGACAGTAACCGGGTCAGGGGCTGTCATTCTTTCCCAAGGGGAAAGGGGTTTACGGATTACCAAGGCTACGGTAGGCAAGGTAGTTGATTTTGGAATTAAAGATCAAAATGATATGGGCTCAGCTATGGCACCAGCCGCTGTTGATACAATCATCAGGCATTTTAAGGATACTAATACCACACCGGATGATTTTGATTTAATTATTACAGGTGATTTAGCATTTATGGGAAAGACTCTCGCCCAGCAATTAATAGAGAAAGAGGGTTATATATTAGGCAACAAATATTCGGACTGTGGTTTATTAATCTTTGATCCTTCCCAAGATACCCATGCAGGAGGCAGTGGTTGTGGTTGTTCGGCGGTGGTGACAAGCGGTTATCTTCTGCATAGTATGAAAGCAGGTAAATATAAAAAAGTTATGGTGGTAGGGACGGGAGCTTTATTAAGTCCTATCACTGTTCTACAAGGTGAGTCAATTCCCGGTATTGCTCATGCCGTAGTGATAGAAAATTTTTCTTAGGTAAGGGGGATTTGGTTTGCAAGAAATAATGATGGCATTTTTAATAGGCGGTACGATTTGTCTTATTGGTCAATTGATAATGGATTTAACTCCATTTTCCGTGACACCTACTCATATCTTGGTAGGCTTTGTAGTAGGAGGCAGTATTTTAAGTTCCCTAGGTTTATACCAGCCCTTAATTGATATAGGAGGAACAGGGGCAACAATCCCTTTAAGCGGATTTGGACATGCTTTAGCCCAAGGAGCCATTGAAGGTGCTAAGACCAAAGGATTAATGGGGGTCTTAAGTGGAGGTATTGAGGCTACAGCCGTAGGAATTGGGGCGGCAATTATTTTCAGTTATTTGATTGCCCTGATCTTTACCCCTCAAGGATAAGATATGTCTGAAGATAAGAGGAAAGTAATCGTGGTCACGGATGGTGATGAAATTGCCCGAAAGACAGTAGAAGTTGCTGCCCGAAAAGTAGGAGGATGTTGTATATCAGCCTCTGCAGGTAATCCTACACCTATCAGTGGGGAAAGAATCGTGGAATTAATTAGGGAAGCACATGCCGAACCGGTTCTGGTCATGCTAGATGATAAAGGATGTCGGAATAAAGGATCAGGGGAAATGGCACTGGAGTATCTGGCCAAAAGTCCGGAGATTAATCTGCTGGGGGTAATTGCAGTTGCTTCAAATACACAGTTCTGTCAAGGTATAAGGATTGAACATGCGATTACCATGGACGGACAAATTGTTGACCGTGCAGTTGACAAACATGGGATACCGAAAAGAGAGGGCAACCATGTTTTAGAGGGGGATACGGTAGGTGTTTTGAATTCCTTAAATGTGCCTACAGTAATTGGCATTGGCGATATAGGAAAAATGAATGGCCGGGATAAATATGACCGGGGTGCAAAAATAACGACCCAGGCGATTGAGTTTATTCTAAAAAGGAGTGGTACTAAAGGTGAACAGTGAAGAATTAAAAACATTGTCTAAAGATTATCGAAAAAATTTGGATTATCTAAAAACCCAATTAGGTGTTGAAGAAAACTATGATGTATTTTGTCATGAAATAATCATCGGGGGTAAGCAGGCAGCTTTATTTGTGATTCAAGGTTTTCCCGATTCAGAAGTGCTTTCGGGAATTTTAAATCATTTAAGCACTTTAGAAAGGGAGGAGATAGTTCCAAACACCTTGGAAAAACTTAAAAAAGAGCATTTATCCCACTACCAATTAGACCTATCCGTAGAGATGGATAAGATTATTGATGCCGTGCTCATGGGTCTTTCTGTTTTGATCATTGAAGGGGAACCGGAAGCGATTTTAATCGATATCCGTAAATATGCCGCCCGAGGGCCGGAAGAGCCTGATTTGGAAAAGGTAGTACGGGGATCTAGAGACGGTTTTACGGAAACATTAGTTTTTAATACACAATTAGTTAGAAGGCGAGTTAGGGACAGAAGTTTGCGCATGGAAGTAATGCAGGTAGGCAGAAGATCAAAGTCCGATATCTGCATTAGTTATTTGGCTGATGTAGCTAATCCCCATTTGGTAGGAGAAATTAAAAAAATGCTTCGCTCCATTGACATCGATGGGCTGCCTATGGCAGAAAAGTCCGTTGAAGAATTAATCACTCCTGGGAGCTACTGGAATCCCCTGCCTAAGGTACGTTATACGGAAAGACCTGATGTGGCAGCTCAGCATCTTTTCGAAGGACACATTCTTATTATGGTGGATACCTCCCCCAGTATCATTATTTTACCCACAACTTATTTTCACCATTTGCAGCATGCGGAGGAATACCGGCAAAACCCCACTGTGGGAGTTTATTTAAGATGGGTAAGATTTATTGCGGTATTTGCTTCTGTCTTCTTATTACCCATTTGGTTTTTATTTTCCATAGAACCAAATATACTGCCCAAGTCCTTACAATTCATTGGGCCTGCTAAGTTAGGGAAAGTGCCATTAATTTTGCAATTTATCGTCGCAGAAATCGCTGTGGATATCATTCGTATCGCGGCCATTCATACCCCTTCACCCCTTACTACTTCTTTGGGATTAATTGCTGCCTTAATGATTGGTGATTTAGCTGTCACTATAGGCTTATTTTCTCCGGAGGTGGTAATGTATACGGCAGTGGCGGCTACTACGATTTTTGCCACACCTAGTTATGAGTTAGGTATGGCCCATCGTTTGGCTCGGATATTTTTACTTGTAATGGTTTTTGTACTAAAGCTGCCCGGGTTATTATTGGGCACTGCTGCTTTAATACTTTTTGCAGGGTTTACTAGATCCTTTGGGGTGCCTTATTTATGGCCGTTAGTTCCTTTTGATTATGTAGCCTTAAAAACTATCCTCTTTCGTACTCCGGTACCGGCTCAAAATACAAGACCCAGTATCTTACAAACTCAGGATGTTACCAGGCAAAAAGAAAAACCAGCTCCGGCCTTTAAGCCTATGCCCAAGTCAAAAATAAAAAAAAATAAACCGACATTAAGAAGAAATAAAAAAGAGGAATAAAAAATGCGTAAAAAGATTGTGGGAATACCTAAAGGGCTTCTTTACCACTATTACTATACTCACTGGGAAAACTTTTTTAAGATCTTAGGTTTTGAAGTTAAGGTATCTCCTAATACAAACAAAAGAATAATTAATAATGGAATAATGGCTGCAGTAGATGAAGCATGTCTTCCGGTAAAAGCATTTTACGGACATGTACTGGATTTAGTCGATGAGGTTGACTACTTATTTCTCCCTCGAGTTGTCAGTGTGACGAAAAAAGAATATATGTGTCCCAAGCTATTAGGTATTCCTGATATGCTAAAGGCAAGCTTGCATAATCCACCCTGTCTGATAGATACAACAATTAATTTAAGAAATAATAATGCTCAAATAGATCAAGCTATCAAAGAAATCTGCACTATCATTCAGGTGCCGGTAAAGCAAGGGTTCAGAGCTTGGCAGTTGGCCGAGAATGACCAAAGGCAATATGAATTGTATCTCCAGGCTGGAAATTTACCGGTAGACTTTAATTTGAATCAAGAAGGATTTCCCATTGCTCTTTTAGGACATGGATATAACATATATGATTCATATATCAATATGGGAATGATTCAAAAACTCCATGACCTAGGGGCCAGTGTTTGGACCAAAGAGATGGTACCGGCAAATGTAATAGATAATTTTGCCGGGCAACTGCCGAAAAGGATGTTTTGGACTTTTGGTAAACAGCTTTTAGGAAGTGGTTTGTATTACCTCAGTAATCCTAAAGTAAAAGGAATTATCTTTGTAGCTTCTTTTGGCTGTGGGCCTGATTCTATGGTGGGAGATTTACTGGAAAGATGGGCAAGAAGAAGGAACCAGAAACCCTTTATGTTCATCACCTTAGATGAACACAGTGGGGAAGCAGGCCTGATTACCAGGCTGGAAGCATTTATGGATATGATAAGATAGTGTTAACTAGCATATGAAAAACACGTTTTGGCATTGGCAGTTAGAAAAATACAACTTGGAAAACAAAAAAGCGTTATTAAAGGTATGAAAACCTTGGGGCCAGCCCCAAACCCCGTCCTCGCCGGAAGGCAGCCGGTCTGTCATAACAGACCGGGCAACAAAAGGATAAATATGTACAGGATGTAAAGGGTCTCCGGCTACGCCTTCGATGAACGAGCAAAAACCGCTCGCCCTTGACATCCATGGACTAAGTGGCAGAGACCGACTGTTTATCAAGAATAAGCTTTTGAGATAATTCAATAAGCTTCTGCCATTTAGCAGGCATATTAGGGATAGCATCAAGTTCGGGGATAGAATTTAGTGGTTGCCAGTAAGAGTAGGAGTGTGGACGCAAGAAGTTATAATAGGCTACAAATAAGGACACGTGGGTGTCTGATCCTTCACCACTACCATAGCCGTTTGTAACCTGATAAGAAAATTTAAAGGTTCTGTTAAGACGTTCAATGATTTGTTTAAGCCATCGATATTCAGCAGAAACAGGGTCGTCATTAGTAAGTCCTATTACCTGAGTAAGGTTAAAATCCATGTCATTAAGCATAAATTGTTGCTGAGCAAGCTTGTATGCTGTGTACCCATCAGCAACAAATTTCAAAGTTTTACCAGGGAAGTTTTTAAACTTGGCGAAGGCCATGCGCATAGCTAAGATACAAGGCCCCACATCCCTAGTGATGGATACACGATAGCCTAAGATAGATTTCTTAAGTGCATCCATAATGAACCAGACATAATGCCTAATACCTTTGATTTTAATGTAGGTTTCGTCAGCGGCCAGATAGTTGGTAGGTTTGTAGTCGTAATTATCAACAAAAGGCTTAACCAAAGTAGCAGCAGTCTTAGCATATTTACTAACGGTAACATGTGATATTTTAACACCATGGATCTCCCAAAGTGCCCTGGCAGTAGCACGAGTAGAAAGAGCAAGGTTGACGTGGTAAGTCAAACAAAGACCCATGATGTGTGGTGAAAAATTTCGGAAAGTAAGGTTGACAGAGCCTTTAGGCATGGATGATAAATCCATCTTAAAGAAATCTATAGTGAATTCTCTGTAGATATAGTGAAGCTTAAACTTATATTTGTCCTGTTGGTATTCAGCAAGCTCTTCGGGAGATAGCTTTTTTAGGGCATCAAGATAGAAGGCACACTTGTTATTCACACACTTATGGATGTTAAATTTTTTACGCTCCTTCTTTTTGACAAGGATACGGCCACAATAGGGGCATAGAAGAGCACCAATTTTAAAGTCAGTTTTATCTTTGTTAAACCTAAGCCCACAGACCTTGCACCAAAGTTGACCACGCCCACCGGTGTTGTCGTAAAGGTATGTATGAGGTGCACCGCAACGATGGCAAACAACATCAGAGGGAACAGGGTTTTTTCCACGGGATTTAACAGGCTTAAGATTTTTACCGTGTTTAGACTTATACTCGTTAATTAACTGCTTGTAGTCAAGTTTTTCCGGTTGCATGATAATGGGGAGTTTGTCCACGGTAAGCTTACTATATTTTGGGCTAGTTATATTCTGTTTTGGGGTTTTTAGGGGAATATTTTTAACGATAAACAAAAGTAATTGACGAATTTGTTTAATTAAAAATTGATTATGTAGTATCAAAACTGATATAATTGAGTTCACAATGACACACCTTTCTTTGGATTTTTGTGGGGTGAGATACTCAATTATACCAAGAAAAGGGGGGTCATTGTTTTTTTATTATAAAAAAACTTGAAGTCCCTGACATATAACACTTTAGAATTTATTTAGATATAAATATATTTACACAAACTATGATAAAGAGGAGGGCAAGTTAATGAAAGTCACCTTTCCTCATATGGGAAATTTATATATTGTAGGTAGAGGGTTATTTGAATCATTGGGTGTAGATGTAGTAATACCGCCTCCCATTACCAAGAGGACTTTAAAGCTTGGTATTGAACATGGCCAGGAATTTGCCTGCCTACCCTTAAAAATAAATTTGGGAAACTTTATTGAGGCTGCTGAACTGGGAGCAGATACAATTGTAATGTCGGGTGGGGTTGGGCCTTGTAGGTTTGGCTATTATGCCCAGGTAGAGCGGGAAATACTAAAGGACTTAGGCTATCAATATGATTTTATTGTTGTGGAACCCCCGGATACCCATTTCTCCGAACTGGTTCAAAAAATAAAATATTTATCAAATGGCAAATCTTTATGGCAGGTTGCTAAAGCCATTCATTTTGGTTGGGCTAAAGCACGGGCAACGGATATTGTAGAACAAAAAGTGCAGGTAGTGCGGGCCAGGGAGAATATTAAAGGCATGGCAGATCAGATTTATCAACGGGCGCTAAAAGAAATTGACCAGGCGGGAGATATTAAGAGTGTTTTACAGGTGCAAAGTCATGCCGTCCAAGAATTAGATAATATTCCTCTGGATAAAGACAAGCCCGTTTTAAAGATTGCCATTGTAGGAGAAATTTACACAATTTTAGAGCCTTATGTAAATCTAGATATTGAAAAACATTTAGGCCGGTTGGGAGTGGAAGTAAATAGATCAATCTATTTAAGTGAATGGGTTAATGATCATCTTTTTTTTGGATTAGCCAGAATGAGAAGCGGCAAAGAAGCACGAAAATTTGCTTCCCCATATTTAAGGCACTTTGTCGGCGGACATGGTCAGGAAACAGTAGGTAGCACTGTACGTTATGCCCATGAAGGATATCATGGCGTGATCCAATTGGCTCCTCTCACCTGCATGCCGGAAATCGTGGCCCAAACCATACTGCCTGTAGTTAGTGGAAATGAGTCCATTCCGATTATGACCATCTACTTAGATGAACAGTCGGGGGAGGCAGGTCTATTAACCAGGTTGGAAGCTTTTATTGATCTTTTATATCGAAAAACAAATTGGAAAAAGGAGAATATAAAGTGAAAGCATATTTAGGCCTTGATGTGGGATCTGTAAGTACAAATTTAGTTCTTATGGATCAAAATAATGGAATTCTACAAACAATATATGTTAGAACCCAAGGACAGCCTATTTTGAGTATTAAAAAATGTCTGGCCATGGTCGCTAAAGAAAATTCTGGAGTAAAAATAGCCGGAGTAGGAACCACAGGCAGTGCTCGTCAGTTAGCGGGAGTGATCACCGGTGCCGACTCCGTAAAAAACGAAATTACGGCTCATGCTGTAGCGGCTTCTGCCTTAGTACCCGGAGTTCAGACAGTCCTGGAAATCGGCGGACAAGATTCCAAACTAATTATTTTAAGGGACGGGATTGTCACTGATTTTTCCATGAATACTGTATGTGCTGCCGGTACCGGATCCTTTCTCGACCAGCAGGCTGCACGTTTAGGAATACCCATTGAAGAGTTTGGGCAACTAGCCTTAAGATCTACCTTACCGGTGCGTATCGCGGGAAGATGTGCAGTTTTTGCAGAGTCTGATATGATTCATAAACAACAAACCGGTTACGCTTTAGAAGATATAGTAGCGGGTTTGTGTGAAGCATTAGTACGAAATTTTTTGAATAATTTAGGCAAAGGAAAACAAATTTTAGCCCCTATTGTCTTTCAAGGGGGAGTGGCGGCAAACCCTGGTATGAGAGATGCTTTTGCCCGTGCCTTAAAAACAAAAATTATCGTACCTGACTATTATCATGTAATGGGAGCATTGGGCGCAGCGATTTTAGCAAAAGAGGAAGTAGCTAAAAAAAGAGTAACCAGCTTCCGTGGTTTTAGTGCGGCAGATCTGGATATTACGTCACGAAGCAAAGAGTGTACCGGTTGTCCTAATAGGTGTGAAATAGTTTCCATATCTAACGGCAGCCAAGTATTGGCCAGATGGGGTGACCGCTGCGGTAAATGGTCTGGGCTGGATACATCTCAAGCTATGACAAAAGAAGATTATTTAATGCAGGCATGATCAGCGGGAAGTGCTGAAAAATGAACCTTTCAGCACTTCTTTTTTATTGTTAATAGACTGGGATAATTTCTTTTGGTATAATAAACAAGGAAATTTTAGAAAATCGTAATGAAAGAGGGGATCAAATGCCATTTGGAGGTTTAGCGGATTTTATCATTTTCATCCCGGCAATATTAATTGCCCTTAGCTTTCATGAATTTGCCCATGGATTTGTCGCTTATCGCTTAGGCGACCCAACTCCTAAGTATCAAGGACGTCTAACTTTGAATCCTCTGGCTCATTTGGATCCCATTGGCACCTTGCTTTTATTGTTTGCCCATTTCGGGTGGGCCAAACCAGTACAAGTTAATCCGTATTATTTTGAGGGAGATAAAAGAAGGGGAATGATGATTGTGGCCTTGGCCGGGCCTTTTACCAATATACTTTTGGCTTATCTGGGAGCTCTTCTCTTTTCATTAATGTTAAAACAAATCTTGCCCTTTAATAATGCGATAGCGATTTTCCTTCAGGATTTAGTGCAAATAAACTTAGTTTTAGCTGCTTTTAATTTAATTCCGGTACCTCCTTTAGACGGTTCTAAAATATTGGCGGGTCTTTTGCGAGGGGAAACAGCAAACTTTATCTATCGCATGGAGCAATATGGTCCGATGATATTAATGCTGTTAATTATCACCGGTACTACTCAAAGGATCTTTCTTCCCATTGTTAATATATTAGCGAAAATTATTTTTCTAGCGACAGGGATACCTTATTAAACTTCTAAACTAGTTAATTACTGGAATTAAAGGAGAGAAAAAAATGAAAAAAGGCATTATTTTTAGCGGAATGAGGCCTACAGGAAAGCTTCATTTAGGACATTTAAGTGTTCTGGAAAATTGGGTAAAGCTGCAAAAAGAATATGAATGCTATTACGGCATTGTTGATTGGCATGCGCTGACTACCGGTTTTGATGATACTAACCAAATTAGGGAAAACGTGCGGGAAATGGCCTTAGACTGGCTGAGTGTAGGTATTGACCCGGAGATTAGTTCTGTTTTTGTCCAATCCCACGTGAAAGAGCATGGAGAATTATTTTTGCTTTTGTCTATGATTACTCCTCTATCCTGGTTAGAGCGGGTTCCCACATATAAAGAACAAATAAATCAGTTTGGACAAGTCGGTAAAGATATCTCTATGTATGGTTTTTTAGGTTATCCCGTTTTGATGGCAGCAGATATTCTGGTTTACCAGGCGACAACGGTTCCGGTGGGGGAAGATCAGTTGCCCCATCTGGAATTAACCAGGGAAATTGCCCGCCGGTTTAATCATATGTTTAATACTGATATTATGTTGGAACCCCAGGCTGTTTTATCCAAGGTAAAACTATTGCCGGGGATCGATAACCGAAAAATGAGCAAAAGCTACGGTAATGACATTTCCTTAAATGCCAGTACCAAAGAGATTCAAGAGAAGGTTTCCCAGATGGTAACCGATCCGGCTCGCATTAGAAAAACCGATTTAGGACACCCGGAAGTATGTACGGTGCACACTTACCATACTTTTTATAACGAACAGGAAGTACCGGATATTTGTCAACAATGCACCACAGGGAAAATTGGCTGTGTTGCCTGTAAAAAACAATTAGCCCAAAAATTAGACCAGTTTATTGCGCCCATTCGGGAAAAACGAGCAGAGCTTGCGGCCCGTCCGGATTGGGTAGATCAAATTCTGGAGGAAGGTGCTAATAAAGCCCGGGAGAAAGCATCCCATACTCTTAAAATAGTTAGGGAAGCTATGAAAATTTAATGAAATATCAAATAAAATTAGAAGTATTTGAAGGCCCCTTTGACCTTTTATTTCACCTAATTGATAAAAATGAAGTGGATATTTATGATATTCCCATTTCTGAAATTACGCAGCAATATCTGGCCTATTTGGAAGAAATGCAAAGCCTTGATTTAGAGATTGCCAGCGAGTTCTTAGTGATGGCGGCCACTTTGCTAGCCATTAAGGCCAGGATGCTTTTGCCTAAACCACCCAAAGTGCTGGAGGAAGAAAACCCGGAAGGAGAAGATCCCCGGGACGAATTGGTGGCGCGACTGCTAGAGTATAAAAAATATAAATTAATTGCCGAATTTCTTCAACGACAAGAAAAAGAGCAACGCAAGGTTTTTTTCCGTCCCAATGAGGAAGACTTTTTTATTTCCTTGTTTGCCGATCAAAACCCCTTAGAAGGTGTACAGATTGATGATTTAAAGGCAGCTTTGATTCAGGTTTTGAAAAAAAATTTTGACCTGGAACCGATGAAAGAGATTCCTCGGGAAGAAATAACGATTAAAAAGAAAATGACTGAAATAACTGATATTTTAAAAAAACATCCCCAGGGGATTTCCTTTTTTAGGTTGTTTAATAATTCTGTGAGTAAAGTGGAGGTAGTGGTTCAATTTTTAGCCTTATTGGAATTAATGCGCAAGCAAGAAGTGAAAGTCAGCCAATCTTCTTTATGTGGAGATATTTTTATCTATGCTTATTAATCCATAAAGCTTAACTAACAGATGACACAAGGGGAGAACTGCTATGGGACTGCTTTTTAGTGATGAGATCCGAAAAAACATAGAATGTTTGTTGTTTGTAGCCGGGGAACCTTTATCCGTGGCAAAATTAGCCGAGATAACGGAGACAAAACCGGAGACCGTCATTGTTTTACTTCGGGAATTAGAGGACTTTTATCGAGGGCGAGGTTTTGAACTAAAAGAGGTGGCCAACGGCTGGCAGTTTGCCACCAGACCTGAACAAGCTGAAATTATTGAAAAATACTTCCGCCCGAAAGCAAATCTTTTGTCGAAGGCGGCTTTGGAAACCCTTGCTATTATTGCTTATAGACAACCAATTACCCGAGCAGATATCGAAGAAATCCGGGGCGTAAAAATTGATGGTGTCTTAAGTACCCTCCTGGAAAAAAAATTAGTGCAGGATGTAGGAAGAAAAAGCAGCCCGGGACGACCTCTTCTTTATGGGACAACTGTTCAATTCTTAAATTTTTTCGGTCTAAAATCATTGGAAGAATTACCGGACCCGGAATCATTGGAACTTAAATAGCTGGTTTTTATATATTCCAAAGTTGTTTTTAGGTAATGCGCCGCCACCTCCCCTTGAGAGGAGGTTTTTTTATATGTCAGGCACTTTTTGGGGCACTCCTGGCATATATTGTTACCACATGGTTTTTTTGGGGGTAAAAGACGGTGCAAAGAGAAAAGATTTTTCCTATTATCCAGGATTTGATGAACCGAAAAAACAATGCTTTTCTTACCGGAAGCATACCACAATTAAACCAGTTATACACCAAGGACAATATTTCCATAAAGTGTATGCAAAGGGAAGAGAAGATTCTAAGAGCCAAACAGAATGCCATTGCTCATCGAAAAAGCAAACTATATGATCAAGTAACCCAAGTTTTTTTAGGTCCGGAGGTACGTACCGAAAACATAGTTAAATTTAATTTTATAGAAATGGTAACTTGGCGACTGTTAGAGGGCGGTCGTTTAAGACATGAAAGACATCAGATAAATCATGAAATAACTTTGGAATATGATGGGAGATGGCTAGTTAAAGAAGACAACTATAGGTTGGAACCGGAGGTTGCCACCATTCCCAGGCCTTTAGACAGGAATTTAAAGATTTCTGGGCCAAACCGGTATCACGGGGCGAGTGTTTATAGAAATAGCAGGTATGATCGAACAGCAGCAGTGCGCTATGCTCATAAATGGTGGAACAGTTATAATCCAAATTTTCGCTCTTTTTCTGTAGATTGCACTAATTACGTTTCTCAGGTCTTATACGCCGGTGGTATTCCCATGAATTATACCGGAAAAACTAATACAGGATGGTGGTATTCCGGTAACGGAGGTAAGGACGACAAATGGAGTTATAGCTGGGCTGTAGCTCATAGTTTGCGTTGGTATTTGGCAGCCGGTAAGGGTATCAAAGTGGAAAGCGTAAAATCAGCCCGGGAATTAGAGCCTGGTGATGTTATTTGTTACGATTGGGACGGTGACGGGGTATGGCAACACAACACCGTGGTGGTGGGACACAATGGAGATGGGCAGCCCCTAGTTAATGCCCATACCAATAATAGCCAGAATCGTTATTGGGACTATCAAGATTCTCTGGCCTGGACCGAAAAAACTCAATATCTTTTTTGGAAAATTCTCTCTTAACAGGCGAAAGCCTGTTTTTTGCTTTTTTGGGTACTTTTGGAATACTTATCTGAAAAACAAGGAAAAATATTGTAATGAGTAAGAAACCCTATGTTTTTAACTAGAGGTGAGCCAGGTGAAGCTAATGCTTATTTGTTTTTTAATCCTTGTTTTAATAATATTTATTTTTTTGCTTCCCTTGCGTTTTAAATTTCATTATATAAAAAAAGATAAAGATGATTATATCAGTATCACCTGGCAATTAATACCTGGTATTTGGGGCATTACCATAGAAATTCCCTTTATCAAAATTTCTCCTACTTCCCTGTGGCCAATTTTAAAAATAATTACCCAGTTTGAAGGAGAAAAAGGAAAACCTCTGCTAGAACAGGAAAAATCAATTGTCTTAGATAAATTTATGATAAAAAAGCTCATCAAAAAGATTTCTGTAGTAATCAGAAGAACGGATGATCTAAAAAACCTGGGTAAATGGTTTATGAGTAAGATTACTCTCTTAGAATTTTCCTGGTACACGGAAATAGGAACCGATGAGGCGGGAAAAACAGGCATATTAGTTGGAGTGATCTGGGCATTAAAAACTTGGGTTTACGGTTTTCTTCATTCTATGGCAAACAAGGTTAAAACAGTCCCCAGAATATCCGTTCTACCCAATTTTCAGCAAGAAAAAGCTTTCTGTAATATGGTTTGCATATTTAATATCAGTTGCGGTCATATTATCATTGGTGGATTTAAAGCACTTTACATATTATTCTTAATAAAAAAAGGCGGTGATAAAGTATGAGTGATCATCCCATAGAAGCATTAATGAAAACAGCAATGGAAAGCATCAAAGAAATGGTTGATGTAAACACGGTAGTTGGTGATCCCGTAGAAACCCCAGATGGAACAGTAATAATTCCTGTATCCAGAGTTTCCTGCGGGTTTGCTGCCGGAGGAGGAGAATACGAAGTACGTCCACCGGATGAAAAATCCCAATCAGGGAAAATACCTTTTGGCGGAGGTAGTGGGGCCGGAGTCTCTGTCCAGCCCATGGGTTTTCTTGTGGTAGGCCAAAACCAAGTTCGGCTGCTTCCTGTAGACGGAAATTTAGTTGTGGACAGGTTAATTGATGTTGCTCCCCAAGTCTTAAATCAAATCCAATCCATTTTCAATAAGGGAAAAAATCAAAAGATGCAAAATATACAAAGCATGCAAAGTACAAACTGCCCCATGTAATTATGAAAAAACTCTGATGTCCAATAAAAAACCCGCAAGGGTTTTTTTATTTCTAAATTCCTATAAAAGGGAAAAGGATTTTTAATAATGATCTTGAATTTAATAGATTGACTTGTTTTTAAAAGCTTGTAGAATTTTATCCAGCGGGGGGAAAAATTTGAAGCGTTTTATACTTCTAATATTCGCAGCTATTTTTGTATTAATTTTTTTCTCCGGAGCTACCGCTTTTGCTATTCCGGAAATTACAGCTAAATCGGCGATTCTAATTGATGCCACATCGGGCCGGGTATTATACGAGAAAAATGCCCATGAAAGATTACCCCAAGCCAGTACCACAAAAATAACTACAGCTCTTGTCGCTTTGGAAAATGCTGATTTGACAAAGAAGATCAAGATACCTCATGATTTCCTTAATCCGGGGGAATCCAGCATATATCTTGAACCTGGAGAGGTACATAGTTTAGAAGATTTGATGTACTCCTTGCTTTTAAAATCTGCTAATGACGCTGCTGATGCGATTGCTATTGGCATTGCTGGATCTTTGGATAAATTTATCAGTATGATGAACAAAAGAGTGGCAGATTTGGGATTAAAAAATACTCATTACGTCAATTCCCATGGACTGCATCACGAAGACCATTACTCTACCGCCTATGACTTAGCCATGATTGCCAAGGAAGCTCTAAAAAATCAAGAGTTTCGCAAGATGATTGTCACTAACAGACATACCCTTCCTTGGGCGGGCAATGAATACCAACGAGTTGTTTATAACGGCAATAAGCTACTTGGTAAATATGAAGGTGCCGATGGAGTAAAAACAGGTTATACCCGTCAAGCCGGAAGCTGTCTGGTAGGTTCAGCAACGAGGAACGGGATGCAATTAATAGCTGTTGTATTGAACTGTAATAGTATGTATGATGAGTTATCCAGTCTTTTAGACTATGGTTTTGAAAACTATCAAATGAAGGATTTTTTTAAAAAAAATCAACCCGTTAAAGAATTGGCCATAGACGGAGGAAAATCAGAAAAAGTTAAAATTCTGGTGGAGAAACCATTGTCTATCGCTTTAACCAAGGAGGAAATAAGTCAGGTCCAAAAAAGCATTTATCTTCCTCAGACAGTGAAGGCTCCCGTAAAAAAAGGCCAAAGGATGGGGGTTGCGGTTATAAAAATAAACGATGAAATAACTCTCACCACGGAATTAATTGCAAATAATATTGTAGAGAAAAGATCCTTTATTTCTAACCTTTTCTATAGATTATCAAAAGGCTTATTTTAGCAAAAGCGGACTGATAACTTTTTGATGCAATATAAAATTTTTTTAAGGACACCAGTTGATGGTGTCCTTTTATGACTTTTTCCTGGTTATAATTTAGACTTTGTCCTCATATGAATTCAATTAAGAACCTGAGATCATTAAAAAAAAAGATTAACAGAACGTTAATAGAAAGGACGAGAAATTTGGTCAACATTATTTGGCTAATTCTTTTATTGTCCGGAATTATCGTAGCCGGTTTAACCGGTAAAATCGAAGTAGTAACGGAGAGTGCTTTTAATGCAGCCCAAACTGGGGTAAAGATTTCCCTGGAAATTATCGGGATTATGACTCTTTGGCTTGGGCTGTTAAAACTGGCGGAAAAATCCGGGCTGGTTCAGATCTTGGCAAAATTAGTGCGCCCTATTGCAGTATTGTTATTTCCTAGTGTACCTAAAGATAGCCCCGCTTTGGGTTCAATTATCATGAACCTAAGTGCCAATATTTTGGGGTTAGGTAATGCCGCAACTCCTTTCGGTTTAAAAGCCATGAGTCAGCTACAGGAATTAAATCCCAATAAAAATACGGCCTCCGACGCGATGATTACTTTTTTAGCTCTTAATACATCATGTATTACCATCATTCCTGCAATGGTGATTAGCCTGAGAGTTCAGGAAGGATCGGCAAATCCGGTGGAGATTGTCAGTACCACTATTCTGGCCACAGCTTGCGGCACAGTCTGTGCCATCACGGCAGACATATTGCTGCGGAAAAAATATCGGAATCGGCCTTGAAAAAGAGCCGCTAAAGGAGTGAGCCGTTTTGATGTACATATTAACCCAAATCTCCCGGTGGGCCATTCCCATACTTTTATTTTTGATCCCCTTCTATGCCTACCTTAAAAAAGTAAGTGTCTACGAAGTTTTTGTGGAAGGAGCCCAAGAAGGGATTACCACGGCCTTTAAAATTCTGCCTTTTTTAGTGGGGATGTTGGTGGCGATCAGCGTTTTTCGGGCATCCGGTGCCATGGATTATTTAATTTGGTTTTTATCCCCTGTCACCAATATCTTAGGCATTCCAGGGGAAATCCTTCCTTTAGCGGTAATGAGGCCCTTATCCGGGAGCGGGGCACTTGGCATAACGGCGGAATTAATTCATCAATTTGGCCCAGATTCCTTTATTGGTCGTTTAGCTTCTACCATGCAGGGAAGTACGGATACAACTTTCTATGTTTTGACCGTTTATTTCGGCTCAGTAGGCATTATTAAATACCGCCATGCCATCACTGTTGGCCTGATTGCTGATGTTAGCAGTTTTATAGCTTCGGTGCTGATTTGTCGCATTTATTTCGGTGGTTAGTTAAAGCCCCATTAATTTGCTTGTGATCAATTTTATTGGTATAATTTTCTCAAAATCCTAAACTGAGGTGCATGATGGAAGAAAGGTTGCAGAAGGTTTTAGCCCATGCCGGAGTGGCTTCACGCAGATCTTCTGAGGAATTAATTTTAGCGGGAAAAGTTAAAGTTGACGGGAAAATAGTGCAAGAATTAGGAGTTAAAGTTGATCCGGAAAAGAGCGTCATTGAAGTTGAAGGTAAAAGAATATCTGGTAAAGAAGCATTAAAATACATTCTTTTATATAAACCTGTAGGCTTTGTGTCTACCGTACATGACCCACAAAAGAGACGGACTGTTATGGATTTAATTCAGGAAGTTAATGAAAGGGTTTATCCTGTTGGTAGACTAGACTATGATTCATCAGGATTACTTCTATTAACCAACGATGGGAATCTGACTAATGAACTGATTCATCCCAGCCGAGAAGTAAAGAAAACATATCGAACCTTGGTAAAAGGTACGCCCTCTGGTAAAACCTTGGGAGAACTGGCAAAGGGCATAATGTTGGCAGATGGAAAAACAGCACCGGCTGAAGTAAAGCGAAAAAAAATAATTAACAATAATACATTAATTGATATTACCATTCATGAAGGAAGAAACCGCCAGGTGCGGCGTATGTTCGAAGCGATAGGCCATCCTGTGATTTGGCTAAAACGCATTGCTTTTGGCACTCTGGAAATCGGCAAAATGAAGCCGGGTGAATGGAGATACTTAACCACACAGGAAGTAGAATCCTTAAAAAAATTAAAGAAGAGATAATGTGGCAAGGGGAAGTTTCCTTTGCCACATTTTTTATGCAATGAGATTCTTTACGAAAGAAACAGAATGTGCATGTTAAACGTCCCCTTAGCACCCTTAAATTATTTACGTGTTTAATAATAAGATTTTGGCAAACAATATTATACAAGGTGGTGATAAAATGCCCAGATGTTTAAGGTGTGGCAATACATATAGTTTTGGGAGCAGTTGCTTGCCTAATAAAACCCCATGGGTGAATGGAGCCCCTTCTGCCCTTATTGGAAACTTTTCTGGAGATAATGTAAATTATCTGGAAAATATAGGTGCCTCATTTGAAGCGTCTCAGGAGGCATATGAGCATCCGGAAAGATATTTTGACATCTGTTCCATTTGCGGTTCATCGGATATTATTTGGCCTTAATTTCTGTAAAACTATTTTTATTTTAGAGGAACTTATTGAAAAATATAGAATATCTTCGGGGGAGGGAGATGTTATGAATAGCGAAAAAGAAAGGCTTTCCCAAGGTTTAATCCAAGTTTATACAGGCAATGCCAAAGGAAAGAGCACGGCAGCTTTCGGCCTGGCGGTGCGGGCAGCGGGTCATGGTTTTAAAGTTGTCATCATCCAATTCATGAAAACGGGATCATACTATGGCGAAATTTCGGGCTTGAAACGATTAGCACCTGAAATAGAGTTGTTTTCATATGGGAAAAAAGGTTTTATTAGCCGAAAAGGTGTGACCAAAGAGGATATTTCCCTAGCTCACCAAGCTCTGACTCATGCGGAAAAGGTTATTTCTTCTCCAGATACAGATATTTTGATTCTTGATGAAATTAATAATGCTTTATATTTTGGGCTGATCTCAGTGGATGAGGTTTTAGATTTCTTGGATCAAAAACCACCCCATGTGGAAGTAATCCTCACCGGGAGAAACGCTCCCCAAGAATTAATCGAAAGAGCCCACCTAGTTACGGAGATGAAAGAAATAAAGCATCCTTACCAGCAAGGCATATCCAGCAGAAAAGGAATCGAGTATTGAACGGGGAGGAATAAGATGAAGTTTGTGCGAATTGAGAAAGATAAAAAAGTTTACTATGGGATAGTAAAGGAGGAGCGCGTCTTTCCGATTAAAGGTTCCATTTATGATGATTTTACCATTGAGAAAGAAAGCTTCCCTCTAACCGAGGTAAAGATTCTAGCTCCTTGTGCCCCCAGTAAAATCATTTGTGTGGGTTTAAATTATGCGGATCACGCTCAAGAATTCGGGTTAGAAACACCTAAATGGCCGGTTATTTTTATGAAACCGTCTACGTCGGTAATTGGACCTAATGAAGAAATTATTTATCCAGATTCTTTTGTAAATCGTCTGGATTACGAAGGGGAATTAGCTTTCGTAATAAAAAAGCCGGCTAAAAATGTTTCCGAGGATAAGGCCATGGACTATATCCTAGGTTATACCTGTGGAAACGATGTTACAGCCCGAAATTTGCAGCCCAAAGACGGTCAATGGACTATTGCTAAATCTTTCGATACTTTTATGCCATTAGGACCGGTAATTGAAACGGACATTCTTTGGGATAATTTAAATATTTCCTGTTCTTTAAATGGGGTGGTTAAACAGAAGTCCCATACCAAAAACTTAATTTTTGGGGTGCCATATTTAACCAGCTACCTAAGTAAAGTTATGACCTTACTTCCTGGGGATGTAATTATCACAGGGACTCCTTCCGGTGTTTCTTCTATGGTATCGGGAGATGAAGTTTCTGTCACAATTGATGGAATAGGCACATTAACAAACAAAGTTGGAAAGGCCGGTTGAATTTTGTGAAAAAAATAATTGTAGTAGGCGGCGGGGCAGCCGGAATGATGGCAGCGGCCACAGCAAGAGAAAGGGGGGCTGAGGTTACATTACTGGAGAAGAATAAATTGCTAGGCAAAAAGATGATGATAACCGGTAAGGGACGCTGCAATATCACCAATGCCGGTTCAATTGACGATATCATTAAAAATATTCCTGGGAATGGGCAATTCCTTTATAGTTCCCTTAATCTCTTTTCAAATCAAGATGTTATTGACTTCTTTCACCGACTTGGCGTGCCCACAAAGGTAGAAAGAGGAGGGCGGGTATTTCCTCAATCTGACCGGGCGTTAGATGTGGTCGAGGCATTCCGCCATTATCTTCAAAAAATTGGCGTGAAAATTTATTATGAAGTTAAGGTTGAAGAATTGATCATTTCCCCGGAAAAAATCAAAGGAGTTATTACAGCAGGAGAAAGGACTTTCCCTGGTGATGCAGTAATTGTAGCCACTGGAGGAGCCTCTTACCCTGGTACCGGATCTACCGGTGATGGGTACGCTATGGCCAGAAAAGCCGGCCACCACGTAACTACCCTGAAACCTTCCTTAGTACCCTTGGAAACTTTAGAACCTTGGGTGAAGGAACTACAGGGTTTAAGTCTAAAAAACGTAAGGGTAAAAGTCGTTGCCGGAGAAAAAATCTTATCCAGTGAATTCGGAGAAATGCTTTTTACTCATTTTGGTATTTCTGGACCTATTATTTTGTCATTAAGTAAACCTATTGCTGAATATCTTAAAATTTCCGACAACCAACAGGTTCAGGTTAGTATTGATTTAAAACCAGCTTTAACCATAGAGCAATTAGATCTAAGAATTCAAAGGGATTTTCAGAAGTATGCCAGGAAGTATTTAGCTAATGCTTTTTCTGACCTTTTACCTAAGTCATTGATCCCGGTGTTTCTTAAAATTTTACCGATTCCAAAGGAAAAGTTTGTGCATCAAATTACCAAAGAAGAACGGAGGCAAATTGTTAAATTACTTAAAAACTTTACTCTTACGGTAACTAAAACCCGACCCTTGGCAGAAGCCATCGTCACAGCTGGAGGTGTAAATTTAAAAGAGATTAACCCGAAAACAATGGAATCAAAAATTGTAAAAGGATTGTATTTTGCCGGAGAAATATTGGATATTGATGGTTTTACCGGAGGCTATAATCTTCAAGCGGCATTTTCTACAGGTTATGCCGCGGGAATTTCAGCAGTAGAATAAAACCGTTGTCCACCGCATATCTTATAATGCAATAGTGGAAAATTTTTCGGTCGTAGAAAGATTTTCTTTCCTTAGTGCATTTCAACGAGGCGGGAATAAGCTCACCCCATGGAATCGTAGAAAGTACCCATTATTTATTAGAGTAGGGGACATCTAACGCCTCGTTATAAGGATAAACCTTTTAGGATTAAACCTTTCTAAGATAGCGGGGAGTGATGTTAATGGGTAAAAAAAGTTGGAATGGAAAGCTTTGGGGAATGGTAGAAACCGGAGAAAAAATTTTAGTTAGGATTGTAATTTTTGGCCTGGTAGCCTTAGTCGGAGTGCAGGCAATGCTTACCTCAGATTCCATGAGATTTTATCTGAGTTTTGCTGAACGCCTGGAAGGGCAGCCCTTTCAGGAATGGTCTAATCCTACTGCCCGGGTACTTGATACGGAATCATCAATTTTTGCTCATCTAACCGTTGAATTAAAAGATTTTTCATCCTTGTCCAAGGCAAAACTCTTAGTTAACGGAGAAGAAATAGCTGATTTTCGCAATAAAAAAATAACAGTAAAGGTATACCCAGATGATATCATTTCTATCGACGGCACATTCTACAATAGACCTTTAGCGTTTGAAATCTCGGAAATTTCACCTAATATTTCCTGGCCGGTACTTCATCAAATCATCGAGACTAAAAGTACAGTGGAACATTTAGGACAGGTAAAATTTAAATAAGTGTTGCTATTTTGTCTTTCACTTTTTATAATAGAATTGTAGGATGGAAAGATGGTGATAATTTGGTAAAATACGACACTCCTATCCGGAGTGTTTTTTAGTTTATGATCTGGTTGATCTAATATTAAAGGGGGGAAAATTTTATGATTCCCATGGGTAGCAAAAGAGTAGCCACGGTAGCCATTAAAATGGCCCTAACAGAAAGCCGGGAAGAAGAAAGAGAATTAAAAAAGTGTTTTTTAGAACAAGGTATTCGGACTGCAGCAGTAGATTATGGCGGAGAGTTCTTATCATCGGTAGGTAAAGTTATAGAACGGGCAGTAGTTGCCGCCAAAAGAGAAGGTGTGATTAAAGATACTCATCCAGATGAAGGTGCTGTGGCCGGAGCAACCCACGAAGCCTTATCTCAAATTATGCCAAAAGGGATTGGTTTAAATATCGGTGGTAAAATTGGCATTGCCCGTTATAACGACCATATTAGCGTTGCTGTCTTTTTTGGTATTGGCATGATTCACTTAGATGAGGTAGCTATTGGGTTAGCCCATCGAGCAGTATTGTAACGAGGAGGAGCATATGTCGGTACGTGGGATAAGAGGTGCTACCTCTGTGGAAAATAATACTGAAGATGAAATCAGACGAGCTACTAGAGAAATGCTGCAGGAGTTAATAGAAAAAAATCAAATTGATACAAGAGATATTGCCAGTGCATTTTTTTCGGTAACCAGTGATCTGAATGCGGTATTTCCAGCCCGGATTGCCCGGGAAATGGGTTGGCACCATGTACCGATGATGTGTGGCTGGGAAATGGATGTTCCCGGGAGTCTTAAGGGGATAATCAGAGTAATGATCCACTTAAATACGGATAAATCACAAGAGGAAATTAAACATATTTATCTAAGGAAGGCAGTGAAGTTACGGCCTGATTTAGCTGATAGGTGATACCATGAGATTATATATGACAGGAGTAAAAACTTTAAAAGATGCAGAAGAAGCCATATTATTAGGGGCAGCGGCTATAGGAATTAAAATGGGCTACGGAAAAGATGATGTGCATCCGGAAACGGCTCGGGAGATATTTTTCAGTCTACCGGTTTTTATTTCCCGTGTGGGAATTTTTTGTGATGAAAAACGCTACCACATTCAAGAACTGGTCACCTTTTGCCGCTTGGATACCTTGCATTTTTGCGGGCAGGAACAACCTGACGATGTCAAGAGATACCCGGAAAACGTGATCAAAAACTTTTCTCCTCAATCGTTATCCCAAGTAAAAGACTATGACATTCAGGGTGTAATCCTAGAACTAACCCAAGGAATATTCATGAATATTGAGGTGGAAACTATAACAAACCCAGCCTTAATCCTTTGTGGTAATCTCACCCATACGGAATGGGTCCGAGCCATCAAAAAATATCGGCCCTATGGGATACAATGGGATCTTAATAACAATAGCAGGAAGATCCTAGAGGATTTACTATTTAGAAAGTAACGCTGAGGGGGAAAGATAATGATCGTTGTTATGGACCACGGGGCAAAAGATGATCAAATCCGTGGTGTGATTGAGCGATTAGAAAAAGCGGGCTTCAATATTCACCTTTCCAAAGGTGTAGAAAGGACAATAATTGGGGCAGTTGGTGATAAAACCAGATTAAATTTTTTGGCAATCGAAGCCATGACAGGAGTAGAAAAAGTTGTGCCTATTTTACATCCATATAAATTAGCAAGTAAAGAATTTAAATCGGAACAAACGATAATTAGGGTTAATGGAATCAAGATTGGGGCAGAAGAAATCCAAATTATGGCCGGGCCTTGTGCTGTAGAAAGTCGAGAGCAATTAATCGAAACAGCAAAAATTGTGCGTAAATACGGAGCTACCATTCTTAGAGGAGGTGCATTTAAACCCCGTACATCTCCTTATTCTTTTCAGGGCTTGGAGGAAAAAGGATTGGAAATTTTGGCTGAGGCGCGGAAAATCACCGGTATGCCGATCATCACAGAAGTAATGGAGACAAAAAGTGTGGAATTGGTCGCTGAATATGCTGATATTTTGCAGATTGGCGCAAGAAATATGCAAAACTATGTTCTCTTAAAAGAAGTAGCTAATACCAATAAACCGATTATGTTAAAGAGAGGCCCTTCTTCCACTGTAGAAGAATGGATCTTAGCGGCAGAACATATAATGGCGGCAGGAAATAGTCAAGTAATTCTTTGCGAACGAGGGATTCGTACTTTTGAAACGGGTACCAGGTATACCTTGGATTTAAGTTCGGTTCCTTTACTTAAAAACCTCACCCATCTTCCTGTGTTTGTTGATCCTAGCCATGGTACAGGCAGGTGGTCTTTGGTTACTCCCATGTCCAAGGCAGCTATTGCTTGCGGTGCAGACGGATTAATCATCGAAGTACATCCATGCCCATCTCAGGCTTTGTCTGATGGGCCTCAATCCTTAACAGAAGATAATTTTCAGAAATTATGTCAAGAAGCAGCCACTGTAGCCAAAGCAGTAGGTCGGTCCTTAGGAAGTTTTAGTTGATAATGAAAAAGTCTGTAGCAAGCCAAAGAAAAGGAATTAGGGGAAAGATCGTGGTGCCGGGAGATAAATCTATATCTCACCGTTCTGTTCTTTTAGGAAGTATTGCCGAAGGTATGACAGAAATAGAAGGATTTCTGATGAGCGAAGATTGCCTGAGGACAGTTAACTGCATTCAAAAATTGGGGATCAATGTGGAAATACCAGCCCCCGGTCATTTACATGTATTCGGGAAAGGTTTATTTGGCTGGCAGGAACCAAGAGAAATACTAAATGCCGGAAATTCCGGAACTACTATGCGACTGATGCTGGGGTTACTCTCAGGGCAATCTTTTCATAGTATTATTTGTGGTGATGCCTCTTTATGTAATCGTCCCATGAGCAGAATTGTTCAACCTTTACGCATGATGGGAGCGAATATTGACGGGAGAGAAAACGGGGAAAAAGCACCTCTTGCGGTAAGGGGGGGGATTTTACATGGAATCAACTATCAGTCTCCAGTAGCCAGTGCTCAGGTAAAATCTGCTCTTTTGTTTGCCGGTCTATATGCGGAAGGAATAACAACTATCGAAGAGCCTGCTCAATCCCGGGATCATTCCGAACGCATGCTTCTTTCTTTTGGAGCGAAAATAAAAGCAGATCGTCTAAAATCCTCCATTATAGGGCAGCCCCGCCTTACCGGTCAAAAAATTTCGATTCCCGGGGATATTTCTTCCGCCGCGTTTTTCTTAGTATTAGCAGCGATCACACCTAATTCAGAATTAATGATCGAAAACCTGGGAATTAATCCGTCTCGAACAGGAATAATAGATGTACTAAGGAGAATGGGTGCAGAAATTAAATTTGAAAATCAAAAAAATATTGCAGGGGAACCAGTGGCAGACGTAGTAATAAAACACAGTACATTACATGGGGTTACCATAGCCGGGGAAGAGATTCCTCGTCTTATTGACGAAATTCCGATTTTAACAGTAGCCGCAGCCTATGCTGACGGACAGACCATAATTAAGGATGCCGCTGAACTGAGAGTCAAAGAAACCGATCGAATAAATGCTGTGGTATCACAAATGTTAAAACTGGGCATGGATATTTTACCTTTGGAAGATGGCATGGTTATTAATGGGGGACGGCATTTAAAAGGTGCTGTGGTCAATAGTTTTCATGATCACCGGATAGCCATGGCTTTGGCTGTGGCCGGAAAAGCTGCCCAAGGGGAGACCACGATCGAAAATGCAGAGTGTGTAAACATTTCGTTTCCCAATTTTTATGAGCTTCTGGAGGTATTGTCATAGCAAGATCTATATTTCCAGGTAAGATATTGATTTTAGCGGAGGTTAAAATGCCGAAGAAAGTTATTGCAATTGATGGGCCTGCCGGCGCGGGAAAAAGCACTGTTGCCCGCTTGGTGGCAAAACGATTAAACTATCTATACATAGATACAGGAGCGATGTACCGGGCTTTGACATTTAAGGCGATGAAATTAGGTATTCCCCTCTCTAATGGAAATTTACTTACGAAATTAGCCCAAGAAACGAAAATCGAACTTTTTAACAAGGAAGATCAGGTTCAGGTCATGTGCGACGGGAAAGATGTCTCCCAAGAAATCAGAGACCCGGAGGTTAGCAAAAATGTGTCATTAGTAGCATTAGTACCTGGCGTCAGAGAAAAAATGGTAGAAGCCCAGCGCCGCATGGCGGAAACCGGCGGCGTAGTAATGGATGGAAGAGATATTTCTTCTGTGGTTTTACCGGAGGCTGATTGCAAAATATTTTTAACAGCCTCTGTAGAAGAAAGAGCTCGTAGGAGATGTAAGGAATTGGCAGAAAAGGGTTTTGAGATACCTTTGGATAATGTTAAAGAAGATATTTATCAGCGAGATTTATTAGATCGGGAGAGAGAAGTAGGACCTTTGCTCCAATGCCCGGATGCTGTTTTAATTGATTCCACAGGACAGTCTATAAAAGCTGTTGTAGAGAAAATTCTAGATATATGTTGGGAGGGAGAATAAGGCATTGTATCGTTTTTTTAGGGGAGTATGTACCATAATATTAAATATTTTCTCCAGATGGAAAATTGAAGGCCGAGAGCATATTCCCCGGGAAGGACCTATAATTCTGGTTTGTAATCATGTGAGTTACTGGGATCCGGTTTTAGTAGGTTGTGCTATGACCCGGGAAGTTAGGTTTATGGCAAAATCAGAACTCTTTTCCATTCCTATTTTAAATAAAATCCTGCAGGTGGTTGGGGCTTTTCCTATTAGGAGAGGTCATTCGGATCGGACAGCCCTAAGAAGGGCCATTAAACTTTTAAAAGACAATGAGGTAATTGGGGTTTTCCCGGAGGGCACTAGGAGTAAAACCGGGGAACTACTTCCTTTTAAATCCGGGATTAATATGTTAGCATATAAAACTAAGTGTCCCATCCTGCCGATGGCAGTAATTAACTCAAGGAAGGTTCTGATTGGCTGGCAATATCCAGTTAAAGTGGTTTTTGGTAAACCTATCCTATTTTCTTATCAGGATGAGAGGCCTTCCGGTGAAGCATTAGAAGAACTAAATGAAATCATAAAACAAGCTGTTCAGGATCTGCTTGATCAACATGATTCAAAGGGATAGATAACATTGGATAAAAATTGTTAATTTTTGCAGGAATATTATTTTTTTTACCGAATAGAAATTATGTTTGTGGAAATGTAATAGACTATAGGAGTGAAAAGGTATTGCAAGTAGTTGTGGCAAAAAATGCAGGTTTTTGCTTTGGAGTGAAAAGAGCTCTCCAATATGCTGAAGATGCCGCCAAGAGATTTGGCAAAGTTTATTCTCTTGGCCCCTTAATACATAGTCCGCAAGAAGTAAAACGGTTATGTGAAAAAGGAATAATTTCCGTAGATGATTTAGATCAGATTAAAGGAAATTATGTTATCATTAGGTCACACGGGGTTAAACCTGAGGTTTTTTCCCTGGCTGAGGAAAAGAATATCAATGTGATTGACGCCACTTGTCCCTTTGTGAAAAGAGCCCAGTCATATGCTAAGGAATTAGCTGAAAACGGTTATTCTGTAGTGGTAGTAGGCGATAAAAATCATCCTGAGGTTGAAGGTATCGTTGGTTGGTCATATAATACTGCTTTGGTGATAGAAAATCCCGAGGAAGCAGAAAATATTCCTCTAGGGGATAAGATTGGGGTTATAGCTCAAACCACTCAGCCGGATCAGAATTTTCAACAGGTTGTGGAAGTCTTAAAAAAAAGAAAAGGGCATTTGTTAGTATATAATACTATCTGTCATGCCACAGCTGAAAGGCAAGAATCAGTTTTAGCTCTAGCTAAAGAAGTTGATCTTGTATTGGTAATTGGGGGACTAAACAGTGCCAATACGAAAAAACTGGCTCGGATTTCAAGTGAAACAGGTACACCTACATATCATATAGAAGAAGCAAAGGATATAAATTTATCTTGGCTAAACGGAAAGAAGAAAGTGGGTGTAACTGCAGGGGCGTCTACCCCAGATTGGATTATTAAGGAGGTATTACAGAAGATGATGGAAATCACAGATCAAGAAGAAAGAACAGAAGTAACAGCAAATGAAGAGACAGAAAAAATCACAGAAGAAAGACCCCAAAATGATCTTCCTGTAGAGGAAACCGTAGAGGAATCTGCCGAGGAGGAAACCCAAGCAAGTTCTGAGCCATCTTTTGCCGAAGCTTATGATAAGGACATAAAACGCGTCCGGAGAGGTGAAAGAATATTAGGTACAATAGTACAAGTTCGCGATACAGAAGTGCTTGTAGATGTAGGTGGAAAATCAGAAGGGGTAATTCCGCGATCGGAGCTTTCTACTTATGAAGCAGAAAATATTCATGACGCCCTAAAAGTGGGTGACCAAATAGAAGTTCTTGTCTTAAAAAGAGAAAATGATGAGGGGCATCCTGTCTTATCCAAACGTCGAGTGGATCAAGAGAAGAATTGGGAAAAATTAAATAACGCTATGGAAACTGATACATATGTTACCGGTAAAGTGATTGATGTTGTAAAGGGCGGACTTTTAGCCGATGTTGGAGTGCGGGGCTTTATTCCTGCTTCTTTAGTGGAACTAGGATTTGTCGAAGACTTGAAACCATATGTTGGCCGGGAACTCCGTCTGAAAGTTATTGAATGTGACCGATCCAGCAATAAACTGGTTCTTTCTCAAAAAGCAGTTTTGCAGGAAGAAGCCTTAAAAAGGAAACAAGAAACCTGGGACAAAATCAGCGAAGGGCAGACAGTAAAAGGTATCGTACGCCGTTTAACTAATTTTGGGGCCTTTGTTGATATCGGAGGTGTTGACGGATTACTTCATGTGTCGGAAATGGCTTGGTATCGAGTAAACCATCCTTCTGATGTACTCAAAGTAGATGATGAATTAGAAGTATATATCCTGGCTTTAGATAGAGATAATGAAAAAATATCTTTAGGTCTAAAACAACTTTTGCCTAACCCTTGGGATCGTGTTGCTGAGAAATATCCGGTAGGCGCCATTGTTGATGCAAAGGTTGTACGGACTGCCCCCTTCGGTGCCTTCTTGCAACTTGAGCCGGGAGTTGAAGGGTTGGCTCATATTTCCCAGTTGGCTCATCATCGAGTAGGAAAAACCGAAGATGTAGTTTCCCCTGGTGATGAAGTCAAAGTTAAGGTCTTAGGTGTGGATCAGGATGCGAAGAGAATCAGTTTGAGCATCAAAGAAGCTCTTGACTTGTCGGAAACAGTTAATGAAACTTCCTCGGCAGTTAATGAGGGAAGTAAAGACACCGCTGACGACTTGGCTTCTAATACCGGAGATGAAGGATTAGGGGTTACAATTGGTGAAATTGTAGGTAAGGATTTAGCTAAAGAATAAAAACTGATTTCTTATGGGAAAAGCGCGACAATAAGTCGCGCTTTTTTTGTATATTCCTTCTGATTTTCGCAAAGCATAATTAGAGAAAATTCAATTGAGGAAAGGGGTTAAAATTAAATGCCGCAAGTACCAATAGGTATGATTGTTTTAGTAATTTTGTCAATTATTATTTATTTTGGATTAGCTCAACGGGTCTTGGATCGGATGAAATTAACAGATAAAGGTGCACTGGCTGTTATTGCCGCCATAATAGTAGGAAGTTTTATAAATATTCCTCTCGTATCAGGGAGAACGGATCTAATAGTAAATCTAGGGGGTGCGGTGATTCCATTAATCTTTGCCCTTTATCTTTTGTTCACAGCGGGGACAAGCAAAGAATGGGGCCGGACCATCTTTGGAACCATCGTTACTGCATTTCTCTTGGTGTCAGCTTTTAGACTGCTTTCTGCAGAGCCGGAAACTATGGTAATAGATCCATTATGGGTGATCCCAATTATCGCAGGGTTAACAGCATATTTATTAGGCCGATCCAGGAGAGGGGCTTTTATTACGGCTATTCTAGGGGTGATACTCGCAGACCTCGTCAATTACCTATGGTTAATTAATACCAACACTCCAGGAAGGGTAAACATAGGAGGGGCAGGGGCGATCGATGCCGTAGTTCTTTCCGGTATTATCGCCGTTTTATTGGCAGAGTTTGTAGGTGAGTTTAGAGAAAGATTACAAGGTGGCCCCGCTTTAGCAGGACGACCGAAAAAACTTCTGGAACAGTTGAAGAATCCCTCCCACGACACAGAGCAGGAAGAAAAGAAAGGAGGAGATCTTGATGAGAAATAAGTCTTTCCTACTAATAGTAGTATTAATAGGTCTAATGATTCTCGGAAGTTTTATTTTATATAATAATAAGCAAGCGGAGTTGACTGCCGGTTGGCTAGGTTTTTTAGGTGTCAGCTATGAAAATGAGGCCCCGGAAGGCAAATATTATCAAATACTGGATCCATCAAATAATCCCATAACTATGACAGCTCTTCCTGTTCATGTAGGGGATGAATTTTGGGCGGCTGACAATAAACATTATCGGGTAACCAGGGTGAAAGGTTTCACCGCTTACTCGGAGTACCTAGGAACAGAAAACATTGCTTGGCAGGATGAGTGGGATAATATCCCGGCTGCTACGGATATTAGTGTTCTTGGAAATAAAAACGTTAATAAGGTAATCGGGGTTTATCACACTCATACTGATGAATCCTATACTCCTACCGATGGCAGTTCCAGTCATCGCGGTAGGGGAGGCATCATAAAAGTAGGCAGTGTATTTACTGAAAAAATGAAAAGTTTAGGACTTGATGTTTATCATGATAAAACCCCCCATGATCCCCATGATGCGGGAGCTTATCAACGTTCCAGGAGAACTGCCGTAAACCTGTTAAAAAAACAGCCGGCGATTGTTTTTGATGTACACCGGGATGCAGTCCCGGCGGAAGTTTATGAAAGTCAAGTAGCCGGACAAAAGGTAACCAAAATTAAAATGGTTGTCGGACGGCAGAATCAAAACAAACAAGCTAACCTGGAATTTGCCAAAACCATGAAAGCCGCCATGGATAAAACCCATCCTGGCTTATTTGAAGGAATTTTCTTAGCCCGCGGCAACTATAATCAGGATTTAGGCCCACGGATGATGTTAGTTGAAGTGGGTTCCGACAAAAACAGCCGGGAGGATGCTCAAAGGGGAATTGCCCTTTTTGCTGACACCATACCAAGAGTATTAGGCGTTTATCAAAGCAGAGCTACAAACCCTAACTATAATCAAATAGCCACTCCGGACATTACTCGATCTAAATCTGGATCCGGACAGGCGATCTGGTGGTTATTAGGCATCTTAGTGGTGGGCGGAGGATTATTCTTAATTATCAGTACCGGATCAGTGGGCGGAGGAGTTAAAAAACTGAAGGAATTTGCAGGCAGTGAATGGAAAAATTCTTTTAGTAAAAGGAAAAATAAATAAAGGAGGCGAACATGAAAATCATTTATTGCTGTTATGGTGGCAGTCACTCCTCTGTCACCGCAGCAGCTATTCATCTTGATATGCTCCCTTTAACCAGAAAACCTACAAGTGCCGAACTATTATCAATACCTTTTTATGATCAACAAAAAAATCAAGATCATGGCTACTTTAGATATATGGGAAATGATGAATATGGTAATGAAGTTTATATTATTGGTAAGCATAATTTAGGAAAATATTTCGAGAATATTATCAGACAAATTGCCGCAGCTTATGAATTTGACCAAGAGGAATTAGCCATAATTGATACTATGCCCTATGTCAATGTAGCCATGATGATCGGAGGATTTACTTCAAGGCGTCTCGGGATTGTATCTGTTGGCCGGCCTATAGTTATTTTGGGAACACAAAATGCCTACTTTAAATTAGCAGCAATGGTACATAGATTTAAAGTGACTGTAGCGAGCGGAAGAAATTCTCACGGAGGCACCGAATGAAAATAATATTTTACAGTTATAGTGGGGTACACTCTGCTGTAGTAGCTGGGGCAGCTTATTTGGGAATATTGTCTTCCCAAAAAGCAGCCTCACTTCAATTTTCGGGGGTGCCTTTTTTTGGATGCAAAGAAAATAAATTTCAATTAAAATATTTGGGTAATGATAAGAAGGGCAATCAAATATACGCCTTAGGAGTAAAAGGGGAGTTAGAACTGCTCCCCAGATCAATAAAAAAATTTTTGGAATTGATTAATATCCCACCCCATGATTTAATTATGATCAACACTTATGTTGGTTTAAGCAGTTTATCCAGGTGGGGGGAAAAGTTAGCGACATGGGGGTTTATTACTCTGGGTAATTTTATGGTGCGACAAGGACTGAAAAAAGATTTTCCTCATGTATGGAAAGATGTTCAATTAATCCTTGATAGCTGTCAGTCTTGACTTAATTAATACAATGACGGATAATAATGGGGAAATCAGGGAAAGTGGTGAATCCCAATGAAAGCAGAAATATCCGACGTCGTACCTTCCAGCATAGGAGATGAACTTGGTGTTAAAAAAGGCGATATCCTTATTTCCATAAATGGCATAATACCTCAGGATCTAATTGATTATCGGTATCTTACAGCAGACGAATTTATTAATGTGGAACTGGAAAAACCTGATAAGCAAAGAGTAATTCTAGAAATCGAGAAGGATACGGACGAAGATTTAGGTTTGATTTTTACCCAAGATACATTTGACGGGATGAAAAGATGCAAAAACAAATGCATCTTTTGTTTCGTTGATCAAATGCCTCCGGATTTAAGGCAATCATTATATGTAAAAGATGATGATTATCGTTTATCCCTTCTTTATGGAAACTTTGTTACTTTGACTAATTTTAAAGAAGAAGATATGGCGCGCATAATAAAGATGCACATCAGTCCTATTTACATTTCGGTCCATAGTACTGAACCGGAATTACGACAAAAGTTGCTTAATAATCCTCAAGCGGGTAAAATAATTGACCAAATTTCTTATTTGGCGGAAGCCGGGATTGAGATGCACACCCAAATAGTACTTTGTCCGGGAATAAATGACGGAAAGCATCTCACAGAAACTATATTAAAATTGCATGAATACTGGCCTCAGGTAAAGTCAGCGGCCGTGGTACCCGTAGGAATCACTAAGTACCAAAAAAACACTTGTCTTCGTCCCTATACGGCGGAAGAAGCAAGAGAAATTGTAAAGAATGTGTCCCATTTTCAGCAAGAATTTAAAAGTAAACTTGGATCAAATTTTGTTTTTCTAGCTGATGAATTTTATTTCCTGGCAGAACAAGAAATTCCATCCTATACCCATTATGAAGGATTTCCCCAGATTGAAAACGGGGTAGGCTTAGTGCGCTTCTTTTGGCATGATTTTCAAAGGGCTGCTTGGAAGCTGCCAAAATCCCTGAGAATTAATAAGAGACTTTTCTTTGTCACAGGAATGTCCGGCAGCTCAGCTTTGCAACCAATTGTTAAAAGATTAAATAAAATTAATAATTTGGAAGTACAATTAATAAAAATACCCAATAATTTCTTTGGTAATACGGTGACTGTAACAGGGCTTTTGACGGGTCATGATTTAATCACGGGACTCAGGGAATGGAGAAAAACCAAAAAGAATCCTCCAGAAATTTTTATTTCATCGACGATGCTGAAATTTTCAGAAGATGTTTTCTTAGACAATATGACAGTTTCTGAGGTCGAAGATATTTTGGACTGCCAAATAAAAGTGCTGGAACCTACGGGAAAAAGTATTGTTCAGGCTATAAAGGATTTAGGTTAAAAAGTTGAAAGGTGTGGAATATAAGGTATGAAACCTATTTTAGCAATTGTAGGCCGCCCTAATGTGGGAAAATCCACATTATTTAACCGCATTACGGGGGGACGCACAGCAATTGTGGAGAATACCCCAGGGGTAACTAGGGATCGCTTGTATCGGGATGCCGAGTGGACAAATAGAGAGTTTACCGTAATTGATACCGGTGGTATTGATTTTTATGGTAAAGGCGGTATTATAGAAACTAAAGTGAAACAGCAAGCTGAGTTGGCCATTGAGGAAGCAGATGTGATTCTTTTTGTGGTAGATGGGAAAACAGGTATCACCCCAGATGATGAGGCAGTGGCACAGTTACTTAGAAAAAGCAGCAAACCGGTAGTGTTGGCTGTGAATAAAATTGAAAATTTTGATCAGCAGAATTCGGTTTACGAATTCTACAATTTAGGATTAGGAGATCCGATCCCTATTTCTGCTGCTCATGGCATGAATACAGGTGATCTACTTGATGCTGTAGTCGATAATTTTCCACCGGAAGAAGAAGATAATTTTCCACCGGAAACTATCAAAATAGCCGTAATTGGACGGCCTAACGTGGGAAAATCTTCTTTAGTAAATAAAATTTTAGGAGAAGAACGTTTAATTGTTTCCGATATTGCTGGTACTACTCGGGACGCCATTGACAGCTTATTTGAACAAAATGGGAAGCATTATGTGATCATTGATACAGCTGGAATGCGGCGTAAATCTCGGATCAATGAGCCCACAGAAAGATATAGCGTACTTCGCTCTCTAAGGGCTATTGACAAAAGTGATGTAATACTAATGCTCATTGACGCCGTGGATGGTGTGACGGAACAGGATAAGAAAATTGCCGGCTATGCCCATGAAGCGGGCAAGGGTATGATTCTGGTCGTCAATAAGTGGGATCTGGTTATAAAAGATGATAAGACTATGCATCAATTCGATAAAAGAATCAGAGAAGAAATGGGATTTCTTCATTATGCACCGATTATGTATATCTCGGCATTGACCGGGCAAAGAGTCCCAAAAATTCTGGAGATCGTGGATTTTGTGGCAGAACAACAGAACTTAAGGGTATCTACGGCACGTTTAAACGAGGTAATTGATGAAGCCCTTGCAATTAATCCTCCTCCCACAGATAAAGGGAAAAAATTAAAAATATTCTATGTAACACAAGTCGGTGTAAGACCGCCCAAGTTTGTTTTTTTTGTTAATGAACCGGAATTAATGCATTTTTCATACCAACGTTATTTGGAAAACCAGTTCAGAAAAAACTTTGGTTTTGAAGGAACAGCTATTTGGCTGATGATCAGAAAAAGGGAAAAAGAGCAATAAATAATAGCATTTCACCCTATATATTTATAATTTTAGTTTAATGGGCTGAGGGGAGATGGGTGATGGAAGCTGTACTGTGTTTATCTTTAGCTTACTTCCTGGGAGCAATTCCCTGGGCATATCTAATTGGTAAAATGTCAAAGGGAGTTGATATTCGGGAGTATGGCAGCGGAAATGTTGGCTTTACCAATGCCCTGAGGACACTGGGCAAGGGACCTGCTGCCCTGGTGTTAATTGGGGATATCGGCAAAGGAATGGTTGCTATATTAATAGCGAAACATATAGGCACACCTCTTTTAGCTACATTAGCCGGATTAGCTGTAGTGATAGGGCATAATTATCCGGTATTCTTGGGTTTTAGGGGAGGGAAAGGAGCAGCGGCAGGTTTTGGTGCCCTGTTGACACTGTTGCCGTTAGAAGCCTTTTTAGCAATCATTGTTTGGATCATAGTAGTTTTATTAACCCGTTATGTTTCACTGGGTACAATATTGGGTGCTTTAACAGTGCCTATTGCTACCTTATATTTCCATAATGAAGTGCATTATCTCTTATTTAGTGTTTTAGGAGCAATATTTGTAATCTATAAACATCACTCCAATATTTCCAGGTTGTTAAAAGGAAATGAAAGAAAGATCGGAAAGGAATGAGTATTCATTTGAACCAGCGAATTGCGGTTTTAGGTGCGGGAAGTTGGGGAACAGCCCTGGCAAATCTTTTAGCAAATAATGGTTATCATGTAACATTGTGGGCGAGAAATCCTGAACTATGTGAAACCATTGCAAATATCAAAGAAAACCCTAAATATTTGCCTGGTGTGGTTCTTTCAGAAAAATTGATGGTTCGCCATAATCTTGAGGAAACCCTATCGGAACATAATATTATTCTCTTGGCCGTACCCTCTCATAGTGTAAGAGAAATGGCAAAAAAAATTAATCCTCATGTTCATCCTGATACCATTATTATTAATTCGGCTAAAGGATTTGAACCGGAATCATTTATCAGATTGTCCGAAGTGATCAAAGAGGAACTTCCTGAATTTTCTGCGCATAATATTGCCGTTTTATCAGGACCAAGCCATGCAGAGGAAGTAGGCCGAAACCTGCCCACAGCTGTAGTTGTGGCCGCCCACAATAGAAAAGTCGGGGAGACGATCCAGGATATTTTTATCACACCTAATTTTCGGGTATATCTCAATTTAGACATTACCGGGGTGGAAATTGCAGGAGCATTAAAAAACGTGATTGCCCTAGGTACCGGTATTTCTGATGGTTTAGGCTATGGGGATAACGCAAAAGCAGCATTAATAACCCGGGGTTTGGTGGAGATTAGTCGTTTGGGAACAGCACTAGGGGCGGAAATACAAACTTTTGCCGGATTAGCCGGATTAGGAGATTTAGTGGTCACCTGCACCAGTATGCATAGCAGAAATCGCCGGGCAGGTATCCAAATAGGTCAAGGAAAACCTCTAAATCAAGTACTGCGTAATATGGGGATGGTAGTGGAAGGTGTTAACACTACTAGGGCAGCTTTTCATCTAGCCCATAAATACGGCGTGGCTATGCCCATTACAGAAGAAATGTATTCAGTATTATTTAACGGAAAAGATCCCAAGGAAGCAGTAGTAAGTTTAATGTCCCGTATAAAAACCCATGAGGGAGAAAGGGAAATGCTAGGCGTTAATTCATCTGATACTAAGTTTTAGAATTTTAATTATAAAAGACACATATTTTTTAAGAAACGAGCATAAAAAGTATGGAAAAACTTCCGTACTTTTTTTGTTTGGTCATAATTACCAGATTGAATCATATACATAAGATTAAAAGCATGTCAAGGATAAATGGACATTCCGCCTATCCCGAGGAGGGATGGTGTGATAAGATTCGTCTGGGAATTAATGTTTATTAAAGGGAGGGAAAAGGTTAATGGAAAAATTTGATATTCTGCGTGACATAGCAGAACGTACCGGAGGTGACATTTATTTAGGGGTAGTGGGACCTGTGCGTACAGGAAAATCTACCTTCATTAAGAGGTTCATGGAATTACTTGTCCTTCCCAACATTCAAGAATTCCATGAACGGGAAAGAGCTCAAGATGAGTTGCCCCAAAGCGGTGCTGGCCGAACCATTATGACCACTGAGCCTAAATTCATTCCATCTGAGGCTGTGGAAATATCTATTCGAGATGGCATTGACATGAGGGTAAGATTAGTTGACTGTGTTGGCTATGCAGTCCCGGGTGCCCTGGGTTTTGAGGAAGAGGAAGGGCCAAGAATGATCCGTACGCCTTGGTTTGACGAAGAAATTCCCTTTCAGGAAGCGGCAGAAATCGGGACAAGAAAGGTAATTGCTGATCATTCTACTATAGGCATTGTGGTCGTAACTGACGGGAGCATCACGGAAATTCCTCGGGAGAGTTATTTAGAGGCGGAAGAAAGAGTAATCTTTGAATTAAAGGAATTGAACAAACCCTTTATTATCGTCTTAAACTCTGTCCATCCTTATGATCCGGAGACAATCGCTTTAGCGGAAGCTTTAAGTGAAAGGTATAATGTCTCGGTGATACCGATTAATGCTTATGCCATGGAACATGATGATGTGATGAGAGTATTACAGCAATCCCTTTTTGAATTTCCTGTAACCGAAGTTAATGTCAACCTACCTTTGTGGATTGAAGAATTGGATTCGTCCCATTGGTTAAGAAGCCAATGTGAAGAAAATGTAAAAAATGTCGTGCAAAATGTACGCCGCTTAAGAGATATTGACTGGGCGGTGCAGGAGCTGAATAAACCTGAAATAATTGCTTCGGTTAATCTCAGCCATATGGACTTAGGGACAGGAGTAGCTTCCATTGAAATTATCCTTCAGGAGGGATTATTCCACAGAATCCTGGAGGAAGTTACCGGTACGGCTATTGAGGGGGATCATACTTTATTAAAGCTCTTAAGGGAATACAGCCATGCTAACCGAGAATGGAATAAAGTAGCATTTGCCGTGGAGGAAGCTAGAAATAATGGATATGGGGTGGTTACTCCACGTTTAGATGAAATGACTTTGGAAGAACCGGAACTAATTAAGCAAGGTGGACGTTTCGGGGTGAAACTAAAAGCCAGTGCACCAAGTTTTCATTTAATCAGGGCCAATATTTCCACGGAAATAACCCCACTCATCGGGACAGAAAAACAATGTGAAGAATTAGTGCGCTATATATTGGATGAATTTGAAGATGACCCGCAAAAGATTTGGAACACCAATATTTTTGGTAAATCCCTGCATGAATTAGTTCAAGAAGGAATCCAAAGTAAACTTTACCGGATGCCGGAAAATGCCCAATTAAAACTTCAGGAAACTCTGCAGCGCATTGCAAATGAGGGAGGCGGCGGACTAATCTGCATTATTCTTTAAAAACTTATCGGTAATAAAGGCTATAGATCCTTCGCCTACGCTTAGGGTAACGAGTATTAGTATATACTATAAAACATATAGTATTAACTGAGATATTAAAAATCAGGTTAACATTAATCAGGAAAAGGTGGCTTGTTCCGCCTTTTTTTGGTCTATTAGAAGGCATAACTTCTCTCTGATAGATCAAAGTGCAACTAAGGCTTCCCCGGCGATAAAGACTTGGCCCAAACCAAGTTTTCTTTATTTCTAAATTTCTAAAAATAGGACTTGCTTTATGGTTAATAAATCTGGTATACTGTACGCATTGAGGAGATAAAAGTTTACCAGGGGGATACAAAAGGGGGGGTAAAACTGAAAACTAACCGTCAGTTTTATATCGTTTCTGAAGAAATTCTCCCTGAGGCAATAGTGAAAACTGCTCAGGCCAAAGAAATACTAGCCAAGGGGAAGGCAGAAACCATTAATCAGGCTGTAGATCTAGTAGGACTAAGCCGTAGTGCTTTTTATAAATATCGGGATGGCATTTTCCCCTTTTATCAAGAGCGTAAGGAGAAAATTGTCACTATAAACATGATTCTTGACCATCGATCCGGTGTTCTCTCCGGAGTAATTAACACTATCGCGTCCTTTAATGGTAACATTTTAACGATTAATCAGGGGTTGCCGCTCCAGGGCATGGCCAACCGTTACAGTTTCACTGGAAACAGCTCAAATTGAAGCCAATATTCCGGAATTATTAAAAAGCTTCTTAGCTATACCGGGTGTTATTGAAGGCGGAACTTGTGGGACAAAGTATCTTAGATATTTCTATATATTACTTTAGGGGGATAAAACAAGGCACTGAAAAGATAAAAAGTTAATAAAAATTGGTTTTAATGGGTGTGGGTACGGTAGGTACCGGTGTGATCAAGGTATTGCTTAAAAACAAAGAAAACATATCTCATCGGGTAGGAGCCGAATTGGTAATAAAAAGAATCTTAGATAAAGATATTAGTAGAGTATCAAAGAAAATTCAGGAATTAGGCTTAGAAGAGAGCCTTTTGACATCAGATGTCAATGATTTAGTTTTAGATCCCGAGACTTGATATCATTATTGAGGTAATCGGCGGTATTCATCCCGCCCAGGAATTTATTATCAAAGCTTTGGAAAATGGGAAAAGTGTAGTTACGGCAAATAAAGATCTAATCGCTTCCCATGGCAAAGAGCTGTTTGAAGCAGCATCCCTCCATCAAGCGGATTTATTTTTTTGAAGCCAGTGTCGCCGGTGGGATCCCCATTATTCAACCTTTGAAAGAGAGCCTGTCCGGAAATCAGTTTTAAACATATTATGGGCATTGTCAATGGAACCACCAATTTTATTCTGACAAAAATGACACAAGAAAAGAAGGATTTCCAGGAGGTCTTAGCTTTAGCCCAGAAGCTTGGGTTATGCGGAAGCTGATCCCACCGCGGATGTGGGCGGTCTTGATGCGGCTCGAAAAGTAGCAATCCTTGCATCTATTGCTTTTAATACCAGGGGTGACTGATGCTGACGTTTATGTAGAAGGAATTGAGAATATTTCTGCCCTGGACATTGCCTATGCCCAGGAACTGGGATATACCATTAAGCTCTTAGGTATTGCTAAGTCTGAAAATGATCAAATTGAGGTACGAGTTCATCCGGCCATGATTCCGTCAACACATCCCTTAAGCACCCGTAAACGATGTTTTTAATGCTGTTTTTGTAGAGGGAGATGCGGGTGGGTAAGACTATGTTTTATGGCCGGGGGGGCGGGAGAACTTCCTACCGCCAGTGCCATTGTCGGAGATGTTATTTCCGCTGCCCGAAACATTCTGTTTTCTTCCCGAGGACGCCTCTTATGCACCTGTTTTGAGCATAAGAAGATCAAACCCATCGGAGATGTTAAAACAAAATTTTATTTACGCATGGCAGTGAAAGATCAACCTGGGGTATTGGCTAGTATCGCCGCCGTACTTGGCAATCAGAATGTCAGTATTGCATCTGTAATTCAAAAAAGAATTAGTGATGAAAATTTTGCAGAAATTGTAATTATCACCCACTCCGTGGAAGAACACAATTTCAAGGATGCCATTGCCATCATCAGTGGCCTATCCTGTGTGGAAAAAGTAGAAAACATAATTAGGGTAGAGGAAGCCAACTAAGAAGTTCTAAGGATACGGGAGATAAAGGAGATTTTGACAAAAAAGATGCTGAAAATTCGTGTGCCGGCTACATCAGGTAATCTGGGGCCAGGCTTTGACACCATGGGGATGGCTTTTAAACTTTATAATTATATATCTTTTGATGTGATCCCCTCAGGCCTGGAAATTGAGGTCTTGGGAGAAGGAGCGGATGAAATCTCCCGAGGGGAAAACAACAAGGTTTTTCAAGCTGCCCAAAAGGTTTTTGAAAGGGTTAAGTATCAACCCAAGGGTCTAAAAATAATACTGGAAAACAATATCCCTATTACCAGGGGATTAGGAAGCTCTGCCTCTATCATCATTGGGGGCATGGTATTGGCAAATCAGATCTCCGGCGGCCATTTAACTAAAGACGAGATTTTAAAAATGGCGGTGGACATGGAAGGTCACCCCGACAATGTAGCACCAGCTCTTTTTGGGGGTGTAACAGTGGCTGTTTCCGATATTAATGAAGTGAGTTATTTAAAAATTGATCCACCTGAAAAGTTACATGCTGTGGTGGCAATTCCTGACTTTCAATTATCTACTGAAACGGCAAGAATGGTGATTCCCACGATGGTGGACAGATCCGACGCTGTTTTTAATATAGGACGTGCTTCATTAATGATAGGAGCATTAATGAAAGGGGATCTGCATCTTTTTGGCAAAATGATGCAGGATAAATTACACCAACCATACCGCATGTCTTTAATACCAGGAATGCAGGATGTTTTTAATCACGCCAAAGAACAAGGAGCATTAGCCGTAGCCATTAGCGGTGCTGGGCCAACTCTGATTGCTTTTGTAGAAGAAGAAGGAGAAATGGTAGCAGAGGCTATGACAAAAGCTTTTCAGAAAAACGGCATCGCTGCGAAAACTATGGTTTTAGATCCTGACATTGGTGGTACTATATTGTTATAAAATCAAACAACCTTTAAAAGTATAAAAAGAACATTAAAAGCAGGGAGGAAGAACATATCAATGGCAATTGTTGTACAAAAGTTTGGGGGAAGTTCTGTAGCTGATGCCGATTGTATTAAAAGGGTGGCTAGAAGAGTTGGCGGAACTTATGATAAAGGCAACCAGGTCGTAGTGGTAGTATCTGCGATGGGTAAAACAACGGACAACCTAATTAATTTGGCAAAACAGCTGTCAAAAAATCCGCCTAAAAGAGAAATGGATATGCTTTTATCTACAGGGGAACAGCAATCTGTGGCATTACTCGCTATGGCCCTGCAAGATTTAGGTTATCAGTCTGTTTCTCTCACCGGCCAGCAAGCGGGAATTCTTACTGATACAGTACATTCCAAGTCAAAGATTTTAAGCATTGACTCCACTAGGGTGAAAGAAGAACTAAATCAGAACCGGATTGTAATTGTAGCCGGGTTTCAAGGGGTAACCGCGGAAAATGAAATTACGACCCTGGGACGAGGAGGATCCGATACTAGTGCTGTAGCCCTGGCTGCTGCCCTGAACGCTGATGTGTGTGAAATTTTTACCGATGTGGACGGAGTATATACCACTGATCCGAGGATAGTGCCAGCAGCGAAAAAGCTATCCGCCATTTCTTATGATGAAATGTTGGAACTTGCTATTCTTGGAGCTGCAGTTTTACAACCCAGAAGCGTCGAGGTTGCTAAAGAATTTAATGTTAAAATACATGTCAGATCTAGCTTTAATGAAAATATCGGAACAATTGTGCAGGGGGTCGAAGAAATGAATAAAATTGTAGAAAAAGAAATGGTTGTTCGGGGTGTTGCCCACGATTTGAATGTGGCAAAGGTTACCTTATTTGATGTTCCGGATGTACCCGGCTCTGCCAGTAAGCTTTTTAGGGCTTTGGCTAACGAGAATATTAATGTAGATATGATTATCCAAAGTCAGCAGAGGGATGATATTACGGATATTTCTTTTACGGTAACCAAAGATGATTTAGATAAAACTAATGTAGTTATGGCCGAGATAAAGGATAAAATCGGGGCCAGAGGGTTCTCTTATGATGCGGATGTGGCAAAGGTCTCCATTGTGGGAGCCGGTATGATTACAAATCCAGGAGTGGCTGCCCGCATGTTTGAAGCTTTAGCGGAAAACAATATTAATATTGAAATGATTGCTACTTCCGAAATAAAAGTTTCTTGTATTATCAGAGCAGATCTCATAAGGAAAGCAGTGCTTGTGCTTCATGAAGCTTTTAAATTGGAACAGACGAAATAAACTTAATTAAATTACATTATTTTTGCCTATTGACAGGTGAATGGAAATACTATATTATAATTATTGTCGTTTCGGGGCGTAGCTCAGTTTGGCTAGAGCGCTATCTTGGGGTGGTAGAGGTCGCACGTTCAAGTCGTGTCGCTCCGACCAATAAGTTCTTAAACAGCTAATAAATAGCTGTTTTTTTACTTTTAAACCTAGGATATCTTTTGAGACTTGTCAAATTTTCCATTTTGTGTTACAGTGATAGTGGTGTAAAGGGAATGAATTTGCGAACAAGTGGGTTTCTACCCACTTTTTCATTTAACTTGGCTAACATAGTTTTACATTTAATTGTTTTTTTAGGAAGAATACTTTGCCAAGAAGCGGGGCAATCATAATCTTTAGATATGTTTACATTGTTTGGGAGGAAGTTTTTAATGCAAAAAACTAATAAAATTGAAGAGACAGTGAGAAATATTGCTCTTCCATTAATTGAACAAGCCGGTTTTGAACTTGTTGATTTAGAATATCAAAAAGAAGGAAATAACTGGGTACTACGTTTGTTTATAGATCATGAAAATGGAATTGACCATGAAGCCTGCGAGTTGATTAGCAATTTGGTGGGAGATAAATTAGACAAATTGGATCCCATACCTCATGCATATTTTTTAGAAGTCTCTTCTCCCGGGATTGAACGCCCCTTAAAAAGCGCTAAGGATTTTCAAAGATTTAGCGGAGAAAAAGTACACATAAAATTATTTGCCCCCAAAAACGGGCAAAAGGAATACAACGGCAAACTACTGGGTATGGAGAGAGATCACGTGACAATTTTGGTTGATGGATCCAAGTTAACGTTTAATATGGATGAGATTGCCAAGGCTCAATTAATTGTAGATTTTTAATTGAACGGGCTAAGCATTGTTAAATTATACTTTTATCATTCTATGAAAAACTTAATAAGAGGGAGGTCTAATACATGAATGCGGAGTTTATTGAAGCTCTAAAGGAATTAGAAAAAGAAAGAAACATTGCTACTGATGTTTTAATAGAGGCTATAGAGGCTGCTCTAATTTCGGCTTATAAAAAGAACTTTGGCTCTTCTCAAAACGTTAGGGTGGAAATCAATCGAAATACAGGAGAAATACACGTTTACAATAGGCGTAATATTGTAGAAAAAGTAGAAGATCCCCGGGTAGAGGTTTCACTTAGCGAAGCCCGAGAAATCAGACCTAATTATGAAATAGGCGATGTCCTGGAAACAGAGGTTACCCCCCGGACTTTTGGAAGAATCGCGGCTCAAACCGCAAAACAGGTTGTAGTACAACGCATTAGAGAAGCTGAAAGGTCCAATATCTACGAAGAATTTATTAGCCGGGAATTTGATATCGTCACCGGAATTGTCCAAAGATATGAAATGAAAAATGTATTTATTGATTTAGGAAAAACAGAAGCCGTTTTGATGCCTACAGAACAAATTCCTCATGAGCAGTATAACCAAGGGGATAGAATTAAAACCTATATTGTAGAGGTTAAGAAAACTACAAAAGGACCGCAAATCTTAGTTTCACGAACTCATCCAGGTCTGTTAAAACGTCTTTTTGAATTAGAGGTTCCAGAAATACATGATGGCGTGGTAGAGTTGAAATCTGTAGCTCGTGAAGCAGGAGCTCGTTCAAAAATTGCCGTCTACAGCAAACATGAAAATGTGGATCCGGTTGGTGCTTGCGTAGGCCCGAAAGGAATGAGAGTGCAGACAATTGTCAATGAACTTCGGGGAGAAAAAATAGATATTGTAAAATGGAGCGCGGATCCGGCAGTTTTTGTGGAAAATTCCTTAAGTCCGGCTAAAGTTATTTCCGTAGATATTAATATGACTGAAAAAGTTGCCCAGGTTATAGTACCGGATTATCAACTATCACTGGCTATCGGCAAGGAAGGCCAAAATGCCCGCTTAGCAGCAAAACTGACAGGATGGAAAATTGACATTAAGAGTGAGTCCCAAGCTGAAGAATCCAAGAATTGAGGAGGGGTGCCAGGTGGTGCGGGTAAAAAAAATTCCTCAAAGAATGTGTGTCGGTTGTCAAGAAATGAAAAACAAGAAAGCTCTTATTAGAGTGGTAAAAACCCCGGATGATTTGGTATTGATCGATGTCACAGGAAAAAAAGCCGGACGGGGGGCTTATATATGTCCGAAGGATCAGTGCCTCCAACAAGCCATTAAATCAAAAGGATTAGAAAAATCATTAAAAGCAAAAATTTCCCCGGAACTATATTTAGCATTAAAGGAGCAATTACCGAAGGAGCCTTTGCCACAAAATGAACCATAAAGCTTTGACTTTATTGGGATTTGCCCAAAGAGCGGGTAAAATTGTATCGGGAGAAACAGGTTGTGTTGCTTCGATTAAACAAAGAAAGACCTTTTTGGTGATCCTTGCTGAAGATGCATCCGACAATACAAAAAATCAAATTAAACCTCTTTGTCAAATATATGGGATTCAATGTTTGGAATGGGGTTCTAAGATAGATATCGGTAACAGTATTGGTAAGTCACCGCGTGCCGTGATCGGAATATTAGAAAAGAGCTTTGCTGACGCCATACGCAAAACGAAAGTCTAAAGTTTTAATTTTCAACAATGGGGGTGGTTTCATGGGTAAAATACGAGTATACGAGTTAGCAAAAGAATTATCGATGGAAAGCAAAGAAGTGATTCGTCGTCTTAGTAATATGGGATTAGAATTAAAAAACCACATGAGTGCTGTTGATGATAAATTTGCCGATTCTTTAAGGGAAATGGTTAAACCAAATCCCCAAAAGAAGGAACACTCTGTTAAAAGTACAGATTCATTTCAAAAAGAAGCGGGACCGGGTGACAATGATAGTTTTAAAACTAAGGTTCGAGAGGCCGATAAGGCAAAAAATGCATCCGGGTCTGAGCAACAACGAAAAAAATATCAAAATCGGACAGACAAATTCAAAAGTAACCCGAAACAGCAAAATAAAACAGAAACAAGACCTAATTATAATGTGAATAATGCTGGCACAACTAAGCCTAATCCCGGGAATATAGGTAAACCAAATTCTAGGGGAAATGAGGCACGAAAAGACGGAGGGTCAAAGCAGGAACAAAAACCTCCTCAAAAAGTTTCTGCACCCGATTCAGCTTTACAGAAACCTCAAAAGAGTAATGAAAAAAAACAAAAGTCGTTTATTAAGCATGATGAAAAAGATTTAGATTTAGAAATAAATAAAACTAAAGGTAAAAAATCAAAATTCACACAACAAGCTGGACAAAAAGATGGTTTTCGTCCCGGTGGTAAGAAAAATTTTGCCGGTAAAAAAGGCCAAAGAAAACGCTTTCCCCAAAAGGTGGAAATGCCACCTGTTACGCCCAAGAAGGTTGTTATTGGTGAAACAGTAACCGTTCAAGAACTGGCCAAGGGTATGGGTAAAACTGCTGCTGAACTGATCCGAAAACTTATGGACTTAGGAGTTCTAGCAACAATTAATAAAGAAATCGATGCTGATACGGCCGTATTAATTGGCGAAGAATTTCACATTCCAGTGGAAATTCGGTTAGATAAAACCATGGAAATTATGGAAGACCTGGAAGATGAAGATGAAAAACTCTTAGTAGAACGCCCTCCGGTAGTAACCGTAATGGGTCATGTTGATCATGGCAAAACCTCTCTTTTAGACGCCATAAGAAAAGCAAACGTTACATCGACGGAGGCAGGAGGAATTACCCAGCATATCGGAGCTTATCAAGTAGAGATTTCCAACAAAAAAATTACTTTTTTAGATACTCCTGGTCATGAAGCATTTACTGCTATGAGAGCGAGAGGAGCACAGGTAACGGATATTTCTGTTGTGGTAGTAGCTGCTGATGACGGAGTGATGCCCCAAACCGTGGAAGCAATTAATCACTCCAAAGCTGCTAATGTACCAATCATTGTCGCGATCAATAAAATTGACAAACCAACTGCCAATCCGGAGCGGGTAAAACAAGAATTGACAGAACACAATCTAGTGGCAGAAGAATGGGGCGGGGATACAATTATGGTTCCAGTATCTGCCAAAACCCACGAAGGTATTAACCAACTTTTAGAAATGATTTTACTTGTTTCAGAAATGGCAGAATTAAAAGCGAATCCCAAAAGAGAGGCCCGGGGTACGGTCATTGAAGCAGAACTAGATAAAGGACGAGGCCCTGTGGCAACGTTATTAATCCAAAAAGGAACCCTGAAGATTGGAGATAATATTGTTTCTGGCACCACCTTTGGTAAGGTACGTGCCATGATTGACGATAAAGGACGCCGAGTAAAAAGTGCCGGCCCATCTATGCCCGTTATGGTACTTGGCTTCTCCGATGTTCCACCGGTAGGAGAACAATTTGTCGGGGTGGAAGAAGAAAAAGATGCCCGGTATATTGCTGGAAAATACCAGACTAAAAAGCGTGAAGAAGAATTAAATAAAACAGCTCGGGTGAGTTTGGACGATTTGTTTAATCAAATATCCGAAGGAATGGTAAAAGACTTAAATATCGTTGTTAAAGCAGACGTTCAAGGCTCTATTGAAGCCTTAAGCCAATCACTAATCAATTTATCTACTAATGAGGTGCGCGTTAATATAATTCATAGCGGAGTAGGTACTATTACCGAATCTGACGTAATGCTGGCTGCTACCTCCAACGCGGTAATCATTGGCTTTAACGTGCGACCGGATTCAAATACCAGAAAAGCCGCAGAAAATGAGGGTGTGGATATTAAACTTTATCGGGTGATCTATGATGCCATTGATGAGGTTAAAGCAGCTATGGCCGGATTATTGGATCCCACCTATAAAGAGGTAGTAATTGGCCATGCGGAAGTAAGGCAAACCTTTAAAGTACCTAAGGTAGGTATCATTGCCGGATGTTATATCTCCGAAGGTAAAATTACGCGTCAGGCGGAAGTACGGGTAATTCGCGACGGAATTGTGGTACATGAGGGGCATATTGACTCCTTGAAAAGATTTAAAGATGATGTAAAAGAAGTATTATCTGGTTTTGAATGTGGTATTGGGATCGAGAACTTTAATGATCTAAAAATAGGAGACATCATCGAAGGTTTCATTATGGAGGAAATAAAAAGAGAACTGTAAGGAAGGTTGAAAATATGGTTCAATATCGTTCAGGCAGATTAGCAGAAGAATTTAAAAGAGAGATTTCCGATATTATCAAAAACGAAGTCAAAGATCCTCGGGTGGGATTTGTCTCAGTGGTAAATGTTGATGTTTCCGGCGATTTAAGGCATGCTAAGGTATTTGTCAGTGTTTTAGGGGACGAGAAGGCAACCTCTGATACCATTAGGGCATTGAAAAGTGCTGCAGGATTTATTAGACGGGAAATCGCAAGGCGGATTCAGTTAAGGTATACTCCAGAAATCACCTTTGTCTATGATGATTCTATTGCCCATGGAGCGAAAATCTCAAAAATCTTAGCGGATGTATTACCGGAAGAGGAAGAAAAATGAACAATAGCTTGTCCGAAATTACCGCTGTGATCAGAAATAAGAAAAAAATATTAATTACTGCTCACGTGCTACCTGACGGAGATAGTGTCGGGTCAGTGGTTGGCCTGGGATTGGCCTTAGAATCACTGGGTAAAGAAGTGTATTTGGTCATGGCGGACAAGGTTCCTGAGATATACCATTTTTTAGAGGGGACTGATAAGATTATCTTTCCCCAGGAATTTTCTCAAAAGCCGGACTTGATAATATTTTTGGATTGCGGAGAGATTTCTCGGGCAGGAGACAAATGGATAGATCCTTTACTGAAGAATATGCCTCTAATAAATATTGATCATCATATTAGCAACAATTATTTTGGTACTTTTAATTTTGTCGATCCCAAAGCAGCAGCAACTGCTGAACTTATTTATCCTTTGTTAAAGGATTTAGGTTTTACCATCACTAAAGAGGTGGCCTCTGCTCTATATACCGGTCTGATAATGGACACCGGTTCCTTTAAATACCAGAATACTACGCCTCGAACCTTGAAGACGGCAGCAGTGTTGCTGGAAAGCGGGGTTGATTTATCACTAATTAGAGAAAACTTACATGAAAACAAGTCTATAAAAAACTTACAGCTAATTTCTGTAGCCATTGATAATCTGCATTTTGCTGCAAATGGCAAAATTGCCTGGACTTATCTGGATCAAAAGACGATGAAAAGATTGCAAGCTAAACCTGAGCATAGTGAAGGCATTGTTAATTATCCTATTTCCCTGAAAAATGTAAAAATCGGTTTGTTTTTTCGGGAAACAGAAGATGGCGATATTAAAGTTGGTTTGCGCTCGCGCGCCGGCTTGGATGTCAACAAAATTGCCCTTTCATTTAACGGTGGCGGGCATCAACAAGCAGCTGGGTGCACTTTAGAAGTTCCTCTTGAAGAAGCAATCCAGCAGGTTCTTAATAAAACCATCAGTTTAATGGAGGAAAAGTAATAAGGTGGATGGGTTTATCAATTTTTTAAAACCTCCGGGCATGACTTCCCATGATGCGGTTAGTTTTATTAGAAAACAACTAAGCATAAAAAAAGTAGGCCATACAGGAACCTTGGATCCGGGAGTTGCCGGTGTACTACCAATTTGTGTGGGTAAAGCCACTAGGCTTGCTGAATATATTGTCAACAGGCCCAAAAGCTACCGAGCGGAAATCACCCTTGGCATTACTACAGATAGCCAAGATGCTTACGGCCGAATACTTTCAGAAAAGGACTGCTCCCATGTTCCGGTTGAGGAATTTCAAAAAACATTTAATAGCTTTCTCGGCCCCATTGAGCAAATCCCACCCATGACTTCTGCGGTGCACATAAAGGGAGTACGTCTCTATGAATTAGCCCGCCAAGGAATTGAAATCGAAAGAAAACCCAGGAAGGTTACTATCTACCAGGCAAATATAATTAAAATAGACTGGCAATTACCTTTTCCTAAGGTAATTTTTGATGTTTGCTGCTCGAAAGGAACTTATATCCGGACACTCTGCCATGATATCGGGGAAAAACTTGGGGTAGGTGCTCATTTGTCATTTCTGATTAGAACCCAAACTGGTTCTTTTAAGATTGAAGATGCTTGGACTAGAGAGGAACTTCTTTCTTCCCTGGGACTAAAAAAATTTAACTTTCTTTTACCCATGCAGGAAGGTATATCCTTTATCCCGGCAATTACCGTTAATGATAAACTATCGACGGACTTGTGCCACGGCAAAAGCATTATACTCAAACCTAATAAATATCATCCACAGCAAGTGTATCAGATTAGCGACCTGGATCAACGATTCATTGCCATAGGACAAGTTTTTCAAGAAGATGAGGGCACCTTTCGATTAAAACCGGTTAAGGTTTTTGGATAAACAAAAGTTCCGAAAAAGTATTAATAAAGTATTAATAATCTAAATTTTTTGCTTAAGGGGAGAGAGTAGCGTGAGAGTTATAACTGATTTGGAAGACTTTCCCCAGGATACTGATTTTGTGGCGGTAGCTTTGGGGAATTTTGACGGAGTTCACTTAGGACATCAAACTTTAATCAAACAAATGGTGGAAAAGGCGCACCGAAAAAAGGGCATGGGTGTTGTTTTTACCTTTTACCCCCATCCCATGACGGTGTTAGGTAAAAACAATAATATTTTACTTTTAAATACTCCCGAAGAAAAGGAAAAATTGATGCGGCAATTAGGGGTAGATATTTTTATTCCTTTTCCTTTTGACAAAAACGTTGCTGAAATGAAGCCGGAAATCTTTGTTACTGATATATTAATAGATCACCTAAGGGCTAAAGAAATTTTTGTCGGCTATAATTTTACCTTTGGGCAAAAAGCTATGGGTGATGCCAAATTGCTCAAAGAAATTTGCCAAAGATTTGGTTGTGAAGTAAGAATAATACCAGAGGTCAAACACGGCAATATCCATATCAGTAGTACTAATATTAGGGAGTTTCTCTTAAATGGCAATGTGGCCATGGCCAATTTGATTTTAGGATATCCCTATTCCTTATCCGGTATTGTCATACCTGGCCGCCAATTAGGAAGAAAATTGGGTTTTCCCACTGCTAATATCAAAGTGGATCCCGGATTGGTACTTCCCGATAATGGGGTTTATGTAGTTAAAGTTAAAATAAACCATGAGTTATTTGACGGCGTTGCTAATATCGGAAAACGGCCTACCATTGATTTAAATCTCCCCAAGAGTATTGAAGTTCATATTATTGATCAAGAGTTGGATTTATACAAAGAGAACATCCAGATCTATTTCTTAGAACGATTAAGATCCGAAAAAAAGTTTTCCGATACAAATGAATTAACCTCCCAAGTTAATTCTGATATTATGGCAGCCAAATTTTATCTTAAAAACATGGAAGGCATGGCTTGAGCTGACTTGGTATAATCACAACAATTAATTCATAAATATTTGGTAATAGTTTCTTGGATCACATTTCTTTAGAAGGTGGATATATTGCGTGTAATTATCACCAGCCATGCCAGAAAAAGACTTAAAGATCATCGTCAAGGAAACATTACCATTGATGATATCATTTTAGCTGCACAGCAAATACCAGGTACGATCCCAACTGCTACCCGTTTTCGCGGGTTTCTTTCCCGTTCAGGGAGGGTCTTTGATATTGTGGCCAAAGACATTCCCGGAGGTAGACTTGTAATTACAATTATTGGCAAGTAATCTTGCTATTATGGAGAAAATGAAGTATAATCATTTTATGCCATTTTGGTTAACCGTATGCTAGGATTGGCGACCACTCCGACGCTTTTCTTGGCTATGGTGATTTTATTTAAAAGGAGGTGAAGTGCTGTGACCATGTCCTCAGAAAAGAAGCAAGAAATTATTGAAAAGTTTAAAATGCATGAAACGGATACCGGCTCAACAGAGGTTCAAATTGCTATTTTAACGGAACGGATCAATCATCTGACAGAACATTTAAAGACACATAAAAAGGATCATCATTCCAGAAGAGGCTTATTAAAAATGGTTGGACAGCGCAGGGGATTATTAAACTACTTGAAAAAGAGTAGTTTCGACAGATATCGTCGGATTATTGAAGCCCTGGGTTTGCGCAGATAGGACAAAAGAGCGGTTTATCCGCTCTTTGTTTGTATAGTATGTAAATCTACACTTTAGAGTCAATATCTGACCGACGTTGGAGCTTGGCTACGCCAAGTTTCTCTAGTCTATCATAAAGTATAACTTCTTTCTGACTGATCTAAGTGCAACTAAGGTTTCCACCAATGCCAGGGGCTTGGCGCAAGCCAAGTTTTCTTTATTTACACTTATAGTATTGCCATAAGAAGGAAATAATAACAATAGTGTCGAAGAATAGAATTGCGAAAAAGAATGGATAAAATGTCCAAAATAGGAGGTTTAGCAAAGTTTCTATGCAAAATAATTGTTTACGAAAAAGTATGGATATTGGGGGAAGAACCCTAACCCTGGAAACGGGTCGCATGGCAAAACAAGCCAGTGGTGCCGTTTTTACAGTTTATGGTGATACGATGGTATTAGCTACAGCCACCGGTACTTCAGAACCCAGGGAAGGTATTGATTTTTTTCCTCTTACTGTTGACTATGAAGAAAGGTTGTACGCAGTAGGGAAGATTCCCGGCGGTTTCATTAAAAGAGAGGGCAGACCGAGTGAAAAAGCAATTTTGACTTCACGTATTATTGATCGTCCCATTCGACCCTTATTTCCCAAAGGATACCGTAATGACGTGCATGTAGTTACCACGGTTTTATCAGTGGATCAAGACAGTCCGCCTGATATGACTGCTCTCATAGGTGCTTCATCAGCGTTACATATTTCTGAGATTCCTTTTATGGGCCCTATTGGAGCTGTTATTGTGGGTAGAATTGATGGCGAATTTATCATCAATCCCACTGTGGATCAGGCTGCAAAAAGTGATATGCATATTGCCGTTGCCGGTACCATGTCTGCTGTAAACATGGTAGAAGCCAGTGCTATTGAAATTCCGGAAGAAGAAATCCTGGAAGCAATCATGTTTGGACATGAAGAAATTAAGAAGATTGTAAGCTTTATTGAAGAATTTCGTAATGAAGCATTGGCGTTAGGATTAGCTCGGGAGAAAATTGAATTTGTTCCAGAAGTGCCTCCTGAGGAATTAGAACATAATGTTCGTTCAGTTTCTGTGGATAAGCTTTCTGAAGCCGTACATAAATGTGCTGCGGAAAAGATGATTAAGTCTGATAGAGAGAACTATATCAAGCAAATAAAAAATGAAATCATTGCTCAATTTGAAGAACAATATCCTGATGATTTAAAAATGATTTCCGCCTTGGTTGATAAATATGAAAAAGAAGTTGTACGCCGAATCATTGCTCGAGAAAAGCTAAGAATTGATGGAAGGCATATCACGGAAGTACGACCTATTTCAGTGGAGGTAGGTGTGCTTAGTCGAACTCATGGTTCTTCACTTTTTACCAGAGGACAAACCCAAATCTTGAATGCCTGTACCTTAGGAGCAGTAGGTGATGAGCAAATACTTGACGGGCTTGGTGTAGAAGAATCAAAAAGATATATGCATCACTACAATTTTCCTCCTTACAGTGTGGGAGAAGCTCGTCCTATCCGTGGGCCAGGCCGGAGAGAAATTGGCCACGGAGCATTAGCAGAAAGAGCATTGGAACCGGTGATTCCTTCTGAAGATGAATTTCCCTATACTATTCGTTTAGTATCTGAAGCCATAGAATCCAACGGTTCAACTTCTATGGGGAGTGTATGCGCTAGCACCCTATCCTTAATGGATGCGGGAGTACCCATCAAAGCACCTGTGGCAGGGGTGGCTATGGGATTAATTAAAGATGAAGAGCATATTACCGTCCTCACCGATATTCAGGGATTGGAAGATGCATTAGGCGATATGGACTTCAAAGTAGCCGGTACTGCTAAAGGTGTTACTGCAATTCAAATGGATATCAAAATTACAGGAATTGATAAAGAAGTTTTAAGCCAGGCCCTGGCTCAAGCCAAAGACGGACGTATGCATATCCTTGGAAAGATGTTGGAAGTAATTCAGGAGCCGAAAAAAGAATTATCTCCTTATGCCCCTAGAATTATCCAAACCAAAATTCATCCGGATAAGATTAGGGATGTAATTGGCTCAGGCGGTAAAATCATTAAAAAGATTATTGAGGACACTGGAGCTAAGATTGATATTGAAGATGATGGCCGAATCTTTATCGCCAGTGTTGATGGATTAATGGGAGAAAAAGCTTTGAAAATTATAGAATCCATCACTCAGGACGTGGAAGTAGGACGAATTTATTCCGGTAAAGTAGTTAAAACTACCGATTTTGGTGCTTTTGTGGAAGTTATCCCTGGGGTTCTGGATTTGCCCGGCAAAGAAGGGATGGTACATATTTCCCAACTTGCCTCAAAAAGGGTGGAAAAAGTCACAGATATAGTAAAAGAAGGAGATCAGATCCTAGTTAAGGCCATTGGTATTGACAATCAAGGCCGAGTGAAGCTGTCCCGTAAAGAAGCCTTACGGGAACAATCAAAAGAAGACTAATCCTTAAAGAAAGCACCTAAGGTGCTTTTTTTAGTCTATTAATACTGCTCGTTGGCACCAGCTTCGCGCAAGTCTAGTTTTTTTATAAGTTATATTTCTTTAATTAATTGAATAACATTAATCGAAAGTGCTTCCATCAATAGGAGGGGAGTAAATTTGATGGTATATTTTTTTACCAAAAAACAAATATTCAGGTGCATTATTGGAGGGATAATATTATTAGTTTTGGGACTTCTCATCTTTAACTACTTATATCTCCAGCCGGCAATACCGACAACAGAAATATCACCAATTTATCAGGGTTCCAATGATAAAAAGCACATCAGCTTTGCCATAAATGTGGATTGGGGCGAAGAATTCATACCGGAAATGTTAAGTATATTTGATCAGCACCAAATTAGGTGCACCTTTTTTTTGACAGGTCGATGGACAGATAAATTTCCCGACATAGCTAAAGAAATATCTGATAAAAGTCATGAAATAGGAAACCATGGATATAAACATGACAGCCCCAATAAAATGTCCCTGGAGGAAGTAAAAAGAGATATCCAAAAAACTGAGGAAATCATAAAATCAGTTACAGGAAGAGAAACAAAACTATATGCTCCGCCTTCCGGGGAAAGAGAGGTACATGTTTTAAGAGCTGCCCATGAACTGAGATATAAAACGATCTTATGGAGTATTGACACTATTGACTGGCAGCGGCCTCAACCTGATATAATCATGAAAAGAATATTAGATAAAGCTCATAATGGAGCCATCGTACTAATGCATCCCACGGAACCTACAATAAAAGCATTATCAAAAACGATAACCGAACTAAAGAACCAAGGGTTTATATTTACCACCGTATCAGAGAATATAGATAGCATTACAGAGTAATAATTTCTTCTTATACTACAAATTCTGTTAAGAAGTAGCTTCCTCATTCATAAAAAGGGTTTTTTCAACATTTATCGAATTATTATAAGATGAAATATACAGGAGGCTAATATGCACTATAAAGATCTACTATCAAATGGTATACGCGTGGTAACAGAAGAAATCTCCTTTGTCCATTCTGTATCTATAGGTATTTGGGTGGGAACTGGATCAAGGTATGAAACTGAAATAAACAATGGCATTTCACATTTTTTAGAACATATGCTTTTTAAAGGTACCCATAAAAGAACTGCTAAGGAAATCGCAGAGAGTTTAGAAATGGTAGGCGGACAGTTAAATGCTTTTACTTCAAAAGAGCATACTTGCTTTTACGCTAAAGTTTTGAATGAACATTTTGATCTTGCCACTGATGTACTAGCCGATATGGTGTTAAATTCTCTTTTTCGGGTTGAAGATATAGAAAAAGAGCGAAATGTGATCTTGGAAGAAATCAAAATGTATGAGGATACCCCTGATGAGCTGGTACATGATGTTTTTGCAAAAACTATCTGGCAATATGATCCCCTGGGAAAATCAATTATTGGCTCCATTGATACTGTAGAACAAATTACCCGGAATAAATTAATATCCCACTATGAATCATTTTATGTCCCTGAGAATATTGTCATTTCCGTGGTAGGCAACATTAAACGGGAAGTTGTCTTAAACAGGATGGAGAAATTATTTTCCCAATTATCAGGTGATAAACCAAAAATCAAATTGGTTACTCCCCAATCCTCAAATCGCACATCATTTGTGATGAAAGACATTGAACAAATACATTTATGCTTAGGGGTTCCGGGGCTCGCCAGCCAAGATGAAGATATTTATACCTTGGCAGTGCTTAACCATGTCTTAGGGGGCGGGTTAAGTTCCCGGTTATTTCAAGAGGTACGGGAAGATAGAGGATTAACCTATAGTATTTATTCATATCATTCCGGATATTCGAATACCGGCTTGTTTAGTGTCTATGCCGGGACTAGTGAACAAAATGCCCAGGAAGTCGTGGAAATAGTTCTTAAGCAAATTGCCAGTATAAAAAAACAAGGCATTACAAAAGAAGAATTGGAGAATACAAAGCAGCACATTAAAGGCACCATTCTTTTAAGTTTAGAAAATATCAATAATCGCATGAATCGCATGGGAAAATCAGAAATTAGTTATAATCGGATTGTTACACCGGAAGAGATTTTGGAATCTGTCTTGAAAGTAACAGTAGAAAATATCATCGAAATTGCTAATAAAATTTTTTGTTGGGATAACTTTGCCTTTGCTGCAGTTGGTTCTAAGGAACCAGATTTCACAATAGAGCAATTGATAGAAAAAATTGACTAAATGAGGTGTCCGATGATGACAATTACACTTAATCTCAAATACTGTGCACATTATCAGGGACTGCCTCAGCCCAGATACCAGACTACCGGTGCTTCAGGAATGGATCTTTTAGCTGCAATTTCAGATAGTGTTTCCTTGGAACCGGGGGAATATCAGCTTATTCCAACAGGTATAAAAATTGAAATTCCGGAAGGATTTGAGGCTCAAGTACGCCCCAGAAGCGGACTTGCTTTAAAATACGGCGTTACTGTATTAAATACCCCTGGGACAATTGATTCCGACTACCGGGGAGAAATTCAAGTAATTTTAATCAACTTTGGGAAAAATAGGTTTACTTTGACCAGAGGGATGCGCATTGCCCAATTAGTCTTTAGTAAAATTGTCCGGGTAGATTTTAAAGAAGCAGATTCTTTAACTAATACTAGTCGAAGTGACGAAGGATTTGGCCACACCGGAATTTGATCTGATTTATATGTTTTTATGTGATTGGCATATAATATTGGAAAAAATCATATGATTTCATAACAACCAAAAGAAGGTGGATAGTTATGAAATTAAGTGAACTAATCGGGAAAAAAATCGTAAATGTTTATGACGGAGGCATATTAGGAACTGTAGGAGATTCGGATTTGGTAATCGACCCTTTTTCTGGAGAAATTGAATCCATCATATTGCCAAACAAAAGCAGTATTTTAAATCTTTGGTTTCAAAAGCAGCAACTTGTAATACCATGGGAATCAGTAAAAAAAGTAGGTTCAGAAGTAATAGTCGTTGATTTGGACGAGTCCCATGGCAGGATGTGGTAAGTAATACGGAGTGTCTGGTATATTTAAGTAGTTCTGGTTTGTCAATTTTCATTGGATTCCGGAACTTCTTTTTTTGATTAAAATTCTCCCGTAAGCCAACCTTACCTAGCAGGCGACACAACCTTAAGCAGGATTTTTTTTAGAAAAATTGAATATAACTATCTATACATCTTATGAGGAGGTTATGATTGAAATTGTCAAAAAAATATAAAGTAATTATTACTGGGGTTGGCGGAAAAATGGGCCGAGCCATTTTAAATGGAATTATTAACGAACCCGATATCGAGATCGTGGGAGCAGTAGATATTAAATTTGTGGGTAAAGATATTGGTTTTTTAACTGGAGAAGAGATGAAACATGTTTATGTTAGCGATAATTTAGAACAAGTAATTAAAGATTCCGGGGCTCAGATTATGATAGATTTTACTAATCCTCAAGCCGTAATGAAGAATGTTAGGACTGCTATAGCTAGTAGAGTGGCCTGCATTATTGGAACTACAGGCCTAACTCCCCATGAGATCGAGGAATTAAAACTATTGACTGAAAAATTCAGGACACCAGCTTTTCTCGCTCCCAATTTTGCTTTAGGTGCGGTACTAATGATGAGATTTGCAAAAGAAGCTAGTAAATATTTTCCCCATGTTGAAGTAATTGAAAAACACCACGACCAAAAAATGGACGCGCCATCCGGAACAGCTATTAAAACTTTAGAGATGATTGCGGAAGAAAGAAGTGTCATGACACAAGGAGCCCCCCACGAATTTGAAAAACTCAGTGGCAGCCGGGGTGGCAACTTTCAGGGCATGAGGGTACACAGCCTGCGGTTACCAGGATTGGTAGCTCACCAGGAAGTCATTTTTGGTGGTGAGGGACAAACTTTAACTATTAAACATGATTCTTTAAGCCGAGATTCTTTCGTACCCGGTGTCCTTTTGGCGGTAAGAAATGTGATGAAAATGAAAGGAGTAGTTTACGGTTTGGAAAAACTACTTTGGTAGGAAACCAAAGTAGTCCAAGCACCTTCATTATTTAACAAACATATATTGGTATTAATTATCCGGCTCAATTTAGGAGGTATGGGGATGAGCACAGATAAGAATTGTTTAGCCGTTATTGGTGGGGATGATCGGGAGGTTGTTTTAGTTAAATCATTGACCGATCGAGGATATTCCATTAAAGTATTCGGATTATCTGCCTCATTAATGCCTCTCTCGGTACAGGTTTGCTCTTCATTTCAGGAGGCTGTCGAAAATGTAGATGTTGTTATTCTACCCCTGCCTGGTATTAATAACAAAGGAATTCTTTACGCAAAACTTTTTCCTCATGATATTTGTTTAACTCCGGAAGATTTTGCCTATATCTCGCCAAACGTTCCTGTTTTTGTGGGAGCAGCTTCACAGTATTTGAAAAATATTGCTCAGACAAAAAGGATATCTTTGATCGAGGTAGGAGACCTAGATGAAGTCGCTATCCCTAATTCTGTTCCTTCTGCCGAAGGCGCTATTCAGATAGCCATGGAAAAACTACCGATCACCATTCACGGTTCAGAGTCTTTTGTCATAGGCTATGGAAGGGTAGCAGAGACTCTTTGCACTATGCTGAAAGGGATTGGAGCCAAGGTAACTGTATTTGCCAGAAATTCCTCCCAATTAGCCAAATGCCAGGTTCTCGGCTATCAGGCAAAGGAGTTAAAATATTTATCGCAATATGTTAATCAGGCAGATGTCATTTTTAATTCAGTTCCTGCACTGGTGATAGACGAAGAAGTGCTCATTAAGACCAGGAAGGACACATTGATCATTGACTTGGCTTCTATCCCGGGAGGAACAAATTTTGAGGCAGCAAAAAAACTAGGCGTTTCAGCTCTCTTAGCTCCAGGGCTCCCCGGAAAAGTGGCCCCCCTAACGGCAGGAAAGATTTTAGCCGAAGCATATCCCCGGATAATTGATTCCTATTATCAGAGAACCTAATGTCATCATTTGGAGGTGCTTTTCATGCGTTTAAAGGGTAAAAAAATTGGTTTTGCCCTCACCGGTTCTCATTGTACCATTGAAAAAACACTATTAGAGATAGAAAAACTGATTCTTAAGGAAGGTGCTGAGGTCTACCCCATTATATCAGATTCAATTAAATGTACAGACACACGTTTTGGCACAGCCGACCACTTAAAGAACACCCTGGAGAAGATTACTAATCATGCAATTATTTCTACAATTGTAGAGGCAGAGCCTATTGGTCCCAAAAAATTGTTAGATGTTCTGGTAATTGCCCCTTGTACAGGAAACACCATGGCAAAGCTTGCTCATGGAATCACCGATTCACCGGTGTTAATGGCCGCCAAAGCAACTTTACGTAACCAAAGACCAGTTGTTGTGGCCATTTCTACTAATGATGGACTTGGTTTTGCTGCTGTCAACATCGGTGTGTTATTAAATACGAAAAACATTTATCTAGTACCTTTTGGCCAAGATAGTCCTAAAGTTAAAAATAATTCTTTGGTTGCTCACATGGATAAAATCGCCGATACCATTGTAGAAAGCCTTAATGGTAAACAAATTCAGCCATTATTAGTAGAATATTAATGATTTTAAATAACAAATGCCATTATTTTAATTATATGTATTGATGACTTTAGTAAAGACGATTATACTTAGTAGAATGAGGGTAAGAATAACATATTAGAAAGGTTTATTGCAGTTCAAATTATTTAAATAATATTGGGGTGACAAAATGAAAATTCTGGTGCAAAAATTCGGAGGAAGTTCGGTTTCTACTAGCGAGCAAAGAAAAATTGTCGCAAGTAAAATTTCTCAAGCTGTAAAAGACGGTTATAAAGTTGCTGTTGTGGTTTCCGCCATGGGAAGAATGGGAGCAGCTTATGCGACGGATACTTTGAAAAACTTAGTCACAGATGAAAATATTCTCTCAAAAAGGGATTTAGATTTATTAATGTCGTGCGGTGAGATTATTTCCAGCGTGGTAATGGTTAGTGAACTTAAATCATTAGGCATTGAGGCTACCTGTTTAACAGGAGGTCAGGCAGGTATTATTACTGATGACTGCTTTAGCGATGCACGCATATTACAAGTAAATCCGGCAGAAATATATCAAGAATTCAAACATAATGATGTGGTACTTGTGGCTGGTTTTCAGGGAGTAACAAAAGACGGGAAAATCACAACTCTTGGTAGAGGAGGAAGCGACACCACAGCTGCAGCTTTGGGTGTAGCCCTTAAAGCAGAACAGGTGGATATTTATACAGATGTAGACGGGGTAAAAACAGCCGATCCCAAAATAGTAAGCAACGCAAAAACTTTGGATAAAATAACATATAATGAAATCTGTCAATTAGCTCATGAAGGTGCAAAGGTTATTCATCCCCGGGCTGTAGAAATTGCTATGCAGGGAAATATTCCTTTACGAGTATTAAGCACCTTTACTGAAGGAGAAGGAACTTTAGTGACTAACGGTGTTTTAAAAGGGGAACAAGTGGCCGACATAAAAAATGACAGGCTCATTACCGGTATTACCCAAAAAAACAATGTTTCTCAATTAATTATTGCTAATCCATCAAAAGATCAAGAAGTAACCGAAAAAATATTTAGCTCTTTAGCCAAAGCGAAAATAAGCATAGATTTCATTACCATTAATGAAAAAGAAATTATTTTTACCGTAAAAGATGCTGATTCCGTTAAGGCAGTATCGATTATTAACGATTTAGGATTTGAAGTAAACACCACTCCTCATTGTGCTAAAGTAGCGGCTGTTGGTGCCGGTATGACAGGAGTTCCGGGGGTAATGTCTAAAATTGTTGAAGCCTTGACTAAAAAGAATATAAAAATACTGCAATCAGCAGATTCCTACACCAGTATTTGGTGTTTGGTACATCAGGAGGATATGGAAGAGGCAGTACGGACACTGCACGAAAAGTTTAATTTAGGATGAGGTGAAAAAATTGAAATTTGGCTCAGTTATTACAGCTATGGTGACTCCGTTTCATGATGACGGTAAGGTGAATTATGATAAAGCTCAAGAACTGGCCCAATTTTTATTGGCAAATGATTCCGATTCCTTAGTTGTGTCGGGGACAACAGGAGAGTCCCCTGCTCTTAGCTTCCAAGAAAAAATTGATCTATTTTCTGCTGTGAAAGAGGCAGTTAAAGGTAAAGGTTATCTAATTGCGGGAACTGGTTCCTATTCCACGGAGGAATCTGTGGAATTGACCAAAGCAGCTACCAAAATTGGAGTAGATGGTTTGTTAGTAGTGGTGCCTTATTACAATAAACCAACTCAAGAAGGCCTGTACCTTCATTTTAAAACTATCGCCCAGAATACCCATTTGCCGATTATTATATATAATATTCCTTCTCGAACCAGCTGCAATTTATTGCCGGAAACTGTGCAAAGACTCGCGGAAATTAAAAATATTACGGCAATCAAAGAGTCTGTAGGGTTAATGGATCAGATTTCCGATCTTAGAAGACGGGTTGGTGAAGATTTTTCCATCTATTCCGGTGACGATTCTTTAACCCTTCCCATGCTGGCCTTGGGTGGTACGGGTGTGGTCAGTGTAGCTTCTCATTTAGTAGGGAAAAAAATAAAAAGTATGATTAACTTGTTTAAGTCTGGCCATACTAAACAAGCATTGGATTTACACTTAGAACTGCTGGATTTGTTTAAAGGCCTATTTATTACTACCAGCCCGATTTTAATAAAAACAGCTTTAAATATGTTAGGCTGGAATTTGGGTGGACTCAGATTACCCTTATCAGAAGCATCGGAAAAAGAAAAACTATTTTTAGAAAAATTATTAGAGCAATACCATTTAAAATAATTTCTACGCAACAGATGAAGTGAAAACTTCATCTGTTGCGAAGAACTCTTTTTAGCGCATGCTAATTTTTTTAAAAAGGAGGTGGACAAGTGGTAGCAAGAAGTGCAAAAGTATCTCTTATCCCATTAGGCGGACTTGGTGAGATTGGGAAAAATATGACGGCAATTAGATATGGCGAAGATATTATTGTCATTGATGCCGGCATGATGTTTCCTGAAGATGAATTACTTGGCGTGGATATTGTAATACCTGATATCACCTTTTTATTAGAAAATAAGGATCAGGTAAAAGCAATTTTCCTCACCCATGGACACGAAGATCATATCGGAGCGCTGCCCTATGTTTTAAAAGAGCTGAATGTACCGGTTTATGGAACTAGACTAACCTTAGGACTACTGGAAGGTAAATTAAAGGAACATCGCATAACTGCCGATTTAAACGTGGTTAAACCTAGAGATGTACTGAAATTGAATCATTTTAAAATTGAATTTATTCGGGTAAGTCATAGCATCGCTGATGCCGTTGCAATTGCCGTACATACACCGTTGGGTATCATACTTCATACAGGAGACTTTAAGATTGACATGACACCCGTTGATGGAGATCCTATAGATTTTCATAAATTCGCGGCTTTAGGGGAACAAGGTGTTCTCCTCATGCTGTCTGATAGTACCAACGTGGAACGTCCGGGATATACTTTGTCGGAACGTTCTGTCGGAGAAACCTTAGATGAAACGTTTAGAATGGCTAAAAGCAGAATTATTATGGCTTCTTTTGCCTCAAATGTGCATCGCGTGCAGCAGGCAATTTGGGCTGCGGCAAAATATAATCGAAAAGTAGCAATTGTAGGAAGAAGCCTGGCAAATGTAGTTAGCATTGCCTCAGAAATAGGGTACCTAAAAATACCTAGAAATACTTTAATTGACATCGACGAAGTAAGTCAGGTTCCGGGAAACAGGGTAGTGATTCTCACCACTGGAAGCCAGGGAGAGCCCATGTCTGGCCTAACCAGGATGGCTCAATCTGAGCATAAACAAATTCAAATTATTCCAGGTGATACTATCATTATTTCCGCTGTTCCCATTCCGGGAAATGAAAAATCAGTAGCCCGTACCATCGACCATCTATTTAAATTAGGGGCAGATGTGATCCATGAATCAATAGCTGGCATCCACGTTTCTGGACATGCCAGTCAGGAAGAACTAAAACTTATGATTAATCTAGTCAAACCAAAATACTTCATTCCCGTACATGGTGAATACCGCATGTTGTATAAACATGCTCGATTAGCGGAGCAAATGGGTATACCCCCAGAGAATATTTTTGTAGGGGAAAACGGCCAGGTAATTGATTTTACTAAGAAAAAAGGGCAAATTAGCGGACGGGTTCCTGCCGGCAGAATTTTAATAGACGGGCTTGGTGTCGGTGATGTAGGTAATGTGGTACTAAGGGATCGAAAACAACTTTCTCAAGATGGTATATTTATCATTACTCTCACCGTCGATAAGGCATCCGGTACTATTGTCGCCGGGCCTGATGTGGTATCCCGGGGATTTGTTTATGTGAAAGAGTCTGAAAAGCTAATGGAGGATGCCCGGGAAAAAGTAAAAGAAGTATTAGCTAAAGCTGACCCGGAAAAGATAAAAGATTGGACAAATCTTAAGTCCTCCATTAGGGACACTTTAGGAAGATTTTTATATGAAAAAACCAAGCGCAAGCCTATGATCATGCCGATAATAAGTGAAATGTAAATTGAAAAAATACACAGTTCTTTGATACTGTGTATTTTTTTTATATTATTATCTCATACTAGATACGATGATTTGGAAGGAGTGAGGACAAAACATGGTAGAACCCGGAAAAGAGCCCCAGGATATGGATCAAACACAGCAGAAAACTGAATTGATTAATGAGTTCGGACAAACCCAGTTACCTGCAGTAAAAAGTAATATTCATGTCATTACTATTGTGGGTCAAGTGGAAGGGCATCTGGTGATGCCACCCCAAAACAAAACAACAAAATATGAACATATAATTCCCCAATTAGTCGCTGTGGAGCAAAACAGAGAGATTGAAGGTCTTTTAGTGATTCTAAATACCGTAGGTGGTGATGTGGAAGCAGGACTTGCCATTGCCGAAATGATCAAAAGTTTATCCAAACCTACCGTCTCTTTAGTATTAGGAGGGGGACACAGTATTGGTGTACCTATTGCTGTAGCTGCAGATTATTCTTTTATTGCACATTCTGCAACTATGACCATTCATCCTATTAGATTGACAGGTTTAGTGATTGGGGTACAGCAAAGTTTTGATTATTTAGATAAGATGCAGGACAGAGTGATTAACTTTATCACCGCAAATTCTAAAATGAGCGAAGAAACCTTTAGAAAACTGATGACCACTACCGGTGAATTAGCCCGAGACATCGGCACTGTTATAGTAGGAAAAGAAGCTGTTAAACTGGGCCTGATAGACGAATTAGGCGGTATAGGAAACGCGATTCAAAAGATGAATGCTTTGATTCAGGAATACAAAACAAAAGGTACAGGGGTGCATTAAATTGCTATGGACAATTATGCCGGAAGAGGCAATCTTGGACGGATATGACCAAAAACGTGATTACCGATATAAAAATTATTTGGGTAAAAATGTCATTGTTGAATCAAGAGAAAATGGAAAAGGTGTTATTGTCCAGCTTTTAAGTACTAATCCCAATGACTTTTTGGACAGTACGTTTTTACCAGGAAATGAGATTATCCAGAATGATTACTGATATGAGTGATAATATTAAATAAAAAACTCCCTTTCATAGGGAGATTTTTATTTCCATGAAATTATTGGGGGTAAAGATGGTCAAGAAAATTAAACCATATTATAATCATATATGAAAAATTTTTATGTTTTAGAAGGCCATGTCCATATTGCCAGTGTAATAGACAATAAACCCAAAATTAATTTTTAAAGCGCAACAACAAGTTGCGCTTTATTTAAAGGATTTACCAAAAAAAAAGCGAAGATATTAAAGTTGACTATATTATGAGGTGAAGATATGCCAAAACCGAAACCAAATCTGATGAAAGAAGAAACCAAACATGAAATTCTCGGGATTTCCTTAATTGCCTTGGCGATTCTTCTTTTAATAAGTTTTTATCTTGTTCCCCTTAATAAGACATATGATTCCCAACAAATGGGTACCATCGGGGTACTTGCTGTTAAAGTAATGGCGGGAATTGTCGGAATGGGCAGATTTATTATTCCCATTATAATGATGGTACTGGGTTTATTATTACTTCGGAATAAACCTTTTAACTTTATTAGACAAAAACTTTTGGGCATGATTATTTTATTTTTAAGCTTAATTACTTTTTTACATTTTTATATTGAAGCAGATACTTTTACCCGCTTTGTTAATTCTGGAATTAGAGGAGAGGGCGGCGGTTTAATTGGTGCTATATTTTGCTGGCTGATGCAAAAAGGCTTTGGAGTTATTGGTGCCAAGATCATCCTAGGTGCCTCATCCATGGTAAGCGTAATATTAATCACAGACATTTCCTTGGCTTCCACGTTCAAAATAATAGTACGCAAAATATCTTTGTTTTTTCAAAGTCTAAAAAATTTTCTGAGCAATTTTTTATTTGAGGATATCGACGAAGAGGAAATAAAAGACAAAAGGTTAAGTTTAAAAAAGAGTACTCGAAAACAGGAGCGAGATCATCCTATAATCATTACCCATGACTATGATTCAACTGGTTCCGATATTTGGGAAGGAGGTCTGTCGCAGAATCCTCTGCCCCAACCCTTGGAGATGCCTTCTAGCCCTAGTCCAATAGAAGGTATAAAGAAAGACACCGTATTACCCAAAGAGAATAAACAAAATTCTGATCAATCCCTATATACTTTACCTAGCACGGAAATTCTCCAATCGGCAGTTAAAATAAAAAGCCCCCGTATGAATAAAGATATCACCGATAGTATTAGGGTTTTAGAAGATACCCTGGAGAGTTTTGGAGTAAAGGTCAAAGTAACGCAAGTGAGCTGCGGTCCTGCCGTCACTAGATTTGAGATGCAACCTTGTCCCGGGGTAAAGGTAAGTAAAATTGTTAATTTAGCTGATGATATTGCTTTAAATTTAGCAGCTCCTGTAGTTAGAATAGAAGCACCCGTGCCAGGTAAATCAGTAATCGGAATTGAAGTTCCCAAAAAGGAAGTATCGACGGTATGTTTCCGGGAGGTGTTGGAGACACACCAGTTTATACAATCGGCGTCCAAATTAACGGTAGCCCTGGGTAAAGACATCACAGGAAACCCGGTAGTAGCAGATTTGGCGAGCATGCCCCATTTACTAATTGCCGGAGCAACCGGGTCTGGAAAGAGTGTCTGCATGAATACACTGATCTGCAGTATTTTATATAAGGCCAAGCCGTCGGAAGTAAAATTTCTCATGATTGATCCTAAAATGGTGGAACTGGCAAATTATAACGGTCTGCCCCATTTAGTATCACCAGTGGTAACAGATCCAAAAAAGGCGGCCGGTGCCCTCAAATGGATTGTCAACGAAATGGAAAATAGGTATAACATTTTTGCCTCTACCGGGGTAAAGGATCTTTACCGATTCAATGAATTAAAGCAAAATACCGGAGAAGAATTGCCGCAAATGGTTGTTTTAATTGATGAACTATCAGATTTAATGATGGTTGCCCCCAATGATGTAGAGGATTCCATCTGTAGACTAGCTCAAATGGCACGAGCTGCCGGTATTCACTTGGTTGTTGCCACCCAAAGACCATCTGTTGACGTTATTACAGGATTGATTAAAGCCAATATTCCGTCCCGGATTGCTTTTGCTGTTTCTTCCCAAATTGATTCCCGCACTATTCTGGATATGGCAGGGGCAGAGAAACTTTTAGGCCGGGGGGATATGCTTTTTAATCCTATTGGTGCCGCAAAACCAATTCGCGTCCAAGGAGTATTTATCGCCGAGGAAGATATCAATGCTATCGTCAGCCAATGCAGCAACCAGGCTAAACCTGAGTATTTAGAAGGAATATTTAATAATGAAAAATCCGAAAACGAAAAAGGCGTGGAAAAAGACGAACTGTTTGAAGAGGCCGCAAAACTAGTGATCACCACAGGTCAGGCATCGGTTTCTCTCCTCCAGCGCAAGCTTAGAGTCGGTTATTCCAGAGCCGCAAGAATTATGGATATGTTGGAAAGCGATGGCATTGTCGGTGAATATGAAGGATCAAAACCGAGAAATGTTTTAGTTACCTTGGAACAGTTTGAACGTCTTCAAAACAGGAATTAAAAATTTAAGATTAAACAAAACTCTGATAACCTAACTTGTTTCATATTTTTATATTTGATATACTTATTTTAATGATTTTCGGGGTTATTCTAACTAGCAGTTGGGAGTAAACATGATACAGCAAATCGATTTCGAAGATGCCTTAGAACTAGCTGATCCACTTTTTATTGATGTACGGGCCGAGAGTGAATACTATGAGGATCATATACCAGGTTCTATAAATATTCCTATTTTCAATGATGAAGAAAGAAAAAAAATCGGCATCACATACAAAAATAACAGCCCGGAAGCCGCCAGAAAACTGGGATTATCCATTGTTGCACCTAAACTTCCCCTAATCATTAACTTAATTGAAAAAGCAGGAGCGGGGAAGAATCCGGTTTTATATTGTTGGCGCGGCGGATTAAGAAGCAAGGCCCTGGCTACCGTATTAGAATTGATGAATATCCCTGTCTATCGCTTAAACGGTGGATATAAAAGATACCGGCAATTCATTAATGCCTATTTCCATAGGAATGTAATCCCTTTTAAGGTAGTAGTGTTACATGGTCTTACGGGCACGGGAAAGACCCAGGTTCTAAAGGTTCTGACTGAATTAGGTGCAGGTGCTGTCGACTTAGAGGGTCTGGCTAATAACCGAGGTTCTGTATTCGGCGATGTAGGTTTGCCCCCTCAGCCTTCACAAAAACTGTTTGAATCCCTGCTTTGGTCAAAACTTAATCAGTATCGGGGTCATAATTATATCATTGTAGAATGTGAGAGTAAAAGAATCGGGAAAATCACAATTCCTTCTCCTCTCTTTAATGCTATGAAAGAGGGGAAACATATCCTTCTTTATGATGACCTTAATCATAGAATAGAAAGGATTATAAGAGAATACAAAGTTGAGTTATATGCCAATGAGCTGATTGAGGCCTTAAATAAGCTAAAAAATCGTTTAGGAAATGAAACGGTACAGTCTTTAACAAAGATGATAAATTCCGGAAACTTTAAACCGGTAGTGGAAACACTTCTTGTCAAATACTATGACCCCCTTTATAATTACCCTGATCACGCCTCTCCGGAATTTGATTATAACCTTTCTTCCTTTGATGAAGAAAAAGCGGGCCAAGAGATTTTTAGAATCCTGTCACCTAGAAAGGAGCGATTTTAATGGATCAGATCGGAGAAGAATTGCGCTTACGTAGGGAATCTAAGGGATTAAGCCTGCGTGAAGTAGAAGATGCCACGAAGATCCGCATGAAGTATCTTATTGCTTTGGAGGCAAATGATTTTGAAGCCCTTCCCGGAAAAGTGTATGTGATTGGATTTCTAAGAACGTACGCTCGTTTTTTAGAGATGAATGATGAGGAACTGGTAAATAGGGTCAAATCTCTTTCTTATATTGCAAATGATGATGATGATGAACTAGTAGAAAAAACAAGAATCGCTACCAGAAAATCGAGTTTATTTATTATCGTGGTAATTATTTTAGCTTTAATAACGGCAGGCATTGGTTTTGCTCTTTTACATGACAGGGATGACACACCTCCTAATAATGTAATTACAGAAACCCAAACTCCCCAAGAAGAAGAAAAACAAGAAGAGCAAGAACCACCTAACAATTTACCTGCTGCTCCCGAAACAGAAGAACCTGCCGGCTCTATCAGTGAATCTGAGATAAATGGAGTATCTGTTACCGTAATTGTTAAGGAAGACACTTGTTGGATGGATGTGAAAATCGATGGGAAAAACGATTTTAGTGGGACATTAAAAGCCGGCGAAAACCGTACTTTTGTTGGTCAGGAGAATATCACCGTTAAATACGGTAATGCCAAAGCGGTTGAGGTAATCCATAACGGTAAAAGTACTTTTCCGGTAGATCCTACAAGACAGGTGGTTACTAAAGAATATTTGGAAGAAAATACACCTTAGTAGAAAAGAGGTTTCAGCTTGGACTTTTATGTTGCTTTAACTAGCTTAGGTTGTTCCAAAAATTTGGTTGACAGTGAAATCATGCTGGGAATTCTTAAAGATGATAATTATATTTTGACAAAAGATTTTAAAAAAGCCGATATTATTATTGTTAATACCTGCGGCTTTATTCTTCCTGCAAAACAAGAATCAATTGACACAATCCTAAAAATGGCTAAATATAAAAAAGTTGGCCGTTGCCAAATGCTTATTGTAACCGGTTGTTTAACCCAAAAATACGGAAAAGAATTAAAAAAAGAAATTCCGGAAATTGATGAAATATTAGGGACTTCAGATTTTTCCCGTATCGGTGAATTAGTAAATGCCAGGTTTAAACAACCGGAGGCGCAATCTTCATGTAATGCACCTTTGGCTTATGCTAAGCGGCATCTTACTACACCTAAACATACTGCCTATGTGAAGATTAGCGAGGGTTGTAACAACAAATGCACTTATTGCTTAATCCCTGAATTAAGAGGTAATTATCAAAGCCGGCCGATGGAGGAGATAGTTACAGAAGTACGCTTCCTTATTTCCCAGGGAGTAAAAGAAATAAACCTGATCGCTCAGGATACCACTTATTATGGCCTAGATTTATATGGGGAAGAGAAACTAGCCGAACTTTTGGAGGAAATTTCCAAAGAAAATATTCATTGGATTAGAGTCTTTTATTGTTATCCCGGGCGCATCACTCAAAAGTTTCTTGACGTGATCGCAAGTCACGATAATATCTGTAATTATTTAGATATACCTTTGCAACATGTCGACCAGAAGATTTTAAAAAGAATGGGCCGCAAAGAAACCAAAGAATCCTTAGAAAGACTAATTCAAAAAATAAGACAGTCCATTCCGGATATTTCTCTTCGAACAACCTTAATGGTGGGTTTTCCCGGGGAGACTGAGGAGGAATTCCAAACTTTGTTGGATTTTGTCCAAGAACAGGGTTTTGACTGGTTAGGGGCTTTTACCTATTCCCAAGAAGAAGATACTCCGGCTGCTCTATTTCCTGATCAAATACCTGAGGAAATTAAGGAGGAAAGATTTCATCGCCTTATGACCCTGCAGCATCAAATTTCCTCAGAAAATCAAAAAAAATGGCTTGGTAAAACTATTTCTGTATTGATAGAAGGAAAATCCTCAGATAATCCCGAATATTTTATGGGAAGAACTGAGTATCAGGCACCTGATGTGGACGGAGTTGTTTTGATAAAATCTGATTCATCATTAAAAGCTGGTGACATAGTAAATGTTTTGGTTACTGATACTGATGTCTATGATTTAATAGGAGAGGTAAGTATACAATGAATCTTGCTAACAAAGTTACCATTGCAAGAATTTTTTTAGTGCCGATTTTTATGATCATCTTACTCACCCGTATTCCCAAATACGGTGATTTTATTGCCGCCTTAATCTTTATTATTGCTGCCAGTACAGATGGTTTAGACGGATATATTGCCCGATCTCGGAAGCAGGTAACTAATTTAGGCAAATTAATCGACCCTTTAGCTGATAAATTATTAATTTCTGCCGCCCTCATATCCATGGTGGAACTTGATTTAATTAAAGCTTGGGTGGCAATTATCATTATCAGCAGGGAATTTGCTGTCTCAGGCCTTAGATCTATTGCTGCTGGAGAGGGAGTAATTATTTCTGCTTCTAGACTGGGGAAATATAAAACTGTTTCTCAAATTGTGGCAATTTCTGTGATTCTATTGCACGATTTACCACTAATTATTTTTCAGATACCCATTGGTACATTTTTACTTTATATAGCCGTAGGTTTTACCATTATTTCCGGTGTGGATTACTTTATTAAGGCGAAAAGATTATTGCGCGGAAATTAATAAGAGTTCTTGGTATTCATAAACTTAAAGCTGGCGCACGAAGATTTACCATCAATTTCATAAGGTTTTTAACCCCGATCACATGTTATACTTTTTATACTAGGTAGGAGAGTGATGGGGATGAAACAGCATTTAAAAAGCCTGGGATTGACTTTAGTCACTGCCGGCCTTTTTTTCGCCCTTTTGGTCGGTGCCCAGTTTTTCTTTAAAAACTTCTATATTGCAGACCATTTTTATGAAAAGCTAACCCAAATTGAGGGTGTTAATAAGGTCGACATCAAAGACGAAACGATTACCTTAACTATGGGTGATGTAAGTAATATTAAAAAATCCTATCAAGAAATTACCGCCGCTATTCAGGATAAAAAGTACCGAATCCAAATCATAGATATGCCGTCAAAAAAATTAGAAGAAGCTGCCGAAAAAAGTGAAATAGCCATTCAAGAAGGGATTTTTCGCGGCAACTTTACGGAAATGTCGGAATATATCAGAGAATTATCCCAAAGTCAAGGCATAACGGTCAAAATATATCTCGATAATGAAAAAGTCTATCTGCATATGAGGGAGCATAACAAATATCTTTACCGCATTATCGATCGGCCCGTCAGCACACTTCCTGATACTACTAGTTAGAAGGGGGGAGACGTTATGGGGAAAGAGATTATTATAGGTATTGTTCTAGCTTTAATTGTTTTTTTAGGTTATTCAGGTTATGATGTAGTACCTTTAATTGTGATTATCGGGATGGGAACCTTACTCTATTTCTTATTGGAAAAGAAAGGAGTATTAAATAATAATTCCGTAGGATCGGCTGTTTATCATCACCCGATCCAATTTGATGATATAGGGGGACAGAATCCGGCCAAGCAGGAGATTCAAGAAGCTCTGGAATTCATGAGGCAATTGGATAAATTTAAAGCCATGGGTATTCGACCGTTGAAAGGGATTTTATTAACCGGGCCACCGGGAACCGGTAAGACACTGTTGGCTAAGGCTTCTGCCACTTATACCGACTCAGCCTTTATTACTGCCTCGGGTTCTGAATTTATCGAGATGTATGCAGGTGTGGGAGCCCAAAGAGTGCGTAACCTATTCCAATTAGCTAAAAAGCTGGCCAAAAAACTGAAAAAAAACTCTGCTGTAATCTTTATTGATGAAATCGAGGTAATCGGAGGGAAACGGGGCAGTCACTCCAGTCATTTAGAATATGACCAGACCCTAAATCAGCTTTTAGTGGAAATGGACGGTATGAAAACCGATGCGGAACTGCAAATTCTGGTAATGGGAGCAACAAATCGGGCAGATCTAATTGATGATGCTCTGCTTCGACCGGGGCGTTTTGATCGGATTATTAATGTGGATTTACCTGATGTTACCGGCCGTTTGCAAATACTTAAAATACATTCCGCAAACAAGCCTTTAGCTGAAGATGTTGACTTGTCTGAGATTGCAAAAGAGACCTTTGGTTTTTCCGGGGCTCAACTGGAAAGCCTTTGTAATGAAGCAGCGATTTATGCCATGCGGGAAAAAAGTAAGTTTATCCTGACCAGACACTTAAAAGAAGCCATTGATAAAGTAATGATGGGAGAAAAAGCGGAAAAAGCACCCTCCAAGGATGAAAAGAAGAGAATTGCCTATCATGAGTCCGGTCATGCCTTGGTGAGCGAAATCTGTGCGGAAAAATCAGTTGCCTATGTCACAATTACCTCCCGGGGTAAGGCCTTGGGATATATGCGGCAAACACCAGCCTCAGATATTTATTTATATACTAAGGACTACTTGGAGCAACAAATTCGTATTGCCTTAGCCGGTGCCATCACAGAAGAAATTGTTTTTGGCAATAAAAGTTCCGGTTCATTAAACGACTTTAAACAATCAGTAAAACTGGCCCGACAAATTATTGACTGCGGCCTGTCCAGTTTAGGGATCATTGATAACGAGTGTATTTCAAAACAATTAGTTCATGATGAGGTGAGAAAAATTATTCAGGCCCAAGAAGAAATCACCAAAAATGAGCTCAAAAAAAGGCTTTCGATTCTTAATCAAATGGTTGAGATACTCCTGGAACAGGAATATATCTCTGGTGAAGATCTTCGAAAAATACTCTCAGATTAAGTTTTCCAGCCAGCTTATATTAAAAAAATATAAGCTGGTTTTTTTGAATAATTACATTATAGCGTGCTGAAATAAAAAGGTTTTTCAAACTAAGGCGCGAAGATTTATAGTATCGGATATGGATGGTGAAATGAATTGGAAGCGGAATTAGTGATTCACAGATTAAAAGAAAAGGATAAAATAATTGCTGTTGCAGAATCTTGTACGGGTGGACTCTTCAGTGGAGCCTTAACCGGCGTTCCGGGAAGTTCGGAATGCTTTGGTTATGGCTTAGTTACATATAGTAATCAGGCCAAACATGAATTACTGGGTATTCCTTGGGATATTCTCGAAGAGTTTGGAGCAGTGAGTTATCAGACAGCTTATTGGATGGCTAAATCTATAAAGGAAATCGCCCATGCCCAATTAGGATTATCCATCACCGGGATTGCAGGGCCATCAGGAGGAAGTGAAAAAAAACCTGTTGGTTTAGTCTATATTGCCCTGGCCGAAGATAAATTTTGTACCGCTCATAAGTTCCTTTTTAAAGGTACCCGAGAGGAAATAAGGGCATCAACCGTAAAAAAAGGCCTAGAAATAATCTTAGAGCACCTAAAGTAACTTTCTCCTTAGTTAAACTGAGGAAAATAACCCCAAATCATTAAAATTTTTTAAAGTATTTACTAAAAATGATTGACAACTAAAGAAAGTCCAAGTTATAATGTATTCGAACACGTGTTTGAAAGGTGGGTGTTAATATTGTCGGATAAATTACGAGCCCTAGATCAAGCTCTTAGTCAAATTGAAAGACAATTTGGCAAAGGTTCCATTATGCGTTTGGGAGAAGCCTCTACCAAAACTGGCATTGAGGTGATCCCTACAGGTTCTTTAGCCCTAGATCTTGCTTTAGGGGTGGGGGGTGTGCCCAGAGGACGGGTAGTAGAAATATTCGGCCCTGAATCATCAGGAAAAACTACCGTAGCACTACATATTGTAGCTGAGGCTCAGAAGATGGGGGGTACGGCTGCTTTCATAGATGCTGAACATGCCCTTGATCCTCTTTATGCCCAAAATTTAGGGGTAGATTTAGATAATTTGCTGGTATCACAACCAGATACAGGGGAGCAGGCCTTAGAAATTGCAGAAGCCTTGGTGAGAAGCGGTGCTATCGATGTGATCGTGATTGACTCAGTAGCGGCACTGGTTCCTAGAGCAGAGTTGGAAGGAGATATGGGAGATGCCCATGTTGGGCTCCAAGCAAGACTTATGTCCCAAGCCTTAAGAAAGTTAACCGGTGTTATTGGCAAATCCAATACCACAACTATCTTTATTAACCAGATTAGAGAAAAAGTTGGTGTTATGTATGGAAACCCGGAAACTACACCTGGCGGCCGGGCTTTAAAGTTTTATTCTTCAGTGCGTATGGAAGTAAGAAGAACAGAAACTTTAAAACAAGGTTCTAATATGATTGGCAACCGGACTAAAGTAAAAATTGTAAAAAATAAAGTAGCTCCTCCTTTCAAACAGGCTGATTTCGATATTATGTACGGTTTAGGAATATCGAAGGAAGGTAACCTTCTGGATATTGGTACGGAGCTAAACATTATTAAGAAAAGCGGTTCTTGGTATTCCTACGGGGATGAGAGAATTGGCCAAGGAAGAGAAAATGCCAAAGAATATTTAAAAACACATCCTGATATGGCTCAAGAAATCGAAAAGAGGATTCGGGATAATGCTAAAGAATTGACCTTATTAAGTGTGGGAGCATCAGGAAGTCAAGATGTCTATGAAGACGAAGAATAAGTTTCAAAAATCGAACCCCCTAGCTAAGGCCCTGAAGCTATTAACAATTCGTCCTCGTACACAAAAGGAATTAACACAGCGTCTTTTGGAGATAGGTTACACAAAAGATGAGATTAACCCGGTGGTATCCCGTTTAATAAATTTGGGATATTTAGATGACATAAAATTTATGGAGAGTTGGTGCTATTATCGTCAGCATATATCGCCTAAAAGCAGATGGTATGTACTACGAGAACTCTCTTTAAAAGGTATTTCCCCAGATGATTTAGAAGCGCATTTTAACAGGTTTTATACCGAAGAAGAAGAATGGGGTTGTTTAAAACGTCTGATGGAAAAAAAATTGGCTAAATTAAATATGACTGAGAATAGCCTGAATGAAAAAGATTTTCGAAAAATAGTGTCTGCTTTTTTAAGAAAAGGTTTCCAGCACCAACAGATTATGGATATGATTTCCCAGCTAAGGCCCAAATACCTTGACAATTAAAAGGAAAAATAATAAAATATTTTTGTTAAGCAAGGATTAGAATAAGGTGCCTGGATGCGGGTTTTATATATCTGAAAACTGGGGCATTTGCCATGTGCAATAGAAAATTAGAATACATAAACTTTCATATATGTATATTTAATTGTGTCCACACAAAGTGAGTTTCTTTTTAGCTTTGTATAGTTTGAAGTACCCGCAAAAAACATTATTATTCTAAAAACCGAGTTTGCGCTCGGTTTTTTTATAGTCAGGAATAAGATACATTTAACCTGATAATTTTTCCTTGTAAATCTGATATAGAAATGCTAAAAAATTTAAACTAGGAGGTGAAAGGACAAGTTGTGGTTTACTATGTAATTGATATTTTATTTGGTCTTGCAATAGGTTTTACTATTGGATATTTTGTAAGAAAAAATTTAGCTGAGGCTAAAATTAACACTGCTGAAGAAGCAGCCAAAAAAATTATTGAAGAGGCAAATAGAGAAGCCGAAGCCAAAAAAAGAGAAGCAATTTTAGAAGCAAAAGAAGAAATACACCGGATGAGATCTGAGGCTGATCGGGAAAATAAGGATCGGAGAAATGAACTGACCCGATTGGAAAGAAGATTGCTGCAAAAAGAAGAAACACTTGATAGGAAAGCTGATTCCATGGAAAGGAAAGAGGAATCACTAAACAAAAAGGAACAAGATGTTGAAAATCGATTAAATGCCATATCAGAATTGCACTCGCAAAAATTAGCAGAATTAGAACGTCTATCCGGCATTACTTCTGAGCAAGCCAAAGAAATTCTTTTGTCAAACGTAGAAGAAGAAATCAAACATGAAACTGCTATGTTGATAAAGGAAATCGAGAATCAGGCAAAAGAAGAAGGGGAAAAGAGAGCAAAGGAAATTATTACTTTAGCCATCCAAAGAGTTGCTGCCGATCATGTGGCAGAAACCACAGTATCTGTAGTCGCCCTGCCTAATGATGAAATGAAAGGTAGAATTATCGGGCGGGAAGGCCGTAATATTCGCACCTTGGAAACTCTGACAGGTATTGATCTTATAATTGATGATACACCGGAAGCTGTTATTTTATCTGGTTTTGATCCCGTCAGGAGAGAAGTAGCCCGGGTGGCCTTAGAAAAACTTATTTTAGACGGTCGGATTCATCCTGCTCGCATTGAAGAAATGGTGGAGAAATCTCAAAAAGAAGTGGATCAGCGTATTCGAGAGGAGGGCGAACAAGCAACCTTCGAAACTGGAGTACACGGTTTGCATCCGGAACTAATTAAATTATTGGGTAGGTTAAAATACAGAACCAGCTACGGGCAAAATGTACTTAAACATTCCATCGAGGTATCTCATTTAGCAGGTATCATGGCTGCTGAATTAGGGGTAGATGTACAATTAGCAAAAAGGGCAGGACTCCTTCATGACCTAGGCAAAGCGATAGACCATGAAGTGGAGGGACCCCACGTAACCATCGGAGCAGATCTGGCAAAAAAATATCGAGAAACTCCAGATGTGGTTCATGCCATTGCTGCGCACCATGGCGACATTGAAACAAAAACTATCGAAGCTGCTTTAGTTCAGGCTGCAGATGCTGTTTCAGCAGCGAGGCCGGGTGCTAGAAGAGAAACCTTAGAATCATATATCAAGAGATTGGAAAAGTTGGAGGAAATTGCTGATGGCTTTGAAGGTGTAGAAAAAGCTTTTGCAATTCAGGCCGGGCGTGAAATTCGCATTATGGTTAAGCCGGATAAAGTGGACGATGTTTATTCTGCAAGACTTGCTCGTGACATTGTAAAGAGAATTGAAGCAGAGCTAGAGTATCCAGGGCAAATTAAAGTCGTAGTGATTCGGGAAACAAGAGCAATTGATTATGCTAAATAAGCTTGGGGATTTCTGGGAGAACTTTGGTTCTCCCTTTCCATTATTATTAATTACATAATATAACATATATCAGAGTCTTTGCTTAAGCAGGATTTTTCAAGATAAATGAAGAATGACATTAAGACTTATGCATAAAGGGTGGTGCTACTTTTGTCTGTAAAATATAAAAATGGGGATGATGTTTCCGATAGTATTGGGTTACTTATCTCTATTTTGGTACGATATCCGGAAGTTGGTTCCATAAATTTTGATCCCGAAGCCCATGAATTGCGGTTAACATTTATTTTAGCAAGTGCTAAAGAAAATACAAAAGTAACAGGAATCAAAGAAATAATTGTTGATTCTGTGCATATATACCACCAGTTGGAAAGAATTCGTCCTCATGTTTTTGGGGTAGAGTGCCATAATAATGATAATTATACCATTATCGATGTTTATAGAGATATTGACACCTTATCGAGAAATGAAATTTCATTTTTAATGGAGTTATTTCATATACACTTCCCAAATTCTTTAGTCGCTGAAAATAATGATGAAATGTGGGAAGAGGACTTACAAATACAAGAAGAAATGATTGGCCATATGCTGGAAGGAATCAAAAATATCAAATCTGATAAGAAGTTAATTGCCTATCGGGATGAAGGAAAGGTGTTAGTTTTTAATAAATAGCATTCCTAGGAGGATAAAATATTTGAGGGTTTTGTTTATTGGCGATATTGTCGGTCAACCTGGCCGAGATATTTTACGTCAACAATTAAGAAACATTCAGGAAAAATTTAAAATTGATTTTACTGTTGCTAACGGAGAAAATGCTGCCGGTGGAGCGGGTATTAATAAAAAAATATTTGAAGAAATAAGTAATTACGGTGTCGATGTAGTGACTATGGGAAACCATGTCTTTGATAAAAAAGAGGTTCTCAGCTTTATTAACTCCGAGCCGAGGCTGATTCGGCCAGCTAATTATCCGCCAGGGGTTCCCGGCAAAGGATGGACTATATATTCTATTGATAATCGGGTAAAAATTGCCGTGGTCAATCTTGCCGGACGAGTCTATCTACCGGCTTTAGATTGCCCTTTTCAAACCATAGATAAAATCTATGCCCAAATAAAGGAGATAACCCCCTATCTTATTTTAGATTTTCATGCGGAAGCAACTTCAGAAAAACAAGCCATGGGCTGGTATTTAGACGGAAGATTTAGTGCTGTTTTGGGCACCCATACCCATATACAAACTGCTGACGGACGGATTTTGAATCGTGGTACGGCATACATTACAGATGTAGGCATGACTGGCCCCAGGGACTCTGTATTAGGGGTGGACAAAGATCTGGTTATAAAAAAGTTTACTACCCATATGCCGGTGCGTTTTGAAGTAGCCCACGGGAATATTCAGTTAAATGCAGTGATCTTGGAGTTTAATGAAAAAGGGCAGGCTGTCTCGATCTTTCCCTTCCAATCCATTCAAGAATCAATATAAATATAATTTTTTTAAGAAAAAATTTTTCTCCGGAGGATTTTTCCTTAATTAAGCGAATATACATAATTTAAGGAGATGTAATAATATTCGACCAAATTAAGGGGGTTAATACATGGAAGTGTTAAAAGTATCTGCCAAGTCTAGTCCAAACTCTGTTGCCGGAGCATTGGCGGGAGTATTAAGAGAACGGGGCGGGGCTGAGATTCAAGCTATTGGTGCCGGCGCATTGAATCAAGCGGTAAAAGCTGTTGCTATTGCACGAGGTTTTGTAGCTCCCAGCGGGGTGGATTTAATTTGTATCCCGGCATTTACGGATATTATTATTGATGGAGAACAAAGAACAGCAATAAAATTAATTGTGGAGCCTAGATAATCAAAATAAAAGGTCTGCTTGATCAGCAGGCCTATTTTATTCTCGGAGGTGCTAACTTTGATTGTTATTGATGCCCATTGCGACACCCTGCTTAAAGTAACCAAGGAAAATAGCTTATATGATCTTGGTAATCTATCTCACCTAGATATTAAGAGGGCTATAAATAATGTGAATTTACAGGTCTTTGCCGCCTATATTGAGTCATCTTTTAAACCCTTTCAATCATTACAAAGGGGCCTGGCTTTAATCGAAACCTTTCATCAAGAAATCGAAAAAATCCCGCATGATGTTAAATTAGTCTTAAATAAAAGAGATTTACTTTCAATTAAGAATAAAGATATACTTCATGTTTTGTTAGCGGTGGAAGGAGGGGAAATCCTTTCAGGAGATATTCTTTTATTAAGAACACTCTTTCGTTTAGGAGTTCGTAGTATTGGTCTCACCTGGAATCAAAGAAATGATATAGCAGACGGCTGTAGTGAATCCGTAACTAACGGAGGACTAACCTCTTTCGGGATTAAGGTAGTAGAGGAAATGAATAATTTAGGTATGATTATTGACCTGGCCCATATCTCACCGGCGGGTTTTTGGAGTGCTTTGGAGCATACCAAATCCCCTTTGATGGTTTCCCATGCCAATTGTCAAAAAATATGCCCCCATCGCCGCAATTTAGATGACGCCCAGATTAAAGCTTTAAGTCAGAACCATGGAGTAATGGGTATTACTTTTGTCAGGGATTTTTTGGGGAAAGGGAGAATCGGGATAGAAGATGTAATTCGGCATATTGATTATGCTGTTAACCTAGGGGGCGTGGATTGTGTCGGTCTTGGCTCAGATTTTGACGGTATCGATACTTTGCCGGAAGGGCTTGATAATGTAACAAAACTATATTTAATTGAAGAATCTCTCTCCAAAAGAGGATATACCAGCCAAGATATTGGAAAAATAATGGGGGGAAACTTCTTAAGGTTATTTACATCCGTACTTCCTGAAAGATAATATAAACCAAAATTGGTATAAGGAGATAAATATGCCCGGCTTTGATATGCATGTTCATAGTACTGCTTCCGACGGTACTATAAGCGTAAAAGAAATCATTTTATCCGCTATTAATATAGGGCTGGACGGAATTGCGATCACCGACCATGACACCATCGGAGGTTTAGAAGAGGCAGTAGAGTTGGGGAAAAAATTAAACTTTCCGGTTATCCCAGGAATTGAGCTTTCAACGGAGGTTGCGGAACAAGAAATTCATATCTTAGGTTATTTTATTGATTTTAATCTTTCCTGGGTTAAAGAAAAGTTAAAAGCTCTCCAAAATGCCCGCCAAACAAGAATTGAGAAAATGGTTGATAAACTTAGAATGTTAGGATATGATGTCAATAAGAAAGAAGTATTTCTATATGCTGGTAATGGTTCGGTAGGGCGACCCCATGTAGCCCGTATCTTACATGAAAAGGGTTATACCGCATCTTTAGAAGACGCTTTTCAGCGTCTAATCGGCAGGGGTTGTCCGGCCTATGTGCCCAGATATAAAATGACCCCTGAGGAAGCTATCACCTTTATCACGAAAGCAAAAGGGGTGCCTGTATTAGCCCATCCGGGACTGTCTCAAGCCGATAGGCTAATTCTGCCATTACGTGACCAAGGTCTAAAAGGAATAGAAGTATTTCACCCTGACCATAGTGAAAGTGACGAAGCTAAATATTTAAATATGGCTAAGAAAAACCAACTACTGGTAACAGGTGGATCAGACTTTCATGGATCCAACCGATCTAATTTAGGTAGTAAATATGTACCCTTAAGTATTTGGGATGAATTGCGTGGGCATTTAGGTACGGGCCATGATGACTAAAGAATCGCTCCCTGGAATATAATATATAAAAACAACATCTTGGGGGAGAAAATATGTCATCTGAATACCAAATTATGAAAAAACGCATTGAAGAATTAGAGGAAAGAATCGAACATTTAAGAGTTAGTCGTAGGGTATTAATGAATTTGGTAGAGAAACTGGAAAAAGAGAAAAACACTTTATTGGCAAAACTGGAAAAAGAGAATCGTAAGCTACAAAGAAATAATGCGCTATATGCCCAAAGTATTTTATTAAAAAATCGCCGAATTATGGAGTTAGAAGCAGAAATGCAAAATAACCAATCCAATAAATCATTACATTCATCAGTTTAGACGAGAGAGATACATAGAAAGTGTATCCTCAGCTGGAAGGCTGAGGTTTTTTAATTGAGGTGAAGATTATTTAATGATTAAAGAAATTCTGATTGTCTTTACATTCTTAACGAGAATCCCATTTAGAATTAATTTTTCTTATGGAGCAGAGGAAATGGGGAGAACTTCTCGATATTTTCCTCTGGTTGGTTTAATTATTGGACTTTTTGTCGCTATCGTTATTTACTTGTTTAGTTTTATTGATTATCAATTGGCGGCGGTATTAGGACTGCTTACAGGAATTATATTAACAGGCGGCTTACATTTAGATGGGTTTATGGACACCGCAGACGGCATTTTTTCCGCCCGCACCCGGGAACAAATGTTGGAAATTATGAAAGATAGCCGGGTAGGTGCCCATGGTGTTACTGCTTGTGTGATCCTCCTACTGTTAAAATTTGTTCTTTATGGAATAGTGGAGAAGAATCATCTTGATATTTTTTGGCTGATCCCCATGGCTTTTATTTTTTCTCGCTGGGCCATGGCTTATGCGATATTATTTTTCCCTGGAGCACGTAATCAAGGTTTAGGCTATATCTTTATTACTTATAAAAGGAACTCGGATTTCCCCATTGCCTCCATCCTAACTATTTTACCTGTAATTATATTTCAACACTGGATGACCTTGATTCCCTTGATCCTTTCATTTTTTTTAGTGTGGTTATATCTAAGATCCATCTTAAAAATATTAGGTGGGCTGACCGGTGATATATATGGGTCTTTAGCTGAAACTTCCGAGGTATTTTTTATCATGACCTACTTAATCACCGAGTATTTAATATTCATAACTAATTAATTTGACTTAATTAGACATTTAGGGATAAGAAAAATCATATTCCTAATTACGCGATACGGCATACATCCAAAACCATTATGTGGTGTCTTTGAAAAATACATTGTTTTCTTATATCTGGATACACTACTCAAAAAAAGAGGAAGTGTTATAGATGTACCATGATTTTCCGTCCCGTGTACCCTGGAATTGGCAGCCTTATTTAAGTGAAATGTGTGCTGAAGTAAATGTAGATTATGATAAATTCATTAAGGGATTAGCCGAGAATAAAACCGACCAAGAAATTGCCCACATATTTAATACCAAAGAACAGACAATTAAATACTTAAGAGAACATTTTGAAAACTATGGGGTTGGGTCAGTGATGGGCCAAGACTAGAAACAAAAACTGTAGATTTTTAGATAGAGTGATACTCATATTTAAAATCTACGGTTTTATTTTATAATTAATAGAATCTACTAAAAAGTTGTGCTATAATAGGAAAAACATTTTCGAGACATGTGGATTAAGTGAGGTGCGTATTAATGGTAGATAAGTTTATCAAAGAAGGATTAACATTTGACGATGTTCTGTTAATTCCTCAGGAATCAGCTGTCCTTCCTAAGGATGTTGATGTCACGACAAAATTAACTAAAAGTATTAAAATAAATGTTCCATTGATGAGTGCAGGAATGGATACAGTGACAAACTCCCGGATGGCAATAGCAATGGCACGGGAGGGCGGAGTTGGTGTAATTCATAAAAATATGTCGATCGAAAAACAAGCTTTAGAAGTAGACCGAGTTAAAAGATCGGAGCATGGCATTATTACCGACCCTATATTTCTTTCTCCCGAACATACTATTAAAGACGCTTTAGGTATTATGGAAAGATATCATATATCCGGTGTACCAATTACTGTTGAGGGTAAACTAGTGGGTATACTGACCAATCGAGACTTAAGGTTTGAAAAAGATTTTTCTAAGAAAATCTTTTTAGTGATGACGAAAGATCGTTTAATTACTGCCCCGGTAGGTACTACTTTGGAGGAAGCAAAAGAAACGCTCCAGCATTATAAAATTGAGAAACTTCCTATTGTGGATAAAGACGGGTATCTTAGGGGACTTATCACTATTAAAGATATTGAAAAGACCCGTCAGTACCCAAACTCCGCTAAAGACGAAAGAGGTAGGTTATTAGTGGCCGCTGCGGTAGGTGTGACCTCTGACACCATAGATCGGGCCAGTGCCTTAGTTAAAGCAGGAACAGATTTAATCGTGGTTGACACAGCCCATGGTCATTCTTTAGGTGTTCTTAAAACTGTGGAATCACTAAAAAAGGCTTTTCCAGATAAAGGCATAATTGCCGGCAATGTAGCCACCGGTGAAGCTACCAGAGCATTGATTAATGCTGGGGCAGATGCTGTTAAGGTGGGGGTAGGCCCAGGTTCCATTTGCACCACCAGAGTAATTGCCGGAATCGGCGTCCCGCAGGTTACTGCAATTTATGATTGTGCAGAGGCTGCGAAAGACTATCAGATTCCCATTATTGCTGATGGAGGGATCAAATACTCCGGTGATGTCGTAAAAGCAATCGGAGCTGGAGCAGATGTGGTGATGATCGGCAGTCTCTTTGCCGGAACGGAAGAAAGCCCAGGAGAAATTGAAATTTATCAAGGAAGAAGCTTCAAGGTATATCGGGGTATGGGTTCCATTTCCGCCATGAAGGAAGGCAGTAAAGATCGTTATTTCCAGGAAGATGCACATAAACTTGTTCCGGAAGGTATTGAAGGAAGGGTTCCTTATAAAGGGCCTTTATCAGAAACAATTTTTCAATTAATCGGTGGTCTACGTGCCGGTATGGGATATTGCGGAGCACCAAACATTAAACATTTAAAAGAACATGCTAGGTTTGTGCGCATCACATCAGCCGGCTTGGTGGAAAGCCATCCTCATGATGTGCAGGTGACAAAAGAAGCACCTAATTATCGATTATAACGAAGCTTTAGATGTCCTCCACCTTTATAGCTGGCAGGCATCCTTTAAGTTTTTCAAGACTGGAGTAAATTTTTTCTACGACCGTAAAATTTGCTACTTTTGCGTTATAATTGGGCTATAATATCATTTAGGTTAAAAAGATACTTTTTATTAAAAATAGTACCAATTTACTGTAGTTTAGAACAACTTTTGGTAAACTTGGTACTCTTTTTATTCTAGTAAAAACATAATCTTTAGCAATAGTGCAGAAAATAAAAAATATTCTAAAAAGAAAATAAAGTTCTCAAAAAAAAGAAGGAAAAGCTTCAATAATAGCGAAATTATTCATTAGAGTATAGCTTGAGGAGGATTACTTTGAAAACGCTATTGGAAAGAACACGGGAAATTAACAATCTAATTCAAAAATCAGCGGGTTATCCCATAAGTTTTCCCGGAATGGCTGAAGTGCTGTGTCGTAATATTGAGGCTAATACCTATATTATTGGCAAAAATGGAAATGTGTTGGGTTATTCTTTTTTGGATGATTTTGTTTGCCCCATCATGGAAGAAGTTGTCAAAGAAGATGCTCAATTTCCCACGGATTATAATGAAGACTTGTTACGCACCATGGAAACAAAAGCAAATATTGATAGGTTTGGTAAATGTGCCTTTACAATTGAAAAGGACTGCGTGTTAGAAAATAAATTTACTACCGTTGTACCAATTGTCGGGGGTGGCGAAAGAATAGGAACTTTAATGCTCTCGAAACCCGGTGAATTTGTCAGTAATGACCTGATCTTAGCCGAATACGGAGCGACTGTAATTGGCATGGAAATTCTAAGGGCCAAAACTGAGAAAATTGAAGAAATCGCCCGACAGAAAGCTGCTGTTAGCATCGCCTTTGATACCTTGTCTTATTCAGAGCTTGAGGCTGTAGATCATATCTTTAATGAACTGGGCGATACCCAGGGCCTTCTGGTAGCAAGCAAAATTGCCGATAAAGTAGGTATTACCCGCTCCGTAATCGTAAATGCCTTAAGAAAACTGGAAAGTGCTGGTGTGGTGGAAGTAAGATCCTTGGGTATGAAGGGAACTTATATTAGGGTACTTAATGATTATTTGCTTGAAGAACTGGAGAGAATTCAAGCTAGCCACGGTAGAATATAACAATAAGAAATTTTTTTTTGCAAGTGAAAAAGTTTTATTGTTGCGTTTGAACAGCCCATCAAGGCTGTTTTTTTGTTTTAAAAAACCAGGTATGATTAACCATTGAAGATATTAGTTAAATAGGTTAAATTATTAGTATGACTTGACTAGGAAAGAAGGTGGCTTTATTGCCATTAAAATATCGCTATCTCATTATCATAATTTTGGTGCTTATTTTAGGGGTATCTGCTTATGCCTTTTATTCTTCCTTGGGTATAGATCCTCCACCTGATAATCCTGAAACTGAAGCAGGTCAAGAAAACTGGATTCGGGCGAAGGGAAGAATTAATATTTTACTTCTAGGCACTGACCAGGATTTAAAGACTAATTCCCGTACTGACACCATTATTCTTACGAGTATAGATACAGTAAATAAAAAAGTCAGCTTATTGTCTATTCCTCGTGATACAAGAGTAAATATTCCAGGATTTGGGGAGAATAAAATTAATAGCGCAAACCTATTGGGCGGTGTTGACCTAGTAAAGGAAAGCATATCCGGTTTAATCAAAGTACCTATTGATTATTATGTAATTACAAATTTTGAAGGTTTTAAAGGCATTGTCGATACCCTGGGCGGTGTGGAAATTGATGTAGAACGCAACATGAAATATCGTGTTTACGATGGCATGATTGATTTAAAAAAGGGCCTACAGCGTTTAGACGGGGAAAAAGCACTGCAATATGTAAGATTCAGACATGATAAGTTAGGGGATATTACCCGCACCCAAAGACAGCAAAAATTTTTAGCGGCTTTAGCCAAAGAAATGATGCAGGCCAAAACAATTCTGAAGTTACCTGTCTTGATCCCAAAGCTTAATGAAGCCGTTAATACCGATTTAAGCATTACTCAAATGATTGGTTTAGCAAAAGAATTTAGCAATTATGATTTAAGCACGATTACAGTGCAAACATTACCGGGAAATTTTGTGGATCTGAACGGGGCCAGCTATTGGTACGTGGATGAGGAAAAATCCCATCAAGTTGTGATGGAGGTTTTTGCCGGAAAGTCAACGGATATTATCGATGAAAATATTCGGATCGGCAGCAATTCCAAACCGAAAGAAACAGTCCCGGAAAATTCTAAGCCCCTTAATCCGGATAAAGAAAATAGAGGTAATACTCCACCTGTACCTCAAGAAAACTCACCGGTAATTGTCGACCCGATAGTTCCCATTGATAATCCGCCTGTAGTCATTATTCAACCTACACCTCCGGAACCATCAACCGAGCCTACGCCTTCGGAAGAGAATCTTGAAGAGGATGAGGTTATCTCGACACCAGAAGAGGATGTAACTTCAGAAGAGGATGGGGGAGAGGATTCTTTACCGGAAGAGGAAGATCATCCGCCCGTGATGCCGACAGAGTAAAAAGACAAATTTCAGCCAAACTCTACAAATTGTTAGTTCTAAGAAGGAAATAAAAAATCACTGGCGAAGTATTAAAAATATAATGAGTATCCATTAATTTAACATTAATTAAAATGGAGGTAGGCCCATGCTATTTAGACAGTGCGCCGGTGGCATCGTCTTCTTTGACAACAAAGTATTATTGTTGCAAAATGAGAAAAATGAATGGGTATTTCCGAAAGGTGTCATTAGAAATGGTGGTAGTGCTAATGAGGTTGCCTTAAGACGGGTTAAAGAGGAGGCAGGAGTTGACGCTCAGATTGTCGGTCCTGTGGGGGAGACTAGTTATGAATTTTATTCTATCACCAGACAAGAACCTGTGTGTAATCAGATTACATGGTTTCTCATGGAAGCTTCTTCGGAAAGCTCTCAGGTAAATAAAGAACTTGGATTTAAAAATGGAGGTTTCTTTAATATTATTGATGCCCTAAACAAAGTTACTTATAGTCAAGATAAATCTTTGCTTAATATCGCTTATCGAAAACATAAGGAATTGTCGTAAGGGTTTAAACTAATCCTAAAATGCCAAAAATAGAGGGTGACGGACTCTCTATTTTTTTGTTTATTTTGTCAAGGACAAGGCCATGTGGTATAATAATACAAGATTAGCACAAAGGATGAGCCATAATGAACCTTAAATATCAGGTAGTAACTTTCGGTTGTCAAATGAATGAGCATGATTCGGAAGTTTTAGCCGGCATGCTTGAGTCATTAGGTTATGAGCATACTGCTGACATAAATCAATGTGATGCAATTATTATCAATACCTGTTGCGTCCGAGAAAGTGCGGAAAACAAGATTCTGGGCTACATAGGTAATTTAAAACGGCTGAAACGCATTAATCCCCGGTTAATTATTGCAGTGGGAGGTTGTATGGTTCAACAACCCGGCTCTGCAGAAAAACTTAAGAAAAGAGCATCTCATGTAGATATTATCTTCGGCACCCATAATCTGCATCGCTTGCCCCAGTTTATCACCGAAGTCCAGAGTGGGGGACAAGTCTTAGAAATAGCAGAAGAATCTTGTGAAATTGCTGAGGATCTGCCCATCAAAAGGCAGGGAAAGATTAAAGCCCAGATCTCTATCATGTATGGGTGCAATAATTTCTGTACATATTGTATCGTTCCTTATGTACGGGGGAAAGAAAGGAGCCGACATCCGGAAACTATAAAAAATGAATTTATTAAATTAGGAGACGAAGGATATCAAGAAGTAATGCTTTTAGGGCAAAATGTTAATTCCTACGGGCTGGATTTTAATTATCCATTTGACTTTGCCGACCTGTTGAAATCATTGGATGAAACCAATAAAATAAACAGAATCCGCTATATGACTTCTCATCCCAGGGATTTTAGCAAAAAACTAATAGATACCATCTCTCATTGTCCAAGTGTTTGCGAACATTTTCATCTGCCCATCCAATCCGGCAGTAATCGTATTCTGAAATTAATGAATCGGGGGTACACAAGAGAATCGTATCTGTCTTTGCTCAAAGAAATTCGAGCTAGATTTCCTTACTATAGCATTACTACAGATATTATTGTGGGATTTCCCGGAGAAACAGAACAGGACTTTAAGGATACCTTGGAATTATTTAAAGAAGCAGAGTTTGATGTTGCCTATACTTTCCTTTACTCTACCCGTTCGGGAACTCCAGCTGCGGAAATGCCGGATCAAGTTCCTTCTGAAGTAAAAAAAGCAAGACTGCAAGAATTAATGGAACTTCAAAATTCCATTAGTCTAAGGATAAATCAGGATTTAGTCGGAAAAACTGAAGAAATCCTAGTTGAGGGAATCAGTAAAACTAGTGAAACAACTATGACCGGTCGCACCAGAACCAATAAAATCGTAAATTTCTCCGGCGACCCAAGCTTAGCAGGGAAGTTAGTAAAAGTTAGGATTAAAAAGGCCAAGACATGGCATCTTGAAGGGGAAAAAATAGATAACTAGTTAAAACCAATAGGAGGAAAACTATGGATATTTTAGTAAAGGCCCAGGAATTAGCAGATGCTTTGGAAAGAAGTCCGGAGCTTTATGAATTAAGAAACACAGAAAAAATTATGAAATCGGATAGTGCAGCTATGTCGCTAATGAATGACTTTCAGGAAAAACAAATGGAAGTATATAACATGCAAGTATCCGGGGTAGAACCTTCCGATAAACTAACGAAAGATTTAGAAAACCTAAGACAAAAGTTACAGGAAAACGATGTAATTATGGATTATTTGAGAGCCCAGGAAAAGGTCGGCAAGATTTTAGGGCAAATCAATAATGTCATCTCTCAAGTACTACAGGGAGACAACGCTTGTAGCGAAAGCGGTTGTGCCGGCTGTTCCGGATGCAATTAATCATTAATGAAAGTCCTTGAAACCAGCTTTCAAGGACTTTTTTTAAGCAGGGGGGGAGCTTAAATTTGTCTAACCTAACACCTATGATGAAGCAATACCAGACTATAAAAGCTAATCATAAAGATGCCCTTCTTTTTTTTCGGTTAGGTGACTTTTATGAAATGTTTTTTGATGATGCCGTAACAGCAGCTCGTGAGCTAGAAATAACCCTAACTGCTCGGGATGGAGGAAATGATACTAAAGTACCCATGTGCGGGGTTCCTTATCATGCGGTGGAAGGTTACCTGGCAAAATTAATCGGTAAAGGATACAAGGTAGCGATTTGTGAACAGGTAGAAGACCCTAAGCTAGCGAAGGGGATTGTTAAACGGGAAGTAATACGCATTATCACACCTGGCACAGTGCTGGAAGCTAACATGCTTCAGGAATCTAGTCCCAATTATCTATTAGCGGTTTATTTTAATGATGCTGCTTACGGCATCGCCTATACGGATATTTCTACCGGAGAATTTATGGCAACTGAAATATCAGGAGATAGTTTTGAGCAAAAGTTTTTTGATGAAATTGCTCGCATTAATCCAAAGGAAATTATTTTACCTCTTTCCCTTTATCATAATGAATCTTTCCGCAATAGGCTGACCGGAACTTTAAATGTAACCATTACAAAGTTCTCTGAGGATAAGTATTTCATTTCCGAATCTGTCCAAATTATTAAAAACCATTTTCAGATTAACTCCTTAGATGCTTTAGGTTTGTCAGACTTCCCTGCCGCAGTTGCGGCCGTAGGACTGGTTTTGTCCGTTTTAGCGGAGACCCAAAAAAAGGATTTATCTTATTTGCATGATCTTTCTGTTTACTCCATATCTTCTTTTATGATGATTGACCAGAGTACCAGAAGAAACCTGGAACTTACCGCCACTATTCGAGACGGTCAAAAAAAAGGAACTCTACTTTGGGTATTGGATAGAACGGTTACGGCTTTGGGTGCACGATTAATTAAACAATGGATTGAAAAACCATTACTTAATAAGCAGGACATTATAGAACGATTAAATGCCGTAGAAGAACTGATGGATAATGTTTTTGTCCGAGAAGATCTACGTCTGTTACTAAAGAAAATCTATGATTTAGAGAGGCTGATCAGCAGGATTGCTTTCGGTAACGCTAATCCCAGAGATTTAATCAGTTTAAAAAATTCCATCACTGTACTTCCGGAAATACGTCAATTGCTTTTTGCTCTAAACAGTAATCAATTACAAGAATTGTATGATTTGCTGGATCCTTTGACAGATATTTATGACCTGATAGAACAAGGAATAAATAATGAGCCTCCTGTATCAACTAGAGATGGAGGAATTATCAAGGATGGTTATAACGAAGAAGTCGATGAGTTAAAATCAATGACCACTCACGGTAAAGAATGGATTGCCAAACTAGAAGCAACGGAAAAAGCTCGGACTGGGATTAAATCTCTTAAGGTTGGTTTTAATAAGGTTTTCGGTTATTATCTGGAAGTAACAAGGGCTAATTTATCCTCTGTGCCTGATAATTACATCCGGAAACAAACTTTGGCTAATGCAGAGCGATACATTACCCAGGAATTAAAGGACTGGGAGAATAAGATCTTAGGAGCAGGTGAGAAACTTGCCCAAAAAGAGTTCTCATTGTTTAATGAAATTAAAGAAAATATTGCTCAAAACGCTAAAAGAATTCAACAGACGGCCGGTGTAATTGCCCATCTGGATGTATTACTGTCCTTTGCCCAAGTATCACTGGAAAACGGCTATATCAAACCTGAAATTTCCGATGATGATGATATCCTTCATATTGTGGACGGCCGTCATCCGGTAGTAGAAAAAATAATCGGCAGCGGATTTATTCCCAATGATGCTTACCTTGACCACGATGAGCATCAAATATGTCTCATTACAGGCCCAAATATGGCCGGTAAATCGACTTATATGAGACAAATAGCCCTTAGTGTCCTGATGGCGCAAATCGGCTGTTTTGTGCCTGCATCCAAGGCGAAAATAGGCTTGGTGGACAGAATATTTACCCGGGTGGGGGCAGCGGATGACTTAGCTGGGGGGCAAAGTACTTTTATGGTGGAAATGTGTGAAACATCCCATATTTTAAGGCATGCCACAAAATCCAGTCTAATCATTTTGGATGAGATCGGCCGGGGTACCAGTACTTATGACGGCTTAAGCATTGCTTGGGCGGTTGTGGAATATCTTTTAAAACCGAAAATCGGTGCAAGAACTCTTTTTGCTACCCATTATCATGAGCTTACTGAACTAGCGGAAAAGTATCCCCAAGTAAAAAATTATTCCGTAGCCGTGAAAGAAAAAGAAGGGGGGATTATTTTTTTAAGAAAAATTATCCCCGGCGGAACTGATAAAAGTTATGGCATTCAGGTAGCAAAATTGGCTGGATTACCAGAGGAAGTTTTAAATCGAGCCACAGAAATTTTATGGGAATTGGAACAAACCGATATTCCCGCGGATCAACAAATAGTAAAACTGGGGGAAAAAGAAAAAACGTTGCAAATGAGCTTTTTTGTCCCGGAGCCTCCGAAAAATCCGATTATCATTGAATTAGAATCCTTGAATTTAAATAATCTGACACCCTTGGATGCTTTACTTAAATTAAATCAGTGGCAACAGAAGCTAAAAAATAAAGAAAGCTAAAATGTAAAAATCCTAAGGATTATTTGAAGGAGAAACAAATGGGGAAAATCAATATTCTTGATCCTTTAACCGCTAATCAAATTGCCGCCGGGGAGGTAGTAGAACGCCCTGTCTCGGTGGTAAAGGAGTTATTGGAAAATTCCATCGATGCCGGCAGCACCCGCATCAAAATCACCCTAGTTGAAGGGGGAAAAAAGAGGATTCAAATTTTAGATAACGGAGAGGGAATACCCTCTGATGACTTAAGTGTAGCCGTGCTTCGTCACGCTACTAGTAAGATTAAAAGTGTCAACGACCTATATTCTTTAAGAACCTTAGGTTTTAGAGGCGAGGCATTACCTTCTATTGGAGCAGTCTCAAAAATGACTGTTTCTTCCCGTACCAAGAATAGTACCATCGGTTATTCTTTGCAAATTATCGGCGGGGAGCAAAAAAGGCTAGAAGAAATAGGATGCCCCGTCGGTACGGAAATAACAATAGATGATTTATTCTATAATACTCCGGCCAGAAGAAAATTCTTAAAATCCACCTCCGCAGAATTAAGCAGCATCTCAGATCTAGTAGGAAGAATCGCCATGTCCTATCCGGATATCGCCTTTGAATTGATTCATGAAAAGAGAAGTATTTTAAAAACTCCCGGGAACGGTAGCTTAGACCAGGTTGTTTTTTCCGTTTACGGCAGTGAAGTGCTGAAAAATATGAAGAAGGTAAGCCATGAGCAAAATCCTTTAATTAAGGGATTAATATCTACACCGCAGCTGACTCGTTCTTCAAGACATTATTATAGTTTTTTTCTTAATGGGAGATTAATTAAAAGTCAAGAATTGACTGATGCTCTGGAGGAAGCCTTTCATACCAGGATCCCCCGAAAAAGATATCCTATTGCCATTTTATTTTTTGAGCTTAGTCCCGAGCTTTTTGACGTCAATGTTCATCCCGCTAAGCTAGAGGTAAAATTCAGGGATATTTTCCCCATTAAAGAAGCTCTGATGGCATCAATTAATTCAGCTCTTAGTAACCCCTTGGTGTCCATTCCTCAAATTAAAGAAAAGCCCGGGAGCAGAGAACCGGCTCCCATCCAGCATGAAATTTTTGGGAAAAATGATAATCCGACATGTTATGATGATACCAAGATTTATTATATTAATGATATAGGTAAATATAAGTCAAATGATGAAACTAAAGTAACGGATTATCAAAATAAAAAAAGTACACCGGACACTAACAATATACCTGGTACTATTGAACATCAGGGAGATGCCTCTTTTATTTCATCATTAAAAGCTTTAGGGCAAATTGAAGGGACCTACATTATTGCTTCGGGACCAAATAGCCTATATATTATTGACCAACATGCTGCCCACGAAAGAATCCGTTATGAGAAGATTTTAGAGAGCTTCCGCAAGCAGCCATCAGCATCAAGTCTTCTTGCTGTTCCGATAACCATCGAATTAACATCTGAACAAAAAGTCTGGCTGATTGATAACATCATAAAATTAGCCGACATAGGATTTATCTTGGAACATTTTGGGCAAAATACATTTTTGTTAAGAGGAGTACCTAGATGGCATTTAGGAGGAAACTCTCAGGAATTATTATTGGATTTATTGGAAAAACTAGGTAGCGGGTCTCGTAATTCTATTATGGAAACTATTGACGAGGAAAGACTGTTTTCCTTAGCCTGCAAAAGTGCAATTAAAGGAAATAGTTATCTCGCAGAATCCGACATTAATTTTTTACTGGAACAATTAAGTTTGGCGAAGAACCCATTTACTTGTCCTCACGGAAGGCCAATATTTATTTCTTTATCTTACGAGGAAATTAAGCGCAGGTTTTTACGCACTTAACTTAATTAACCAAGGGAGAAGGTGATAAAATTAATAAAGAGAAGCTAATCGTGATTGTGGGACCTACTGCAGTAGGAAAAACCGAAATTTCACTAGAAATAGCGGCGAATGTTGATGGAGAAGTAATCTCAGCCGATTCTATGCAGGTTTACCGAGGAATGGATATCGGTACGGCTAAAATCAAAAAACATGAAATGATTAGTTCAAATGGTAAAGCGATACCTCATCATCTGATCGATATCCTCGATCCCGATGAGAATTTTAGCGTTGCCGATTTTCAATTTCTAGTACGTAAGCTTATTCAGGAAATTAATGAAAAAGGCAAAATTCCTTTATTAGTAGGCGGTACAGGATTATATGTTAACTCTGTAATTGATCCCTATAATTTCCCAAAAATAGAGAGGGATGCTGATTTAAGAAAAAGATTATTTAAAGAAGGAGAACATTTTGGTAATGAGCATTTGCACCGGAAACTTTTATCAGTGGATCCGGATACTGCTCAAAGGCTGCATCCTAATGATTTACGCCGTATTGTCCGGGCTTTAGAAATTTATTATCAAACAGGGAAAACACTCTCCTCAATTCAGCAGGAACAGAATAATCAATTATCCTATACTACTGCAATGGTTGGCCTTTTTTGCGAAAGACATGACCTGTACGAAAGAATAAATCAAAGGGTAGATCAAATGATTCGGGACGGACTAATTGAAGAAGTGCATCAACTGCTTAAAAAGGGTTATTCTCCAAGGCTAAAGCCAATGCAAGGGTTAGGCTATAGACATATTGCTGCCTATTTAACCGGAATACTTACCAAAGAAGAGGCAATTTGCCTATTGAAAAGAGATACAAGACATTTTGCTAAGAGGCAGTTTACTTGGTTTAAACGGGATCAAAGAATCAAATGGTTTAATATAAAGGATTATTCTAAAAAAATTATTTGTGCTGAAAAAATAACTGACTATATTAGCAGGACTCTGGGAAATGCTGTAGAATAATACAAATACCAAATGTTGGAGGGAATTTTATGACAAAGAGTAATTTTAATTTACAAGACTTTTTTCTTAATCAGGTAAGGAAAGACAATACGGGAGTAACCATTTTCCTAGTAAATGGTTTCCAAATAAAAGGGTTTGTTCGGGGTTTTGATAGTTTTACCGTAGTGATGGACGTAGAAGGAAAGCAGCAAATGGTTTATAAACACGCCATTTCTACGATAATGCCCAATAAACCGGTAAATATCATGATGGAAAAGTCTGAATAAAATTTTATTTATTTAAATATTGTAGGGGCTGCATATCATGTAGCCCTTTTTATTTTATCATTTTATTTTAATAAGCTTGTTTATCTATGGTCTCTAATCGAAAGAATCCCGGCATAGTTATTTTATGAGCCCAAGCTACTTACTGTGCACAAAGTAAAGAATGGAAAATATAATGATACTAATATCCCTTCTTTCAAGAGGTGACAGATGTGGAAATTAAAATGAGCTTTAAACCAGGAGGGAAAAAAGTTTTTGAGACCATCTCTTCTCTTTCTAATAGTAAAAAAGGGGATAGGGAAATAAAAAAAGAAGACCAAGGGCAAGATACTGAAAATTCCATTGATAATCCCCGCGTGCAAGAAATATTTAGAGAATTAGATACTCTCATTGGATTAAGGGATGTAAAAAAGGTTATCTTTGAAGTGCAGGCCTTTGTGGAAATACAAAAAAGACGTGCTAAGGAAAAATTAGCAGCCGAACCTACAGTTTTGCATGCTATATTTAAAGGTAATCCCGGTACCGGAAAGACTACCGTAGCCAGAATCGTGGCCAAGCTTTATAAGGAAATCGGAGTCCTGCAAAAGGGACATTTAGTAGAGGTGGAACGAGCGGATTTAGTAGGGGAGTATATCGGTCATACCGCTCAAAAGACCCGGGAACAGTTAAAAAAGGCCCTAGGAGGGGTGCTTTTTATTGATGAGGCATACTCTTTGGCCAGGGGCGGGGAAAAAGATTTCGGCAAAGAAGCAATTGATGTCCTGGTAAAAGCAATGGAAGACCATAAAGACAATCTAATCTTAATTCTCGCCGGATACAAAGATGAAATGGAGTGGTTTTTAAGAACCAATCCCGGACTGAGATCCAGATTTCCCCTGCATATTGATTTTCCAGACTATAAAATTGAGGAATTATTAGAAATTGCTAACTTGATGGTTAGAGCCAGACAGTATCAATTAACCAAAGATGCCCAAATTGCTTTGGATAGGATTCTCCGCTCACATGCCGGCTCCGAACACTCAGGGAATGCCCGTTTCGTAAGAAACATTGTAGAGTCTGCCATGCGGCAGCAGGCAGTACGGTTGATCCGTAAAGAAAAGACCACCCGGGAAGACCTGATGACCATAGAAACACTGGATATTATTAAAGCCTCTACCAAAAGTTATAAACACTAAAATGGACCATATGAAACTAAAAATGAGGATTAAAAGTTGCCAATAAATAATAAAGACGATACAATTAACAATATGCAAAATTTCAGGAGGACATTATGAAGAAAATAGACATAGATATTTTAGTAAAATCAGCAGAAGCTGCCGCAAAAAAACAAGAAGAACATATTAATGAAATAGTAAGTTACAATTTAAATAAGATTTTAACTTCCTTTCGCAGACATAGAATCTCAGAGCTACATCTTATGTCCTCAACTGGCTATGGCTATAATGATGTTGGAAGAGAAGGATTGGAAGAAGTCTATGCAGAGATTTTTCAAGGGGAAGATGCCTTAGTACGGCATCAAGTTGTTTCCGGAACCCACGCTATCACCTTATGTCTTTTTGGCAATCTTTTACCAGGTGATGAACTGTTGGCAGTAGGAAAACCTTATGATACTCTTACTAAAGTAATTGGCTCTGAACAAAAAGAAGCAGGTACCCTGAGAGAACTCGGTATTAAATATCGTGAGTTCCCGTTTGATGAAGATGGATCTGTAAATGTTAATGCTTTAGTAGAGTCTATTACACCGGAAACTCGCATGGTTTCTCTACAACGTTCAAAAGGATATCAGTGGCGACCGTCTTTAACGATTGAAGAGATTTCAAACGTGACAAAAATTCTAAAAAGAAAATGGCCAAACCTAATTATTTTTGTGGACAATTGTTATGGAGAATTTGTAGAAGAAAGAGAACCATTAGAGGCAGGGGCTGATCTTATTGCCGGATCTTTAATCAAAAACCCTGGTGGAGGGATTGCTCCGTGCGGAGGATATATTGTGGGACGGAAAGATCTGGTTGATCGTGCCGCAGCAAGATTAACAGCTCCTGGAATTGGAAAAGAAATCGGCCCTAGCCTAGGGAATAACCGCTTATTCTATCAAGGACTTTTTAATGCACCCCATGTTGTGGGAGAAGCTCTTTGGGGAGCAATATTTACCGCATCCTTATGTTTAGAACTCGACTTTGAAGTAATGCCTTTACCGGATGAGAGGCGTACGGATATAATTCAAGCCATTAAACTAAGAAACCGGGAAAGAGTAAATGCTTTTTGCAGAGGGATTCAGTGCTATTCACCTATTGATTCTCATGTTACGCCGGAGGCATGGGACATGCCTGGATATGATGACCAGGTAATTATGGCTGCTGGTGCTTTTATTCAGGGTTCGTCTATTGAACTAAGTGCCGACGCCCCTATGCGAGAACCTTATATTGTATATATGCAGGGCGGAACTAGCCGTCAGCACGTGAAATTAGCGGTTACGGAAACGGTAAAAGATATGATCCGAGCCGGCCTGATTTAATAAAGAAAGCCCCTAAGAGCTTTCTTTATTTCATCTTGCGGAATAATCCCACTACTTTTCCTAAAATTTTTGCCTCATCAACAATGATAGGGGACATATAACGGTTTTCCGGCTGCAATCTAATATGCCCGTTTTCTTTAAAGAATCTTTTAATGGTAGCTTCATCATCTATCAGCGCGGCTACAATATCACCATTTTCCGCATAGCTCGTCTTTTCAATTATTACATAGTCCCCATCATAAATTCCGGCTTCAACCATACTATCTCCAAAAACATTTAACATAAATAAATAGTTTTTAGAGCCAATAAAATCAAGGGGGACGGGAAAAGTATCTTCAACATTTTCAACGGCCAGAATCGGTTGTCCAGCGGTAATCTTCCCAATGATAGGGATATTGACCATTTCCTTTAGAATGTGACAATACTCACCATCAGTAACCTCAATAGCACGGGGTTTTGTCGGATCTCTCCTGATATAGCCTTTTTGTTCCAAAACATTTAAATGTCCATGTACTGTGGAACTGGAACTCAGCCCAACTGCTTTGCCGATCTCTCGAACCGATGGGGGATAACCCTTTGCTTTTATTTCTTTTTTTATATAATCCAAAATACTTATTTGCCGTTCTGACAGATCTTCATACAATTTTAACACCTCGCTATTATATTTTCTTTGCTAAATTATAACATAAGATTTAAATAAATTCAAACGTTCGTTCGAATTTTTTCTTGACATCGTACTCTTGTTTGGTTAAAATTATACTAGAAGGAAACATCGGTTCGGGAGGGAATAATAGTGAACAAAAGAAAAGAAAGAAAAAAATTAAACCTGAATAAATTAAGAACATCTTTATTATTCGTTGTTTTAGTTTTTTTTGTTTGTATCAGTTTAGGGTTTAAAGTAACAGCAGCAAACTTTTGCGAAAATAAAGGTCAACCTGCATATATTGAAATAATCGTGAAAAGCGGTGATTCTTTATGGGATTTAACGCAAAGTTACTATCAAGGAAATGAAGATATCCGAAAAATTATTTATAGAATTAAAGATATAAACAAACTGGAAAGCGCAGAAATTTATCCCGGACAATTAATAAAAATTCCACAAGTCTAAATAAAATAAAAAGCACAAACCTCTTGTGCTTTTTATTTAGTTATTGGCGATATATAGAAACAACGCCCTCAGTTAACAGATGCAATTTTTATAACTTCCTATAATAATAATTATGTAAACTAGGTAATTTTTCGATTCTGGGGAGGGTTCTCTTCCAACTCCTCCTTTAATACTACTGAAATAAATATCATAAAAATCATGGCCGACCATTTTGGCATTTAGGACACTTTCTTTGCCATATATCTGAACCATTTGCCTTATATATGTAATTACAGTTTTGACATTCCATTAAGTAAAACCACTGTAAATAGTCGGTACCTAATTCATCAGTTTTTCCTATATTCTTTTGGTTATTTTTATTTATATATCCTGGCTCAGTAGTTTTACCTTTCATAAAATCACCTCCAAGAAATGTCTTCCAGTATTTTTATGATTAGAATTAAAACTTTTAAAACTATATAGTTCTATAAAATTATCTTCAAAAGATGACGCCCAAATTTGCCCTGTAAGCCTTTTAAAATTATGTGGTAAGGTGTTTATACCTATTAAAATTGTATAGTATCTTAAAAGATATTACCAAACCTAAATAAATCTTTTACCTTGCTTCTAATGTAATTATCTGAAACACCTGTTTCATAAACAGTAAATTATGTGTCTTATTTTAGATTATACAATTATGTAAACTAGCATTTTTTAATAGGGTAATTATCTTTTGATAATATTACAGTCCGACCAATTTCTTTCGTCATTTTGTAATATCTAGATCACCATGTGTATCACAGTAACATACATGCTCGTACTCCCCCCCAGGCTAAAATTTAGCTTATTACAATCTCAAGAACCTACTTAAACAAATCATCCACAAGCTTTTTCATTTTTTTCCATCCTACCCTCTGTTACTTCTTTATCCAGCCGAATCTCGATTACATCTCCTTCTTTTGCCCCATCTGGTACTAGTTTCAATGGCTCTAACTACTCGACTTGGAGGTTGGCCACTCAAATAATGGGTGGCCTCCTACCCGATTTGCGTTCTTACACTATTCAGCTGTCATTCCGATTTCCAGAATAGGATAATCCGATTCATTAAGTTCAGGAAAATCTAATGACACATCGCCATATTGCGTAAAGGTGATGTTGTATCTTTGATCCCAGGTAAAGCCTGAGTCATCTGAGTTTACAGTACAAAAACTGCCAGTGACTTGTTTAATTCGGCCTTGTGTATCAAGGAGCACGGTGTAAATCGGCTGTTCACGAAAGTAGCTAAATTCTCCATAGCCATGCTCATCATATGTTTCTGGAAAGCGATGAGCGTAATACTTTTCACTATCGAATTCAAAGGTGAGTAGTTTTCCATCAGATGTATCTTGTACACTTTGTTTGTTAATTACATCAATAGGGAAATTTAAAATGCCCTCAATGGCACAATTCATGGCATAGTCAGCTTCGCGTTGGCTGCGAAAGTTTTCTTCCGGTCTAGTAATATTCTGAGAATAAACATATCCGTCACGGAAATAAAGGTTAAGTAGAGTTGGTGCATCATCTATAATATTGACAGCTATATTAGCTATAAGCATATCTCCCTCTGAGCTGCGGACAAATCGATAGGTTTCACTCGTAGCCATGTTGGTTGTTTTTGACACGCCGGATAAATTCTCTGACGTCACTAAATTTCCGCTTCTTTCTACCACAAAAGAATCTACCTTCCACAACTGTTGATAAGCTTGCATATACTGCTGGTAAGCCTGACTACCAGTACAGGCGGTAAAAAGAAATATAACCAGACCCAAACAGATAACGAGTGCTAATACTCTTTTCATTCGTAAACTCCCTTGCTAATTAATAAAATTCCCCCTAATACAGCATCAGACTGTTTCTCATCTAGTGGTCAAGTAATATTTAATTCCTTTACCCTATGATCTAAAAACGACTTGAGCGTTAATAGTCAATTGTAAGTATATCCCCTGACAACGTAGTAACTTTCATAGAATCTAGATTATTTACATAGATTAAGGTTAGAAATATAACTAAAACGGAAGGTTGTGACTGATAAAATAAAGTCAATAGATTTCGCTAAATAAGAATGAACAGTATTTACCACGAACTTCCTCTCCTGTATGATTGAGCTGGAAAACCAAATCAGCAGGGAGAGGATCAAATGAAGCTTACGGAAAGGTGGAATATGTATTCAGAAATAAAGCGATTAAAGGAATTGGGTTTAAAAGTATCCCAAATTGCGCGACATCTGGATATATCTCGAAACACAGTGTATCAGTACAAGGATCTTGAGCCGGATGAGTACAATCAAATACTGGAAGATATGCAAACACGACGAAAGAAACTAGACCATAAAAAAGATGAAATCTTATCTTGGCTCAAGGAGTTTCCTGATATATCAGGAGCCCAGGTACTTGACTGGTTGATTGAGCGATATCCTGAAATAGATGTTTGCGAAAGTACTGTTAGAAATTACGTATCTAACTTAAGAAAGGAGCATGATATTCCAAAAATTATCTTTAAAAGAGACCATGAAGCTATTGAAGATCCACCCCCGGGACATCAGATGCAAGTTGATTTCGGTGAAAAGAAGCTTAAAAATGCTCAGGGGAATTTGGTTAAACTTTGGTTTATTGCTTTTGTACTCTCTAATTCCCGACAGAAATATGTGGAATGGTTAGACAGGCCCTTTACCACCGTGGATGTCATTAAGATGCATGAAAATGCTTTTGCATTCTATAGTGGTAGAACAAAAGAAATTGTCTATGACCAAGACCACCTCATTTTAACCAGCGAAAATAGTGGCGATTTAATTCTTACCTATGAGTTTACTAACTACGTTAACAAAAGGGGCTTTCAAATTTACATGTGTCGAAAACAGGACCCGCAAAGTAAAGGGCGCATCGAAAATGTTGTAGGCTTTGTAAAAAAGAACTTTGCCAAGCACCGCACCTTCTTTAACTTAGAGAAGCTTAACGAGGAATGTCTTGCTTGGTTGGAGCGCACAGGTAACGGCAAAATACATAACACGACGAAAAAAATACCGGCTGAAATGTTCGCCCTGGAAAAGCCACATCTCCTACCGGTTTTTGAAAAATTGAATATCACTTGTACCAATAGTATAACAAGGGTGGTAAGAAAAGACAATACCGTGTGGTTTAAAGGCAACCGATATTCTGTTCCACTTGGAACCTATGATAGTACAGAAAAAGAGGTCAAGGTCCAAGTAGTTGAGGACAATATTCTTGTGATTCGTGATTTAGAAACTAAACAAGAATTGGCCAGACACACTTTAAGCCATGAAAAAGGCAAACTAATCAAGAATAATAATCATAGTCGGGATCATTCCAAAGGTATTGACAAATATATTGAAACTGTGTCAGCACTTTTTACCCACCCTTTACAGGCTAGAGAATTGCTCGAAATAATCCGGATAGAAAAGCCAAGGTACATCCGTGACCAATTGCAAGTAATTCAAAAAAACATCGCAAATATTGATGCGTCGGTAACTGAAAAGGCCCTAAATTATTGTTTGAAATATAAGCTATTTAGTGCCACAGACTTTATTGATGCAGTGGAACATTTTACTACACTACAGACGAAAGAAATGCCTTCCGAGGCCAATCCTGCGGAAATTAAACCTTTAAATGAAGTAGACCGTAGTAAATTTAAAACTAAACCGGAAGTTAGAGATTTTAAGTCCTACCAAGAACTTCTGGAAAGGGGTAATGCATGCTAGGAACCACTACCAAATTAAAAGAGCAAATGAAAACACTAAAGATCCCTGAAATGGCAAAGGTTCTCGACGATTTTTTGTTAGAGGCTGAAACCAAAGAACTTAGTTATCAGGAATTTTTATATAAACTTGTTAATTATGAATTGTTGAAACGAGAGGAAAAGCAAAGGGATAAGTGGCTCAAATGGGCTGCTTTCCCGGAATATAAGACCTTAGATAAGTTTAACCTAGCCGAGCAACAATCCCTTAGTAAAAAACAATTACAGCATCTACGGGAGCTTTTATGGGTTGAACAGGTTTACAATCTATTACTTTTAGGGCCTCCCGGCGTTGGTAAAACATTTCTAGCTATAGGTTTAGGCATTGAGGCAATAGACCGAGGTTATAAAGTTAGCTTCATTCAGATGGATACGTTGATTAACCTGTTTAAGACCCAGGAAATAAGTCGTAGCAGCAGGGCAAAGATGAAACGGATAATTTCCTCGGATCTAGTCATAATTGATGACCTGATGTTCATGGCAATGGATAGAAATGAAGCTAATATGTTCTTTCAGCTTATTAACAAGCTCTATGGACAAACCTCAGTTATAATCACCTCCAACAAAGGACCAGAAGATTGGGGTGAATTGCTAGGCGATCCTGCAATCACTACAGCCATTTTAGACAGAATAATTCACAAGAGTGAGATAATTCATTTAAGTGGTGATAGCTATAGAATCAAACATCGAGAAACCATCTTTGGAAATATCTAGGTGTTAAAAGTTATTTAGCAAAATTTGTTCAAAAGTACTTGACAGTCACAAAGGTGTATTGTATGGCTTTCTTTAAAAAGAAAAAAATTATAGGATAAGCGATTGTGCTTTTATTATTAATTTTAATCCCCCGAATATATGCAGCGGCAGAAATAAAAAACAATACAATTGATAATTTGCTTCAACGTTTGCATCGATTAGAGCCTGAGAAACCAGTGGATCTGCAAGATTTTCTAGAGTTTAATGAAAAATACTGACCCAAGGAAATCAAGTGATGTTAGTTGAGCCCAAAAGAACTGGCTTGCAAGTTTTAAGTATTGACTTAGCTGATATACATCCTGTTAAGCCAAAAGATCGGATAGTTTTTCAACTAGTTACGCCCGATGGTTACGAAATTGACTACTCAGTGATAGAATATATTAGCAAGCAAGACAGATAAATCCCCCTCCCCCAGGCTAAATTTTAGCTTTTTACAACCCCAGGAAGTTCACTTGCATTTTCCGTGAGCTTCTTTCTGTCTTTAAGGTTTTAATTTAATTTACATTTAAGATATTAAAAATTGTCTTCTAGTTTTTTATGATCAGCAGTGCTATAAAATTACCTTCAAAAAATGACGCTCAAATCTGCCCTGTAAGCCTTTTAAAATTATGTAGTAAGTTTATACCTATTAAAATTGTATAGAACATTAGAAGACATTTCCAAACCTATAAAAATCAATTATCATCCAAGCGATTATCTTAATAAACTAGAAGAGTGGAACGATCACCAATATGATAAAGGTTATAGGATATTGGATAGTCGATTAACCCTTGATCAAATAAACGCTACTAATCATTGTTGACATAACGACTCTATGAGTAGTGTCAACGAAAACGCGGCGGCACACACCTCAAGCCATATCGATGAAACCGGAAATACTGCAGTAAGAAACAAGTATTTTTGACAAAAAGCCCACCACAGAATAGCCAATATTGAAAGGGAAATTCCAATTTTGAATATGCGTGATGGTTTCACCACAATTTGCTGCATGGGAGTGAAACTTAGATTGCCCTCCGCAATTTTCCTGACAATATCCGCTATAAGACAGAGTGTTATTGAGATGGTCAGGCCAACCAATCCCCATAAAAAACATTCCCCCAAGAGGATGCGCGTCATGCCGGGCGGAGAAAATCCACACCACCGCGCCCATCCGTTCAGAAGGCTTGAGATGAACGGCCAGCTCCGCTGACTGTTTGTTAAAATAACAATCGCATCTCCCGTTTCAGGCACCGCATGGAAATGGCTCATCCAGCCGGTTCCCTGCCCGCCGTGGGACACCGCTAGTTTTCCGTCCGAAAGCCTCTCAGTATAATAGCCAAAGCCGTAGGCGTCAAATACCGCGCTATATATTCCAAGGTTTTCGGCCTGCGCAAAATAGAGTTGTTCAATGGTAGGGCGTGCAAGCACCCGCTGATCAGAAAAATTCGGCATCCCCGCGATGCAGAAACGGGCGATGTCCTCCGCCGTAGCGATCAATCCTCCTGACGCCCTTTCAGGGTATCGGTAGGGGAAAATCGGCTTACCATCCAGCGTATATCCAAGGGGCGCAGAAGTCAGAGTATCTTCACTCCATTCGAAATCCGAATGATACATGCCGAGGGGATAGAGGATCTCGTTTTTCATATATTCCGCAAAGTCCCTTCCCGTAACCTCCTCAATAATAAGCTCCAGCAAGTTATACCCGACATTGGAATAGGAAAAGCCTTTTCCCGGCATTTGAAACAGAATTGCCGAATGGGTCAGGCTTTCCTTCAGAGAAGGCATAGCCTCATCCGGGGAGTAGAGCGCAAAAACATCTCCAAGCGGCAATCCGGCGGTGTGACAGAGGAGCCGCTTAACCGTCACACCATCCGTCGTGTAGTCTGAAGCAGGCAACTTCCAGCTCTTGAGGTATCTTTCGGCAGGATCGTCCAGATTCAGCTTTCCTTCCTCCGCCAGCTTCAGCACAGCCCACGCTGTTACCGATTTGGATATGGATTGAACGCGCATGGGCATGTCTACCGTCATTTTCTGTCCGAACTTTTGGTTGGCGTCGCCGTAGGCCGCCGTATATACAATCTGCCCGTCTCTAACAAGGGCGATACTAACTCCTGGTATTCCGTATAGGCCCATCAGCTTCGGAACTCTAAAATCCAGAAAAGCCGCGAATTCTTTCGACGGGGAATGAGTCCTTATTTTTCTGTCCGGCAAATATAGGGCAAGGGCGGCTGCACCAAAGAAGCCGATGACGAAGGCTGCGATTATGAGAATAATTATGGAGCGCTTCATGACGTTTTCTTTTTATACAGCATGGATACAGCACCTAAAACTGCGCCCACACCGGCACCAACGCAAAGCCATAAAATCAGATTTTGAAGCAGCGCGCCCAGCATAATACCAACCGCCGCTAACAGACCGATAGATGTACCCATATTCCAGTAATCCGAAACCTTATACTTTATCATTGTTATCCCTCCAATGCCTAAAATATAATAAAAATAAAAGGTGGAAAAAGTGACACTTTTTCGATTGAAGCTAATAAAAAATGGAGAACGATTACAATACGACCCGAGCGGTAAAGTAGCCAATATCTGTCCAACATGCATAAAATTCATAAAAATATACCCTCAAAATATTGTAATCAAAATCCCCTGTTATGGCTATAATAAACTATTATTTAAATAATAATTTACAATTCAACAAAATTTAGGTAATACCTTTTAAAAATCTGTTTAAACAAAAAAGCTTCGTGGATTTATTCCACGAAGCCTTCTAAATTTAGTTTCTCAGGGTGGCAATCAGACGTTTGGGCTTTAAAATTAAGTTTATGGCATCATCAATAGACGTTACCACCACATCAGCTAGAGATAAAAGTTTGCCATAACATCCTTCTTTTCCTAATATACAAATGCATAAAGCACATTTTTGCGCCATTTGTAAATCATTATATCCGTTACCAATACAAATTGTATTATCTGCCCCTAATCTCTCGACAATCTTTTCTTTTTCACTTCCCGCATTTTCTTTGGGGAAAGTTTCAATATTGATATTAAGGGAAGCACAATTAGCCATTGCTGTACCGTGGGTATCCGCCGTAAGCACATAGATATTCGCTAATTCTTTTAGCTTCATTATATTACTTTTGGTTTCCTCAGAGACTATACCGTCCGTGGCTATTGTGCCGTTATAGTCAAAAACAATATTTTCAATTCTGATTTTTTCTCTCCCTGGAATTTCAATTAAAATCATTAAGTCACCCCTGGTTTATTAATTTTAAATTGGGTATTTATACTTTTCGGCCAAATATTATCCATATAATCCCTGCAAATACTGCTTGGTCTCTTCCTTTTTAGGTGATCCAAAGAGTAAATCGGTTCTGTTTATTTCCTTCAACTTTCCCTCTAGCAAAAAAGCGGTAAAATCAGCTACCCTTTTCGCCTGCTGCAAATTATGAGTAACAATAACGATGGTATAGCTTTTCTTAAGCTGAACCAAAAGATCTTCAATCAACCTGGTATTATGGACGTCAAGGGATGAACAGGGCTCATCCAATAACAGGATTTCAGGTTCTACACATAAAGTCCGGGCAATACAAAGGCGCTGCTGCTGCCCGCCGGAAAGCTTTAAGGCCGACATATTTAAATTGTCTTTTACTTCATCGTACAGCCCGCACAATTTTAGTTTATCTTCGATAATTCCATTTAAACTTTTATTATTTCTCACGCCATGATATTTAAGAGCATAGGCAAGATTATCATAAATAGACATGGGGAAAGGTGTTGGTTGTTGAAACACAATGCCAATCTTCGTGCGTAAAGTATGCAACGGAATGTTAACAGCATTTTCTACATCAAAAAAAATCTCTCCGGAGATCCTGATCCCCTTTTCTTCCTCCACCATTCTGTTAATCGTCCTTAACAGGGTTGTTTTTCCGCACCCCGAGGGACCGATAATTGCAAAAATCTGATGCCTTGGAATGACCAGATTAATTTTATTAAGTATCATATGATTATCGATGAACACATTTAAATCTTTTATTTCCAAAATATGAGTCATTTTTTATTTTCCCCTCAATCCAAATAAGGTAGACAGCGATGCTAATAAATTTATCAATAAAACTAGAATCATCAAAATAAAGGCTGTACCGTAAGCGTTTTCCAAAGAGATACCCTCCCCAATTAAGACATAAAGATGATAAGGTAAAGACATAAATGGAGAAAATACGGATTTCGGCACCGGGGCATTTATCACACATCCGGTGAGCATCACAGGAGCAGCTGCCCCCATGGCAAACCCAGAAGCCAGGGTCACAATGGACATTATTTGTTTTTTGTACATGGGCAAAAGCAACTTGATGATGGTATAAGATGTATTTACCCCCAAAGAAAACGATGCCTCAAGGAGCTCCTTTCCGGTCTCTTGAAATATTTTTTGTAGCCGAATCTCAATAAAAGGAAATATCATAATCGCCAAGGTTAGTCCCGAGGATAAGATTGATAGTCCGAATCCAGATTTGATGACTAAGAAAGCATATCCAAAGAGCCCCAATACAATTGAAGGAATACCGGCAATACATTGAATAATAATATTAACTACCAGCTTAATCATTTCCTGCCGGCAGTAAAAAACAACATACACCGCAGTAAAAAAAGCAAGGAAAGTGGCCATAACACCGGCGATGAGGGTTACGAGCAAACTACCTGCAATGGCCGGCCAAATTCCTCCCGCTGACCCTACAGGAAACCCTGCTGGTTTATCAAGAATAAAATTTAGATTGACTACTCCTCCTGCTTTCAAAAAAACGTAAATAACCAGGAAAAAAAGCAGGGATAATGAAAGAAAAGCACTGGCAGCAATCCAAGCCTTAAATAAAAATTTTTTCATCATAGTCTCACCATAACTTTTTTCTTAATCAGATAAAAAACGGCATTTAATAAGATAAGGAAAACCATCAGCACAAAACCAGAGGCAAAAAGCCCCTGGTAATGCAAACTGCCTAATTCTGCAGTACCAACTTCCAACGCTATCAGGGCGGGAATTGTTTCCCCTTTTCCCAAAAGCTTCGGCAGTATAGGAGAATTTCCTATTACCATCATTACAGCCATTGTTTCTCCCATTGCCCGAGCAATGGCTAAAACAAGGGCAGCTAATATTGCTCCTTTGGCATGGGGTAATATTAATGCCCTCAACATATAACTTTTCGAAACACCTAAGGCCATGGAAGTTTCTTTATACTTGAGATAGGATTTTTCCATTGTTTCTAGAGCTGTTGATACGATAAAGGGGAGTACCATCACCGCAAGGACAATTCCCCCGCTGAGTACTGATTCCCCTGTCGCCAGAGAAAGATTTTTCTCCAAAAATTTTACCACAACCAAGAGCCCAATAAAGCCAAAGATTACGGAAGGTATTCCGGCCAATACCCCTAAAATCGCTGAAAACAATTCCTTTAGCTTCTTGTTTTCAAGAACAGCAAGCTGTAATGCACATCCTATTCCGATGGGCAGAGAAATTAATACTGCTAAAACTGACACATAAAATGTAGATAGTATCATGGGCAGAATCCCAACTTTAGGATCCTTGGCTAAGGGCCTCCATTCTAGGCCGCATAAAAAATCAAGTAAATTTTGTTCCTTAAAAACAAGCATACTTTCTTTCGCAATATAAAAAATCACTAAAAATAACAATAATACAGAAATGAAAGTAATGCTTCTGCTGAAAAAAGCGAAAATAAATTCAATTTTTCGATACAAGGAGGATCACCCCATTTTGAACATCCTGAACATGAGCATTATTATATAAAAATCAAATTCAGAGGTTCTTCCTCTGAATTTGATTTTCTTTATTTGTTATGTTACCTGTTACTTATTTGGTACAAACCCCATATCTTCTACTACTTTCATGCCTTTTTCAGATACTACATAGTCCATAAAAGCTTTTTCTGACGGTAATAACTCTCCGTTTTTAATCACGATTAAGGGACGGGACACTTTGTAACTGCCATTCAAAATATTCTCACTTGTCGGTTCTACACCATCTACCTTAAGAGGAATGATCTTTCCTTGGTTTTGATTTACCATGCCGTAAGAAGCATAGCCAATGGCATTCTCATTCTCCATTACCTTGGTTACCAATGCCCCCATAGAAGGTGCCTGGATTACATCTGCCCGGACTTCAGCATCACCCATGATGGCTTTTTGAAATACTTCATGGGCTCCCCCGCCAATATCCCTGGTCACTACTACAATTTCTGTATTGGGTAAGGAAGAGTCGACTTCATTCCATGTCTTGTATTCACCGGCAAAAATCTTCTTGATCACCTCGGTGGTTAAAGAGTCCGTAATCTGTGTCAATTTATTATTGGGATTTACGGAAATTGTCAAAGCATCCATGCCCAGCCTAAATTCCTGATAACCTGCAATTTTGGCTTTTTCTTCATCCTTTACTTCTCTGGAAACCATTCCAAAATCGCTTACACCGTCGATGATAGACTTAACACCGGCACTTGACCCGCCGCCGGAGACATAAATTGCAATATCCATAGCTTCAAATGTACTGTCAACTTTATCCCAAGTACCAAATTCCTCATTAAAGTCAGTTGATAATTGTGACATGACCGGTGCTAAAGTTGAGGAACCATAAAACTTAATTTCTGATTTAAACTCAACTGCTGCATTACCAGCTGCCGGTTTTTGTTCTTGATTTTGATCCTGACCTTGGTCTTGCCCGGCACAGCCAAAAAGGGTTATGGAAAAAGTCAAGATGAGGAATAGCGAAATTAATGTTCTTAGTGCTTTCTGATTCATTGTTCTCCCCCTATAAAATTTGTTTAATTTGTTTTCTAAAAGATTATACCAATAGTTTATTGGTTAGTAAAATTAAACATATTTATAGGAAGCAATCAATGTATAAACAACTTTTATCAGATTTTATGTAGACATTAATGAATATAAAAAAAAAATACTAGCCAACCCTGACTGCAGTGCCTGATACTGTTACCATTAGCATATTTCCTTGACCTAGCACTTCATAATCGATATCCACGCCTACCACGGCATTAGCACCTAAATTTTGTGCTCTCATCTCCAGTTCTTTTAAGGCATTTTCCCGCGCCTGAACCAATTCCCCTTCATAAGAGTTGGATCTTCCCCCAAAAAAATTAGTTAATCCGGCAGCAAAATCTTTTACAAAATTCACACCTGAGACAACTTCTCCAAAAACAATTCCTTTGTATTCAAGAATTCTTTTTCCTTCTACACTTGGGGTTGTGGTAATAATCATTATATTTCCTCCTGTACTTTTTTCTAACTTATTTAGATATTCTTTAAAACTTTATTCAATATGCCTCGGGTTTTTCCTTTCAATTTCTAATAAAACGAGATAAAAATAAAGCCTTTTGGTTTAAAGTTTGTGTTAAGGAGATCTTACCAAAAGGCTTTATCATTTCCCAATTTTTTATTTTGTGGGGAAACTTAATTATTCCGGCACATAAACCACCTCCAACTTCCTAACTAAGTTTTCTCTGCTAGAAGCTGAAGCAAGAAAGTACTGTAAAGCAAACATATAACCCACTCAGGAAAGCAACTAATGATACGTCCATCTTTTTCATTAAAAACCCTCCCTTTTAAATACTATTAATTTTTTAAGCTCTCTATATTTTTATTTCCTTGCTCATTATTTATAGCAAGTTCCGTGCCAAATCTTTTATTATTTAAACCATTTAAAATCATGCATTCGTCATCCCTCAGTCTAACATTCGCCATTTTAAGTGTCAACTATTGGACGTTATATGACGGTTTACTGACACCTATCTTGACACATTTCATAATATCACTTGGCCCCCGGGTAACTCCCTTTTAAGGATTGCCTCGATATGGGACTTTCTCACTGTATTTTCTATTAAAAATGTATTAATATAATCTTAGCAAATTTATAAAAGGGGTGCTTCTTACTTGGCTCAACCTTTGGAAATCTATAAAAACAAAATAAAACATTTTCAAAGTGATCTTCAAAAACTGGAAGAACAATCTCGCTTTATCAGTAATTTAAGGCTTGCTATTTCTCTGGGAGGTATCGGAATCGGCATTTACCTTTATGCAGGCGGCCAGAATTTTGGTGCTTACGGTGTTTTTATAGTAACTTCCCTGTTTTTTGCTGTATTAGTTTCTCGTCACCAAAGCTTAAGAAAACAAAAAGCTTATTCAGAAGCTATGTTAAAAATTAACAAAGAATCAGAAGCCCGGTTTTCCGACGCCTGGACTCTTTTTCCTGATACCGGATCTGAATTTATTGAGGAAAGTCACCCTTATGCGGTGGACTTGGATATTTTCGGTAAGCGCTCCTTGTTTCAATTAGTTAATACCACAAGTACCTTTTTAGGACGGGAAAAACTTAAAAACCTTTTGCTTTCCCCTTCCCTTAATCAATCCGACGTTATGAGAAGACAGGAGATTATCAAAGAACTGGCAGAGCACCTCGATTTCCGCCAAAATCTACAGGCGGAAGGAAGTCAATTTTCAAAGACCATTGAAAACCCAGAGGAACTTTTTCGCTGGGTAGTCAATTTCTCTAAAAGACCTTGGACAAGTCCTCTTATCAAAATCTTGATTAGGCTGTCACCCTTGGTACTTATACTGCTGATTGCCTTTTCTTTTCTTCTACCTGGAGTTATTCCTTATTTCATTCCATTAATTTGGGTTTTATGCCATGCCCTGCTTATTTTTTATTTTAACAAAAGTACCTCTTTTGCTTTTTCTGTAGCAAATAGGTATCAAAAAAACATTAAAAGCTATAAAGGAATGCTGAGAGTTTTTGAAAAGGAAAATTTTAACGCACCAGAACTGAAAAAGCTACAGGCATTATTAAAAAACAGGGATAATCAAACTGCTTTCCGGCAAATTCGAAGATTGGAAAAAACGGTAGATATGACCTATATTCGTTATCATCAGCTTTACCTGATATTTAACTTTATTACTTTATGGGATCTTCATGTTATGGTAGCCCTGGAAGGATGGAAAAAAGAATGTGGCATTGGACTAAAAAGATGGCTTCATATCCTGGGAGAAATTGAAGCTTTGTCCAGTTTAGCTCATCTACATCATGATCACCCAGACTGGTGCTTCCCTACCTTTAATATAAATTTATTTCGAATTGCCGCCAAGGATTTAGGCCATCCTCTGCTCCCTGATAACAGAGTCACCAACGATTTGGAAATGAGCCAGAAGGGAGAAATTCTTTTAATTACCGGTTCCAATATGTCGGGAAAAAGCACTTTTCTTCGCACAGTTGGGATTAACCTAGTTCTAGCCTATCTAGGCGCTCCAGTTTGTGCCCATGATTTTCAATGTCCTTTCCTCAATATTTATACCTCAATGCGTATCAATGATAATCTAGATACCGGTACTTCCTCCTTTTTTGCGGAATTGGTCCGCATAAAAGCTATATTGGAGGAATCAAAAAAAGGTAAACCGATTTTTTTCCTATTAGATGAAATTTTCAGAGGCACAAACTCTCGAGATAGGCATACCGGAGCTAAGCATTTAATCCGAAAATTAAGCAGTACCGGTGCTATGGGTCTCGTATCTACCCATGACCTGGAACTTGGGGATTTGGCTAAAGAAAGCACCTACATCAAGAATTTTCATTTTAATGAATATTATCAAAATGGCCAGATTTATTTTGATTATAAGTTGAAGCCTGGTGTTTCTACCACTCGAAATGCCATCTTCCTGATGAAAATGGCCGGTATAGATATCAATGATTAATCTTATACCATACCCTTGTCATTCTAACCACTAATAAAAAACTCTCCCGCAGGAGAGTTTTTAGTTTTATGAATTTTCAAAGGATATTTTTAGATTATTTTTTAATAGTGATTTCACCCTGATGCCAATCTACTTTGTACCCAAGATTCTCCGTCACCATCCGCACTGGAATTAAGGTACGGTTGTTTCTGATAATGGGGGCAGTATCAGATGGTTTATTCCTACCATTGACGATAATATGCTCATTATCATTTACCCATAAGTCAATCATGTCCTTAACTAAGAGAATGCGCACCTGTTTATCGCTAGCCTGCCAGAAAACCTTTCCTCCTATGGCTTCAATGAGAAAACGGGCGGGGATATAGCTTCTCCCTTTTTCCACAATGGGTCCTTGGTCAATGATTTGCTCTTCTCCATTTACCAGCATTCTTTTTTCGTTAGCAAACAGTTTTATTTGAACATTATTATCATCCGGCACTATGGGTTCCCCAGTTTTGTAAGAAATTTGATCCAAAAAAATCATTCCTGAAGGTTTTTTCCCTACAGAGCTCTTTAGTTTAACTAAATAAATTCTTTTAAGCAACGGATGATCGATGGCTTCAGGAAAATCAACAGAGAGTTCTTTCCATCCGGACCAATTTACCTTATCTGCTAAAGTAATATAGTGAGTCTGACCATTTTGATCAAGAACTTCAGCCCGCAACCAATAATTACCCTCATCACCATAAACCCAAAGAGACATACCTTTTGCCATACCGGAAAAACTTACTTCTTTAGAATCAAATACGCCATAGGCAGCTTGAGTATCAGCATTCGCCTGAGAAAAATCGTAGGTTAAGGCACCGCTCATGCTGCCCTCCTTCTTCTCGGACTTATTTAAACTAAAGTCTCCGATGACTTCTTTCGGAACACCCTGAAACTTTAAATCAGGTCTATTTTCAAAATTCATAATTACCTGACCCACAGTACCAATTTGCACCGGTACCATAGCACTGAACCGATCATAAGAACCCACCAGCCAGCCACTTCCTAGGGATGAACCGGCTTGAAGTTCTCCATTTTCGGTTACGCCTCCGGTAACTCCAATCCATTCCCAATTAAATAAGGTGGGAGAAACCTCTCTGGTCACACCGGTTACGGTGGTTATAGAAGGTTTTAAGGAGAATATGTCTCCGGGATTTAAAAGTAACAAATTAGCTCCTAAGTCCAAATGCAGAATTTTGTCCCAATCGATAATTTCTAAATTTAATTGTTTTGTCACTTTATCCCCTGTAACCTCAATTACCGTGTTTCCCGGCTTCAACGCGGTTAACATATTATTTTCCACAAGAGCATGATCGTCATTTGCTTTCCAGAAGATGTTTCGTGCTCCTGTTTCTATGGGATTATCAAATTCATCAATTGCCTTTAGGTTTAAAAAAGTACTCTCATTTACTAAAAGAAAAGAAGGTGCCCCGATAATAAAATCCTTGATTTTTCCTTCCGGCGCAGTGGTATATAAGCCGATGCCATTTGGTACCGACCTTAGGGTTTGCTTTTCCGGCTGGTTAATCAATGAAACGTCAAAATCCCCGGGATGTCTGGCAACAAAAGTAGTAGAACCGCCACCGTCCAGATTTACTCCCTGGTAGATACCTATGGAAATCATAAAATCTGCTAATTCTTCCAAGGTCATGCCGGTACTGGTTTTACTGTTTTCCACTGCTACCCAATAAACATATTTTTCATCTTTGGAGTACCCAATGGCTGTCCGGGCATGATATCCAGGAATATTTCGGGTAAAATTCGCCCGGACTCCGTTTGTCACTAAGGGAGTATGTGCTCCGATGACAAACTGCCAGTCATCACCCTGGTTCATTTTAAAATCAAATTCAATTTCTTCCCCTTCCTCCACATTTTCCTGGAGAAAGTAAGCACCTAACCCATGGCCTAAAATTACATAACCATCACGGGGAATTCTTTTTGGTTTACTGTTTATCAAAATTTCCTCGACTTCATTTTCCTCTACCACTACATAAATATAAGAGTCTAATGAGTCACCAGGCAAAAAATTCGCATCCCATTTATTATTAAATATATTAATCTTGTTTCCAAGAGTATATGTTTTATTTATGGAAGCAACAGGGTATTCCTGCCCGTTGGCAGCCCGGATTGAACTTTGAAAAGTAAAGGGCAAAATAGCCGGTTTACCGTCATTAGTAATAGCAAACCCGGTCAAACCTTCTGTCGTCATGGTAGGAGTAGTAATCCACTCTCCTTCCTGCATCATGGGGCCAAAAAGACTACCAGAGGCCATATCAAAAAAATCTCCGTTTATGGCGGCGATAGCTCCCTTTTCCGCAGCCATTTTATCTACAGTTTGATTTTTTCCCAATTTTTGATCAATACCATATAGGACATCAATTTTTATGTAAGGGTCTTTTAAATTAATCTTAGTAACATATACCTTAGTTGAGCCGGTACCGGTTTTAACAAGGTGTTCTTGAAGAACTGCCCCTCTGGTAACGGTTTCTTCAGATACTAAAGTGGTTAATAATTTTTCGTCAACGGCTAAAGCAGAAACACTCCAAACAAAAACTAAAAACATTGTAAAAAGAGTATAAAAGATGTTACGTCTAAAAATTAATTTTATCATAAACATTTCTCCTGTTAATTATTTGTTTTCTTCTATTTAACACAGACGAATTAATTATAGCATAAGTTCCAAATAAACATAAATTACCCTATTATTCTACATTATTTTAATCAACTTTTTGAACCATTACTAGTTTAATATCCCCCAATAATGGTAATATAACCAAAAAACAACACCCTGTGATAAGACAGGGTGTTTTAGAATCTAAACTCTTAATTTTCTTTTTTTTGCGGATTTTCTTTATGATCCGGTTCATTTTCCTCGGAGATTATTTCCCGGGAAGCCTTTTTAAACTCATTAATAGCTCGCCCGATAGATGCTCCTACAGAAGGAAGTTTACCCGGTCCAAAAACAATTAAAGCAATCACTAAAATTAAAACCAGTTCCGGTATGCCTATAGATGGCATCTTCTTCTCCCCCTTCCTCCTAACTGCCTCCACATTTAATTATGAGTGTATTATTTAACAATTTCAACTAAAAATTTTGACTGTAAGGAGAAAGGCTAAATGTAAGTTTTTTTATAGTTTTACAAACTGGGCACTGGAGATGCCTTCCATTCCATTAATCAGTTTCAGGGATTCTTTGCAAACTTCTGAATCAACAGCTAAAAACATCATTGCCCACTCTGTATTTTTCTTCCTGCTCACTTGCATGGTAGCAATGTTAATTTTATTTACACCTAATAGTGTACCCATTTGTCCAATCATGCCCGGTTTATCCAAATTGATGGCCACCAACATATAAGGGCTGGGAACCACATCAAATTCATATCCATTAACTTCAACTATTCTAATTTCGTCCTTGCCAAATACAGTTCCGGAAAGAGTAAAAGTCTTAAATTTCGTTGTAATTTCTAATCTAATTAAGTTTAGGTATTTTCCCTCGCCGGTGATTTTACTTTCTGTAACTTCTACCCCCCGATTATTTGCAATCAAGCTGGCATTGACATAATTAACCCGCTCTTTAAGGATGGTTTCAAATAAGCCTTTTAATACGGATAAAGTGACAGCGGTGGTCTCCTTATTGGCAATCTCGCCCCGATACTGAATCTCTATCTTCTCCACCGGATCCTTTTCCAGTTGATGATAAAGTTTACCCAAGGTTTCTCCCAATCTTAAATAGGCTTTCAATTCATTTAATTCTGTAGCTTGTAAGGTGGGCAGGTTAACGGCATTTGGTACCATTTCCCCCCTTAAAGCACTGACTACCTCATGAGCCACCATGGTACCCACATTGTACTGCGCTTCTTCAGTATCTGCCCCTAAGTGAGGTGTAATGACCACGTTATCAAATTCAATCAATGGTGAGGTACTATTAGGCTCATCCACCAAAACATCGATTCCGGCACTGGCTACGATCCCTTCTTTTAGTGCTTTTGCCAATGCTTCTTCGTTAATAATGCCGCCACGAGCACAATTGACCACCCGCAAGCCTTTTTTCGCAATCTTAAACTGTTCCTCACCGATCATACCAAAAGTTTCTTCGGTCTTTGGAGTATGTACGGTGATAAAATCAGCTTCTTTTACCAGTTCTTCCAAGGTATCTTTTTTCTCCGCACCAAACTTTTCAAAGCGGGCATCGGTAATATATGGGTCATAAGCAATAACTTTCATGCCAAAAGCCTGTAACCTTGTGGCCACCAAAGAGCCAATTCTCCCTAGTCCCACAACACCAAGTGTTTTACCTTGCAACTCTACACCTTTTAAGCCAGCTCGATCCCATTTCCGCTCTTTAATTCGCTTATTGCCCCGGGTAATATTTCTTATTGAGGATAATAAAAGCCCCACGGTATGTTCCGCTGCGGAAACATTATTGGCTTCTGGAGTATTGACGACAATGATTCCCCTTTTGGTCGCCCCTTCCATTTCTATATTATCTACTCCTGTTCCTGCCCGGCCGACAACTTTAATGTTTTTTGCCCTTTCATAAAATTCTTCGTTAATTTTTGTCACACTTCTCACGATAATGGCATCATAATCCCCGATTATCTCTAGCAATTGTTCCCGAGTTAAGTCTAACTGAACATCCACAGTTAGGTTAGCCTTTTTAAGAATCTCGATGCCTTCCTGGGCAATTTTTTCCGCGACTAAAACTTTCATTAAAATACCTCCTTATAAATTTAAAATATTTGACTTGTTTCCATAAAAAAAACCCGTCTCTGGATTATTATATCCAAGGACGGGAGTCTTTCTCACGTGGTGCCACCTTGCTTTATTATGAATTCATGGTTCTAAAATTGCATGACCTCATAATCTTTGAAAGAAATAACGGCTCTTCACCGAACAGGTTTTGCCTGCTTGCTTCAAAGTGGATTCAACAGTTTCCGGTACCAATTCTCACCAACCATTGGTTCTCTGAAACCTTTCCCTGTTTACTATTCTTCTTCATTGCATTTATATTTTTTAAGTTATTCAAACGATATTAGATTAAATTCTACTATACTGTCTTTTTTTTGTCAATGAAAAATAATCTGAAAGCCAAAAAATAAACAGCCTGTTTATACAGAATAATATAAGGATTTAAATGTGGCCGCATCCTCTGCTTGGGTTCCAGCGGATTCGCAGATAATAGTAGGCGTTAACCCGTTCTTCTTTAAAACTTTGGCTAGGGGGTAAAAATCAGGACCAAACTCCTTATCTTTTAGAGACCAATGCTTTCTCTCTCCTGCAGATGTATATTCCACCGGAGAAAAATGTACATGCAAATTTTTTATAGTTTCTGTACCTAAGACTTGATCAATTTTATCTAATATTTTTTCAAAATCTCTTTCCTCATTTAAACATCCCCCTCCCAAAGCATGAAGATGACCAAAATCAACGGCAGGCTTTAACGCAGGATGTAGTTTGCATAATGCTAAAACTTCTTCCAAATTACCTAATTGATTCCTTTTTCCCATGGTTTCCGGACAAAGATCGCAATTCTCCAATAATTCTGGATCTAATTCTTTCAAGAAACTATCTAATAGTTTCGCGGCATTAAGCAAAGCATCTACCCGGGGCACTTTAGATGCAGATCCTGGATGAAAGACCACCCTTGTAGCCCCCATCCATTTTGCTGCTTGTAGAGATCTTGTCAGATGATGTTTGCTATTTTCCTGTAGTGTGGGATCTGTACTTGACAAATTAATATAGTAAGGGGCATGGATACTTAAGGCAATGTTATAACGAGAGGCTTGTACCTTTAACGCCTGGGAAAATGCTTGAGTAATTCTCACTCCTCTGGTACATTGATATTCATAGGCATTCAGCCCCCTATCCGAAAGCCAACGGGGGATATCCAAAGTGGTTTTATACCCTTCCTCATAAAAAGAATCGGAATTTCCTGCAGGTCCAAATTTGATCATATTATGAATCCTTTCTAAGTTTTTTGCCTCAACTTTTTCGATAATTACTTCATAATTAGCTTATCATTTTAAGTAAGATATCATAACTCCGACCTAAAATATCCTCATAAACTCGGCTTCTTATTATTCTTTCCGGACAAAGACCCATTTAATTGTTCATACATATTTTTTGTACCGCTATGGAAACCAACAGCTGAGGCAGCAATTAAAATACCATGGATTAGCGCATCCAGTAAATTTCCCTTATCCAAATAAAAAAAAGCAAAAAAGACAGACAAAAAAGTCGCTACTAAAGGACTGAATTTTTTAGGAATTCCTGCCTGAATCCCGACCCAGACCAAAAAAATTACTGCCCCTGCAATGGTGACATCACTAATATGACTCATAATCATGCACCTCATTAAATACAAGAATTGATCGTCTGTTATTCATTATATGCACTTAGATAAGGACAGGTGCTAATCCGACAAATAGCCTGATTTGTGAAATTTTATGTTAAAATAACTTGAATATTGTCTAATAATAGTAATCGTTACTAATTATACACAGTTTTTTCCACATTTCCACAAGTAAAGATACTTTAAAATTATTCTTGAGAAAAAAGTAGATAAAAAAATATTAAAACCCACAAAAATAATGTGGGTCAAAAATTTGCAACTTTTCGCTTAGATGTTTGATAAGGTTCTACAATAATTTGATGATCAACAATGAAAGCGATTTCCGGGTATTGTGCTTCTTCTTGAGTTTCCGGAGCCCGGCTTATTTTGTCTGCAATGGCGATTTGAGTTGGCCTTAATTTAAAAGCCATGACAAAAGCTTGATCATCACCTTGTACTCCGGCATGAGCAATACCCCGAAAAGTACCCATTACAATGATACTCCCTGTGGCAATGACCTGAGCCCCCGGATTCACATCACCTCTAATCACGGCATGACCTTTTACATAAATCTTCTGACCCGATCTTAGGCTCTTGGATATAAGCACGGCATCACTTAAAGCCTGATAATCTTCTATCTCGTCATTTTCCGATAAAACGGAAACAGATACTTTTTCTGAAGAGGCATCAGAGTTTAATTGAACCCGGCTCATTCCATGCTGATAAAAAATATCTTCTATAGCTTTAATTTGATGTTCATTAAAATCATTCTCTTCGTGAATAATAAACTTAGCTTGATTAAAAAAGCCGTTTGCCTCTTTTAATTTACTGATTAATGAGTCATAAATTTCTTTAAATGAACCGTCTTTAGTATTAAAATAAAAAACAAGTCCCTTTCTTGTTCCTTTAACGGTAATTAATTCCTTGGCCATAATTTCCCTCCCTATTGTATATTTCGTCATATTATGATAATATCCTTCTTCATAAGGGACTAATAGGAGGTTATTTTCTTGTCCTACTTACTGGAAAATATACTAAAGCGAACTAAAGAAGCCATTAAAGATTTTCATATGATAGAAGATACCGAAGGTATTATGGTAGGATTGTCCGGGGGTAAGGATAGCATTACTTTGCTTTATGTACTACATCAATTTTGGCGGAGCTCTAAATACAAATATCCCTTAGCTGCCGGCCATGTAAGTATGGGCTGGGATACGGATATTACCCCCTTAGAAGAATTTTGTCGAAGTTTGGACATCCCCTTTTATTTTGAACCTACAAAAATCGGCCCGATCGTTTTTGACGTGAGAAACGAAAAAAATCCTTGTTCTTTATGTGCCAAGATGAGAAGAGGAGCACTGAACAATCTGGCTAAAAATAATGGTTATAATAAGGTGGCTCTAGCCCATCATATGGATGATGCTGTAGAAACCATTCTTTTAAAAATGTTTTATGAAGGACGAATTGAGTCATTTAGCCCAGTAACCTATCTGGACCGAAGGGATATCACCGTAATTCGCCCTCTTATTTATGTTCCGGAACATGACATTAAAAGACTGGCTAGGAGTTTAAATTTGCCTGTTATAGAAAATCCCTGTCCGGCTAACGGTTACACCAGACGACAGGATATGAAAGAAATTATTAAACTAGTAGAAAAAAATAACCCCTTGGCAAAGGAAAGGGCAATTACCGCATTAAAAAATATGACAGGGGAAAAATCTTGGAAACAATAAGTACTATCACAAAGAATAAAATAAGATTCGGTGATAAATATGATTCTCATTAGTGCCTGTTTATTAGGCGTTAACTGTAAATATTCCGGCGGAAACAACAAAAATTCTGATTTAGTGGCATTGCTTAAAGATAAAAAAATCCTTCCCATCTGCCCGGAGGAATTAGGCGGGTTGCCTACTCCCAGATTTCCTGCTGAAATTATTAAGGGTAACGGCTTAGATGTACTTAACGGAAGGGCAAAAGTATGTCTTAAGGATGGCAGTGATGTTACTCAAAGGTTCTTAGAAGGAGCGGAAATAACAAAAAAAATTGTTCAATCTAATCCCGTTAACCTTGCCATCATGAAGGAGCGCAGTCCTTCCTGCGGTGTAAAAAGAATCTATGACGGCACTTTTACGGGTAGTATTATATCCGGCACCGGTGTAACCACTGCATTACTTAAAAAAATGGGTATCAAAGTAATCAGTGAAGAAACCCCTTTAACTAATGATTTATTGGCTCTAATTGAAGTGGATAAATAATCAGTTTATGAGTAGGCACCTTATTTTATCCGCTTTTCCTAAAAAAATTAGTCATGCATAGTGTCAATAACTTGTGAAAATGTCACCCCTAGATGGGCTTAATTATCGCATGAAAATGTCAACTTGTCGTAAAACTGAAGATCAAAAACGGTGCGGCTACCCCTTGACAAGTAGGCTATGGAATAAATAGCGAGGGGTGATGGTGAGAGGCATAAGGACTATCATCTACCCCTCGCATAGATGAATTTTAGCCCACTAGTCAAGGGGATAGCCGCCAAAAATAAAAGCTCAGGGTTCAAGCTCAAAGCATAATTTACAAGATCGCCAGGCAAAGAGAAGTTGAATAGTTAATTTTTTTAAGCGTATTTTTTCAGGAAAATGTTTTCAAGCATATTCAGAATTTCACTATCACTTTCCTCAAAGGTAAGTTTTTTAACAAGGGTATGACCGTACTTAAAATAGTGACTATCAGGAGGCGACCACGGTTTTTTGGATTTAGAAGCTGCTTGTTTTTCCGTTAGATTCTTGGGTTTTATAAAGGGTAATACTTCAAAAATGGCATCTTCAAACTGGGCCTTGATTCCAAATGCAGGACTAACCAGTACGTTTATTTTGGTTTTTGGTGGTAATGGATTAGATTTATTATCCATCACGATTTTAAAGTGTTTATTGTAGAAGGAGAAAACTGATCCATTATCAATAACCCTGGTAAGTTTTACACAAAGGATAGTATTAATATCAAGATTTTCAGGTAATGGGCGAAAGGCAATCTCTGAATTTTCAGCTTCTACAACGAATTTACGATTAAATTTTTCAATGTAACTAACGAGGAAATTATTAGCTTGATCAATGGTAGTAATATTTGCAATTTTAAATTCAACAGGCAACCGGCTTTGAAGTGTTTCCCATAAGCGTTCCACCCTGCCTTTGGCTTGAGGGGAACGGGCAGCTATTAATGTTATGCCAAGCTCAGAAGCTGCTCTTCCAAATTGGGTATCGTTAACTACCTTACCTGATAATTGATCCTCGATTGAAAGCTTAGAAACATTTCGGGAAAGGAAAATAGCATGCCTGTCAGCATATATACTAACCGGAATGCCGTGATTACAAATAATCTGCTTAGTAACCTCTAAATACCCATGTAAACACTCATTTTTGGTAAGATAAAGGCCAACAATTTTACCTGTTGCATCATCAATACCGCCATGGAGGGAGAACTTTTCATTTGTCCCAAACCATTCAAAAGGAGTGGCATCCATTTGAATTAAAAGACCCTCTTGAGGCTTTCTTTTACGGCGGCGATGAGGCTTAAAGCGACGGCGCTTCTTAGGGCTTTGGATACCTGCATTTTTCAGGATTGAATAAAGAGAAGAGTAACTTATTTTTATATTTTTTTGCTCTTCTAAAAGTTCTTGAAAATGAAGGAAGTTGGCGGAACTGTAGGTATCCGATTGCTTCAGGCTGATTATCTGATTAATAGTTTCTTGATTAAAAGCATGTTTCGGTTTACGGTTAGTGTTCTTGTGGCTAAGGTATGAAGCACCTTCTTCCATCACTCCTTTTTTAATTCTTTTAACTTGACGTTCACATAACCCTAAACTCGCAGCAGCTTCAGCGACAGTAATATGACCATCCACTAATTTTGAGATAACTGCAAACCTATTAAGTTGTTTTTGAGACATTAGATAATGCACCTCGTTATTCATGATAAAATTTTTCCCCAGGGGGGTGACATTTTCTCACGATAGTTTACAAGGTGACATTATCACAAGATAATCACAAAAATTAGTCATGCATAGTTGACTTTCAGCTCATTTATTTATATAATAGATTTTGCGACACAGGGGTATGGCTCAATTGGTAGAGTAGTGGACTCCAAATCCATTGGTTGCGGGTTCAAGTCCTGCTGCCCCTGCCATACATACATTTAAAGTCTCACATGGTATTGTGAGACTTTTTTTATTCAAAGTACTTTATTTGTTGAACTAATTTTGCATCAGTCTAAAAATTCTGGGCAAAAAAGGCAAGTAAAATACCAAAAGCAATACCGATATTTGCTGAGTGGGAATGTTGTTTGTGTGACTCCGGGATTAATTCATCGCTCACAATATAAATCATCGCTCCGGCAGCAAGACCCATCGAAACCGAAATGAATAAGGGGGATATCCCAAACATTAAAATGCCGATTAAGGTACCCAGCGGAGTAAAAAGCCCGGCCAAACTTGTTATTCCAACTATATGAAGTTTTTTTATACCTGACATCTTCAAAGGAGCTGCAGTACCCATACCTTCCGGAATATTGTGAAGTAAAATTGCCCCTGCGATCATGATTCCTAATCCCTCCGAAGCCTGAAATCCTGCTCCCATTGCCAGTCCTTCCGGCAGGTTATGAAGTGCAATTCCGGAGGCAATAAAACATCCCATTTTAAGGAAGGTTAAGTTTTTCCCTTCTTTTTGCAGTAAATGCAGATGAGGCACAACACTATCCAAAAACAGCATTAGCAGTACACCCAAAAGAAAACCCAATCCGGCAATATAACTGCTGCCATATTCTATAGCCGAAGGTAGAAGATTAATTGTAGATATGGCGATCATGATCCCTGACGCAAAACCTAAAAGAGCAGATAAGGCTTTAGAGCTTAAGGGACCGATTAATATTACCACTATAGCTCCTAATCCGGTGGCAAGTCCTGTTATAGTACTGACTAAAAGCATTTCACCTGCTGACATTTTTATATCCCTCATTTTAGAGAATTTTGGCGGAATAATTATATCATATGATTGTCTGACTCTCTATGAAAACTTTTTTTACTAAAAGCTATCTACTTTTCATTAAAAACGGGACAGACCTGAATGTCTGCCCCGTATTTTGAGTAAACTGTTATTCTTTCTCCTTCTCAGCTTTAGCTTGGGCAACAATTTTCTCAGCTAAACTTGCCGGTACTTCTTCGTAGCGGGCAAATTCCATAACAAATGAACCCCGACCCTGGGTAATGGATTTTAAGTCAATAGCATAACGATACATTTCAGATAATGGAACATTGGCTTTAATCAGCTGTAAATTCCCGCTCTTTTCCATCCCTAAAATACGACCCCGTTTGCTGTTTAAATCACCCATAATGTCTCCCATAAACTGATCGGGTACTAGTATTTCCACATCCATAATCGGCTCTAATAGTATCGGTTTTGCCTGTTCACATGCTTTCCTAAAGGCTAGAGAAGCGGCAATTTTAAAGGCCATTTCAGAAGAATCCACCGGGTGGAAAGAACCGTCCTGCAGGTTTACTTTAATATTAGTTACAGGGTAGCCGGCCAAAATACCCTCGACCATTGATTCCCGAATGCCCTTTTCCACTGCCGGAATATACTGACGGGGTACGGAACCACCAAAGATGGTTTCGGTAAATTCAAATTCTCCATCCGGGAAAGGAGAAATTTCGATAAACACATGGCCATACTGTCCGTGGCCACCGGACTGCTTTTTATGTTTTCCTTCTACCCTGGTGGCAGTTCCTTTAATAGTTTCTCGGTAAGGGACTTTTGCTTCGGAGGTTTTTACTTCTACCCCAAACTTCCTTTGTAAGCGCTCAATGGTTATATCGATATGGGCTTCTCCCATACCCGTTAAAAGAGTTTGCCGAACTTCTACATTTTTCTCCAGCCGAAGTGTAGGATCCTCTTCTAATAATCGACTAATGGCATTACCTAATTTATCTTCGTCACCTTTGGATTTAGGTTCAATGGCAACGGTAAGGGTGGGAATGGGGAATTCTACCCCTTCTAATACGACTCCGCTGCCTTTTTGAGTTAATGTATCACCTGTATTGGTCTGAGCTAATTTTGCCACGATGCCGATATCACCAAATTTAAACTCAGGAACCTGGATCTGATTTTTACCCTGCATGGTAAATACTTGACTTATTTTTTCTTCTACTTCTTTTCTAGTATTGAAAGCATAAGAATCACCTTTAAAAGTGCCCTGGAAAACCTTAAAATAGTTGATCCGGCCCACATAAGGGTCAGCCATAGTCTTAAATACCAAAGCTGCCATTGGCTTTGATTCAGCATCTTTATCTTCTGCTCGGTCTAAAGGTGAAGGAGTATAATTCTTTAGCACATTAAGCAGTCGGTCGGTACCAATGTTTTTCAGGGCGGAACCGCACAGTACAGGTACAACTTTAGCTGCATTAATACCGGCTTTTAATCCAGCAATGATCTCCTCATTTGTCAACTCTTCTCCCTCAAGATATTTCATGGTGAGATCATCATCACCTTCAGCGGCAGCTTCTATCATCATTTCCCGATAAGTCTCCACATCAGACATTAATTCATCAGGAATAGCAGTTTCACTTGCCTTACCGTTTGAATCATATTTATACGCTTTCATTTCGATCAGGTCAACAATACCGTTAAAGTTAGCCTCAGCACCGATGGGAAACTGAATTGGAACGATTTGCTTGGTTAGTTTTTCTCTCATAGATTCAAAGGCTTTAACGAAATCGGCATTTTCCCGATCCATTTTATTGATTAAAGCAATCCTCGGGATATCCTTTTCGTCAGCTAATTCCCCAATTATTTCCGTGCTAACCTCTACCCCTGCTACGGCATCTAGAACCATTAACAAACTATCCGCTACTCTAAGTGCTCCTTTAACCTCACCGAAAAAGTCGGAAAAACCCGGTGTATCCAACAGGTTAATCTTCGTATCTTGCCATTCACATGCTACCAAAGAAGTGTTAACGGTTATTTTACGTTTGATTTCTTCAGGATGGTAATCAGCTACAGTATTGCCTTCATCAACTTTTCCTAAACGATTTGTTGCTCCGGTATTGAATAACATGGCCTCAGTCAGTGATGTTTTCCCTGCGCCCTGGTGTGAGACAATACCTATGTTTCTGATGTTTTTAGATGGGTAAACCTTCATTAGTATCCTCCTTCTGTTCCGTAAAATTTGTATAGATTTTACTAAGATCAAACGAAATTTAATTTAACAAAGTTAACTTAATATATTAGCCTCAAATCCTAAAAAACCCTTCTTATTATGAAAACTTTTTTAAGTTAAATATTCTAATTTTTAAATCCACCCCTAAGTCTTAAATTGCCACAGTCATCCCAATTATCGCTAACAGTTTCCCCATTTATTGGTACTATAATACCTGAGATAAGCATATTTCTATCCTAGGAACAAGCTGGCAAAGGTAAAAGAAATAAGTGCGAGGTAACTATGAAAAAAGAAGGTTTACTTTATGGGACAATCATTCTTTTAATATCTAATTTTGTAATTAAATGCTTAGGATTTTTTTATCGAGTATTTTTAGTCAGGGTTTTAGGTACCGAGGGAATTGGTTTAGTTGAAATGGTTTTCCCCTTTTATACATTTATCATCGTAATTACCACCTGGGGCATACCCCTGGCCATGTCTAAGTTATTGGCGGAAGAAATCGCTAAAGGCAGCTGGGGTAATGTACAAAAAATTTTTCGTCTTACACTTTTTCTTCTTACCGCTTCCGGGCTAATTATCACTATCCTAGTAATCTATTTTGCCCCTGTGATCATGGAACATTTTATCGCGGATCCCCGCATCTATTTTTGTTTTGTCACTATGATTCCGGCAGTTTTTATTATCTCTGTTTGTTCGGCTTTTCGCGCCTATTTTCAGGGTACCAAACAAGTTTCAACTATTGGTTTTGGGCAAACCATCGAACAAATTATCAGGGTTATGGTGGGCATTACCTTAGCCATTAAGCTAAGAAAATATGGTCTGGAAGTAGCTGTTGTCGCAGTTTCCGTTGCTTCCGTCGCAGGAGAACTAGCAGGTCTCCTTTTTATGATTGTCAGATATCACCGGAAAGAAAGAAAAACAGTTTCATCCCCTACTTATGGCTTTTTGACCATTGTAAAAAAATTATTTACCTTCGGTACCCCTGTCACACTCACCCGACTCTTAGCCAGTTTCTTGATGACACTCCAAGCATCACTAATACCCAAAGGATTAATGCTAGCTGGAAATGACCTCCGTACTGCTACAGAGATCTATGGACGTTTTTCCGGCGTGGCGCTGTCTCTTTTGCACCTGCCAGGTATTGTCACCATGTCCATGGCAGTATCCATTATTCCTGCTGTGGCTGAACTTTCCGACAAGGGAAATAATGAACTATTAAGATATCGCGTGACAGAGGCACTTTGGATTACTACTGTTTTTTCTGTCCCCAGCATGGTAGTTCTTTATTATTATGCCGGTGAACTGTGTAGTTTAATTTTTCATGCTCCTCCCGCCGGAGAACCGTTAAGGATTCTTGCCTTAGGAGGTATCTTCTGTTATCTGCAGCAAACTCTTACTAGCATCCTTCAGGGGATGGGTAGAGTAAAAGTGCTTCTATTTAATAACATTTGCTCTGGAATTTGTCTTATCGGAGGTATACTGCTTCTAACACCGATCAAGGGGCTAGAAATAAAAGGTGCTGCAATCGCGCTGAGTTTAAGTTACTTTATCGGTTGTAACTTAAACCTTTTTTATCTAAAAAGAAAAGCTAAGATTCATTTACCCTTTTTGAAAATTTTTATAAAACCCATCTTGGTCGGACTGTTATCCTTATTTGTGCTTAGGTTTTTGGATGAACAGCTGCGTTTATATTATGGAAGTCTTCCTACGGCAATGATCATCTCAGTATTTCTTTCCTCTGTCATATATTTTATCTTCCTCTTCCTGACAGGAGGATTACCAAACCATACCATTAAGAGGCTGCCGATAATCAATAGATGGTTTAGTTAAGCTCGGTAAGCAAGGATTCAAATCCCCATGATTTTACAGTATCAATAACCCGATAGTTGGTTAAATCAAATTGAATGGGACTCACGGAAACAAAATTATTTCTCACGGCATCCACATCTGTATCACCGTCACCTGCTACATTCACCACATCTCCTGCCAGCCAAAAATATTCCCGGCCTCTGGGGTCTTTCCGGGCTTCTACCGTATTTATATAATGACGAGAGCCCAGTCGGGTCACCCGTACTCCTTTGATGGTTTTTGATTCACCACCGGGTATATTTACATTTAATAAGGTAGACGGTGGAAATCCTTTTAATCTTAATAAAGTACAAAGTTTTGCTGTAAAGTCAGCGGCAAAGGTGAAATCCAATGCAGCATCATCATTAAGGGAAACAGCTACAGAAGGTAATCCGTTAATCATTCCTTCAATAGCAGCGGAAACAGTCCCGGAGTATAAAACATCAGTCCCTAAATTCGCACCGTGATTTACTCCTGACACCACCAAATCGGGTTTATCCTTAAGCAATGCTTCTAAAGCCAGCTTAACACAATCTGCAGGTGTTCCTACTACTGACCAATGTTCCCCATCAGAACCCTTTAATCTTACCTTTTCAGCACGAATTGGTTTATGTACAGTAATACCATGACCGGTGGCACTTCTTTCATAACTTGGCGCGACCACTGAAACATCAGCAATTTTACAAAGGGCACGTCTCAAGGTTTGAATACCTTCCGCTTGAATCCCATCATCATTGGTTAAAAGTATTTTCATATTTCAACTTATCCTCCTAAGATTTCAATCTTCCAATCCTTTTTAGGGGCCAATATCGGAAAAAGGCTTTTCCCTTTACCGAAGATATTTCCAAAAAAGGATCAGGCCAGCGATGGCTATCAAAACTCATATTCCTATTATCCCCCAAAACAAATAAATGTTCCTTCGGTACCTCTACCGGTCCAAAATCATATTGGGGAGCCTCGTTCAAGTAAGGTTCTTCTATTGCCTCTCCGTTAATAAAGACTTGATGATCTTTTATTTCCACAGTTTCACCAGGTAGAGCAATAATTCTTTTAATCAAATCGTCTTTACTTACCTCTTCATGAGGCTCAAATACAATAATGTCACCCCTTTGGGGGACAGAAAAACGATAAACCAATTTATTTACAAAAACCATATCACCGGCATAGATGGTGGGATACATGGATGAGGTAGGAATAATCCGATTATCTAAAAAGTAGAACTTGATGATAAAGGTGATCAAGCCGGCAATAATAATGGTAAAAATCATCTCTCTGATAAAACGTTTTACTTTATCCATCTTTTGAACCATTTCATTAAACCTCATAAATGCTGATGGACATAGTCCCCTGTTCCCCTTTTTTCAAACCGAACATTAAATTATGCTCTTTTAAACTCTTATTGAGAAAATCTACAATCTTATACATATGATCCCAGGAAGGAAAATTCTTAACCGCAATTAAATCCAGTTTTCCCAGACCCTCCAAAGATTTTTTCTCTTCTTCCATTCCGATCCCCCTAACTTTTAATTAATGCAAACGCCTCCGCCCTAGTAGCTTGATTGGTAGCAAAGTTGCCCCTTACTGCAGAGGTAATAGTAGCAGACCCGGGTTTTTTTACCCCTCTCATGGTCATACACATGTGTTCCGCTTCGATTACCACCAGTACGCCCCGAGGTTCTAATGTTTCCATAATCGCATCGGCAATCTGCGAGGTCAGACGCTCTTGGATCTGAGGCCTCTTGGCAAAGCATTCCACCGTCCGGGCCAATTTAGAAAGTCCTGTGATTTTCCCCTTTCTCGGAATATAAGCAACATGAGCTTTACCATAAAAGGGCATTAAATGGTGTTCGCACATGGAGTATAATGGGATATCCTTGACTAATACCATTTCCTCGTGTTTTTCATCATAAAATTGCACCATTAAATGTCTTCTAGCATCTTCCCCCAGGCCGCAGAAAATTTCTTCATACATGCGGGCGACCCGTTTCGGAGTGTCTACTAAACCTTCACGATTAGGATCTTCCCCAATTGCCTCAAGAATCTCTCTTACAGCGCGCTCTATTCGCTCTTTATCCATTTTATATATCCTTTCTCCAATTGTTAGTAAAACTTGTCCCCCCTGATTCGTTACGAGGTACGCTCTTCCTAAAGAAAAAAACTGAGGGTACGCTCATCTTAAGTAATCGTTAAATTCGGCATAAAAAGTCTAAAATAACCAATTTCATTGTATTTATTTTATCCGTCACAGTCAAGGAAAACCCTGTTGATTCTTATTTTTAAGTCATATTTTTCTTACTTCAGCATAGATTGTACAAATTATTAAGTAATTGCAAAATGGACTAGAATAAAAAGTTCAAGATGGCTTGGGAACAATACAAATTAAATTTTTTTCAGGACGAAAAGGCTAAAAAGTTTTACTTCTGGTGTAGGTAGAAAAAATGGGCGCAGGAAATACCCCCAAGGGATAGGTATATGGAATTACAATATATTTCTATGCAATGAGTGGCTTCAGACTGCGAATGTATTCATGTTTATGAATGCGGTCAGCAAGAACAACCGTGATTAACTGGGTAATGCCGGCTAATAATAAATCAGCATGTAATGTCTTTTCATTCTGGGTTCTGCGACCGGCAAGACAAAAACTATCTTTGAAATGGTTAATAGATTTTTCAACAACGGAACGAATTTTGTAGGTTTTATCCCATTCCTCGGTGCCACGGATTGTACCGGGGTAAGCGCGAAGATTCTTCTCGGGATAAACGTAAAGCATTCGTCCGCACAGAGAGTCAGTACAAGGATTATCACAGTGGGTACGGCGGCGATATTTGCCATCGTCGCACTTGTCCCAGGACATTTTAGGGCAGACAAATTTAAAAGTTGGAATCCCGCATTTTAGGTTAGATTTGCTGCCTTCCGGTTTCATAGGAAGATTTTGAGGGCAGCAAGGAATACCATCTTCGTTAATGGTATAGTCCTGGTTTCCAAGCCCAGAACGAGAATTAAGAGGTATGTATGCTTTTTCAAAATTCAGTTCAGTAAACAGGGATTTATAGATGTTAACCGTGTCAAAAGCAGCGTCGCCGAGGAAAACCTTTGGATTGATTAAAGGATGCTTATCAAAAAAATCATTAAGAACAGGGATAAGGGCTTTGGCATCTCCAAGGGATTTATCTTCTTCGGGAGAATCGGTTTTCTTTTCCACAATAATGTCCGGGTGAGCATCTATGAAATCTTTATTGTAAAAAGAGATGTCACGGACAATACCAAGACCGTTGGTAATAATACCAAACTTGAAAACATAGCAAAAATGTCCATTGATGTAGAGCTGTTTAATGGCCTGGTTTGAAGCAGCATGGGAAGGCATGGATTTATAGGCTGCTTTGTAGGGGTCATAGGAGTTATCGAGCCCCATTGCTTTCTTAAAAGTTTTTAGCTGACTGATAATGCGGTTGGCATACTTGGGATTGTTTTCAGTAACAAAGGCTTCGATGCCGGAAGTATCGAAGATGGTCATGGAGGCAAGGGATGCATTAATCTTTTGGCATATCGGTTCGGTGACATCAACAAGTGAATCGAAAAATGATTGTAAGTCCATTAGAAACTCCTGCTTGAACCTGGTGATCTTAGAGGCATCGGGAACCTTCGAAAAACCACAAAAGTCACGAAGTTCCTTTGAGTATTGGAGAAAGATTAAAAGAAGTGAGTCAGTGGGGATGGAGAAAATTCGCTGAAGGATCAGTGCCCAAAGGAAACCGGAAAGAGGGTATATACGCTTTCTGCCAAAATAGGAATAAAAGTGAGTATAGAAGGAAGCAGGAATAAGTTCCTCAAGATTAATGTTATCTTCAAGAAGCGATAGAAAATGATATTTATCGTTTTCAAAAACATTATTACAGTCGGAATAAATATCGGCGAGAGATAATTGTTTAGGCCTTACCATTAGTTTATAACTCCTTTCCGAGATGTTGTTTTATTATTGTTTACAACTTAATTTTACCGCATTTTGGAGAGGAGTTATATATAAAAAACGTTAACAAAAGCCTGTATTTATGCGGGCTGCGGTGTTTCGCAAACGCCTAGTACAAATTATATTTACAAGGAGGTTTTATCTTGGCCATAAAGGAAAAACTTTCTATAAAACTACCTGGGGGAATAGGGCCAATTTTGCGTGGCTTAGTAGTCGCTTATCTTCTTGTGGTTATTCTTTCTATAGTTACAGGCCTCTTATTCTATTTTACCCCCTTAAGTGAAATGTGGATGCACCCCATTAGTGCCGGCATTATTACTCTGGCTTTGTTTTTCGGAGGCCGTACCGCTGCTAAGGCTGCCGGAAACAAAGGATTGCTGCGAGGAATTACCATTGGGATTATTTTTATCATAATCACTATGCTCATGTCCCTATCAAAAGATATTTCCTGGTCCTCCTTAGCCCTAAAAAGTGCTTATGCCTTATTGGCATCAGCAATCGGTGGTATTTCAGGGGTTAAATGAAACTTATCTGTTACTCCCGCCGTCAGCTTGAAATTAAAACTCCTTCCGTCGGCTGCGCCGCCACCTCCCTCAGAGGGAGTTTTTTTTATATCCCCCTCCGGGAGGGGGATGTCACGAAGTGATAGGGGGAGCTATTTTTCCCCTTCCCAATGGCCGGTTATTTTTTCAATTTTCCAGCCATTATTGATATTGGTCAAAAAAACGGTGGTTGGGGTTTCTTTTACTCGAGAAGTTAAAGGATTCCATAAAACATCCCCTTTTACCCAGGCTTTATTCCGGCTGATGCCGAAATCATGTAGATAAAAAACACAATAAACCCCGGATTGATTCTTTTGCCAGTCAGCTCTTAAAGATTTTATTACTTCTCCCCGATTCAACATCTCCCCATATTCTTTTGTAAAATAATCAGGCAGCTCCCGAAATTTTCCGGCATTAATGCTTTGATAAAAATCTTCCACAACTTCTACCGGTATATTTAGCCTAATCGAGCTAATCTTCCATTCATTATCTTGTTTTATGAAAAAGACAGTTTCATTTTCATCATCCATTTCCTGCTTTTTGGAAGCCCAATCCACTTTTCCCATTACCCAGGCAAAATTGTTTTCTAAATCTACATTTTGGCTGGTAACTAAAAACATGACAAAATCAATGGACGGATCATCTTCAATCATCTTTTGCCACTTTTGCCTGTAACCGGAACGATGCATCTCTCCCCACCATACCGGTGTGACTAAAGTTTTTACTTGTTCCCAATCATTATTTTCAATGGCCTGATAAAAATGAAAAACTAAATTAATGGGAGCCTGATAATTCTCCACTATCATTTCTTGTTTTGATACACTAACTGAAAGTTCACTTTTCCCCGGCTCCCATTTTGCAAACTGCCAGGAAAACAAGGCTAAAAGACTCACCAACAGATAAAACGAGAACAGACGATAATACTTCAAAACTTACCCTCCAAACATAATTTCAAGTGAATTCTAACTTAGCATAGTCTTATCTACTGCTTTTTATGACAAAAAAAAGAAGATGCGGGAAATCGCATCCTCTATTGTCTGAGAGCTTTTTTTAATACTTTTCTTAAAACACTAGGTAGTTTAATAAAATATATGCGCACAGTCTGTCACTCCTTCTTATCTCGCTAGAATATTTTATGCGCAATAAGAATTTTTGTGCTTGAAAATCATAATTTTGGCACTCTGATTTTGCTGATCATTAAAAACCCCAAGACAGCTGTGAGAATCAGAAAAAACATTGGTGAGATCATATCCGAAATAAAGCTTAATAAAGCGATCAGACTTCCTCCCACGGTAATTGGTACCCCCTGGTAAAACCCAGTGGTCGTTTGCAGGTTGAAGCGGGCTAAGCGGAGAGCTCCTGCCACCACATACCAAATAATCGCGCCCAGTCCCAGCCATTGATAACCTGATAATACTTGGGAATAAATTAGAATTGCCGGAGCTACTCCAAAGGATACTACATCTGCCAGTGAATCCAATTCCTTGCCAAAATTAGATGAAGCATCAAATTTGCGAGCGACCCTCCCGTCCATCACATCTAGAATCGCAGCAATAATAATCATAACCCCTGCAATAGAATGTTCTGCCGATAAAACAAAAACAATGGACATTGTCCCGAAAACTAAATTACCTACTGTTAATATCGAGGGCAAAAGTTTTAAACTCATAGCTTATACCTCCCTACTACTGTTAACCCACCCTTTACCTTACTCCCCTCTTTCACTAAAACTGAAAAATCCAGAGGTAAATATAATTCTGTACATGACCCAAACTTGATGATGCCAAAACGCTCACCCTGACTGATATATTCACCTTTTTTAGCCCAACACACAATGCGCCGGGCGATAAAGCCTGTAATTTGACATACCATTATTCTGGTACGGCCGGTGTTAATAACCATATAATTCCGTTCATTATTATCCGAGGCATGACTTTTAAAAGCAGGAAAAAATGAGCCCGGTACATATTTAATAGTTTCCACAGTCCCGCTAATAGGTGCGCGATTAAAATGAACATCCAGAATGCTTAAAAATATTGTAATCTTCCAAACCTCTTCTTTTAAAAACTCCGATTCCTTTACTTTGGTGACGGATGTGACAATACCATCAGCTGGAGATAAAGCCACATTTCCGTTCGGAATAATTTTTCGCCAGGGATTCCGAAAAAAGAAAAGAGAAAACAGGAACACCAGTCCTGGAAGCAAGCTCAGCCACGGGTTAAAGCGATACAAAAGCCATGTTATCATACCGCTCACCAGAAGAAAAGGAAAGGATTCCTTAGCGACCGGAAGATTGTTCATGGGTAATCCCTCCCTCTTTAAATTCATGTACTATTTTATCACCTTTTTATGACCTGGGAAAGGAAAATTTATTTAGTTTTCACTATTAGCCAATCCTTGATTGAGTCCGCTAATTCATCTGTTCTTCCCAAAATTGTTTTCATTTTTGGCAAGGATTTAATAAATGTCGCGCCATAATTCTTTTGGTAAATCCTTTTATCTAAAATACAAATGGCACCATAATCTTTATGAGAGCGGATTAAGCGGCCAAATCCCTGTCTGAATCTAATAATGGCTTGGGGTAGACTGTATCGGCGAAAACTATCTTTATTTAAAACCTTATATCTATCTAAACGAGCAGAAACAGTAGGAATGGTGGGTGACCAGAAAGGTAGTTTGACGATCACTACCAAAGCCAAAGCCTGGCCTACGATATCAATGCCTTCCCAAAAACTATTCGCCCCGAGAATCACAGAGTTGTCCTTATTCTTAAAATCCTGCAGTATTTTGGTTCTACTACCGGTAACCCCGTGGGCATAGACAGTAATCCCTTCTTTTTTTAATGGTAATTTTATATTATCGTAAATATATTTTAATTGGTAATGAGATGTAAAAAGCACCACAGTTCGGCCTTGAGCCGCCTGGATAAGTTTAATTAAAGCTTTTGCCACTCCATCTAAAAATAAAATTTCTGAGGCAGAACCGGGATCAGGAAGATCTGTAGCCATCCCCAGCAAGACATTTTCTTTATAATTAAATGGAGAATCCAATTGCAAGGTCTTTGGCGAATCCCCCCCTAAATCAAGTCCAATGCTTTCAATAAAATAGTCAAATCTTCCTCCTACTGTCAAGGTGGCCGAAGTGAGGACAGTCGCTGCTTTTGATGCAAAAAGATATCGGTAGAGCTGCTCTTTTACTTCAACCGGGGAAATATGTAAGGAAGGAAAATTACTATTTCCTTTATTTTCCGTCCAACAAACATAGTTATCTTCATCGCCGGCGAGGATTACTTCTAAACCATAAACTGTTTCTTTGAAAATTGCAGACAACATGTTAAACTCAAGGATTTCGTTGATTTCTATACCATATTCTTCGTTAATTAAGTCAGCTTTTTCCCCTAAAGAAAGGAGCTGTTTAATTAATTCTTTTAGTTTAATAATTAAGTTTTCTCCGGCAGCATTTATCCCCTGCCAATAATTTTCATTTCTATGGCTGGGCAAAATGCGTACCGTTTGAGTATAAGGACTGTGTTCCGACCAATTCTCTGCAAAGACCGCGGAAAAAATATTAAAGAATTCTTGAGTTTTTTGATCGCACTTTTCTAAAACCTCGATGGTTTCTCCGATGATATACATAAATTCATTTCTCTGGTCTACATCTACCTCTTGCCAATTAGCTGCTCTCTTTAGCAGCTGGTCTAATAAACTCCGGGATGGTCGATTACCTTTCTTGATTAGTTTATGAAAAGCAGTGCATAAGACATAATAATTTATTTCAATAGCAAACTGAGTTTCCGCCACTTTTTCTAAATGATGTGCCTCGTCAATTACCAAATATTTATATTCCGGTAAGATATTATCATTGGCTGCGGCGTTGGCTAACAATAGGGAATGGTTTACAATAATCACATCAGATTGTTCCGCCAGTTTTCTGGCCCGAGAAACAAAACACTGGCTTCTGAAAAAACGGCATTTTGAGCCTAAACAGGTTTCACTAACCGCAGCTAACTGCTGCCAATCTCTTTTTTCTCTTTTATTTAAATTCAATTCATCTATATCACCGGTCTCGGTTTCTCTCAGCCATATCACCAAACGCATGATTAAAGCTACTATCTCCACATTACCTTCGTTATAAAATAGTTCCCATTTCCTAAGGCAGAGATAATGACTCCGCCCTTTAATTACGCAAGTAGAAAAATCGATTCCGCTGATTTCTTTGGCTAACGGAATATCCTTATTCTTTAATTGCTCTTGTAAATTAATTGTATGGGTGCTCACAATCATTTTATGACCGGATCTTGTACTCCATAACACTGCTGGTAATAAATAGGCCAAAGATTTCCCGGTGCCTGTCCCAGCCTCAACCACGAAATAACCTCCCTGATTTAGGCATTTTGCCATCTGTAAGGCCATTTCTTCCTGCTGAGGCCGATATTTAAAATCGCGAAACTTAGTTTCCATCACACCGCCAGACTGAAAAAAAGCTGCAATCTCCGATGGTACTAGTTGATAGTTTTTATTAATTTCTTTTGGAGGAGCAGAAAAAATACCTTTTTTTAGGTCTTGGGAAAGATATAACTTACGAGCCTTAATTCCTTCCCCCGGAAAATTGCGCATTTTGTGTCCATATTCATAGCAGATTAAATCACTTAAGGGACTTTTGATCTTTTGGCTTAGGACGAATAATGTTTCTAAGACAATCAAATCTAATTCTCTAAGTTTCTCAAGTAAAAAAATGAATAATAAGGCGGTTGTTCGGGCATCCCCTAATGCCCGATGAGCCGACAAATGTTCAATCCCCAAAAAACAAGCTAAGTCACCTAAGGAATAACCGGATGCAAAAGGAAAAAGGATCTTTGCCATTTCCACCGTATCCAACCCATCCTCAGCAAGGGGTATGTAAGAACGAAGAAAGCTTAAGTCAAATTGGACATTGTGCCCCACAATCACTCTTCCTTTCAGAAACTCTTCCAATTGAGGAAGGGCATCCGTTAAGGAAGGCATATTTTGCACCATTTCGTCATTAATTCCCGTTAATTCTGTTATCTCCTCAGGAATTCTGCCCCAGGGTTTTATCAGGGTAGAGAATTCTTCACACAATACCCCTTGAGAAATTCTCACTGCCCCAATCTCGATGACCTGGTCTTTTTGACAGTCCAACCCTGTTGTTTCTACGTCTAAAACTACATATTCCACCGCTCAAACTCCTTCCGAGGATTCCCGTCTTGCATCAGCGTAAATGCATAGTTGCTTTCTTTTGCATCATAACCGCCCCAATTATTACTTGTCAACAACTTCTTATCAACAAAAAGACCTCCCGTGGAGGTCTTTTTACTAAATCATGTGAAAAACTATATTTGCGCAAAAGCTTACGCGATGGTGTACATTTCGCGGCAATGTTTTTCCACCCATGCCGGATCAACTTGTTTCCTGGCAACACCACTTTCCATGGCCGCTTTGGCCACAGCTGCGGCTACGGCTGGCCCCACGTTGGGATTAAAGGCTTTGGGAATTACAAATTCCGGAGATAATTCTTCTTCCTTCACTTGACCTGCAATGGCATAAGCTGCAGCTATTTTCATTTCTTCATTTATATCTGTTGCTTCCACATCCAATGCTCCGCGGAATAATCCGGGGAAAGCGAGGACATTATTTACCTGGTTGGGGAAGTCAGAGCGTCCTGTGCAAATAACCGCTGCACCGGCTTCTTTAGCTTCCTCTGGCATAATTTCCGGTATTGGGTTCGCCATGGCCATGACAATGGCATCTTTATTCATGGATGCGACCATTTCTTTAGTTACTAAGCCAGGTCCGGAGACACCAATAAAGACATCTGCACCTTTAAAGGCATCTGCTAAAGAACCTTTTTCCATACCCCGGTTGGTAATCTTAGCAATTGCCTCTTTTTCCGGGTTCATGCCTTCCTTTCGTCCTTCATAGATGGCACCTCTTCGGTCACACATAATAACATCTTTTACACCCATGCTCATCAACAGCTTGATAATGGCAATACCGGCAGCACCGGCACCACAGGTGATTACTTTAATATCTTCTAATTTTTTGTTAACAATTTTTAGTGCGTTAACTAAACCGGCCATAGTAACAATTGCGGTTCCATGTTGATCATCATGGAAAATAGCCATCTTAGTTTCTTTTTTTAATCGTTCTTCAATTTCAAAACACCTGGGAGCAGCAATATCCTCCAGGTTTATTCCGGCAAAGGTAGGTTCCAAAAGCTTCACAAATTGTACAATTTCATCCACATCTTTAGTATTAATACAAATAGGGAAAGCGTCTACCCCGCCAAAAGCCTTGAATAAAACACATTTTCCCTCCATCACAGGAAGGCCTGCTTCCGGGCCGATATCTCCTAAGCCTAAAACAGCTGAACCATCAGAGACTACAGCCACCATATTCCAACGACGGGTATACTTGTTCACAGCACTTACGTCTTTATTTATTACCTTACATGGTTCTGCAACCCCAGGAGTATAGGCTAAACTCATTTCCTTTGCATTGGTAACGGGTGCCAAAGGGGTTACTTCAATTTTCCCTTGTTTTTCCTCATGAAATTTAAGCGCTTCTTGATAAATATCCATAAATGTATCCTTCCTCTTTTCTATTTTTTGCATTACTCTATGCGGTACTTCTTGACACCTTCTTCGTATAAATCTCCGCCGTATATATCATTGATTACCGTTAATGGTAGATCTTCCACTACCAGCTTTCTTATTGCCTCGGGGCCTAATTCCGGGTAAGCAATGACTTCTGAGGACTTAATGCATTTCGCCAGGAGAGCTCCGGCTCCCCCGGTAGCACCAAAATATACTGCTTTATAGTTCACCATTGCTTCTTTTACTTTAGTATTTCTTAAACCCTTTCCAATCATGCCCTTTAGACCCTTTTTTTCCATTAAAACCGGGGCATAAGCATCCATACGATAACTGGTAGTAGGCCCGGCGGAACCAATTACTTGTCCCGGTTTAGCCGGCGCCGGCCCCACATAATAAATAACCTGTCCTTTTAAATCTAAGGGAAGTTCTTCTCCCTGGTCTATTAAATCTACTAAGCGCTTATGGGCGGCGTCCCGTCCGGTATATACCACCCCGCTTATGAGAACTTGATCTCCTATTTTTAATTTTTCTAAATCAGCATCAGTAATAGGAGTGGTTAAGTGATGTACCGTCATCTTCTTCCCTCCCTATAAGACTATACTTTTATGCCTGGCAGCATGGCAGTTAATATTTATCGCCACAGGAAAACTGGCGATATGGCAGGGATGAACTTCCACAGCTACCCCTAAGGCCGTAATTCTACCGCCTAGCCCACCTGGGCCAATTCCTAGCTTGTTAATTCTTTCGAGCAAATCTTCTTCAATTTCAGCAACTTCTTTGACGGGGCTTTTCTCTCCGATGTTCCTCAGCAATGCTTTTTTGGCTAATAGAGCGCATTTTTCAAAATTTCCCCCGATACCGACACCAACCACAATAGGTGGGCAGGGGTTTGGCCCCGCTTGTTTTACCCTTTCCACAATAAACTGTTTTGCTCCTTCAATACCTGCTGAAGGCGGCAACATAGCAATGGCACTCATATTTTCGCTGCCTCCGCCTTTGGGCGCGACAGTTATTTTCAAATTTTCACCCGGTACAATCTCGGTATGGATAATGGGTGGGGCATTGTTGCCGGTATTTTTTCGAGAAAAAGGATCACACGCAGATTTTCTCAAAAAGCCCTCTTCATATCCTTTTATTACTCCCTCAGTGATGGCATCATTGATAAAACCGCCGTTAACGGTAAGATCCTGACCCATCTCAACAAAAACGACTGCTAAGCCGCAGTCCTGACACATGGGTACTTGTTCGGTTTTGGCTATTTCAGCATTTTTAATCAACTGGTTTAGAATATCTTTTCCCGGAGCAGAAGCTTCTGTCTCATATCCTTTTTGCAGAGCGTTTACAACATCCTGTCCTAAATCATAATTACCTTCCATGCATAGTTTAGCCACAGCACCTACAATTACCTGATAATCGATTGCACGCATAAAAAAACCTCCTTTCAAATATTTTTTTTGCAACCACTTAACTTATTCTCAATCAATTTGCTTTTTCCTTCTTATTTATTTTTTTATTTTTTTCCTTACAAAATAACTTAAAGGAAAACCAAGAATAATTCCTTCAGCAGAAAGAGCTTAATCAAAGCCTTAACCATAAAATAAAACAATATCAATAAGGAATAAACTCCGGCTAGACCAAGAATCATAACCTCAATTCCCAAACCAATGAGATCCATTATTAGACTGCAAAGGAATATTAACAAGGATTGCGCCAAAACCTAAAATTCTTTTAAGTAATCCCTCCACGATTATTCCCCTACACATCACTTAATGAATTCAAAGCTTAGTTGGGATTAGATAATCAGTATACCGCTTTTTTTATTGCAATATACTGATTATAATTAGCACCAATCCGATTTCTTTATTTATTCTTTATTGGAATAGAGTCAGCAGAACTCCTGCTGCCACTGCCGTACCAATAACTCCAGCCACATTGGGACCCATGGCATGCATTAAAAGAAAATTTCCAGGGTTTTCTTTCTGGCCCATTTTTTGCACTACCCGAGCGGCCATGGGCACAGCGGAAACACCCGCAGCTCCGATGAGAGGATTGATTTTTTCTTTAGTAAACATGTTCATCAGTTTAGCCAGCAATACTCCTCCCCCTGATCCAAAAGCAAAAGCTAAAGCACCTAAAATGAAAATACCGATGGTTTTCCAATTTAGGAAAGCTTCCGCCGTGGCCGTAGCCCCTACGGTAACCCCCAGGAAAATGGTTACAATATTAATTAAGGCATTTTGAGCAGTATCCGACAATCTATCTACTACCCCGCACTCTTTAAACAAGTTGCCTAACATGAGCATACCGATCAACGGCGTAGCAGGAGGTAAGGTTAAAGAAACTATAATCGTTGTTACAATCGGAAATATAATTTTGGTGGTTTTGCTGACGGGTTTCAATTGTTTCATTACGATTTTTCGTTCTTCTTTTGTAGTTAATAATTTAGCCACCGGAGGGATAATGATGGGAACCAGGGCCATATAGGAATATGCCGCCACGGCAATAGGCCCTAACAGGTGAGGTGCCATCCTGGTAGCCAAAAATATGGCTGTAGGTCCGTCCGCTCCCCCGATAATTCCGATGGAAGCAGCTTCTGCCGGGCTGTATTTCAGGAAAAGTGCTCCCCAAAATGTGAGAAAAACACCTAATTGAGCGGCTGCTCCCAATAAAAGACTTTTCGGGTTTGCTATCAGAGGCCCAAAGTCCGTCATTGCTCCAATCCCTAAAAAGATTAGGGGAGGAAATATTCCTAAAACATCTCCTTGAAACAGGTAATAGAGCAAACCGCCAATTTCCTTCACTACCGGCAGCCCGTCTTCCCCGATTTCCATAATAGGCGGTGCCGTGATTCCCGATATGGGAATATTGGCCAAAAGCATACCAAAACCAATAGGCACTAGTAATAGGGGTTCAAATCCTTTTTTAATGGCCAAATATAAAAGTATACAAGCCACGCATATCATTAAAATATTACCCCAGGTTAGATTTGCAAAACCTGTAGTATGAAAAAACTCTATTAAACTTCTGCCAATATCCACAAGCCAGCCCCTCCCTTATTGAAATCTATCCCTGCATCTGTTTTTAACCCAAAGTAAACAGCAAATCTCCCGCTTGAACATTATCACCCTTTTTTACGTAGACTGAGATAATCTTCCCATCTTGGGGAGCGACAATTTCGTTTTCCATTTTCATAGCTTCAATAACCATAACTACATCACCGGCATTAACAGTTTGTCCTTCCTTGCCATTGATACTCAGTATCGTACCGGGAAGTGGACTGGTTACTTCATTGGCTGCTCCGGTGGCAGCGGGTTTGGGTGTCGGTTTCGGTTCCGCAGGTTTCGGCGGGGCTTCAGGAGCAGCTGCTTTCGGGGCTTCGAATACCGGCTTTGCCACTGGTACGGCAGGTGCGCTTCCCCCTACTTCTTCAATTTCTACTTCAAATGCTTCACCGTTAACTATTACATTAAACTTTCTCATTATCTATTTCCCCTTTCAATAAATCGTTGACGAGTTGATATAATATCCTGAGTCCCCATCAAACTCCACATGGGCTTCATGCCGGAAACCCGCCGGATCGCCGTAAAATGGAATTCCTCCGCGGATTTTCCCGTTAAAGCACAAATTGAGGCGGTAATAGCTGCAACCACCGCCGGAGAAATGCTCTCGGCACTTTTCGGTTCAAGTACCCCAGTCGATTTTTCGGGACGGATAGGTACTTTTTCCGGTTCCTCTTGCTTTGGCTTTTTACCTACTACAGCTTCTACTCCGAAATTAAGCCACCTAATCATAAACGAGAGTACAATCAATACAATAAAGACTACCCCTATCCCAATTATCGTAGTCATAATTCCTACTTCCATAAATTCAAACATTTATTGCACCACCTTAAACCGGAATATTTCCATGTTTTTTACCCGGCCGGCTCTCTCTTTTTGTCATCAGAGATTCCAAAGACTTAATTAAATAGTACCTAGTCTTTTCCGGTTCAATTACCAGATCGGCAAAACCTCTAGCCGCCGCACAGTAAGGGTTGGAGAACTTTTCCTCATACTCAGCTATCTTTTCTTTACGTTTTTCAACAGGATTATCTGCATCGGCAATCTCCTTTCGAAAAACAATATTAGCCGCACCCTGGGCACCCATCACGGCAATTTCCGCGCTGGGCCACGCAATAGCCATATCCGCTCCCAATGATTTGGAACACATGGCCAGATAAGCACCGCCATAAGCCTTTCTGGTAATCAATTGCAATTTAGGTACGGTAGCTTCAGAATATGCATATAAAAGCTTCGCCCCATGTCGGATAATACCTCCATGTTCTTGGCCTACACCAGGCAGATACCCTGGTGTATCAACAATAGTAAGGAGAGGAATACCAAAGGCATCGCAGAAGCGAACAAAACGGCTGGCCTTATCTGCACAGTTAATATCCAAACAGCCGGCCATTACCTTAGGCTGATTAGCAATTACCCCTACCGGTACCCCATTTAAGCGCATAAAACCGATAATAATATTTTTGGCAAAATGGGGCTGTATTTCAAAGAAATCCCTATGATCGGCCAAGGCAGTAATCACTTCCATCATATCATAGGCCTTATTGGCATCGTCCGGAACAACGGTTTTTAAAACTTCATCCATCCTTTCGGCTGGGTCAGATGTTTCAACTAGCGGCACCGGATCCAAATTATTGGATGGTAAAAAACTTAAAAGTCTTTTGATTTGATTAAAACAATCTTCTTCATCAGCAGCAAAGAAGTGAGCGTTACCACTGACCCTGTTATGAGCTAAAGCACCGCCTAAATCTTCCGCGCTTACTTCCTCCCCGGTCACCGCCTTAATTACTTGAGGCCCGGTGATAAACATTTGACTGGTTTTGTCTGTCATAAAAATAAAATCGGTTAAAGCCGGAGAGTAAACCGCTCCCCCGGCGCAGGGCCCCATAATCACGGAAATTTGTGGAATTACCCCGGAAGCGAAAGTATTACGCTTAAAAATCTCTCCATAACCGTTCAAGGCATCTATCCCTTCTTGAATTCTCGCCCCGCCGGAATCATTGATACCAATGAAAGGAGCCCCCATTTTTATCGCTAAATCCATAACTTTGCAGATTTTAGCAGCATGCATTTCCCCTAGTGATCCTCCCAGTACAGTAAAGTCCTGGGAGAAAAGGTAAACCAGGCGACCGTCAATAGTCCCATATCCGGTTACCACTCCTTCACCCGGAGCATCTACATCCTGCATCCCAAATTCCACACCCCGATGTACTACAAACTGGTCTAACTCCACAAAGCTTCCTTGATCTAATAATTTATTAATCCTCTCCCGAGCAGTCAGCTTACCTGATTGATGCTGTTTTTCAATTCTTTTTGGCCCACCGCCGCTAAGTACCTTATCTCTTTTCTCAGATAGCTTGGCCAATTTTTCTTCTCTTGACATTAACTCGACCTCCTAAGATCTAATCACGCTGGCATAATTCTACTAAAGTACCAAAGGTAGCCTTGGGATGAATAAAAGCAATTTTCGCTCCGCCGGCACCATAACGTGGTTTTTCATCAATTAATCTTACTCCTTTGGCTTTTAAATCTGCCAAGGTGTCCTCAATATTTTCCACGCGAAAGGCCACATGTTGGATGCCTTCCCCCTTTTTTTCAATAAACTTAGCTACCGGACCATCAGGTTCCGTTGATTCTAATAATTCCACTTCACTTTCCCCCATGGGGAAAAAACCCACTTTCACCTTTTGTTCCGGAATAACTTCTTCTCCCGTCAATTGAACACCGAGAACTCCTTCCCAGAATTTTTTTGCTTCATCAATACTTTTCACTGCAATGCCGATATGGTCAACCCTGATAGTCACGTCCTCAGCCTCCTCTTCAAATTTATTTCACATTGGTTCTGATATATTCAATAATTTCCTGGGTTGAAGTCCCGGGGGTAAAAACGGCAGAAATACCTGCTTCTTTTAAAACAGGAATATCGTCATCGGGTATAATACCCCCACCAATTACCAGTATATCCGTTACCCCCTGCTTTTTCAATAAGTCTACCACCGGAGGGAATAAATGCAAATGAGCGCCTGATAAGATGCTAAGTCCTATTACCTGCACATCCTCCTGAATTGCTGCTTCTACAATTTGTTCCGGTGTTTGCCTTAACCCGGTATATATTACTTCCATCCCAGCATCACGTAGTGCCTGGGCAATTACTTTTGCTCCGCGGTCATGACCATCTAAACCAGGTTTTGCTATCAATACCCTAATCTTTTTATCCGACATTTATCTTCCCTCCTTTAAATTGTAGCTACCGCTTGATATTCGCCAAAGACTTCTCTTAACACACCACAGATTTCTCCCAAGGTGGCATACGCTTTTACAGCGTCTAAGATATATGGCATTAAATTAGTATCAGTTTGAGCGGCACTCTTTAACTCAATCAGGCATTTTTCTACTAAAGCATTATCTCTTTCTGCCCGTACTTTTTGAGTTTTTTCCACTTGGTACTTCTCTACTGCCGGATCTACCCGCATTAAATCCTTCGGTTTTTCCTCTTTCATTTGGAACTTATTTACCCCTATTACTATTTGTTCACCGCTTTCTACCGCTTTTTGATAGCGGTAAGCACTTTCCTGGATCTCTTTTTGCATATATCCCTGTTCAATAGCTTTTACGGCTCCGCCCAAATGATCTATTTTATTAATGTACTCCCAAACTCTTGCTTCGATTTCATTAGTCAGTGCCTCCACAAAGTAAGAGCCACCTAGAGGATCGACGGTATCTGCTGCCCCGATTTCATAACCGATTACCTGCTGGGTACGCAAGGCTATTAAAACAGAATCCTCAGTAGGTAATGCCAATGCTTCGTCTCGAGAATTGGTATGTAATGATTGGGTTCCTCCTAAAACAGCACTTAAAGCCTGGAAAGCAACACGCATAATATTTACATCGGGCTGTTGGGCGGTTAAGGTACTCCCGGCTGTTTGGGTATGGAAGCGTAGCATCAGGGATTTCGGGTTTTTCGCCCCAAAGTGCTCTCTCATAATTTTGGCCCAAATGCGGCGAGCGGCTCGGAATTTAGCAATTTCCTCAAAAAAATTTACGTGGGCATTAAAGAAGAAGGAAAGACGGGGAGCAAAATCATCCACATTCAGACCTGCTTTTAAGGCAGCATCCACATAAGCGATGCCGTCCGAAAGAGTAAAAGCAATTTCCTGAACAGCTGTGGCACCGGCTTCTCGAATATGATAACCGGAAATACTGATGGTATTCCAATTAGGAACATTTTTTGAGCAATAGTCAAAAATATTTGTAATGAGACGCATGGATTCTGCCGGCGGGAAAATATATGTACCACGAGCTACATATTCCTTCAGAATATCATTCTGAATGGTTCCTGATAACTTCTCCGGGCTAACCCCTTGTTTTTCCGCCACTGCAATATACATAGCCAAGAGAACTGCAGCCGGAGCATTAATCGTCATGGACGTACTAACTTTGTCTAGGGGAATTCCGTCAAATAGTATTTCCATATCTTTTAAGGAATCAATAGCTACCCCTACTTTTCCTACTTCTCCTCGGGACAGCGAATGATCCGAATCATAGCCGATTTGGGTGGGAAGGTCAAAAGCGCAACTTAATCCGGTTTGGCCTTGCCCTAATAAATATTTAAATCTTTCATTGGTTTCTTCAGCAGAGCCAAAACCGGCATACTGCCTCATAGTCCAAAGACGACCCCTGTACATGGTAGGCTGTACCCCTCTGGTATAAGGATACTCTCCGGGTAGGCCCAGTTTTTCGTCATAATCAAATCTCCCTAATTCATCTGGAGTATAAACACGTTCAATGGAAATCTCAGAATCCGTGGCAAACTCTTTTTTTCTTTCCGGTCTTTTCTTTAACGAAGCTTCAACTTTTTCTGTCCAGACCTGTTTTTTTGCCTTCAGTTCCTTCATATTGACATCATCAAACATAACCAGTATCCCTCCACTTTTTATTGTTAATCTTAGATTTAGCGAGGTGTTAGATGTCCCCTGCTAAAATTTTCCCTCGTTGCGTTATACTCACACCAAAGGTGGGGTTTCACTTGAATTAGGGTTAGATCTTAGTATTATATACTAATGAAATAAGTGTTCTTATAGTTATTAGTTCGATGCGGAAAGTCTATGTCCTGCTTGAATTTGCCGGAAAACCATATTCGCAATTGTATAACTACTTTAATAATTTAAGCAAATCAATAAAGTTCGAACACCTTGCTTTAAAGATCTAATCAATTGTAATTGTATCATTATTTTTTCTCTGTACAATATCTGGCAAAGAAGATGTAATGTTAAAATATTTTTCAACCGTCAGAAATATTTGAAAAGCAAAAAAAGCGCGACTTGCGCGCTTTCCTTTTAAAAACTAGTTTCTCCATGCTGACAAATATTCCTTTTGTTCCTCGGTCAACCGATCAATTCTTATCCCCAGGGTTGCTAATTTCATCACAGCTACTTTTTTATCAATTTCCTCAGGCACTTCATAGACTCTAGGCGATAAAGCATGGGCGTGATCATTGATATGTTTTAAAGATAATGCCTGTAAGGCGAAGGTCATATCCATAATTTCCGCCGGATGGCCATCTCCTGCTGCCAGATTAACTAAACGCCCTTCCGCCAAAAGGTACACCTTTCTTCCGTCCGATAAAACATATTCTTCGATATTATTCCTTACCAACCTATGGGAAACCGCTGCCTCAGCTAAATCCTGTTTTGAAATTTCTACATCAAAATGGCCGGCATTAGCAAGAAGCGCCTGATCTTTAATTACCGCAAGATGTTCCTTTCTAATCACATTCAAGTTTCCGGTAACGGTAATAAAAAAGTCACCTAAGGGAGCTGCTTCTTCCATGGTCATTACTGAGAATCCATCCATAATGGCCTCTATTGCTTTGATGGGATCAATTTCTGTAACAATCACCCTGGCACCCAGCCCTTTAGCCCGCATGGCCACTCCTTTGCCGCACCATCCGTAACCGGCAACCACAACAGTCTTTCCGGCTACCACCAAGTTAGTGGTGCGGTTTATCCCATTCCACACCGATTGCCCGGTTCCATAGCGGTTATCAAATAAGTATTTGCAAAAGGCATCATTAACAGAAATCATGGGAAAACCTAAAGCTCCGTCTTTTTCCATGGAGCGAAGTCTAAGAATTCCTGTGGTAGTCTCTTCGCATCCTCCCCTAATTTCCTTAAGCTGGGCCGGACGCTTAGCATGAAGGGTGGATACCAAATCCCCACCATCATCAATAATCAGATCGGGATGAAAGTCAAGGGCTTTGTTCAGGTGCATCTGATACTCTTCATCACTAGCATGATACCAAGCAAAGACACGTATACCACTCTTTACCAGAGCAGCCACGACATCGTCTTGGGTAGATAGGGGATTACTTGCCACCATGCATACTTCGGCTCCTCCTGCCTGAATTACTTGACCTAAATAACCGGTTTTTGCCTCTAAATGAAGACATATAACCACCTTCTTCCCTTTGAAGGGCTGATCCTTTTCAAAATCTCTTCGGATCTGATTTAGTAAAGGCATATGGGCTTGAACCCAGTCCAGTTTTAATTGCCCTTTGGGGGCTAAATTAATGTCTTTGATCATTGATTCCATTTCAATATCCTCCGTTTTTTATAGGGAACGATCTAAACTGTTCCCTTCATATTACCTTAGGTTTAATCTATTGTCCATGTATCAAATTGCGGTTTCCTGAATGTTTTCAGATAATTTTTTTAATCTTCCTGCCAATAGACCGCAAAGAAAGGCAAAATCCTCCGTATGAAGATAGTCAGCGGCGGATTCATCAAAAATTATGTTGGCACTAGCAGGAAACTCTTCATCAGCTCTCCATAGTACCAAGGTTACAGGAATCCGAGGGAAAGGATAAAAACAATAGCTTAGGTCACCATGCTTTACCTTAGTCCCCCCCAACTTCTCAGCCGTTTTTTGGAACAAAGATAAACTATTGCCAAACAAATGAATCAGAGGCCTAATACACCGATTGGTAAACGGTTCAATATAGATGTTTCCCCCCGGCAATTCTTTAAAAGAAATACTTTTATTTCTAATGGGTGTACCTCCGGCATATAAAAAATAATGAAGAACAAGGATTCTTTCAATTAACCCTAATTCCCCACCGGTATTTAAATCCCTAACACATCCTTCGGGATGGGTTATTTTTACCGGTTGGCCTAAAAATTCCAGTTGAAAACTGCCATCTTTAAATGTAGACCCTGTTTTCCACTCCATATCTGCCGGGTTTCTCTTTTTAAATTCCTCTAAGGCCTTATTCAATGTTACATCCAAATTAAAATCTGCCATGTTCCTCCCTCCCTAATAATTGTTTATATATCATTTTCCCAAAATACATCGTCTCAGAATATATCTTCTCTAAAAAAGTTTTCCTCTATCTATCAACCGCCTAAAAATACTATTTGACTTAATTCATAATTTACGTTAAAATTATAACTTGTGAAGAACATCATGCGCCCGTAGCTCAGTGGATAGAGTGACGGATTCCGATTCCGGAGGCCGCAGGTTCAAATCCTGCCGGGCGCGCCATATGTTAATTGGGAAAAGCCATAGGGCTTTTTTTATTTATCCCTTTTACCCATACTCCCTCCGTCGGCTGTGCTGCCACCTCCCTCTAAGAGGGAGGTTTTTTTGTTCCCCTCCTTTAAGGGATGTCACGAAGTGACCGGGAAAAGTTTACCATTTCCTCATGGCTACTCGAATATCCTCTTCTACATGCAGCCGGTAAATCTTGCATATTTCAATGATTCTTGAAACAGTTCTCTCGCCAATAACCTCGTTCATTTGGCTAATAGATAGATTTGTGGTGATGACACAGGGCAGCCCATGGTTCATCCGGTAATTTATTAAAGAAAAAATTTTATTTTGTGTCCATTCGGTAAAGTTATGAGCACCTAAATCATCTAGGATTAAAACTTCTGTTTTCCGGGCGGCATCCATTAATTCTGCTTCGCTGAATTCTCCTTGTTTTTGGTAAGTTGCTCTAATGTCATCAAGAAAATCCGGTACTACTAAAAAAAGCACCTGCCTATCATGTTCTAAAAGGGCGTTAGTAATGGCCCCGGCTAAAAAGGTTTTGCCGCTCCCCACTGCCCCGGCAAACATAACTCCTTGACCGTTCCTTTCCTCTAGGTAGCGGGCCACAAACAGTTTAGCCCCTTCGACCGCTTTCTCCGCCATCGCCCGATAGGTAGGACCATCTTTGTCTAAACGCAAATGAGGGGAGTAAAACCTGAAATCAAATTTATCAAAGGTGTTAGCGGCTAAAAAAGGTGTCATGTTAGCGGAAGAAAATTTTTTTAGAACGGAACGCTGTTTGACACATTGACATTGATAAGCCACATCCCCATCTACAATAATCCCCTGATCCTGACAGAGGAGACAAATATACTGCTTTTTATCTTCTTTACCCGATCCGACTTTAAATAAATTCCGATTTAAATATCGTGTAATCTTTTCCATACCTCTCCCAATCCTTTATAACCAGTCGAAAGATTTCCTACAATAGATAATTTTTCTCATGTTGCGTTATAATTCATAAAGATCATCTAGGTCTTTTACTTGGCCCTTTGTAAAAACACCTTTCTTGGCGGTTTTTTTGCTCTTACTCATTTTTTGTTTTTCATAATTAATAGCTTCATGCAAAGTACGAATATTTGCTTTCTGCCAATCCAAAAGAATCCTGTCAATATAATTTAAATTATAAACCCCTCTCAAAACTGCTCTTTTGAGAGCTTCCAAAACAAGTTCCGCCCGATATCCTAAGGAATCTAACCATTCAATAATTTTATCATTTTCAATGGCTGTTAAGGGACGCCCAAATTCATTTTCGATTACAGAAAAAACTTGTCCAAAATCCTTGTTAAGTGCTTGTTCTTTCTCCCTCTCCGCTGCTATTTCTGATTTCCCGGCCATTTCACAGGCCCAGACATCGATTAATTTATCATACAAACCATCAAAAAAGTAGTAGGGAAGGTTTTGACCCAGATCCTGCATATTTTCCATGACAATGAATCCTTTTTCCATTAAAACAGCCAAATTCTGTTTTACCTGAATTTCTTCAATCGTCAGCATTTTTGATATTTCCGGAATGGAATGATGGCCATTCTTACTAATCATTAAAAGTTGCAATATAAAGACTAGTTCCGATTCTGTCAAACCCAATTGGCGGAAATTCTTCAACAAAAGATTAGGCACAAAAGTACCATCCAAACCGGTGCTAAAAAAAAATCTCTTCTCCCATTTATTGTTTATCAATCTTCCCACCTCACGCTATCTTCCTATTAAAGCTTAAGCTTTTTTCCACATCTCTGGTAATAATAAAGCCAAGACAGTGTAAATTTCCAAGCGTCCTAATAACATCAGAAAACTTAGCACCCATTTGCCTGCCGGGGGGATAAAAGCAAAGTTACCGGCGGGACCTACTTCCTCCAAACCGAATCCCACATTGCATAAGGTAGCACTGACAGATGACATGGCTTCAATAATATCTAGGCCTAATGCTGCCATTATTGCTGTCCCTAGAAAAAAAAACAGCATGTATAAAAAGAAAAATTGCATTACGTTAATAACTAAAGAATCGGGGATGGTTTTATTGTCAATTTTCAAATACTTAACACTACGAGGATGGATCATCCTAAAGATTTCTATTCCCGTATGTTTTAAAAGTATCAAAATACGGCCTACTTTAATAGATCCTCCGGTAGATCCGGAACAGCCCCCCACAAACATTAATAGAAGTAAAATTATTTTGGAAAAAGCCGGCCATTGGTTATAGTCCACCGTCGCAAAACCAGTGGTAGTGGTCATTGATACTACTTGAAAAGCCGCCGCCCGCATTGTTTCTTCAATTCCTGCCGGCTCTTTTAACATTAAATTAATAAAAATTAATAAAGTGCTCCCCAGAACAATTAAAAAATATAATCTAAACTCCTCACTTTGCCAAAAACTATTGGTTTTTTTAGTGAGGGCTAGATAATACATAGCCAGGTTGGTGCCAGCCCCAAACATAAAAATGATTAATACCCATTGGATATAGGCACTGTCATAATAGCCAATATTCAGGCTTTTGGTGGAAAACCCCCCGGTAGCCACAGCCCCGAAGGCATGGCATAAAGCATCAAAAAAATTCATGCCCCCACATAATAGAAGCATCACCAGCACCAAAGATAAAGTGACATAGGTTGTCCAAAGAATTTTAGCTGACTCTTGCACGCGGGGTTTTATTTTTTCTGTCAGCCTACCGCCGGGAACTTCCGCTTTAAACATTTGAAGTCCCCCGCCCCCGATTTGAGAGAGCAGTGCTACAAACAGCACCACAATCCCCATACCGCCAAGCCAGTGAGTCATACAGCGCCAAAACATGATCCCATGGGATAAAACTTCAATGTTGGGAAGGGCACTAGCTCCGGTGGTTGTAAATCCGGAAATGGTCTCAAAAAAGGCATCAGTAAAAGAGGTAAAAGTTCCGGAAAAAAGATAAGGAAGCGCGCCAAATAATGAAGCGAAGATCCACCCTAATGTTACAATGGCAAAGCCTTCCCTTTGCCTGACAGTTTCCTTGGACTTAAGAAAAATATGTAGTATACCCCCTACAAAAAGTGTAATTAACATCGCCAAGAAAATGGGTAAAGCATCCGACTCCTGATAATATAATGACCACAATAAGGGAAAAAACATACATCCCCCAATAATTAATAATAGCTTTCCCATGCTGTTAAAAATAAGGGTGAGGCGCACGACATGATCCTCCTCAGTTATGCAAAGAAATTCTCCACTTTTTGGGTTGAATTGGGTAAAGTAAATACAATCACCCTATCCCCTGGTAGTATTATATCATGCCCCCGAGGAACAATCACTTTATTTTCCCTAACTACTGCGCCAATAATCGCCCCTGCCGGAAAATTTAGATCCTTTAATGTCATACCGCTATAGCGATAGGTTTCCGGAACAATTAATTCGGTAATTTCCGCGCCCGCATCATCCAGCAAAGTGACAGATACGACCTTACCCTTTCTCACAAATCCTAAGATTGCTCCAGTCGTAAGTTTCCTGGGACTGACCACTTTGTCAATACCCACCTTTTCCATTAAAGGATTATAATCTGAGCGGCGAATTTGAGCAATAGCCTTCTTTGTTCCTAAATGTTTGGCCAAAAGTGAAACCAGCATATTAAGCTTATCATCTCCGGTTAAAGAAACAAATAGATCGGAGGCTCCGACGTTTTCATCTTCCAAAAGCTGCAAATCAGCACCGTCCCCTTGAATCACCAAGGTGCGGTTTAAATTGTTAGCGAGAAACTGACACCGGGTTATATTCCTTTCTATAATTTTTACGTTGATATGTCTTAATTCTAATTGTTGTGCCAAATAATATCCAATCCGGCCTCCTCCTAGAATTACCACATTTTCCACCTTAGTACGGTGTTGACCAAAAAATTTTTCTACTTCTTTCATATCTTTGGTTTGGGAAAGTACAAAGACCATATCACCTAATTTGATGCTATCTTTACCTTGGGGAATAATCACCTTACCCTGCCTAAGAATTGCCACTACTAAAAAGGGGTGCGGGGATTTTAAGTCTTTTAATTTCTGATTTGGTACAGGAGTATGCGCTGTAACCTCTAACTCCAACATTTGGATTTTTCCATCGGCAAAGAATTCCACTGTGTTGGCTTCCGCATTGGTGGCAAGTTTCGCAATTTCCAGAGCGGTAACCCGCTCCGGATTAATAATTAAATCTATACCTAAAGCTTGTTTTTGGGTATTTCGGTCTAAATCCACATATTCCGGATTTCTTACCCGGGCAATGGTTCTTTTTACTCCTAAGGAACGGGCCACAATACAAGAAACAATATTTAATTCATCCAATTCTGTCACTGCAGCCAACAAATCCGCCTCGGCCACTCCTGCTTCCATAAGTACTGAGACGCTTGCTCCGTTTCCGCTGACGGTCTGGACATCTAAATGCTCTGCAATAGTGTTTAGCCGTTCGGTACTTAGATCGATCACGACTACATCATGTCCCTCATAAGACAACATCTGGGCAATGCTAAAGCCTACTTTTCCTGCTCCAATAAGAATGGCCTTCAATTTGGTTTCCTCCTGCAAAATCAATCATTGATAACTATAATGAGGCATTTGATCGAAAAACTTTCTACCTTTGTGCTGTAAGATAGTCCATATGGAAAAATTTATTCCTGTCGTTTACTATGTTATAATATAGAAAAAAATTATGCTATGTTTTTTCAATAAAAAAATAAATTTACTGGTTTAAGTTTAATACATTTGCAACAAGGGGGTTACCCATGTATACATATGCATTTGTCGGTCAAAGCGGGACCGGGAAAAGCCATCACGCTGTCTTTGTGGCTGAAGAATATCATATTGATATGATTATCGATGACGGACTTTTAATTCAAGGGAGCAGAATTTTAGCCGGAGTTTCTGCAAAAAGGTCTCCAACTAGAATTGGGGCTATCAAAACTGCGCTTTTTTCAGAAGATAGCCATGCTGAAGAAGTAAGAAATAAAATTCTGGAGTTTCGTCCCCACCGCATTTTAATTTTAGGCACCTCCCTAGGCATGGTGGAAAAAATCGCTGAAAGATTAAATCTCCCCAAACCCGAGGTAATAATAAATATTGAGGATGTGGTGACCCCGGAAATCATTAATAAGGCGAAATACGTCCGGGAACATGCCGGGTCACATGTGGTACCCGCTCCCACGGTAGAAGTAAAACAGAGGTTTTCCGGTAACTTCTTCAACCCCATCAAATCCCTTTTTCAAAGGAAAAATACCGGTAATTACCCCATGGCTACCAAGGATTTATGGGTAGACCAGACAGAGGTACGTCCTACTTTTAGTTCCATGGGCCGATTTTATATTTCGAATCATGTAATTATTGAAATCATTAAGCATTTTTGTTTAGATGTCCCCGGTCTGGATCGGGTGATTAAATCCGAAATAGAAAACAAAGACCATGGAATTCTATTACATGTGGATGTTTCTTTGGTTTACGGGCATTATCTCCCCCAGGTAATGGCCCAGGCACAAAAAATCATTCAGGAAAAAGTAGAAGAAATTACCTCGTTAAACGTCATTTCCGTGGATGTACATGGAGTACGCCTGATTCTGCCCGAAGCGGCAGCATCAAACAATAAAGAGCCTTCCATATAAATATGAAAGGCTCCTTTTAATTAATATAATTTAGTCATCATTATAATGCAAATGACCTGACTTTATAAGGCTTCGAATCATCTCTAAGCATCCGTTAAGCACTCATTTTCTTAAGAAACTCCCTGACCTTTTTAAGTCTTTCCACAGAATGGCCTTTCAGTAATCCCTGGAGATAGCGACTAATTTCATCATATAACTCTCCGGCAGTTTCTTGGGGTTCCGGTGCGGCAGGTACTTCGGCTTTAAATGTCATTAGATCATAGGATTCGCCCATATAGGGCACTATTGTCTCCCTATGAAAACGTGCTTGAATCAGTCCGGCCAGATTTAATGAGGCCTCTTCCTCACCATGAGTCACAAAAATCTTCTCCGGTATTTTATGAAAGTCAGCTAGCCATGCCATGATTTCATTTTGGTCGGCATGAGCGGAATACCCCTCCAGCATGACAATCTGGGCATTGACCGCAATTTCCTCTCCATGAATCCGAACTTTTTTCTCTCCGTCCACAATACGTCGGCCTAAAGTACCGGCGGCCTGATAACCCACAAATACTACGCTGCATTCCGGACGCCAGAGATTATGCTTAAGGTGATGCTTAATACGCCCCGCATCTGCCATGCCGCTGGCAGAAATAATAATAGCACCCTTTTTTATTTCATTTAAGGCACGGGAGTCATCTGCTGTCCGAGAATAGCTCAAATTAGGTAATGAAAACGGGCACTCCCCATGGTTTTCCATAAATTCCTTGGTTTCCAGATCATAATACTGAGGATGTCGACAAAAAATCTCTGTAGCAGAGATGGCTAAAGGGCTATCAATATGAATGGATTTAGGATCGATTTTCCCCGCTTGGATCATTCGATGCAGAGTAAATAATAAATCTTGGGTGCGATCCACGGCAAAAGCAGGAATAATGACATTCCCACCCCGCTGGAATGTTTCATTAATAACCTTAGTCAAGGTTATTTTATTATCTCCAAAATCTTCGTGGAACCGGTTACCGTAGGTGGACTCCATCACCAGAAAATCTGCCTCGTTAATTAAGGTTGGATCGTTTATAATAGGCCGGTCACTGCGGCCAAGATCACCGGTAAAAACTAATTTAGCTTTTTTACCTTGTTCCAAGTAAGAAATCTCTAATATAGCAGATCCCAAAATATGCCCCGCATCCCTCATGGTCACTTTAATTCCCGGGGCAGGAATAAACTCCTGGTCATAGCAAACTTTCTGAAAATATTTGATGCATTGCTCGGCCTCAAGAGCAGTATAAATGGGCGTTAACACCTTACCCCCCGAACGAAGAATTTTTCTGTTTTTCCGTTCTACTTCCATTTCTTGAATATGACCGCTATCTGGCAGCATCACCTGGCATAATTCCACCGTACCGGAAGTACCATAGGTGGGTCCGGAAAAGCCCATTTTATAGAGCTTAGGGAGTAGTCCACTGTGATCAATATGGGCATGGGTTAAAAGTACAAAATCAATACTCCCTGGATGAAAAGGAAAATCGCCGTAATTTCGCTCTTTTAATTTTTTATTCCCTTGAAACAAGCCACAGTCAACTAAAAATCTTACGTTTTCGTGTTCTACTAAATAACAGGAACCTGTAACGACTCTGGCTGCCCCATGAAAAGTGATTTTAATTTTCTCCACCCCCGATTAATTATTGACTCCCTCAATAGTCCCTTAATTACTCCCTTCTTTACTCCTCGTTGACCCTTATTGACTCCCTCCGTCAGCTATGCTGACACCTCCCTCAGGGAGAGAAGTTATTAATTTATTATCCCCCTTTTTGAGGGGGGATGTCACGTATTGACAGGAGGAGTTATCCCCTTTTGGAGGAGGCCGTCACACAGTAACAGGGGGATTTATAAGCGGAGTAACAAAACGTTCCATTCTGTCCATCGCTTCCATCAATTGTTTAATAGATGTGGCATAGGAACACCTGATAAATCCTTCCCCACAATCGGCAAAAGCATTGCCGGGGACCACGGCCACATTTTCTTGTCTCAAAAGCCGGTTGGCAAACTCTTCTGAACTTAAACCAGTATTTTTAATTGAGGGAAAAATATAAAACGCTCCCTGAGGTTTAAACACTTCCAGTCCCATTTCCTTCATTCTTTTAAATACAATTCTCCTTCGATGGTCATATTCCTCCACCATTCGAGAAACTTCATCATGACAAGATTGAAAAGCTTCGATAGCTGCCTTTTGCCCCATAATAGGAGCACAGAGCAAGGTAAACTGATGAATTTTTACCATGTTCTTAATGAATTCTTCATGGGCAGCCACATAACCAATACGCCATCCGGTCATGGCAAAAGCTTTGGACATCCCGTTGATTAAAATCGTCCGGTTTTTCATCCCAGGTAAAGCAGCAATACAAGTATGAACTCCTTCATAGGTTAACTCCGCATAAATTTCATCGGATAAGACTACTAAATTATGTTTAATAATCACCTGGCATAGAGCGGCCAATTCTTCCCGAGTCAATACCGCACCGGTGGGGTTATTAGGATAACTTAAAACAACTGCCTTTGTCTTTGGGGTAATATATGCTTCTAACATTTCCGGCGTTACTTTAAATTCATTTTCAACAGAAGTGGGCAATACTACCGGCAGAGCACCGGTCAAAGTGACACATGGCTTATATGAGACATAGCAAGGCTCAGGAATGATTACCTCATCCCCCGGCGCGCAAATGGCCCTTAGAGCCATATCCACAGCTTCGCTGGCTCCCACAGTTACAATAATTTCTTTTTTGTCACTATAAGAAACACCAAACCTGTTATCTAAGTACCTGGCAATCTCATATCTTAGTTCCGGTAGGCCATAATTAGAAGTATACATGGTATAGCCTTTTTCCAGAGAATAAACACAGGCTTCCCGAACATGCCAGGGAGAAACAAAATCCGGTTCCCCTACCCCCAAGGAAATTACATTTTTCATTTCCGCACATAAATCAAAAAATTTTCTGATACCCGAGGGTGGTAAATCCCTAACTAAAGGGGCAATAAAGCTTTCCGGGTTAAAGGTCATGGAGTGACCACCTCTCTTCGATCTTTTTCCTCTTCTTCAAAAGCTACCCCGGCCATTTTATATCGTTTTAAGATAAAGTGGGTGCGGGTACTTAAAACGTGTTCAATGGTGGCTAGCTTTTGGGCGACAAACATAGCTACATCCTTCATGCTCTTCCCCTCAATAGAAACAGAGAGATCATATTCTCCCGATATTAATGATACCGAGCGTACTTCCGGAAAACGATAGATTCTTCGGGCTACCGTATCAAACCCCACTTCCCTCTGGGGGGAAACCTTGACATCAATAATTGCTACGGCGTCTTCCACTCCTGCCTTTTCCCAATTGATTACAGCTGAATATTTTAAGATAATCTTTTCTTCTTCCAGTTCTTTTACCAGATTCTCAATTTCCTCCACGGTACTGTTCAGCATTACTGCCATTTGTTCAAAAGACATCCTCCCATTACATTCCAGAAGTTTCAGGACCTTATTCCTCATGCTTAATAACCTCCATTTGATAAAATAAAAACCTCTCATCCCAGATAAGGGACGAGAGGCATATTCTCGTGGTACCACCCTAATTCATCGTAAACTCATCATATAATTATGTTGACTACGATGCACTTAGCAGGATAACGGGTCTGACCCGGAAGAACTTAAGGCAAAAGCTTTTATTCTCCCCTCCAGGGCGGCTTTTCAGATGATTGGCTGCCGGATTTCCACCATCGCCGGCTCTCTAAGAGTCCATAAACATCTTACTTTTCCTATCATCAGGTTTCTCATATATAATTTTGATAATTCTATCATTAATATCATAAGTTTGTCAATAAAGAGATTTTTTCTGAGAAAAAGAAATATTTAAAATGTTTAAATTTTCTGGGAAACCAGAAGGATTTTTCTATTAAATAACGAATTTTACCACAATTACTTATAATGTACTTAAGTAAAACATATTGTTTTATAAGTACATCATTTAATTATCCCAAGAAAGGAGGAAGAAATAATCCATCAGCTTGATCCTTAACATGGTAAACCAAATGAGAAGTAAGAAAGGAGAGGTTGTTTATGACTAGTAAGAGTTTATATGTTAGAGCCAATTACCAGGTTAACCAAACCCCTCAATTCAGAATGTTAAGCAATGACCAATGTGAAGAAATTTATTTAAGTGCCCTGGAAATATTAGAGAGAACAGGGGTAACAGTAGAAAACAAAGAATTGTTAGAGCTTTACGGGGACAAAAATTGTTGGATTGATGGCAATCGGGTACGTTTTCCTGCCTATTTGGTACAGTGGGCATTACGGACAGCACCTTGCCGGGTAGTACTTTCAAATCGTGAGGGCAAACGCTCACTATTCTTAGAAGCTAATAATATTTACTATGGTACAGGCGCATATACCAAATTTGTTCTAGATCTTGACACCGGGGAAAGAAGAGAAGCAACGGCAGAGGACCATGAAAAAACAGCAAGATTAAGCGATGGCCTGTCAAATATTGATTTTCTTACCGGTTGCTTAGCAGATTTAGTTAAATACACATCTAAACCTGTCATCCATAACTTTTCCGATTTAGACGATGGTCAAAAAATGGTAGAAATCGGTGCGGCTGTTGCCGGTGGGTTAAGTGCTTTGCAGCAGAAACCCTTCTTTAGTTTCCATGTAGAATCCGCCTCTCCCCTTCTTCCCGGAGATACCTGGGATAAGGTTAAATTTGCAGCCCAAAATAGAATTCCTCTAATCTATTCCAGTAATGCTTTGGCTGGAAGTGAAGCTCCGGTAACTCTTTCGGGATATCTGGCTCTGATTCTTGCTGACTCCCTGGCTGCATTGATTACCAGCCAATTAGTTAATGAAGGTGCCCCCTTCATTCTAGGCGTTTCAATGGGCTTAGAAGGTCAAGAAGAAGGAGTTAAGTCTGTCGGCGCACCGGAACACAGCCTGATATCTGCAGGACTTGCCAATATCTCTCGTTATCTCAATATTCCCAGCTTCATTACAGGAGGCATGACCGATGCCAAGACCTTTGACGCCCAAGCCAGCATTGAAACTGCTTTCTCCCTCTTGGCAGGAGGACTGATTGGACCAAATTTAGTGGCTGGATGTAATATATTGGAATTTGGCAATACCTCTTCCTTAGATTTATTGGTGATGAATGATGAAATTATCGGTATGGTGAAACGGATTCTAAGAGGTATTGATGTAAATGATGATACCTTAGCCGTCGATGCCATTGATGAAGTAGGCCCAGGCGGGCATTTCCTGGGCTCAGAACATACCATGAGATATTTCAGAAAAGAAACATGGTGGCCAACCATCATCAATCGACTGCGTCATGCAGATTGGGTTAAAGCCGGGGAGAAAACCTTTGCTCAGAAAGCAAAGGAAAAAGCTGCCAGGGTTTTAGGCAACCACCAACCGGAACCTCTTCCTGAGGCGGTCTTGGAAAAAATAAGTGCAATTTTGTCATAACCCAACTGCACATATGCAAATAAAAGAAAGGGGAGATTTTTGTGAAAACAAGAAGCAACTATAAAGCCAATGCCGGGTCCGTATTTAATGTACTTTCCCCCGACCAATGCAGCGAAATTTATATGTCCGCCCAAGAAGTATTGGAAAGAACCGGCGTTACTATGTATGATGATGAAGCTTTAGAAATTATGAAGAAAGCAGGATGCTTTGTAGACGGAATTCGGGTAAAAATCCCTTCATATTTAGTTGATCGTGCATTAAGAACCGTACCGCATAGGGTTACTCTGTGCAACAGCCGCACCGGCTCCCGGGATGTACTCTTGGAAGGCAACAATGCCTATTTTGGCACCGGTTCAGATACGCCATTTAACCTCGACCCTTACACCGGGGAAAGAAAACGAAGCAGTGTAGAGTCTGTGGGCTGGGCCTGCAAGGTGATCGATGCCCTGCCAAATCTTGATTTTGTTATGTCTCTGGGGATTGTGCAAAATGTGCCCCTTCGTATTTCCGACCGTTACCAGTTTGAAGTGCAAGTCTTAAACACCTCGAAACCTATTGTCACAACGGCCCATGATATTTATGGCTTTGCGGATATTATTGAAATGTGTGAAATCATTGCAGGCGGAGAAGAAGAACTGAGAAAGAATCCCTTTATGACCCTTTACGCCGAGCCCATCTCACCCCTGCAGCATGCCTGGGAAGCAGCCTCCAAATTAATTTTGGCCGCCAAAAAGGCATTGCCTGTGGTCTATACCCCTTGCGTCATGGCAGGCGGTACCGTTCCTGCTACCATGGCTGGAGTTCTCACTAATGGCCTTGCAGAAAGCTTAAGTGGCCTGGTTTTGAACCAAAATACCAGGGAAGGTGCCCCCTTTATTATGGGTGGGGTATTTACTGTGATGGATATGGGTAGCACCATCTTCTCCTATGGCTCACCGGAATTCAACCTGTTGATGGACGCCCTGGCCGATATGGCTCATTACCTGAAGTTGCCCATGTTTGGCACCGCCGGATGCAGCGACTCATGTATTCCTGATGAGCAAGCCGGTTTAGAGGCCGCTATGTCCATCTTATCGACAGCCATCTCCGGACCCAACTTGAACCATGACGTGGGCTATGTGGAATACGGTAGCACTGCCAGTTTGGAACTACTGACCATGGCCAATGATGTAATTGGCATGGCTCGACGTTTTGTCAAAGGCATCAAAATTGACGAGGAACGGCTGGGCATTGACCTGATTGATCAAATCGGTCCCGGAGGATGCTATAAAAACAACGAACATACTGCTCAGTTTAAAGAACTGGAAATCTGGCAGCCTGCATTGTTTAATCGCCAATCCTACCAAGAATGGCATGCAGCAGGGGCAAAAACCTTGACCGAGAAAGCCAACGAAAAGGTCAGAGATATTATAGAGAACTATGAACCGGATCCCCTGCCTAAAGATGTGCAAAAGAAAATCAATGAAATTGTGGAAAGAGCAAATGCAAACTTAAAGAATACATTATAAGAAATCAGCCTCTTAGAGGGGGACGTCACGTAGTGACAAGGGAGTTAACTCCCACCGGCGGCTTTGCCGTCGCCTGCCTCTAAAAGGGAGATTATGTAGTAAAAACGGCTGCCGTGCAGCCGTTTTTACTTTTGCCTAAGTGATTGTTATATTAACTTTCAGCTTTTTTCTTATCTTTATTTAACCCCAAACGCTCCGCGGAATGATCTTTTCCGGTATAATAGTTAATCCAGCCGGAGGTTTGGTAATGATCCCAGTTGCACGGTGCCACCTGATAAGAATCCAGCTCTTTTTCCTTGTTATAATTCTTTAACCGAGAATAGGCTCTCACATAAGCGCATTTCTTTTTCCCAGGATATATTTCACACCAACCGTTGTAGCTTCCCCCGCAGGCCCCGTTTCGTTGATTTTTAGGACATTGGGACATGGGACAAACGTAGGCTAGGTCTATCAAAGCACAGTCTCCACAATCTTTGCAGTCGTAAATCGCGACTTTACCTAAATGTTCTACACCATGATACAGCTTTTCAATTTTTTTCCCTTGGACGGCTTTAGAAATTCCTTTCATCAAACCAAAGAAATTTTTATTTGGTTCAAAAATCAGGTTATGCACCACCCGAGATAAACGATAGGCAAACTCCACATTAGTATCCAAAGGACGTCCTTTTCTTTCGGTAGGAATTTCTTTATTTAAACCGGTCTTTTCGTCCTTCTGATAATAATAGAAGCCGTTTTCCATAGGATAATCAAATTCATGCACATAATCCATCCAATTGGGGGCTAATTCTTCACCTTTTTCGATAATATATTCGACTTGTTCATATTTAATATTATGGCCGCCGATATGAGCACCGGCAAACCCCATGCCCTTCATAAAAGCATACATTTTTGCCGCTCTCAAAAGACGAGCACCTACTCCCTTGTCCGGAGCCTGTCGCTCCTTGTCCAATTCAGCCAGAAGTTTATTAGTTACAACACAGCCGGGAACCTTGTTTTGATTCATTAAGCGTCCGGCACCATAGGGCAGGATATAAAGATTTCCAATCACAGGTATATTTAAGTCATTCAAACGCATGAATTGAATTAATTCATGGAATTTCCGGGCATCATAGCCCAACTGAGGCACAATAAACTGTGCACCGGCAGCGACTTTTTTCTTAAGTTTAAAATACTGAACCATTTGTTCGGCTTCCGTAGCTTTAAAAGGAGAAACTGCTGCACCGGCAAAGAAATCACTGGCCTGATGCTTAATTGTCCCTTTTAGTCCCGGATATTCCAGTCCGTTATTCATTTCGCGAATTAACTGCAGTACATGGGTAGGGTCAAGGTCAAATACCGGTTTTGGGCGACCCAGAAAACCGGTTACCGGATAATCACCGGTCATCACTAATAAATTCCGCACATTAGCTCGATCTAAGGCATATAACTGGCTTTCCATCTGGTTCCGGTTTTTATCTTTACAGGTAAAGTGAACTAAAGGTTCAATTCCCCTTTTAAGGATTTCTTCGCCCAGATAATCGGCTAACATCGCCGGGTTGCCTCCCGGGTTGTCGGTAATGGTCAGGGCGTGCACTTTCCCGCCTTTAGCAGCTTGTTCCGCTGCAGCCAAGGCACTTTCCTGAGATTTTTCCCGAGCACCTCTGCCTGGTACTAATTCCCATGTTACAGAAAAGGTATTAGGATCGAGCACTGATTCTTTAAATCGATTTTCCATTTATTTTCCTCCTTACCCATCAGAAAATACCGTTTTCTATTAATTCTATCATATCTCTAATAGTAATTTATAGGATAATTTGTTGTCATTAACTACAATATTTTGCTTTATGTTAAATATTTTATCCTTTTTATGAAAAAGAAGGAACAATTCTGTTAGCTCTGCATAGTGAACTGTAACGTAAGGTTTACATACTATACATCCCTACATAGCTATACAATCTGAAAAGGGCTGCATAATATGCAGCCCCTACAGCAAAAAACCCTGCCTTCTTCTGTCAGGCAGGGTTTTTGGTTACTAGATTTATCTGGTTCTAAAAACTTTGACATAGGAATCGCAGTAAATGCTTTGATTCAATAGGATCTCAGTGGAGGCAGCAGTTTCCATTAAGGCGTCATCATTGGCATCAGCAATTACCGCATCTAAGCCGCAGGCAGCACCCATAGCCAAATAGGTTCTGTTAAGCAGCGGCCTGTCAGGAGATTTCTGAGAAACATTACTTAATCCAAGAACTGTTTTGGGGGCCGGGTCAGCCAAGAATTTTACCTGACGGATTGCTTCCAAAACTTCCGGTACATGATCCTGAGCAACATTTACGGGAAGAATCAGGGGGTCAATAAAGAGATCTTCCATGGGCAAGCCAAATTCATCAGCGGCAGCTACCAGCTCCATGGCCAAAGCAATGCGATTATCTGCATTCTTGGGAATACCTTTTTCATTCATGGTTAAGCCGATTATTTTGGCATTATGCTTTATTGCCATGGGGAATACTCTTTCAATTTTCGGCCGCTCAGCAGGACAAGAATTAATCATGGCCGGTTTCTTGCACAATTCCAAGCCCGCTTCAATAGCGTCATAATTGGTGGAGTCCAACACCAAAGGCAGATCACATACTTCCTGGACTACTTCTACCATCCACTTCATGCCGGCTACCCGATCCTCACAAGCAGGTCCGGTGTTAATATCCAAATAATGAGCTCCGCCTTCTTTTTGTTTTACTGCCCACTCTTGTAAAGGCTTGGGGTTTCTTTCGGCTACCGCCTGACCGATGTCCTTGAACATCCCGTTAATTCTTTCACCAATGATAATCATGCAGTTCAAACCTCCTTTTTAATTAAAAATTTATTTATTTTGTTTCCATCAATTGATCAATGTTCTTTCTGACAGCCTTTAAAGCCTCAGGATGTCTCAAGCAGAGAATATCCGCGCCTGCCTGCACAAGAGCTGCAGCAGTCATAGCTTCCCAGACCGGACCCCTGTCTTTTTGGGCACCCCAACCCGGGAAGTCAGCTTCGCTGGCCCAAGCTTCTTTGGCTCTCCAGGCTTCAAATCCCACTGTACAGATCATTGGCATGGCCAGCATTTTATCTCCTTGGAGCGCTCCCATCCGGCCCCGTTCCATAATGGAATAGCCGTATTCAATCCCGTAACCAAGGCCTGCAATCATAGGGTCAATTACAATGCGATCAGCCGGCATATTCATTTCGGTAATTAAAATGTTTAATTGTTTGCAGATATTAATATCTAATGGAGAGCGGGCAATTATACTATGTCCGTTACCGAGACAAGCTGCTACCAAAGATTTGTAGTTTTCCTGCTCGGCTACGCCTAAAAGTAATTTTTCCCCTGCTGTATCTTCAGCCACTTTCACCATTACTTCATGATCCTTTTCTACATCACCGGAACCTACTACGATTAAGGGCACCCCTACGGCAGCCAAAATATCTTTTACCGTTTTAGCACAGTCTTCCGGAGACCTATTAGCCCCATCGGGATCTGCCCCATCTAATTTAACATAGATCACATCTGCGCCCCATTCATCCACGCATTTTTTGGCCCAGGCAACGGGATCCTTGACTACGTCCCCCAGCACTTCTTTCAAAGGTGCCGGCCAACTTGGTTCTACATCGGTAACCTCCATGGCAATAATGGGCCGATGAGGAATGGATCCTTCATAATGCTGGAAGGGTAAAGCGGCTTCTCCACCAACTGTCAGTGTAACGGAACGAGTTCCCCCTTGTTCTTTGGTGGCACCTAAGACGACAGTTCCTACTTGACTTGCATATCTTTCCTTTAAAAGCTGAACAGCCATTTTTCTCTCTCCTTTCCTATCTTTAAATTAACCGTTAGATTCCTACTCTTTCCAAAATATAATAAACAGCTTGCACTGCCGGTGCATCCCCGGGCAGCTCAAATAATGGTTTTCCTGCCGCATCAAAATTAATCACTGTCTCATCATAAGGTACCCAACCAATCATTTTAAGACCTGTCTCAGAAATCGCCGGTTTTAGCTCTTCCATGATAGCGAGTGTCCCTTTTGTCACCACCAAATGCATCTCCCGTACCTTAATTTTAAGTGATTTAGCAAGCTCATAAAGACGTCCTGCGGTACGAATTCCCCTGACAGATGCATCGCTGATCAAGAAAAGTTGATCCACGTCCTGGATTGTTCTTCTGCTGATATGTTCCATCCCCGCTTCATTGTCGATGACTAAATAGTTGTAGCCCTGCTCCAGACGTTCCATATACTTTCTGAGTAAATCATTAGGGTAGCAATAACAGCCTGGCCCCTGAGGCCCTCCCATTACCAGTAGATCTACTTTTTGTGTTTCTACCAATGATTGTTGCAGTCGATATTCAATAAATGTCTCTTTAGACATACCCACCGGTAATGCTTTGGGATCCTTAGTCTGCTCAATTAGTTGCGAAATAGTGGTGGTAACTTCCATGCCTAATGCTTCATTTAGATTGGCATTAGGATCTGCATCAACTGCTAAAATTGAGCCCCGGTCTTTCTCTACCAAATACCGGATAGCTAAAGCGGAAAAAGTGGTTTTTCCGGTTCCTCCTTTTCCCACTACCGCGATATGTTTTGACATCACACCAGCCACCTTTCTTATTTTACCGAAGACTGTTTACTCTGCTGTTGACCGCTAGCCACGGGGACAGTCTCATATGTCACCGTTCCTGCTTTCTATTCCCTGCCTACATTCTACTCTTTCACTGAAGGAAACAAAGACAAGTCTGTATGAGGCAAGAAAAGTGCGGATACATATTCATCCATAAAGGCGTTACCCAAAGACAATTCTAGATAAGTCATGCTTCGAGCTAAATCGCCCACATAACCCAAAGCCTTTCTGGACAGGAGCACCAAATGGGCACCTTTTAATGAACTGTTTCCAATAAAATCGAATTTTTCCTGGGGCAAATCCGGCAAAAGTCCAATGCGTATAGAATCAGGGATATTTAAGTAATTTCCGAAACCCCCAGCAATAAGAATTTGATCAATTGCTTCAATAGGCAGATCCGCCATACTCAGCATGATTCTGACACCGGCAAAGATTGCACCTTTCGCCCTGATCAAATTCTTAATGTCACTTTCCGTAATCACAACGTCCTTATTGATACCGGATTCCTCTTTAAAGGCTAAGATAAATTCCGGCCCATCATCTCTCCTTCGAATGCGGGGGGTTTCCACATCTTGCATTTTTCCGGAGCGGTCAATAATACCCGCTGCCCTAAGTTTCGCCAGACAATCAATTAATCCGGAACCACAAATCCCAATCGGGGCTTTATCTCCTACAGTTTTGTAAGTTACTTCGAAAGTCTTTTTATCAATATAAACTTGTTCAATAGCCCCAGGCATGGCCCGCATACCGAAGGTAATGCCTCCCCCTTCAAAGGCCGGCCCGGCGGAGCAGGCGCAACACATCAGCCAATCTTTGTTGCCTAAAACCATTTCTCCGTTAGTGCCGATGTCAATGAAAAGAGTAAGCTCTTCTCGTTTGTCCATTTCCGCCATTAAAGCACCGGATACAATATCTCCGCCTACGTAGCTTGCCACGGAAGGTAAATTAAACACCAGTCCCTGGGGATTAATGTTTAATCCAATTTCCTTTGCTTTAACCACCGGATAATCGTTTGCTGTAGGAATATAAGGCTCCAGTCTGATATATTTGGGATTAATTCCCAAGAATAACTGAGTCATGGTGGTATTCCCCGCTACCACCATAACGGGTATCTCTTCCATACTCACATGATACTCAGCAAAAATTCTATCCAATAGCTCATTTACAGTACCAATGACTACTTTTTGCAGCTTTTCCAACCCTTTGCACTCATCAGCGTAAATAATCCGAGAGATCACATCATCCCCATAATCCGCCTGCCGGTTATAGGTACCCTGCTTTGCCAGCACTTCCCCGGTCGTTAAATTGATTAATGCTACCACTACGGTGGTGGTACCTATATCAGCAGCGACCCCATAGGCCGGGAAATCATCTTTACCTGGCGTAACCCGGACGATTTCTCCCCTACCCTCATAAAAGGCCATAGTTACCGTAACCTTCCAGTCACCGGTACGTAAAACATCCGGCAAGGTCTTTAAGACATTATTTGAAATATTCAATAAATCAACAGGTACGTGTTTTTTTAATTCTGTGATTAACCGGGCATAGTCACTGGCATTTTCCATTAAAGTAGGCGGGGATAATTCCACATAGAATTTTTGCGCTAAGGGATCTAATGAATAATCCCCCAAGATGTCTAACTTTCCTTCCGCCAAAACTCCTCTGTTTCTGCTATGATCATCCAGCAATACCTGATGTTCGTGCAAACGAAATTCCATGGGTATTTCTACTTTTAGGTCACTTTCCACCGAAGCGGTACAAGCCAGGATGAAACCTTCTTCCCTTAACGTTTGCGGAATATTCCCCTGACCTCCGGACACCTTCCCCTCGATCACTTTTACAGTGCATTTACCGCAGGTTCCTTTTCCCCCACAAGTGCTTTTCACGTGAATACCAGCTTGCCGAGCCGCTTCCAATAAATTGGTGCCTGCCTCCACATCAATTTTTAAGTTGTCCGGTATAAAAACCACAGAATAATTTTTCATTTAGCTCACCTTTATGAGAAATTTGCTCGAGCAAAAGGCGAAATTCCCGCCGATTCTCTCGGTCCGACAATTACATTCCAACCGGATTCTTCCTTTAATTTTGCCGCAATCACGGCAACATAACCTGGGATTACTACATTTCTATGGCTTACTTTAGACTCAATGCCCAGATCCTTCATCACTTGGGCGATCCTATCTCCGCCAAATTTACCGGCTGCCCAAGCAGTTAATACCGAGGTTCCATCAGTATCGACGGGAATAATATATGAAGGAATCTTACTTGCTTCTACTTCACCTTCTACGCTGTAGTAGGAGAGAGAGAAGTTAGTGGTAATATAGACAGGAGAGTTTTCATTAACCGCACCGATTTCATAAATTTTTGATTCCACTTGTATCGGTTTCTGCGGGTCGGTATAAAGATTTTGTCTCCAAGAAAGGAGGGGTAGGACAAATTGCTTTTCTACAGTTTTTAGCACAACTAAGCTAGCATACTTGGAAACATAAACCTGAGCCTGGAGCACTTCATCCATTGGATCCGACTCGGAAGTAAAGGCCATTACCGGATAGCCGAAAGGACGGAATTTCTTCTTAATGGCCATTCTTCTGATTTGGGTAAGATCTGCCAATACATCTACAGTGTTTCTGCTGCCCGGATCAATCACTAAATCTTTATGACCCAAAGCAACCACTTTATTGACTACCTCTTCTAACTCATCCAAATTGGCACCTTTTACAGCCAATGGAGCTTCGTATTTCTTGGCCACAGCGGTCATGGCTTCGTAATTATCAATGGTGGCTGCATAAACTAAAGGTTTTCTCGCTGTAACTGTTTCCAAAGCTTTTTCCATGGCGGCGGAATCATCCGACATGAGAATTAAGGCAAGTTTGGTATTCTCGGCGATCTTTTTAACCACTTGGGCAAATGTATCAGCATTACCCGATGCATTTTTAATTGCTATCATATCAACAGTATAATGTAATCCTACTCGATCAAATTCCAGACCATTTATTTGTTCCAATCGGGCAGTTAAAGCACCCTCATCCAAAGTATCCTCAACCTCAAAGGCAATGGCGGTAGGATGATAGAAGGTCTTATCATGACGGAACATTACTGTTTCATCACCTAATTCCACTACCTTACTATCCGCGGCACCAACCTTGATTAGCTTAATGGGAGGAGCAGATGCGGAACCCAATGCCTCTTTTGCTTCTTCCGTAACGTAAGGGCAGGATTCCAAGGATGCTTTTCCGGCAGCCAGTGCCATGGCAAATGCCAGACAGGTGGGTACTCCACATTCACCACAATTTTTTTTGGGTAGCTGTTTAAAAATTGCTAAACCTGTTAAGCCCATTCAACACAACTCCTTTCTTTTACATAAATTAATTTACCTGAATATTGTTTTCCGACAGAAGGCGGGACTTCCGTCGAATTTGAGGCCAGATTATTTGTTAAAGCATGAAATCCATAGTTAAGGCTGGGTGGCCTTTTTCTTCTAAGAAGGGAAGGATTTCTTCCGAGGAGGTACCCACTGTCTCGTCCGCGATCTTATCAATGAAGTCCTCACCTAATCCTTCTTCTACACTTCTTCTTACAAAGTCTTCCCGCAAGAATTCTTTTAGTTCTTTGGGCATCCAAACAATTCTTGCGATTCCCCCGTCAGCAGGAATGAACTTCTTACTGATTAAGTAGGTGCGGCCAATACCCATAAAACCAGGAGTCTGTACCCCACCGCCGCACATCCCAGCTAAGGTAGAGAAAGTCATACCCGATGGAGTCATTCCGGTATGCTCACGAGTGGTAATCATGATCCCGTTGGCTTCCGGTACAATGGCCATAATAGCCTCAAAACATCCGCAGGAGGTCATTGGACGATCCATCATGGTATAAAGATTGACCTCTTCCAAGGTACGGTTGGAATTGATGTAAATATAATCATTACAGCTTTGGTACATACCTCTAACTTCATCAATGGCCGGCCCTTTCGGAATGGGCTGGTTGGGACCTTTCGGGTTAATTTCATAAGATGCTTTGGCATCTAACCAGCTTACGGCACCGCAAAGGCCAACCCGTTCAGGGGTTACGATACAAACATGGTTAGGAGCAAAGGACTGACAAAGGAGGCAGGAATAGAAAGTATCCGTTGAATCGTCCGTAAGGGCCCGCATCCGGTCGTCCCGGCGGATATACGTTTCCTTAGCCACCTTATGCCATTCTGCTACTTTTTCCGGATCTGTATAGATAGTAACCTGTACTCTGTCCACAATAGCGGGGAATTCCGATTTATATTTGGCAATCAATAGATCCCCGTAATGCTTAAATTTAAAGCCGTTTTTGGCGGCTTCCTTACTAATCCTGAGCCAAGCCAGATCTCTCTGGGCTACATGCCAGAGACCTTCCCCGTAATTAATGAAATAGTGCACCCGACGTTCCAACACGCCTTCAAAGTCTTCTTGCATCTTCCGACCGTAAATATCTATCACCAGGCCAAAAGGAACTTTGTCTCCTTCTTTAAAACTGTCAATTTCCGGCCCAACCACTGTAATTCTACCGTCTTCAATGTCTTCCGGGCCAACCATTCTGACCAGCTCGAAAGCTTCAGTTTTGCCCCCGCCCATTTCGATATAGGTATCAGCCTTGCGGATGGTTTCTCCTTCGAAGGCAGGGCCGTGGTTAATGGGAATATCAATATCAATATTGGTTAATTTAATACCTCGGATTTCCAATGCGATCTTTACAATTTTGTCATAGTCCGGTTCTGAAATGTACCAGTCCGGAATAATTTCATCTTCAGCTAAAGGTTGATCCGTAATCACTGGGAAACCAAGATAAATACATCCCAGCTCTGCGGCAGTTTTTACTTCGTCCCTTTCTCCTAATTGAAGGACAAAGGCCATAATCCGACGTCTTTGATAATCTCTCTGAGCTTCGGTTAGTCCCGGCTGAATCCCCCCAAACATCATCCCGGCACGTAATGCATAGTTAGCCGCATGAACCACTTGGGTAAAGTTTCCTAAAGGATAAGCAATATAATCTAAACCAAGTTTAACGTTTACTTCTAAAAGCTGCTCAATAATTTCATCACTTAAGAAGAGCATCATTCCTTTACCCATTAGGTCGGAAACGATTTTCTTCGCCAGTTCCGGGGTCTTGGCGCGACCCACGATTACTGCTTCCCCGGGAATCGTCCAGTCCACCATCTTAATCCCGTATTTTCTTACCACTGGGTCACCGATAAAACCCGTCCACGGCTCATGATAAGGATTTTCTTCGATATATTTTAGGGCTTCAATGATTTCTGCCGCATATAGTGTTGCTTCCCCGGCTAGACGGGCATTTTCAAAAGTTAATTCTTCTTTTATCTGATCTCTTTTTCGGTTCAAAATCGCGGGAAGTTCACCAAGTTTTGTCACCTGCTCACCGCTTAAGCAACGAATCACAGGAAGATAGTAAGCGGTATCAGGATAAGCTAGCGGCTGTTCTGGACCATATTTTTTGATAGCCTGGTTCAACAAAATCTCGGCATAACTTGTGGCAATTATGGCACCATCATAGGCTTGCTTAAAAATCTTTTTTGGTTCCTTGCCTTCCTGAATGGCTCCTTCATAAATCTGATCAAAGTTAGACATACTCTTCCTCCTTTCAATCCCTAGGTTGCCAATTTATATAATTATTTTTTTATTAATAGTGGGCACATAATTTTGTTTCGTACTTTTCAGCAACTTGCTTGTGAATCCTTAGCTTCCAAGTACGATAATCCAGGGCGGCGTTTAATTTCTCGGCCGCCTTCATAGGATCTGTTTCAAAAATAAAATAGCCGCCGTAAACATCAAAAGCAATTTGAGTGGCAATGCCATAAACCAGGGAACTTCCTTCAATAGGAGGCATAGTACCCACCAAAGTAGGAAGACCCATGGCCACGGCACCCCCGCCAATGGACACAGCTTTTTCACTCATTGCTTCTGGGGCAGCTGCAACAAAGGGAACTTTTGGAATATCCACGCCCAGCTCCTCAGCCATCAATGTGCATAAGTCATGAGCCCGGGAATTATCCACGCAGGATCCCATATGGAACATGAGGGGCAGGCCGTCAGCGAGTTTATCCTTATTGGCATCAGCTAATCGATGGAGGAAATTTTTCAGGCCTTCACCCGCAAATTCTTCTACTGCTTCCGGAGCAAGGAGTCCTGCTTTACCTAAAGCTTGGGCAGCACATCCGGTGCCAATCAGGAAAACGTTATTCTTAGCCAATTCCTTAGCAATAGTTAGGTGGTTATTGTCATGTACCGATTCTAAGTTGTTACATCCACATAGGAGTGCAACACCGGCAATTTCCCCGTCTTCAATGGCATCGGTTAACACTTTAATGGGAGCATCAGGGTTAATCGCCCCGAACAATTCCAATAAAGCTTCTAAACTAAATCCGGCAATAACCTTGCTCTTTACCTGAGGTATTTCGCATTTTTTGCCTTTTCTTGCTTTAAATCCTTCAATGGCCAGTCGTACAATTTCTTTAGCACTGGCCACCGCATGCTTCTCGTCGAAAGCAAAATGATGTGAACCGGGAATTTTAGAATTATCCATAGTGGTGACAATTTTGGTATGATAACACTCGGATACCGCTCTGATGCTTGGCATAATGCATTGCACGTCTACTACCATTACATCAACGGCACCGGTCATAATAGCTAATTCTTGGGAGGAGAAGTTGGTGGCAATGGGTATACCGGAACGCATCAATACTTCATTACCGGTACAGCAAATTCCAGAAAGTTGAATTCCTTCAGCACCGGCCGCTTTGGCGTCGGCTTCCATCTCTCTGGCTACATTTACCACAGTTTGGCTTAAGATAGGATTATGACCGTGAACAACAATATTTACTTTATCAGCTTTTAAGACACCCAGGTTGGCTTCTGTAACCACCGGTTTTGGGGTACCAAAAAGAACATCAGAAAGGTCAGTGGAAATATGCATTCCGGTATAGTCGGCCAAGGAGGTTTTTAAACCGCCGAAAATTATGTTGACTGGATCGGCATCCACCCCAATATGAGTCTGGTGCAACATGGCTACAACGGCTCTGTCAATTGATGTAGGGGCTATGTTACAATCCTCAAACTTTTTCCTTCTGCCTTCAGTAATATAGGACCATAACCAACGACATGGCTCATCGGTTTGACGACCGAAATCTTCCAAGGCTGCCTTAGATACATCAATGGCCAATTGGTTGGTATCTTTTCCTTCAGAAGTAATTCCAACCCTTTCCGCAACTCTCTTCAGCTTTTCCACATCAGTTACCTTAAAATCTGCGATTTTACCTTCCGCCGCATGCAGCAAGGCATGGGCAATGTGGCGACCGTGGTCAGAGTGGGCAGACGCACCACCGGCCATCATCCGGGTTATATTACGGGCCACAATGGTATAAGCACTGGCACCGCAAATACCTTTACTTCCCGGACCTACTTCTGATTTAATCCGGCAAGGTCCCTGGAAGCAAATACGACAACAGATACCCTCGTAACCAAAAGCACATTGGGGTTGTTGAGCTGCAAAGCGGTCAAAGGAAGAAATTAAATTCTTTTCTTTAGCCTTTTCCAGCATTAATAAAGCTGCAGGATCCACAGAACGCATGACATTTTTCGGATCCTTTATCCGCTCCTTACGAGGTACCGACGGAGTTGATTTAAGAGACGTTTCTCTAAATCTTGGCATACATTAAACCTCCTTCACCTTGATGTACATATATTTTTTAGTATAAATTGTTGAATAGTTGGTCAGTTGGCCACTTCAACTTTCCAACTTTCCTATTAAGTTCCGATAAATTAAGTCCATTTCCTTATCAAATTCTGCTGCGCCATCTGGGGATTCAATGCCTAGGGCCGCATCCAGCATGTGATTGTTATAACTTACACAACCCAAAAAATCCTCATGAGGCAGATGTTTTAACAAAAACGCCTTTTCTTCCGGCCGGCGAATTTTATTGCCGATATACTTTACATTCTTAATCTCCAGTTCCTGGGCCAGGTTAGTTACCACTTTGGCCGTCTGGATACTTACCGGAGTTGGTTCCGTGACGACCACAATACTGTCTACCCCTTTGGAAGTTCCCCTAGTCAGATGTTCAATTCCCGCACCCATATCCAGTACGACCACGTCTTTCTTGTTTAGAAGCAGCGAATTCATTAAAGAATTTAAAAAAGAATTTTCTCTGCAATAACAAGCAGAACCACCTTGTTTCACCGCACCCATTTTAAAAAACTTAATCTTTCCTAAATTAATTGCGTATTCATCCAACACATCATCCACGCTGGGATTTAGTGAATAAAACGCTCCACCGCCGCCACTTTTTGCGGCAATGACATCCCTCATATCCACAATGGGTTTAAGTTTTTGGATCTCATTTCCTTCAATCCCTAAAACCGTGCCCAGACTAAGGTCAGGATCGGCATCCACCGCATAGACTTGGAATCCTTCTTGAGCAAATCTTTTTGCAAAATAGGCGGAAATCGTGGTTTTACCTACTCCACCCTTCCCAGAAACAGCAATCTTCATTAATGTCACCCTTTCTTATGGATATAGGGATTTAATAGGCTTGGTTCAAGTTGATACTATAATAGGTATTAATTACATTTCTTGCAAAAAGAAGATAATTTTGATATATTTCCTCAGATATATTATATTTTACTAGTTCCTTTGTTCACAAGGTTAATATGTTGCGAAATGTTTGTTTTATTGCGTACTAAAATTTACTTTTATCCAATAAAAAAAGCCCTCTGAACGAGGACTTTATCAAAGGACTACATTAAGTTTTTTGATAATTAGTTGGCAATTAATTCCTATTTTTGACTCTTCATCATTTCATTTATTTGGGCTAAATTACCGGCAATGTACTGGCCGCCCATTTCCGCTTGAACAATTAGATTTGCCCTTTGCTCTTCAGTTAAACCGGTAAAAGGCTCTTTGGTAATCTTTTGGCAAACCTCGACCGCTCTTTCAAAAACCTGTTTAATGACATCCAGCTCTGGATTGTTCATATCATGCACAATTTCCCATTTTCCTTCTGATTGCCTTAGTGTTACTAATGAAATAGCCGGCTGCTCAGGAGCACTCTCTAAAATCTGGATTAAGGCGACTATGGCGTAATCCCCTATCACACTTGATGGTACTACTTTGACTAATTTAGCATTAATCAAACCATTATACTCCTGGGATGCCCTTAAAAGATCACCATTAATATTTTCCTGTACCACTTTTTCAAATAATAGTACCGCCGCATCGTAAGACTCTTGATCCAACAAATGATAGTATGATTCTACCGTGTTGCCCGGATTATCTTGTCTGACCACAATTCCTGATTGATCATCTTTCCAGATCGCATTGGCTGCTCCTCCTGCCGGGATACCCAATGCTACCAAGATTACAATTTGCACCAAAAAAATCCCTACAATTAGCTTTTTCACACTCAATTCCCCCTTATTGGGACGGTCCTTTAAGGATTACCCCTTAATTTCTCTTTATTACAATGGCAACTGCTCCCGGACCGGCATGAATGCCCAGGACAGGGCCAACTTGATAAAAGTCAGGATTTATGCCCGGATGCTTTTCCTTAAGAAGATTTAATAAATACTCCGCTCCGTCAGGATTATCCACATGCAATACTCCAATTCGGGTTTTATCCCAGTCATTTCCTACTCTCTCTTCCGCTTCAAAAATTAGCTGACGAATTGCTTTTTCCTTGGTTCTAACCTTAGCTAGTACATCAACCGACCCATCTTTTAAATGTAGAAGTGGTTTTAATTGAAGAAGATTCCCCAAAAGAGCTGCTGCCCCGCCGATTCGTCCTCCACGGTGTAGATACTCTAGTGTATCTACTAATAAAATGAAATGGGTATTCTTTTTCATATACTCAATTCTTGTTAAAATTTCTTCTTTACTTTTACCTAAAAGAGCCATTTCCCCTGCTTCTTCCACTATATATCCTAAAACAGCTGCGGTAGATAATGAATCTACTACGCAAATATCTCGACCTTCCAACATCTCTGCCGCCGTTCTAGCCGATTGAATCGTTCCACTAAGGAGCCCCGAAATATGAATTGAAATCACAGAAGATCCATCATCAGTCAATTGCTCATAAGTCTTGACAAAATCGCCTACTGCCGGTTGCGAGGTGGTAGGAAACATTTTTGACTTTCTTAATTTTTGATAAAAGGGATGATAATCTTTAACTGCTCCCTCCAAAAAACTATCCTCACCAAAATTTACAGTCAAAGATACTTCAGCAATTTGATATTTTTCTAGTATTTCCGGTGCTAAATAAGCTGTACTGTGTCAAGTCCAAATTAGTGTGTAATTTCCTCGATCATTGGTTAACCCCACATTTAGCTGCCGTGAAATCTCACCACAACCGCTTTAAAAGGCTCACAGTAGTTTTAGGGTCACAAAAACAGCATATTCAAAACCCATCTGTAAGCGTTTATGCCGCGAAAGGTTGTTTATGGTGAGGAGCCCGGCATGGTAGGCTGGTGTGCCATGCATCATACTTTTTTAAAAAAGAATGGTGCAGGTGATGCTCTAACCCATGCCGGGCAGAGGCTCACTGTAAACAACACCGTGGAATAAATGCGGTCTTTGCCTCGGAAAATGGATTAAGCCGCTGTAACACCCCCTGAAACCTTGTTCTTAGTAGTATGGAAGTATAGGCCCATATCAAAGTATTTACGGCCTGCCTGCCATTTCTCGTCTTGTTCCATCAGTAAAGCACCCATTAACCGGATTACAGATTCTTCGTTGGGAAAGATGCGGATCACTCTTTCTCTGCGTCTAACCTCTTGGTTTAACCTTTCTACGCCATTGGTAGTGCGCAGTCGTTTCCGATATTTTAGAGGGACACTAAGCACAGCTGTAATGTCATCGAAGGCTTCATCTAACAGGCTAACAACCTTTGGGGCTTTGGTTTCATATTTGCTTAGGATTTCGTCTTTTACTTTACGGGCACTGTCCATATCGACCGCATCATATAGCTTACGTAGTTCTTCTTTTATTTCAGGCTGCAATGCTTTTGGAGGAGTGTGATCTAGTATGTTCCTTGAAAAATGGGTTTGACACCGCTGCCAGCTTGCCCCTTGGAAATGTCTCCTTGCGGCATTCACAAGACCTTGGTGGCTGTCGGAAGTAATCAGATGAACGTCCTCTTAATCCCCTCTCTTTAAGGGAGGAAAAGAGTTCTCCCCAGCTACTTTCATCTTTCTGTATCGGATACCTGAAAGCCGATGATTTCACGGTAACCTTCCTCATTTACTCCAACGGCAATGAGTAGCCCCTTAGACTTAACTCTGTGGTCCTCTCGCACTTTGATATAGAGGGCATCTACCATTAAAAAGGGATAATGGACTTTTATTGGCCTTGTCCTAAAAGCCTCGACAATGGGGTCTAGCTTTTTGCAAAGGGCTGAGACTGTGGATTTGGAGAACTTCTTTCCACAAAGCTCTTCGGTAATGTTTTCTACTTTACGGGTAGAGACACCATTTACCACCATTTGCATCATGGCTATTAGAAGTGCCTGTTCACTTCGCTGATATCGCTTCGAAGAGTTCAGTGCTAAATTCATCACCAATTTCAGGTGGCGGGGAATTCTTTACAGTTCAGTGTCCCGGTCTACTCGGGTAACAAGATCTCTGTCGTAATGACCATTGCGGTATGCTCTGCGATTATCGGTTCGCTCATAGGGTTTGGCACCAAGTTGTTCGGTAGACTGGCAGATTAAGATTTCGTTAAATATCTTTTCAAGAAGCTTGGCAACGGCTTTATCACGGCTGTTGCTTAGAAAAAGTCCGTGCAATTCTTCCTCGGTTAGTGTAATATTAAACTGAGTCATGGATTTATTCCTCCTCGGTTTGGTATATTTGGTGATACTTATATTATAACCGAGGGGAATGAGTTCGTGGCTCTTGATTTCCTCGAAAACTATGGAAAAACAACTCTAAACTTCATAATATACATATTAGTTCTTAAAGTCAATGCGCTAAACCCTTGAATCTATAATGTATAAACATAGTAGCCAAATAATAACATACATAAAAAACTATATTCTTTATGATAATAATCATATATTAAGTAAAGCTTAATCTAAAGAAAGGCTCAGCGTCTACTTAAAGATAAACACATAGAACAAAATAATTGTTGACATCCTTCTTGGTATCCGTTATAATTAGCTTTGCTTCTCGGGACGTAGCGCAGTTTGGTAGCGCACCTGATTTGGGATCAGGTGGTCGCAGGTTCGAATCCTGTCGTCCCGACCACTCATTGGGGTATAGCCAAATGGTAAGGCAGCGGACTCTGGATCCGCCATTTTTTGGTTCGAATCCAAATACCCCAGCCAAATAAAAGGGATCGGATATTCTATAAACCGATCCCTTTTGCTATGCAATTGCTCTATGATTATTTTTGTCTATGCATTTTCACTTCTTTAATAAACCCCAAGGAATATTTCTACCTGGGGCATATAATTTTATTAACTACAGCATGGACAAAATCAATTTTTTCTGGGCGACGAATTCCGGGGAGGTGAGTATTTCCTCACCTCTGGGACGGGGTAAGTTCACATATACTTCCTCTTTTACAGTGCCGGGCCGTTCGGTCATTAGATAAATGCGATCTGATAAAAAAATCGCCTCTTCAATATCGTGAGTGACAAAAAGCACCGACTGCCGAAACTCCTGCCATACCTTTAAAAGCCACATCTGCATTTTTAGTCTGGTCAAGGCATCCAGTCGACCAAAGGGTTCGTCCAGTAAAAAAATGTCTCCCTGATGCAAAAATGTGCGCATTACCGCCACCCGCTGACGCATACCTCCGGAAAGCTGGGAGGGATATGAGTTTTCAAACCCAGCCAAACCAAAGAGATCCAATAATTTCCCAGCTCGATGTTTAGCTTCCTTTTTGCTTACGCCGGCAATTTCCAAGGGAATGCAGGCATTTTCCATCACCGTCCTCCAGGGAAGAAGCAAATCATCCTGGGGCATAAAGCTCACTTTTTTGAGATGGGGGGAGTAAGTTATACTCCCCCTATCCGGTTGGATTAGCCCGCTTATCAGTTTTAAGACCGTACTCTTCCCGCATCCGGAGGGCCCCAACAAAGATACAAATTCAAAATCATTTACATACAGGGAGAAGTTTTTTAGGACTTCAACATCAGCACCTTCCCATAAAAAAGACTTATCTACCCCGTCTAAAACCAGTTTTTCCCCCATAGCAGCTCCTTTAACACCTATCATAGAACTTCGGTATTATTAATGACTAATTTTCCGGTAAAAATTCATTGGTAAAGGCATCTTCACTGACGATTTCTTTCTCCAAGAGACCGTATTCAAACATCCAGTCGGCATATTTTTCCCAAACTTCAGGCTTCTGCACACCCCAAGCCGGCGCATCATCCTGATATTTATCCGCCAGCCAAATCTGACTTGCCTTAACTAGTTCCGGATCCAATTCAGGAGCATAATTAAGAAGAATTTCAGCACTTTCTTCCGGATTTTCTATAGCAAATTTATAGCCGTCGGAAACCGCCTTCAGGAAACGTTTTGTGACATCAGGTCTTTCCGCCAACATCTTTTCACTGGCAATCAACACCGGAGTATAATAGTCCAAGGCAGGATCAGCATCTTTCACCATGATCACATTTAGGGGGTAATCCTTTAATTCTGCCTGAATCCCGTCCCAACCGTAAAAAATCCAAGAAAAATCAACGTTTCTCTCCACACTGGTAAAGAAATCCGCTGTACCGATATTCACTTCTTCCACTTTACTTACATCGGCCCCGTTCTTTTTCATCAAAGATGCCAGCATCGCATGTTCCATAGGCGATCCCCATCCACCATATTTTTTGCCTTCAAAATCTTTAGGCGTCTTTATATTTTTTTCCACCGGAGAAGCAAAAGCCGATGTGTTATGCTGGATCACCGCGGCAATGCTTTTAATGGGTATGTCCATAGCCCGGGCATTTGTTACTTCTTCTTGATAACTGACCCCAAAATCACCTTGTCCGGCGGCAACCAGTTGGGCTGCTCCACTGTCTGACGGCTGAATGATTTCTACGTCCAATCCTTGTTCGGCAAAATACCCTTGATCCTTTGCCACATAAAGGCCGGTATGATTAGTATTAGGCACCCAGTCCAAAAACACGGTTACCTTTTCCTTTGGGGCATCTTTTCCTGATTCATTTTCCAGAACTGGTTCCCCCTCTGAGTTATTGGCACAAGCGCTGAAAATAAACAACACCATTAAGGCGATAACTAATGATATAAACTTTTTCAATCTAAAAACCTCCTCAAAATTTAGTACTTATTTTCCTTATTGTTTCTTCCCGACATTAACCCAGGGCATGCATATTTTCTCTACTAACTTGACCAAACCAAGAAAAGCAAAACTAAGTATGGTAATCACTAAAATTGCCGCAAACACCTCTGGAAGCTTAAAAGAGTGCTGAGCCCGAGACATAAAAATCCCTAAACCTTTAGACGCCCCTAGCCATTCCCCAATCACCGCTCCCATAATGCTGTAGGCCACGGATATTTTTAGCCCGCTGAAAAAACAAGGTAGAGACCCGGGCAGTTTTACCATAAAAAAAATATGCCGACGGCTGGCTCCCATAGTTTTTAAAAGATTAATTAAATCATCGTCCACAGAGGCCAAACCATCCAAGAGACTAATTACCATCGGGAAAAAGCAAACCAAAGTTACCACAATCACCTTAGGCAGAATCCCATAACCAAACCAAATAACGAACAAGGGAGCAACGGTAATAATGGGTACAGTTTGGGAAGAGATTAATATGGGATAAAAGGATTTCTTCACCCAGGAAAAACTATCCATCAATAATGCCAAAAACCCGGCTAAAAATACAGCAGCAGTAAGACCTAAGGCTGCCTCTCCCAATGTAATTTTAGTATGGTCCAGCAATACATCAAAGGAATCTATTAATGCTATGAAAATTTGAGACGGCGCGGGAAGAATCCACTCCGCAAAGTGGAAAAACCCCACTGCCCACTGCCAAAATATTATCAGCCCGATAATAAATGTTAAGGGAAGCAGACGATCACCGATATTTACAGATTTTCTCATCCATCGTCACCCCGCCGGGCTTATAATCAATTTTCACTACAGATACTACCCGGGCAGCCCCCTCCTGAACACAGATTTCCTGAGCCTTCTTCACGATATCCAGGAGTATATCCAGTTCCCCTTCCATCACCGTTTCCATGGGGCCAACTTCATAGGGCACTTTGGATTGATCTATGTATTTAATCACCTGATCCACCACTCGGTAGATATCGCTTTCAGGAACACAGGGTAAAACTTGAAGACTTACGTTAACTTTGGGCATTTTACCATCCTTTCTTTTACTCCCTCCGACGGCTGCGCTACCTCCCTCTAAGAAGGAAGTTTTGTCAACAAAAAAACCGCTACCCTTCCGGGTAACGGCAAAAAGCTTTATCACTTCCCTCCGCTGGCATTACCCAGATCAGGTTTTGGGTCGGAATAATCAATAGGTATTCCCTCTCAGCCGGACTCATCCAGCTCCCCGATTATGCATTGTGGTACCACAATTTTCTTACACAATTTATTATAACCAGGTTTTTTAGAATCTGTCAACCTCTTCTATTTACCGTCCCCCTAATTACCGTCACCCAATCCGGCAATGGCGGCACCGATTAAAGAGGCGTGATCTACACGGACGAATTCATAATATAAGCCCATTTGATCCCACAAAAATTTCTTCAGATAATATTCAATCTTTTCCCGTAACCCCTTAAGGGTAAAAAAGGTGGTTCCTTCCACCGTAATGCAAACCGGTTGGCAGGGATTAAAACCTTTCCCGGTTTTCTTGATTAAAGCGGACAAATTAATAGCGGTGAGTATTGCCGCCCTTTCCAAAATAGTTTCGATTATCCAATAAAGTAATATACTGTCCTTACTGTTCCCGGCAGCTAAACAGGTTGCCAAGGGATTTTCCCGAGAAGGCGGGTAATGCAAAAAGTCATCCACATCTTTGGTTTCTAAATCCTGAATTTTTACTAATGCATGCTGAAAGCCGAAAGAGAAAAGGCTTTCTTCCCCTGCTTTTTTTAAAACCGTTAAAACCAGTTTCCCTATATATGCGCCGGAAACCATTTTTTCAAAAACATAAAACCCCGGATCCAGAAGTGATTGATCCAATTCTAAATCCATGTCTCCCCGGGAATGCTTATTAAAACTTCCCCATTCCACATTAATAATCATGCTTTTCCTAGGGTCCAAATCCGACAACTTTTCAATATTTGCATTATTCTCAATATAACAGGCATTAGTCCCCGTACCTAAAATGAAACCTAGAAAACTATCATAAGACCTGTTACCTTTGGTTCCTTGACCGGCTAAAAGGGCAGCTGTGGTGTCATTTAATACTACAATTTTTTTCTTTTCAGAATATCCTCGCTCTTTCAACGCTTTAAGAAGATTTTCTCCAATCAACTCTCCTGCTACTGCCCCTGCCTTAATTTCTTTAGTAAAGCGAATTAAACGCCCGTCTCGGTTCGGCATCATGTCTGTCGGATAGGAAAAGCAAAAACCGATCCGGGAGGATTGATTAATTAAAGGTTCTACACAATCTGCTAGGGCTTGAAAAAAACCATCTCTGGATAATTCCCCAGTTGTTCCGGGCATGGGATATTTATGAAAATCCTTAATAATCGGCTGACGATATTGATTAAAATAAATAATTGCCGCTCTAAGATTTGTGCCTCCGGCATCAAGAGCGATAACCGGCTCATTAAGAAGAATATTATCCACCGGTTCAATATAGGTAGGTATCATAGCAAGAGAGCTGTCTTTTCCTTTTAGGCCCTCTTCCATCTCCTCTAAAAAAACCCGGTACTGCTGAGTAAAATCAATATCTTCAAAATCCATCCGGTATTTTCGGAAAAAGCTCTTTACTATTTCTTTTTCGCGCATTATTTTTTTCTCCTATCCATAGGGTTCTTGCTCCTCAGAATTATCATGACGTTTTTGGCGTTACGATAAACAAAATTAGTCTATCATCACTTTCAACTGGTCGAGAATCTCAGCTGTTGCGGAACAACCCAGACGGCTGCATCCTAATTCCCGGAACTTAACGGCCTGTTCTAATGTCTTTATCCCTCCTGCCGCCTTAATGCGAATTTGTGGCAGGCAGTGTTTTCTCATCAGAATTATATCTTCCTTAGTTGCTCCTCCTGGGCCAAATCCCGTGGAAGTTTTGGCAAAATCAGCTCCAATTTCATTAACCATTTCACAGGCTTTAATTTTTTCCTCATTGGTTAAATAAGCATTTTCAAAAATAACCTTAACTATGGTCTTTAGTTCATGGGCGGCATCTATCACAGCTTTTAGATCCTTTTTTACATAATCATATGCTCCGGACTTCAGTTTGCCGATATTTAAAACCACATCCAGTTCTTTAGCCCCATTTTCCACAGCTTCTTGTGCCTCAGTCACCTTTGACTGGGTAGTAGAAGTCCCATGAGGAAAACCAATCACCGTAGTGACCAATACCTTGCTCTCTTTTAAAATTTCATAAGCCAGACTCACATCACTGGGTCTGACACAGACAGCCGCTACCCCATAATTATGAGCCATCTGACATCCTTCAATAATATCTTGCTCCGTAAAGTTTGGCTTTAGTAAGGCATGATCAATCATGCCTGCTATTTCCTGATATTTTAACATGGTATTCTCCCTTTTTCTTTTTGTCATTCCCATTTTAGTTCATTTTACTCCATAAATTAATTAAATCATATAATAAAAGGCGGAAAAGCATCAGAGAAATAAAATATTGATATTGCAACCCCTGAGAAAGAGTGCTATAATTTATTTCGCTGTCCGAAATATTCGGAAGTCAAAGCTTGTTCGTGAAAACTTTTTAGGGAGCATAGTAAATAATGGAACAGTCTTTTCAGGAATTAGACTTCCTACTGCAAAATACTAATTATTTAATGAACCAGATCACCAGAAAGTATCTGGAAGAGAAAAAACTTTCCCTGCCCAGGTATTGGGTTCTTTTTAATGTAAATGAAAACCGGGGCATGACCATGAGGGAACTGCATAACAAAATGTACTTAGCCCCCAGCAGCATTACTTCTTTGGTAGATAGCTTGGTGGAAAGTAATCTCTTGCGCCGGGGTTCTCACCCGGAAGACCGAAGAGTAATTAAGCTGTTTATCACGGATAAAGGCAAAGGTATTTTAGAGGAAATTCGCTTATTTCGCTATCAGAAGTTAAAAGTAGCCTTAAAGGACATTGATGCGGAAGCTTATCCAATTATAATAAAAGCCCTAAAAACGCTGTCCGCTTTTCTTCGGGATAAACAGAGTTCTTAGCGTCAGCCGCTCTTTTTTATAATTAATAGACGAAACTAATAAGCAAGGTGAATTAGATTGACTAAGAAAGAAATGAAGCATAATATTTGGCGGTTAGCCTGGCCCGCCATTTTACAGATGTCGTTTCAGACATCTGTCGGAGTTATTACCATGATTCTGATCGGAAATTTTTTAACAGGTGCCGAATCTGTTGCGGCCATTGGCCTCTCCCAAAGGATCATGTTTTTAGTAATTGGTACTTTAGTGGCATTAACTGTCGGAACAACCGCTCTTGTAGCATATAATTTCGGAGCAGGAACTAAAGAAGAAGCAGGAATCATTCTTTCCCATTCCTTGATCATCGGCGTAGGAATCGCTCTGGTGCTGGGGATTTGCCTAGACCAATTTGGTTCCTTCTTTTTAACCCTTCTCATGCTGGGAAATCCGGATCAGGGCGTAATTTCTATGGGCAGCGGTTACTTATCTGTTGTGGGCTACAGCATGACCTTAGGTATTATCTTAATGATTATTAATGCCGCCCTCCAGGGAGCAGGAGATATGAAACGTCCCATGTATTTTACCATTGGGATGAATATCATGACCATAATTCTGGGGTTAATCCTGATTCCCGGATTCAGCTTTATCCCTTCCTTAGGACTGAAGGGTGCGGCTTTAGCCGAAGGTATATCCCGGGGCTTGACCAGTATCATCGCCTTTATCATGCTGGTCAGGGGGCACTTGGTCATTAAACTTCCGGCAAAGAAGAACTTTGTCTGGCGCCCGGGAATTGTTAAAGATGTTTTGCGGATTGGCCTCCCCTCAGCTGGGGAACAATTCGTCAACCACTCCAGCCATATTATTTATACCATCTTAATTGCCACCCTTGGTACCACTGCCATTGCAGCCAACCAGGTGATTATGACGGTGCATAGCATCTCCTTTATGCCCGGTTTTGGTTTTGGTGTTGCCGCCACAACACTGGTCGGTCAGTCATTAGGAGCTAGACACAGCGATCATGCGGAAGGTTATGGAATCCAAACCAGTAAAATGTCCGCCATCTTTATGGGAATTATGGGAGTGGTCTTCTATATTTGGGCAAGACCTTTGGTTCAAATCTTTGTTCCCGACCCGGAGGTAGTGGGTCTTGCGGCCGAATGTCTCAGAATAGTTGCCTTTGCCCAGGTTCCCATGTCCATTGTAATGGTATTAAGCGGAGGTTTAAGAGGAGCCGGTGACACTCGCTGGGTCATGTATATTACAATGATTGGCCAATGGGGTATCCGCCTGGGGCTTTCCGCTTTTGCCATCTGGTATGGCTATGGATTAGCCGGTGTTTGGATGGCCATGATGCTGGATATGGTAATCCGTTGCGTACTATTCTTATTCCGTTTCCGTTCCGGCCAGTGGAAGACCATTTTAAGAAAAGCCAAACCCAGCCTAACTCACCAATCGGCGAAACCGAGAGGGGAGTTCTCATAACAAAACAATTTAATTAATACTTGATTAATACTTGATGCCCAAACTATTTTGGGAACAGTTGAAAACCGTTCCTGTACTATTTGTGATTACATTAGTTAGTTGCATATGTTAAGGTGGGATCTTGAGAAATCCATTACTATGCCATCCTGCGGAGGAACAATCAAATGTCTCAGATTATTCCCTCCGCTCAGGATGACAGACCGGTACGGTATAAGTACTCTTACATGGCGTGATGACCTTTCACGCCTAATTCATTTTCTTTTTCGTCAATCAGGTCGCGCATGGTCTTAGCCGCATAATCGGACACCGGTTCCGGCTTGTGATGTTCCAGAATGTAGCGGGCTTTTTCCGCGCAGGCCTCTGCGTAGTCTTTTGCCCCACGCTCTTCCCAAAATTGGCGCATTCTCCGATCCATCAACTCCGGCTGAGATTGGCACGTGCGCATATGTTTTACGGTATGTTCTTCCGCCAGGAAGTGTCCTCGTGCACCTACACTCTTGATCACATCCACGGCTAAAGTTTCATCATTGACGGGAATACCTTCCAAAACCCGTCTGGTCATGGCAATGATCTCATTGTCCATTACCAATTGGGCAAAACTCATGGTAATTCCCATCTCCAGCATGCCTCCCCCGTAAATCATATTGGCCCCTGCCATTGCGGGCAGTAATGTAGTGATGGTTTTTTCGTGTCCGGACTGGGCATCGGATAATTTGCTATCCCCCTACGAACCGGCCACATAGCTGGGCAGTAAATAGAATTGGGCTAGTTTTGCCACTGCGGCACTAATCATTCCTAATTCTGGGCAGCCTACCGTCGCTGTCAGTTGTTTCAAATCAATAATAGAGGTGGAGCTACCGTACATGACCGGGGCCCCTTTTCTCGTTAGCTGAGCAAGAACAATCCCTCCCAAAACCTCTGCATTATGGGTAACTAAGGTACCCGCCAAAGTCACCGGGGAAGTAGCACCGGCTAAGGCCATGGATAGAATGTTCTGGGGCAGACCTGCCTTGGCGTATTCAATAATGGGATCCGCGCATCCTGCCGAAATGGTCAGTGGGCTCTGGGGACAGGTACATCCGGAAACGCTGGGCCGATCCTTCAGCTTTTCCTTACCCCCTGCTACTGCGGCAGCCATCTCAATTAAAATCTGAGCAGACCGCTTGTCATGGCAAGGCTGGGGTACGTGCTTAGTGGTATTGGATACAGTCACCTCGTAACTATGTAAGCTCTGAACTTCCGGGGGCACATCCCGGGGTGCCACCGTGTTTTCCAGCATATCATACTGATCCAGAGCATCCACCAGTTTGGCCACATTCCCCTTATCCTCCTTGGTGGATTTTCGGTATTCTCCAGTATAAGGGTCAATTACCATAATTCCTTCCCCAAAGGGACAGAAATTAACCCGGCCGCTTTCCAAAACGATGTCATGCTTGGGATCTCTTCCGGCTAGAAATACTTTTTTGGGAGCATAACGAATGGCATCCTCCACAACATGGGCGGGAATTTTCACAATTTTCTTTTCCTTGTCCACGATACATCCCCCGCCATCATAGATGTCCATGGCTTCCTCGCTCTGGACATAAAGACCGGCATATTCCAGTACTTCCAGTGTCGCATCATGAATCATTTCTAAATCATCATTACTGAACATGATAAGCCCACAACCCATGAAAGCATTCCGTGCCGCAAATGAGTTCCTTTTCACATCATTTCACCCCTTCTATTTTGTTTTTATGTCATTTTGAACGAAGTGAAAAATCTATTCCTTCACTTCGCTCAGGATGACAGTACTCGTACATAATTCAACTACTTAAACCTATCTTTCTTTTAAATCGCTCTACGGAATTAATCTTAATTCCTAATACTCGAGCAATATTAAACTTTGCTTCTATCCCTTTTGCAGCTCCATCGTTGGGCATGGGATATCCTATATCCAATGTCTCCCGAATATCCTGCATTACGGAACAGTCGCTTAAATCCATCGGTGTTACACCTAATTTGGCTGCTACATAATCTTTTGCAGCGTTTATCTTCATACCTTTAGAGAGTTGCATTCTAAGAACAAGATCCCCGGCCGTCCGGATGCCCCCCATACCTACAGCCACAGTCTGGGCAGCTTCATTGCCAAAAGGGTCACCGGAACCAATCTACAACCCATCTACCTTACCGATTTCCACCATCGCCTTTACCGCCCGGGAAACAGCATCCACCGGCGGAACAGGTGTCATGGGTGTCGCCCCTACCCCCATGCCTACATTGGCATGAACCGGAATATTGGCAGCCTCAGTGCAGGCCTTAATAAAGGTTACCGCCCGGGCAAGATTCCAAGGAAACGACATGTTGCTATTGGTGTTAATCACCGGGCCAAAGATGCTCACCCCTGCTTTTTCTGCCAATTTCACCTGATGATGCGGATAAAGGCCGGCGAGACGCATGCCATGAAACTCTAATTTCCCGTGCATTCCCAGGATAAACTCTCCGGCCATGCCCATTTCCACTCCAAAATCCGGGTACTTAGATTTAATTATTTCGATGGCTTTGAGAGCGGCCAAAATATCCGCATCCCCCGAGGCGCCGCAGGTGTCAAAATTCATACCGTCCGCTCCGGCCTGGTACATACCTTCCGCGATATAAACCATGTCCTTAACGGCATACTCAATTGCTTCTTCCTGAGCAGATCTTGCCTCATCAATTTTTGCCATGGGTAGAAGTTCCGACCAATTCTCCACCGGTCCGTCGGGCTTGGTATAAAGCCCCAAATTGGGCATAGAACCATAAAGCACCGGCATAATGGTATTGGCTTGGACTAACTCCATCACCTTGGCCTCGTCATGGAGAATTGCCTTTACGGCTTTATAGCTGTAGTCAATATTACCCAGATCCAAAGAATCAGCGGCCAAAACTTTTTCATGCACCTGCACCGCTATGGCCCTGTCCATGGAAATATGACTTTGGTATGTAATTTTAAAAGCTCCGGAATCGGAAGATGAAACTACTTCCTGACCCCTTTTCACCCCAATTACCGTGACGGGCATGGCGATGATTTCGTAAAGATAATCCAGTTCTTCTTGGGTGAGCTCTGGAATCCTACCCCGGTCAGCCGCATCTTTAGTCCCATCTTCCAGATCATATCGGATATCTTCCGGGCTGAGAAAAATTCCCGACCCGTCCCCCATCCTGGTAAAAATTTTTTCCGTCATGTGCCCCCTCCTCGTTTTCTCACTGGCACCTGCGATACAGGTTAAAATTTTCTTTATAACAAGATAACAAGCTTTTTTTTTGCTTCAAATTTACTAGATCTTTAGAATTGAAGTTGTTAATTTATGATTACCCATAAAAATCATGTCCCAAAGAACTACAGCATGAATAATCATAAATTCTTAAGTGTATGAGGAATTATCATTAATGATAATATTTTATGATTATTTGTGGATTACCATGAATATGAAACTAAGTAGCAATTAGCTGCAATATTATCTTACCTTTTTTCATATTCAGCAATAATTTCTTTTACCAAATCCTCATTTTCCAATGGCAGGGGCTGGTGTTTGGCTAAAATCTCTTTTGCCTTTTCCCGGGCAATTTTATCCGGAGAGGGTTTCCCCTTTGCAACCCATTCGTCATACAGGCTCCGGTCGATCACCGTAGGCTGCCACACTTCTTTCAAATGATTAATGGTATGCTCTTCCACCATATAATGATTGCGGGATCCCACTCGGTCTATGACATCCAGGGCCAGAGTTTCTTTGTTAACCAAAATCCCTTGGGTTACCCGGCGCACAATTTCGTAGATCTCGCAGTCCATCATGCACTGTTCAAAGGAAAAGATCCGCGCCCCGTTAATAAGACCGGCCCCGCTCATCATATCTGCCTTAGAAAACATGCTCACGGAACCGGACACGGCGTTTTCTACCCCGGCATGCCAATCACTGGCTTTGGCTCCAGTGGCAAAAGTCCCTATATTAGCCGGTACCTCATAGAAATGAGCCATTTGAGCCGATGCTGCCTGGAGCAGAAAATCTTCCGGCCCGCCGCAGGTAACCCCACCCCGTTTTAATTCCATCATAGTGGCGGAGGAACCATAGAATGTAGGAGCTCCCGGACAGAACAGCTGTAAGAATGTCATCCCGGCTACGATTTCCGCATTACCTAAAGCCAAATTCCCTGCCAAGGTAGCCGGTGCCGTAGAACAGCCAATCTGCATATTCATAAATCCCGCCGGCACCCCAGCCTCCGCAAAAATCAAAGCTGACTCCAGCCCATGCCCGTCATAGGACAAAGGACTGATACTGCATTGAAAGTTTGAAATTATGGGCCGTTTCCGTAAATTCTCTCTGCCGCCCACCACAGCTGCGGCTATTTCCACCGTTCCCTTGGCATTTAAAGGATCCACGGCGGTCATGGCCTGCACGTGTTTGGTGGAGTTCACCAGCATGGCATGGAGTTCATGGAGGGGTTGTACTTTGGGGTTACAGTCCTGGGCAGAGATGCAGGGCCAGAGGAAACCTACTTGGGGAAGTGCATCCGCCAAGCGTACCGCTTGTCCTAAATAGGCTTTGGAGGATGCCCGCAGTTCCCCTGTCTCCGGGTCAATAATTTGATTGCCGCATCCATCCAGGGTGAGATACCCTTTGGTACCGTCCAAAGGCAGGTCATTTTCCGGATTGCGAGCATAAAGGGTATAAGTAGTAGGAGCCTTTTTTAAAGCCTCTTCCACCACCTGAGGCGGAAAATATACCTTTTGTTTTTCCCGGTCTACCTTAACTCCCAAATCCTCCAATCGGTCATATTTAGCATCATCCAAAGGCATTAAAATCCCCGTCTGCCAGAGAATGTGCAAGCTGGCCTCATGGATTGCCACGACTTCGCCTGGTGTCAGTACTTCCATTTCCGATTTCCATTGTACAGCATTAATCATTTTCTTCCTTCCTTTCCTTTATGTTTAGTAGGTAGTGATTAATCAGATATCAATTGATAAAATGGCAGGCCGTCTTATGACTACAGCCAAAGTCTTTTAGCACTGGGCGTTCCTTACGACATTTTTCTTGAGCATATGAACAACGGGTATGAAAAATACACCCTGCCGGAGGGTCTATAGGTGAGGGCATCTCTCCCTGGAGTATGATACGTTCCCTTTTTTGGAGAGGGGATAAACCTGGGATAGCGGATAAAAGGGCTTTGGTATAGGGGTGAGCAGGATTTTGAAAGACCTCACTTGTGGGGCCGATTTCCACCAGGGAGCCTAAATACATGATGCCAACCTTTTGAGAAATATGTTCCACCAAGGACAAGTCATGGGAAATAAAAAGATAGGTCAGACCGTATTCCTCCTGTAAATCTCCAAGTAAATTTATTATTTGGGATTGGATGGACACATCCAGAGAGGAAACAGGTTCGTCCGCGACAATGAAATCAGGTTTCAAGACCAAAGCCCGGGCAATACCGATCCTTTGCCGCTCACCTCCGGAAAATTCATGGGGGAAACAATCCATTTTCCTTGGGGAGAGCCCACATTTTTCCATAATGGCAGCCGTTACTTCCCGAAGTCTCCCCTTTTCATACAATTTATGATCTAAAAGAGCTTCGCTAATAAGGTTTCCAACTGTCATCCTTGGATTCAAAGAGCTTTTGGTCCCTTGAAAAATCATCTGCATTTTAGGGCGGAGCTTCCTTAATTCCCGTTTATTTAGTTTAAAAATATCCCGGTCTTGAAAAAAGATATCTCCTCCGGTCTTAGGATAAAGGCGCAAAATTGTTTTCCCAGTGGTGCTTTTTCCGGAGCCGGATTCTCCCACTAAGCCAAATGTTTCTCCCCGATTAATCTCGAAGGAAATGCCGTCTACGGCTTTTACCGGTCCAAAATATTTTTTTAGGTTTATTACTTTGATAATTGTTTCGCTGATTTCCTCCACCCCTTTTGGAAAGAAGTAGTCCTTTCTTCTGACTTAGGATCCAATGCATCTCTTAATCCGTCACCAATTAAGTTGATAGCCGCCACAGTTAGGAAAATCATCCCGCCTGGGGGTAACCAAAGCCAAGACCGGTATTTAAAATCGTTAAAATCATTAACCACCTGCACCATATTGCCCCAGGAAGGATAAGGAGGCAGCACTCCTACCCCCAAATAACTTAAAGTCGCCTCCGCTAAAATAGCAGTAGCCACAGCCAAAGTTCCCGTAACAATCACCTGGGGTAGCACATTGGGTAAAAGATGATAAAAAATCTTCCGCGAATCTTTCAAACCTAGAACCTCAGTAGCCAACATAAACTCTTCTTCTCTAAGGGATAACACTTGACTTCGTACTAGGCGGGCTAAATATGGCCAGCTGAAAATACCGATCATGAATACCAGAAGATAAATACGCAGGTTCGGTAAGACTCGAAGTTCCGTCATTACTGCCGAAGTTAAAAGAAGCACGGGCAAAAAAGGAATGCTGAACACCACATCCACCAAGCGCATTAAAAGATTATCTATCACACCGCCGTAAAATCCGGCACTTAAGCCAATCATTGTACCCAGCATAACCTCCAGAGCTACGGCAAAAAATCCGACCATTAGGGAAATTCTCCCCCCATACATCAGCCTTAAAAGGACATCCCTTCCTGCCCCATCCGTCCCAAGCCAGTGAGAAAGGCTGGGCGGCTGTTTTGCTTCTAGGAGATTGGTTTCTTGAAGTTCATAGGGAGAAAATAAAGGCCCAAAAAAACAAAAAAGCAAGATTATCGTGAGTAAGAGGATCCCAAATTTTAGCCTTTTATTGGCCTTGCTTACCCAATGATTTCTGTTTCTAAATCCTTTCATATCCGACCCTCGCCCTTCCCTTTAATCCTGGGATCTACTAAGGCATACAAAAGATCCGTAACTAAATTGCACACTAAGGTAAGCACAGTCAAAAACATCGTAAATCCCATTAAGAAAGGAAAATCCCGCTGACTGACAGCATCCAAAGCCACTTTTCCCACTCCCGGGATACCAAAAATGCTCTCAATAATAATGGCACCGGCAAAAAGATCCGGTACCGACATTCCCAGTATGGTTACTAGGGGAATCAAAGCATTTCTTAAGGCGTGCTTAAAGTAAATCGCACTTTTGGGCAAACCCTTGGCCAAGGCAGTCCTTATGTAATCCTCCCCTAGCACCTCCAGCATCGCTGTCCGAGTATAGCGCATTAAAACAGGAATCTGTACCAAAGCCAAAACCACCCCGGGAAGAAGCAAATGAAGAAAAATATCTTTTATCAATGCTCCCCCGGCGAGTTCAACCCCTAAGGTTTGAATACCGGACATAGGGAGAAGCATTAGGTCCAAGCAGAATATTTTCTTTAAGAACAAGGCCAAAATAATGGTGGGGATGGATATCCCAATTAAACAAAAAAAAGTGAAAAGCCGATCCATAATGGAATACTTATGCACAGCGGAATAAACCCCTAAAGGGATTGCAATTATTATCTGCAGCAAAAAAGCAAAAAAGGCTAAGAGAAATGAATTCTTCACAAAGACTTTAATTACTTCCGTTACCGGTCGCTGCCAGACAAAGGATTCCCCTAAATCCCCTTTCAAGGCATTTTTTAGCCATTTTCCGTATCTCACGGGGATAGGCTTATCAAACCCGAATTTTTCTTTTAGCTGATCAATTTTCTCTGCTGTATACTTGGAATTTTTCAAAGCCAAAGAATCAACATAATCTCCGGGCACCAAAGAAAATATAAAGAAAACGATCATAGATACCCCTAAAATAATAGGTATCATAAGAAGCAAGCGGGAGATGATGTATTGCTTCATTGAATCTCCATCCGCCACATATCCAAGGTCCAATTCCGGTAGGGTGAAACCATGAAATTCTTAATCCGGCTGTTCACCACCCACATATCACTTCTTTGATATAGCCAGATACAAGGAATATCGTCATTTAGAAGCTGGTATACCTCATGGTAAATTTTCTTTCTCTTTTCCCGATCCAGCTCTTTTGCCCCTGCTTCCCAAAGAGCATCAACTTGGGGATTGCTGTAATTATAAAGATTCTGGGGCCCGTCAGTATGGTAACTTCCGGCATCATCGGGGTCTGGGGTAAGATCCCAGGCCAGACACCACATGTCAATTTCACCGGCCAGCACCCGGTCCACCATGGTCATGAAATCCAATGTCTCAAACTTTGTCTCAATGCCCAGTTTCCCATAATCCTCCTGCATTACCGGAATCAATACTTCTGTAAAGGGATTGTCGTCAGAGGTGGTAAAGGTGATTTTAAATGTCTCCCCATCCTTTTTAAGATTTCCGGATCCGTCCTTTTCCCAGCCTGCTTCCTTTAGCAAGACCGCCGCCTTGTCCAAATCAAATTCATATAAGTTTATCCCCTCTTCCGTATAAGCCCAGGAGAGTTTTGACTGGGGAATATTAATCACATCTGCATAGGGCCCAAAGACCGTGTCCACCACAGCCTGCCGATTTAATCCGTAGACCAGTGCCTGACGCACTTTATTGTCCTGATATTTGTCAAGTTCTAAATTCAGTCCCAAGTAGCTGTAACCATTGGTGGGATAAAGATAAATATCCATAAAACCAGCATCTTGTGCTGCTTTTACCGTATCTTCACTGGGGGCAGGGAAATCAATATCAACTTCTCCCGTCATCACCCGTTCTACCTCCTGTCCAATAGGAGTCATGGAAAAGATCAGGTTTTTGATCTTAGGTGTCCCCTTCCAATATGCTTCATGGGCAGTAAGTTTGATACTTTCCCCTAGGTTATATTCGGCAAGTAGATACTGACCACTTCCCATAGGTTTATCGTTTAGTGCTTCCAGAGAAGTAAGATCTCCTTTTTTGAAGTTCTTGCCATAATATTCTTTGCTTAAGATCCCTACCCGGAAAAGCCAAATTGCCTGAGCATTAGGCTCGTCTAAGGTAAACTCAATTTTTTTCTCATCCAAAATCTTGATGCCGGAAATAGCATCCGCGTTTCCTTCATAATAGTCCATCAGGCCGGTAATTCCTACAGAGAACACATCATAAGGACCATAGTATTCCGGATCCGCTAAAGCATAGATGGTAAACTCCACATCCTTTGTGGTAACCGGGGTGCCATCGGAAAATTTAAGACCTTCTCTCAAGGTAAAAGTATAGGTCAAGCCATCGTCAGAAATTTTATAATCTGCCATCCCAGGAATAGGCCGAGCATTGTAATCGGCTTCCACCAGTCCGTCAAAAATCAATTCGGTAACCGCGGCATCAAAGGCCATTTCGCAATAGATGGGATTAAAAACTCCGCTGAAGTCCGAAGTACCGATAATAATGGTATCATTCCTTTTTAAGGAACGATCAGGACATTTCTCCGGCTGCGAGGCCTTCATGATTTCAATATTTGGAGTTGAGAGATCCCAGCTTTCCATTTTATATGTGCTGTCTATATTTTCCCCACTGCCTGCACCGGTTTCTACACTATCCGACCCAGTTTTTCCGGCACAAGCGGTCAGAAAAACAGCCAGACACAAAATGGTAAAAAATAAAACCAAAATACTTCGTTTTTTTACCTTGTTTTTCACCTTGTTCCTCCTTCATTTGTCCTCTACATATTTCATTAAATAATTTACTTACATTCCTTTAACAAATATTTCAAAATTCGCCGTTCTTTTCTGATTTTCCTTTAAATTCTTCATGGCTTTTACAAAAAAATTAGGATGAGATATTTTCCCGTCCTAATTTCCCTTTATATTTTAGTATTTTTATATTTTCAAATTTAGAGCTGTAAAATATACTTTAGTACCTTCTGATTCTTAACGGGTCTATTAAGACATACTGACCTCCAATTTCCACTAGTTCATATTCACAGATAACTTCAACTCCATATTTGTCAGCGAAGTCAATTGTCTTTTGGGCTATTTTATCTGTATGACAACGTAATTTATCAATTATTTTGTTAATATCGGCATTTTTCTTATCAGCCTTAATGTCAGCTTTCTCAATCAGATCTTTAATCTTATCATTTGCTTTATCTACCTGCTGCTCCACCTTAACATAATCTTTCTCCGATATATCTGTGTCAGCCCATGCAACGGTAACTAAAGACATCATAAAAACTACAACTAACAACAAACACATTGACTTTTTCATTGAAAGACCTCCCATACAATTTTTATCACTATGCTATTATGGTGGATAAAAATACTCATAGTTAAAACTATGAGTCCTATTACCAGTAAAAAAATAATAATATCCTGCCTAATCCCTACCTGGTAACCCGACCATCATAGCTATATAGCCTTAGACTCGTGGCTTTGCGTCTTTATCTTTCGATAAATTTGCCCTTTTCAGATTATTGAATATGTTCTAAATCATGATAAATCCTTATGTTTAAAGCCTTTGCTAATAGTTTATTATTTTTGGTATCATTTGTCAAGGTAAATTTTGTTATTTTATCAGCAGATTATGCAAGTTATCCTAATTTTCTTATTACGAATTTATTTCTATGATAAATAGCATAAATTACATTGAATAATTAGACAAAATAACCTATTATTATATTATCTTAACATGGTTTTACCGCATAACTTTTTTGGGGGCAACTATAATGACGCAACTTTTCATCGGGCGTAACCTAAATGGGATTGAAAAAGTGACTCAGGATAGTGGCGAACTGGCCTTACTTGCTAGAGGCGGGGGCACAGAAGTAATGGTGCAAAAAATCAATTCTGAACGCACCTTTAGTATCTATCCTTTTGAACAGGAAGAAGTAATGGAATTCTTTTTTGTCCTTGACGGTTTTATTACCACTAAAATTAACGGTGAGATAAAACATATCGAAAAAGGCCATTACTTTTATGTATATGATTTGCATGATGTTCTGACCTTTGAAACAAAAACTGAAGCCACCTTGCTTTATATTTCTTCCCTGCCGATGTTTTACCTTTTGAGCAACCAAATCAGAGAAATGACCAAAGTAGTCGAAAAAATAGAAGAAAAAGATTGCTATACCCATAATCATAGCTCCCGAGTACAAGTATATTCCATTAAAATCGCAGAAAAACTTAGGCTCAGGCCGGAAAAGATTGATGATATTGCCTGGGCTGGCATCCTACATGATATTGGCAAAATTAATATTCCCGATGAGATATTGAATAAGCCAGGTCGTTTAACACCGGAGGAATTTGATATTATAAAAACCCATCCCATTGAAGGAAAGCGCATGATTGAAGGAACCCTCCTGGAACCTTTAAGTGAGATTATTGCCCAACACCACGAAAGGCTTGATGGATCAGGTTATCCAAGGGGTTTAAAGGATGATAAAATTATTTTGGGTGCAAGAATTATTGCCGTGGCTGATACCTTTGACGCTATGACCACAGACAGGCCCTACAAAAAAGGAAAGGATCACCTATCCGCTATCGAAGAACTAAAGACCTTAGCCGGGATTCAATTTGATCCCAAAGTGGTCGCGGCTTTAGAAGAAATCCTCAAAGAAGAAAATTAGCTTGCTTTTTCTTTATACCTATGTTATATTATTTCTTGCGATGCGGCAGTGGCGGAATTGGCAGACGCGCTAGATTCAGGTTCTAGTGGTGAACAGCCGTGGGGGTTCAAGTCCCTTCTGCCGCACCATTAATGACATTAAGGCCTTAAAGGCCTTTTTTATTTATATTTAGGCAAAAAATAATTTATTTTCTTGTCACAATGTTCTAATCGTCAGATGAAGTTTTCACTCCACCTGACGTTTAGAAGTCGTTTATTCAAGGTTATTTATTAAATCAACAGCATGCGGTCATTTGACAACTCTCTGCCCCGGGTTTTTTCAAATAATGACAGCAGTGTGGATACTGTTGCTCTTTTCCGATCCTCACCTTTCAATTCAAAAACAATTTCCCCCTCATGCATCATAATAGTGCGATTACCTACAGCTAGTGCCTGGTGCAAATCATGGGTTATCATCAAAGTAGTAAGCTTATTGGCTTTAATAATTTGTTTTGTTAACTCCATTACTTGATGAGCAGTTTGGGGGTCCAAAGCCGCTATATGTTCATCTAATAATAGCAGCTTTGGCTTGGTGAGAGTGGCCATTAATAGGGTCAATGCCTGCCGCTGTCCACCGGATAATAACCCCACTTTTTGCTGTAAATTATTTTCAAGGTTTAATCCGAGAAGGTTAAGCTGTTCTCGGAAAAATTCACGTTTTTTCTCTTTGATTGCTTTAGTAATAGCTCTTTTTTGCCCCCGTTTAAAGGCTAATGCCAGATTCTCTTCTACAGTCATACCTGCAGCTGTGCCCATCATAGGATCTTGGAACACCCGACCGATTATTTTCCCTCGACTATATTCAGGTTCATAGGTTACATCCTGGTTATCAATAATAATCTTTCCCTGTTCTACGGGAAATACACCGGAGATGGCATTCATCAAGGTGCTTTTTCCCGCGCCATTGCTTCCGATAACTGTAATAAAGTCACCGGCTTTAAGATGAAGTTTTACACTATTTAAGGCTCTTTTTTCATTTACCGTTCCCTGGTTAAATATTTTAGTTAAATTAGTTATTGTCAGCATAAACAGGGCACCCCTTTTTCAATTTGATTCCTTTTATATTAGGAGAAGCCAGCGCAATTATCACAATAACAGCTGTCATTAACTTCAGATAAATCGGAGGTAAGCCTAACCAAAGCACTAAGGCAATTATCATACGAAAAATAATAGAACCTATAACAACAGCAATTAAATCCCTTAAAATACTTCCGTTTCCGAAGAGCATTTCCCCGATGATTAATGATGCCAGGCCTCCTACGATTGTACCAATACCCATCCCTACATCGGCAAACCCCTGATATTGGGCAATTAAGGCTCCACTCAATGCTACCATCCCATTAGATAGTCCCAAACCCAACAATTTCATATTATTGGTATTTACTCCCAAGCTAGTGATCATTTGCTGGTTATTTCCGGTGGCTCTTAAAGCTAACCCCATTTCCGTATCCAAGAAACGATACAGTAAAATGACCAAAAGAGTAACTATTATGACGAGGAGGCCTAAAGTAAAGGTATCCTCCTTTAGGCCTAAAACCGGGGTGAAAACCATATCCTGATTTAATAAAGGTACATTTGCTCTGCCCATTACCTCCAGGTTTATTGAATAAAGTCCCGTCATCGTTAAAATACCGGTAAGCAAAGGGTTTATCTTAAATTTTGTATGCAAAAATCCGGTAATAAATCCTCCCATCACTCCTGCCATAGTAGCAACAACTGTTGCTAACCAAGGATTGATTCCTAAAACAATCATGCTGGCGGCTACGGCAGCCCCCAAAGGGAGGGTGCCGTCTACCGACAAATCAGCATAATTCAATATTCGGAAACTAAGATAGACACCTAAAACTACTATACTATAGATCAACCCATGCTCCAAAGTCTCCAGAAATAAAAACATTTCCTCATCACCACCCGGATTATTTTATGATTTCCGCTGCCCTTTCTAAAATGCTTTCCGGCACTACAACACCTAAATCAGCCGCCGCTTTTTGATTCACGGTAATCTGATTTCCGCTTTGAGATTCAACAGGCATATCCTGAGGTTTACCTTCACCAGACAATATTTTTATCGCCATTTTCCCTGTTTGTTCACCCAATTTGTAATAATCAAGGCCGATTGTCGCCACTGTTCCCCGCTTTACACTGTCATTTTCTGCAGACACTAAAAGAAGTTTATTCTTCTTTGCTACATTTATTACAGCTTCCAGGGCGGAAACCACTGTATTGTCTGTAGGCACATAAATAGCTTCTACTTTACCTACTAAAGATTTTGCCGCCTGATCCACTTCACTGGAATTTGTCGCTGCACCTTCCACTATATTTAACCCTAAATCAGCCGCAGCTTGTTTTGCCAACTCCACCTGCACTACAGAATTTACCTCACTGGTGTTATAAACAATCCCAATATTCTGTACATCCGGCTTAATTTCTTGGATCAGTTTTATCTGGTCTTTAACAGGAGCCATATCGGTGGTACCTGTGAGATTGGTGTCTGGTTTTTCCATAGACTTAACCAGACCGGCAGCAACTGGATCGGTAACTGCTGTAAATAATACCGGCAAAGAACTGTTTTTACTTGCATTAGCTACGGCTTGAGCTGTAGGAGTAGCTATGGCTAAAATCAGATCATTGCCTCCGGCAACGAGATTCTTGGCAATGGTATTTAGAGTAGGCATATCCCCCTGAGCATTTTGATAATTAATACTAAGATTATCCCCTTCTTTGTAACCTTCTTCGGCTAAAGCATCCAAGAAACCTTGCCGGGCTGCATCTAAGGACGGGTGCTCCACAATCTGGATAATGCCAATTTTTAAGTTGGTTGCTTCGCTATTTGCCTCATTAGTTTCTTCATCACCAGAAGAACTAGCGTCTTTATTTACCTGGGATGAACAGCCTGCTATTAACAAGCCTATAGACAGAACCACTAAAGACAATATTATCAATATAGAATTTACTTTCTTGTTTTTCATTTAGGTACTCTCCTATCATTTTTTATTTTAACAATTTTATCTTGACTCAAATACTAATTGTATTAAACTATAAATAGTGAAACTTCTTTTTCGGTTGAATATCAGTCAATGCTGATTTTCAACCATTTTTTTCTCTTTGGATTATTTTTCTCTTTTTATTTCTTTTCAATTTCTTGACTACCATCCATATGTTTTCTTTTCCTTCTCCCTACTTTAATTCTGATCATCACACCTTTCGTTTTTTAATAAAATTACTACCCTCCCTTCATAATTTCACAATAACACGGAAATCAAAAAACCCCTCATCCCCATCTAAAGGGACGAGAGGTTCCCGTGGTACCACCCTAATTGATTAGCCCAAAATGACTAACCCACTTACAAGGTACGAGATGATTTTACACCTTTATACCCGCTTCCTTTTATCGGTGGAAGATCCGGTCTTGCCTACTAGCTATTGACATTCAGCAGACAGCTCCAGGGGGAACTTCACTTGGTTTCTTCATGCCGGCTTTCACCTACCCGGCTCTCTGGTAAATCAGAAAGTCAAATTACTTTCCCCTGTCATAGCAGTTAACTATGTTCATTTACAAAACTTTAATAAGAGTTTAAATGGTAAACGCAAATTTGTCAATATGAAAAATATAAATTTTTAACGATTTGTATATGTCCTTGGACGTAAAAATTTATCCTTAAGTTCCCAGGGGTAAAGCGAGGAACTTATCAACTTTCTTATTGTAAGGGCAAAGTTTAACTTGACACGGGCTCTTAGAAGAGATATATTTTATTTAGTAATTTTACTAATTTACTAATTTACTAGTTTATAGCCTACCACTAAATTGCTAAATAATAATTTATTCGGAGGGATTGAAATGAAAATACCAACCACATTAAAGCATAAGCCGGTTATTGTCTCAGAAAACTACGAAAACGTGGACGGCAGATATGCTTATAATACTGACGCTAAGGGGCTTTCCTTGGGCTTGGCTCAGTGGAATGACAGAGGAAAGGTAGAAATCTCGGCAAAGGTATGGAGACACACCGGGGAAAAATGGTCCCGACAGTCAGAAGAATTACCCCTACACCGGGTGCTGGATCTGGCAATTTTCCTTTGCCGGGCAAAACTCCATTTTCGTGAAGCTTACCGTTATGAAAAATTATATGACACGAAGAAACCTATTATTGACAGAATTGGTCTGCAAGGGGATGCTATGACAGTGGCGGTATGCACTGAAAATGAAAAAATTGATGAGGATATTAAATTATTTAGCCAGGCCTTGAGTAACGATGATGAACTCTTGGGCGAACGGCTGATGGTTTTATCCAGGATATTGAAGGAAATGGGATACTAAATATTGAGTATTAAAAATGAATCAAAATGAGTAAAAGCAGGTGAGCTAAATGGACAGAAAAAAGGAATTAAAGGAGCAGTACCGGCAGATGAAGCCGGATATGGGGATATTTATCATACGTTTTAATGCCGGCAATAAATGTTTTATTGAAGGAACACAGGATATGAAAAGCCGGATCAACCGCTATAAGTTCCAGTTAGAATTTGGTTCCCACCCGTGCCGGGAGCTGCAAAAAGATTGGAATAGTCAAGGTCCAGGAAGTTTTTCTTTTGAGGTACTGGAAAACCTCCCCTACGACAAGGATGAATCGAAGACCGATTATTCAGATGATTTGGCTTTGCTGCAGATGATTTGGAAAGAGAAACTTGCTAAAGAAGGATGGAAGGTTTATTAATCGACATTATTGAAGAAGTCGCTATGATATACAGAATTGGAGAGATAGAATGAGAAACATTAAGTTAATTATCGCTTATGACGGCGGCAGATACCGGGGCTGGCAGAGGCTAAAGGATTCTGACCGAACCATTCAAGGCAAATTAGAGAGTGTCATCAGTGAAATGACAGGATCGCCTACTGAGATTATAGGGTCAGGGCGTACTGATGCCGGTGTCCACGCGAAAGGTCAAGTAGCAAATTTCCACACCAAATCTCAAATGTCCGTAAAAGAGATGCACACCTACATAAATCATTACCTACCCCAGGATATTGTGGTGCTGGATATTAGAGAGGCGGCAGAAAGATTTCACAGCCGATATAATGTAAAAAACAAAAATTATGCTTATTATATCTGGAATCACTGGATTCCTTCCCCTTTCCACCGAAAATACAGTTATCACCTGCCGGAAAGGCTGGATATTAGCTTAATGCAGGAAGCAGCGCAAAAATTAATGGGAACCCACGATTTTATTGGCTTTTCTTCTGTTAAAAAAACCAAGAAATCTACCATCCGCACGATAGAAGAAATTTCTATTATAAAGGAAGATAATATGGTAAAATTTAATTTTATCGGTGATGGATTTCTATATAATATGGTACGCATAATTACGGGAACATTGGTTGAAATCGGATTAAAGGAAAAAGAAATTACCTATATAGATGAAATATTTGAAGAAAAAAACCGATCCTTGGCCGGGAAAACCCTTCCTCCACAGGGTTTATTTTTAGAGGAAGTTACTTATTAAATAAGAAATTAAATTAAAAATCAGATTAAAATATTAATAAGTATTTACTTTTTCTTGATACTCTCCTCCAGGAGAGCAATGATGCTGGTCATCTTTTGCAATAACTCCATATTCTGCTTTTGCAGCCTGACTTGCATACGCCAGCTAAAAAACTCCCGAAAAAGAAAAAAGATGATGAACAAAGCCAATATAACCAAGGCAATTTTAATGCTTCTTTCGACCAACTGCTGAAGTTCCATAATGCTGGTATGAAAATTGGCGGCAAGTTTTTGCACTTCTACAATACTTTTCTGAAAATCAGTGGCAAGTTGTTGAATTTCTATGACATTGTTTTGAAAATTAGTAACCAGTTTTTCGATATTCTGAAAGATAGTACTCATGATATCCCCCTTAAATGACATCAAATACTCCCCAATGATTCACCTCATATATAGAAATCTGATGTTTAGCTTTATTTAAGCGGCGATTATCGACTTTCCCTTAAAATTTATGATTTTAATAATCGTTTATGCTCTCCGACAAGAATGAGAGCAGAAAAAAACCATCTGCCAACAGAATAAATTCTATCAACAGATGGTATTTGTTATAAGTGATCTTTTTTTGATATAAATCGCAATAAGAATCACTGTTTATATCGTATTAGTTCAATGTTACTTTCGTGCCACTTTCACCCTTAATAGCGAGAGCAGCTTTTTCAAGGGAAGCGATGATTGCTACGCCACCTTTTTCTGCAAAGCTAATTGCAGCTTTGACTTTCGGAAGCATACTGCCGGGAGCAAAGTGTCCCTCTTTGCAATACTGCTCTGCGTCAGCTACAGTCATATGTTCCAGAGATTCCTGATTAGGCTTACCAAAGTTGATGGCCACACGGTCAACAGCAGTGAGTATAATAAGCATGTCAGCTTTTACTAACTCTGCTAACTTTGCAGAGGCGAAGTCTTTGTCGATAACGGCAGGAACTCCGTAAAGCTCTCCGTTTCTCCTAACGACCGGGATCCCGCCGCCGCCTACTGTGATAACAACGTTTCCAGCTGCGATGAGATTGTTGACTGCATCCTTTTCGATGACGTCAATAGGTCTCGGAGAAGGAACAACCTGACGGTAGCCGCGGCCTGCATCCTCAACCATAGTGTAACCTCTTTCAGCGGCAATTTTGTCTGCCTGCTCTTTAGTGTAGAAGGCTCCGACGGGCTTGCTGGGATTAGCAAAAGCAGGATCAGATTCGTCAACAAGCACCTGTGTAACAACGGTGACGACGGTTTTGTTTATTCCTCGTTTTACAAATTCGTTGGAGATTGCATTCTGAAGGTGATAGCCTATATAACCCTGGCTCATGGCACCACATTCGGGGAAAGGCATATCGCTTTTGATTGCTCCGGCTTCTGCAGCGGTAGACATTCCAAGATTTATCATTCCCACCTGCGGGCCGTTTCCGTGAGCGATAATCACTTCGTTGCCCTCTGAGATGAGGTCAACAATGGGTTTTGCAGTTTCTTTAATCAGTTCGATTTGTTCATATGGTGTGTTGCCTAGTGCGTTGCCACCCAACGCAATTACGATCTTTGCCATAAAAAATACTCTCCTTTTAACCAATAATGTAGGCTTGTACGTATTTTCTCACGCACGAATATTATTATATCAACTAGTAATCTCCATTTCAAGACTTGTTTCTAAGTATATCGACATCCGTTCATTTTGTCAATAAATGTCGCAAATTAGTCCAATAGCTAAAACAGCCGCCGCCTAGTTCTCCTGGGGTTTATGATTTAGTTCTGCTTAGTAATAGTTATTTGTTGATTTCGCCCATTATATCTAACTTTTGCTCCCAGCTGTTCGGAAACAAACCTTAGTGGAACAAATGTGGTATCATTTTTCACCTCCGGTGCCGCATCAATGATTTGAGTTTTCCCATTGGCAATTACCTTTGTCGAACCCACCACCAGCTCAATCCTCTTACTCTCATATTCCAAGACAATTTTCTGCGTTCTATCATAGTAATTTACCTCAGCACCAAGACTCTCTCCGATAAAACGCAAAGGTACCAAAGTTCTAAAGTTTTTCACGTAAGGAGCCTCAGGTAATTCCGCATATTTTCCGTTTGTAAAGACAGTTGTCAAATTGGGGTAGAGAACTAGGTCAGGGAGACTTTCGGCCAATTCTACGCTCACAATAACCCCTAGATTTTTTAGTTTATCTAAATTAGTAACAGTGGCGTCATCCGCTAATACGGCATTCCCCTCTAGGTCAAGAAATTTTAAATTAACTAATTGAGACAAATCTTCTATGGCTTTTAGATGATTGTAATTCAGGTTAAGGTGCTCTAAATTACTCAAATTATTTAGGGCACTGCCAATCATACCAATTTGATTATAACTTAGGTTAAGTCCTTTCAACTTTTCCAAGCCGGTAAAATCGTCGAGGGAAGCAATTTGATTATGATCCAGAATCAACTCCTCCAACTGAGGCAGATTACTAAACTCTCCTCCTGCTTTAGTTAATCTGTTATTACCTAAATCTATACTTTTTATGCTGTCTAAACCTGCTAAATCATCAATTTTACTTATTTGGTTATTGGACATATTCAGTGTTTCCAGACTACTCAACCCATTTAATTCACCGGTAATTTCTCTAATGTTATTATCATTAATATAAAACTCTTTTAATTGAGTCAGATTATTTAAATCAGGAATTTGGACAATTCTATTATCTGATAAGAACAGTCCCTCCAGCTTATTTAATCCCGCCAAAGCGTCAATATCTTCAATCTGATTGGAGTCTAAAATGAGCTTCCGCAAATTGGTTAAATTTTTCAAGGGGCTCACGTCAACAACTTTATTGTCGCTGATATAAAGCTCCTTTAATTCAGTAAGATTCCCCAATAAGCTTAGATCCTTGACCCCAGTATTTGACAAGTTCAAATGCTCCAGCTTTGTTAAATTGCTTAGGGGGCTATAGTCAGAAATATTGTTTCCCGGTAATATTAAACGTCTTAGATTGATTAAATTTTTTAGGGGACCAATATCTTTAATATTATGCACGGCCAGATTTAGCTCTTCTAGGTTTGTTAAATTTCCGAGAGGGGTAATATCACTAATCACCTCATCATCCCAGCCTAAATTAAGAACCCTTAGTTTATTTAAGTCCTTCAGCATGCTGATGTCGCTAATCCGATTGTGATAGGGCAGATCCAATTCCTCCAGATTGGTGAGATACTGAATCCCTTCCAAACTGGTTATGGGCTCCGGATCCTTGTGGATCCAGGTTTCACCGCCTAAAAGATAGAAGGTATCTTTAATAGCAGTAATGCCTTCTACATCTTTCCTTAGGATTTCCCCCGTTGGTTTATTAATATATGATCTGATTGCTTTCTCAAAAACAGGATCGGGGAAGCTAACTACCTGCAATTCCGGGGAAGTAGTAATATTAATTACTTTGGTCGCTCCATTCCATTCTACATCTGTGCCGCTGGTTTCCCCCACAAAACGCAAGGGCACCAAAGTCCTGCCCTTTAATTCTCTAGGTGCTACTTCTAGTTTCTTTTCCACACCATTAACCTGAGCCTTGATACTGTTTATTGTTAATCTGATAGAGGTTTCCTCTCCTTCAGCTAGTACGGTACGGGTCTTACTATCCCAATTTACCTTCATGCCCAAAGCCTCAAAAAGAGGTCTGAATTCCACCAGGGTTCTGCCCTGCTTTTCAATAGGGTTGTTGCTAAAGTTAATATATGTACCATCCACATATACTTGATATGCTTTTTGAGACATGCCCGCCTCCCCATGTATTGGAAAAGCGTTGGCCAACATGATAACTGCTGCTGCTGTTGTGATAACCTTTTTGATATTCATTGTGTGTTTTGACTCCTTAGTAATTATTATTTAGTTAGCTATTTGCAGAATGCTGAAACCCTTGATTCTATTGGGGTTTTAGCATTACTTTTTATATCAACTCCTCCCCAATTGTTGTAAAATATTAGTGTGAGCATCAATTTTAAACAAAAAGAAAGGAGTTAATATTTTGTTTAAAAAACATCGTCAAATTTCTTTTGCTGATTTTTGTACTGAGTTCTACGAAACCGTTCAAAATGACAAACCCAAATTTATACAACTGTTAAACGAATATTTTGATTTATCCTCTTTGGTTCCTATGTCTTTTCATATTGCCTACTACAACCACTTCGGTAGACATCGAGAGTTTTCTTTGTATTCCATGTTAAGTACTTTTATTCTTCAAAAAATTTTAGGCATCCCCACTATTTCTTTGATGATTAATATTTTGAGATTGTCTAAAGAAATTAGGGACTTCTGTGGTTTTTCTTCAATTCCTAACAATTCTCAATTTACAAGATGTAAATCATCAAATTAATTCCTTTTAAACCCTTAATATCTAGTCAAATTTTAATAGTTATTCTAAAATAGATTACGGTTCTTATGTGATGATTTTTTGTCATTTTAAGGCCGTATTCTTTTTTAGGAGATCTTTAATCATGCAGAAAATTTTTAAAGTTGATGTTCTACCTAATATTTATCATAATCAGGGTCAGGCATTCTCATTTCCTGACCTGACCCACACCCTTTGTCCCCACTGTCATAAGCAGCATCTCCGTCGTCATGGATTCTATCAGAGATATCTGATTGCTAAAGATTTTGAAGGCTTTATTCTGGTACGCCGTTACATCTGCCCAGATTGTCGCCGAACGGTGTCCTTGCTTCCATGGTTCTGCCATCCTAGGAGAACGTATTCCATGGGGTTCATACATTATTCCCTTTCCGGATTTTTGGCTTGGGCCGGAACCATAACTTCTTTTATCCGAAACTTTACACTAAACTATGGTATCTCTTTTTCCAGACAGCTGTTTTACCAGTACCGGAAACGGGTTCTTAGAAACTGTAACCGGATTCTAATGGATCTTGTCCGTCAGTTTCACCTTGATAATCCGGTATCAGCATCTCAAGATAACAGAAAAAGAGTTAAAGATGCGCTCAACCTAATAGAAACTGCGGCTCCTACCCCGTACTCCGTTTCTATGGACATGTTCTCACATGGGTCCTGCACATATTTAACCCTTTCAGCACTTTAAAATATATCATATGCAGCCCATTATGAGAAGTATTTCCGGGAGTATCTTTGCAACACTAATTTTTCCTTTGCAGCTCTTTTCGATAGTGATAGGCTTTTTCTATACGAAAGGAGGCATTTTTATGCTTGATGAAGCAACCCGAAATGCGATTGCACTTAAAAAATTTTCCATTATCAGCCCTTTGCTTAATGGCCAGGTGGAACATCAGGGGGAATACTGTGCCAAAGTGTCATCTTCTGTAATCGACATGCCTCACTATGGCATGAAGAATTATTCACCAAAGACCATTTCCTCATGGTACACGGATTATCTCCGTCTTGGACTTGATGCCCTAAAACCTAAACCAAGAACTGATAAAGGCGGTACCCGTAAGGTTACTACTGAGATATCCGATGCCTTGGCTGAAAAATGCCGCAAATATCCAAAAGCTCCCGCTACTGTCATCTATGATATGATGGTAAAGGAAGGCTTTTTTACGCCGGGAGACATATCTCTTTCTACGTTAACCCGCTATCTAAACCGAACACGGGCCTCTTTCCAGGACACCTCCGAGATTCCTAAAGACATGAAACGCTTTGCCCACGGCAAAATTAATCAGCTTTGGCAGACAGACGTAATGTACGGACCATACATAAAAAAGGATGGTAAAAAGGTACAAACCTACCTTCTAGCTTTTATTGATGATTGCTCACGTTTGATTCTTCATGCCCAGTTTTACTACTCTCAAGATTTTCTGAGCCTGCGGCATTCTTTCCGGGAAGCTGTCTTAAGACGGGGCATTCCGAAGCTTCTGTATACAGATAACGGAAAAATCTATCGCTGTGCTAACTTCGAATACCTGTGTGCCAACCTTGGTGTCACTCTGCTCCGGGCGGAACCCTTTACTCCTACCAGCAAGGGGAAAATAGAGCGTTTTTTTCGCAGCTGTCGTCTAAGATTTCTGTCAACATTGGAAGCGAATAAAATAAAGGACATTGACAATCTAAATACTTTGTTCTGGGAATGGCTTTCTTCCGATTACAATGAAAAACCCCATTCAGGTCTTGGTATGTCACCTTTAGACTGTTTTCTGGCTCAGGCTGAATCCGTTGTCTTGCCAACAGATCTTTCTCTGTTTAACGAGAAATTCCTGGTACAGGTGCCCCGGACCATCAAGCACGATGCTACTCTTAGTCTTAATAGCGTCCTGTATGAGACTTCACCTGCCTTTGCCGGCAGAAAAATTAATATCCGTTATGATCCGGACCTACTTGAACGTGGGCTTGAAGAAGTTTTTCTTTACTCAGATGACAAATGCATTGGTACGGCAAAAAAAGTCCATTTCTCCGACAATGCCCATATGAAACGTCAAGGCAGACCATCAGCCTCTTCAAGGAAAGACTACAAGAAAGATTCTGTCATATCTGTATCGGACAATGCTTCTTCTGACCATATACCCAAAAACACAATCTCTTTTTCTTCAATGGATAAGGAGGGGGTAATTTCATGATGTTTACACAATTCTTTGGACTAAAACACAATCCTTTTACCAAGGAAATCCCTGTATCAGAACTTTTTCAGGGTTCCGATTTTCTTGAATTAGAGTCACGATTGAAATATATCCAATCTACACGTGGCATTTTCCTTCTTACAGCAGAGGCTGGTACCGGAAAGACAACAGCACTCCGTCGGTTCTGTAATGGCCTCAATCCCGGGCTCTATCAGCCCTCTTACTATTCACTGACCACAGTTACGGTAATGGATTTCTACCGTGGTCTTATCATGAAGCTTGGCGAAGAACCTACTCATAAGAAGGTGACCATGTTTGAACAGTTACAGAAACTGATTTACTCTTCTTATCACGATCAAAGGATAACACCCGTCATTATTATTGATGAGGCACAAAGCCTTAGCAACAAGGTTCTGGATGACCTGCGCATTCTGTTTAACTTTTCTATGGACAGCGAGAACCCATTTATTCTCATCCTTGCCGGGCAGACATCACTGAGAAACCGCCTGCAAATGGGAATTAATACCCCACTCCGCCAAAGAATCAATGTGAAATATCACTTGCAGGGATTGAAAAAAGAGGAACTTAAGGATTACATTCACTCACGCCTAAAATACGCCGGGGCAATGGAAACAAATTTATTCTCAGATAGTGCCATTGATTCTATTTTTACCATTGCAAAGGGAGCTCCCAGACAAATCAACAACCTTGTAACTAGCTGCCTAATGTACGCTTGTGCAAACCAGATACGCTCATTGGACGAAGAGGTTGTTTACCAGGCAAACAGAGATATTGAACTATAAGGTCTAGTATTAAGCGGTTGGTCAAACGGCCGCTTTTTTCTATTCCAAAGTGACTTTGTAATTCATTTCTTGTATGATAGCCTGTTCAAATTTGACTGAAAAGGCTTGATTTAATATGAAATAAAGTGACTAAGATGTCAGTTTTAATTTGACGATTCACATACAAGATTTAAACAAAACTTTACCAAAGAACTTGAAGATTTTTTCCATCATCTTGTTGATATTACTGAACCTATCTGTCAAAACATCAATAAGGAACTTGCCGAAATTCTTATCTTTGATACTTCCGGAATCGAAGCTTATGTTAAAGAAAATAATCCTAAATACATTAATAGACTAATCAAAAATCTTAAAACTCTTCAAAAAGGCAATCCTAATTTTGACCCTTACAAATTTGCGTATGCTTCCATGCCTTCTTCAGCTGAAGCTTCCAAAGAAATCAAACAGCTTTACATAAACGGCCATTTTTGTTATGTCTTTAAATTTGGCATTCTTACCAACGGCCTTGGCATCGTGCGCAATATTTCTTTCCTTGATGAAGAATTTGCTTCTACACATCCGGAAATTGAATTGAATAAGAAATCAGATTCCCCTGATGAAGATAAATCAATAAGTGATTCCAAGGCATTAGGCCCTGTCTTATCTGACTATTTTAATCTTCATCCAAATGCACTACGTAACACTTTCCTGGGCGATTCTGCTTTCGACACTGTTGCTATTTACCCGTTCTTGATTAATGAATGTCATTTTCAAAAAGCAGTCATTCCTATTAATCCTAGAAACTCTTCATCTCCTTTGCCAAAACCAGAATTCAATGAATCCGGGCACCCTCTTTGCCCTAATGACAATACTAAGCCCATGAAACCTTGTGGATGGTGTAGAGGTAAAGGTAGAAGCCCTCGTTTCAAATGGGGATGCCCTGAAACTTATTATGAAAAAGGTAAACTTGTCTGCCACTGTGAAAACCCTTGTACCGAGTCCCCTTTGGGAAGAATGTTTTACACATATCCCCATCAGGATCTTCGTCTCTATCCAGGTATCATCAGAGATACCGATGAATGGGTAACTACATACAAAAAACGTGGTGTTATTGAGCAAACTATTCAGTATTTCAAAGATCCTATGGCTGTCGGCAACCCCAAAACACGTGACAAAAAGACTATTAAAGCCGATTTATTTTTAGCTGGTATTACTCAATTAATTACTCTTATCCTTGCTGATCAAATGCACAATCGTGACTGTATTAAAAGCTTAAAATCACTAATTGCCTAATTTATCCAAACTAACATTTCATTTTGCCGGCTCATTACCATAATATTGGGCTGCTTTTCCTATACTCTTTTTTGCTACACTTTCCTGTAGTTTAAAAAACTCAAGTAAGTCAAGGTTTCTTCCTAAAGATGACACTAAGTTTATCAACCTGGTTAATTATTTTCCTTTTTAAATCCCTTCATTTCGCAAATGCCTAAATTATTATTTAGTTCAAATTTGTTCTAGAAAAGCAAAGTAAGCAAAACCAGTACTCCGAAAAGCGGCTGTCAACGACACTTGCCATAATTAATGGACGAGAGCATGTCAAATTTTGTTCCTCCTAGCCTGATCTGGTTAAGTTTAAGTAGACACAAGAAAGGACGAGAAATCAAGCAACACCATAAACTTGCATGAAGTTCGTTGCCCAAGATAAGAATAGTTATGATAGATATATACAAATGAACCATTTCTAGTATAATGATGAATAAGGGATCGATGGATGAGATAATAAAAACACAAAATGGAGGAAAATATCGATGAACATGCTTGTTTTGATTTTAGATGATGACAACAAGGTGGATGAGGTGTTACTGACAATGTCCGAGCTCGGGATAAAAGGAGCCACTTTGATTGATTCAGCCGGGATGGGCGCAATTTTACGGGCACAGTTTCCCTACATGTCCAATATGAGAAATGTTATGCAAAATAAAAAAATTGCCAATAAAACCATATTAACGGTAATAAATAATCAGGAATTGCTTAGAAAAACCATCAGTTCGCTTAAATCGCAGCTTAACTTGGATAAACCTGGCACTGGAATTATGTTTGTCGTTCCTGTTACGGAAGTCTATGGTATTGCTCAGGAGGCAGAGGCAAACTAAGTAGTGTCATGGAAAGTAATCGTCAAACCCGCCATGACCTAACATAGCAACAAAAATAAAATAGCAAACTATAAGTTGTTGAAATATTAGAATGGTGGTGAAACATATAATAAGGGTTCAAAAAAAATCCTGGTCATTGGCAGCCAAGATGGAAGAAATTATAAAAATGTTCCATGATAATGATAGCGTTTTAGGTGAGTGTGCAGGTATTAATACCCGAAGGATTTATTATCTATCAATTATTGCCATCCCATTGCGTATTATGGATATTTTTCTATTTACTTTCACGAAATCCTATGACACACTAGTTTTGAAGACATGGAGTCAAGGGATTATTGCATCCCATTTAATATTGCTAATTTTAATGATCGGGTTTTTCTTAACAACTCATAAACTGAAAAACAGAATAGAACCAAATACAACCATGTTCGTATTGCAATACATTGTTGTAGTTGTTATTATGGCGTCTGGCATTGTCATAGTCACCTTTGATCAATTGGTGACGACTAATATCACACCTTTTTTATTAACTTGCATTATCAGCGGAGTTATTTTTTTAATTAGACCATTAGCTTCCTTTATAATATATGTTACTTCGTATGTGGCATATTATTATTTAATAGCGTTAACCATAACCAACCAGCAGGTACTACTTTCCAATAGAGTCAATGGAATTACTGCCATTGGAATTGGTTTCTTGCTTAGCATTATTATGTGGCATTACAATTACACCAATATAACCCAAAAGAGGCGCATTTTAATTCAACAAAAACAATTAGAACAAATGGCATATTATGATCCACTTACTGATTTGCCTAACAGGCGATTATTAGAGAAATTGATCAAACGAGAGTTTTCTTCAATGCATCGTTATGGTCATGAAACGGTTATAATAATTTTAGATATTGACAACTTTAAAAACATTAATGATACATACGGTCATCCGGTAGGTGACAATATGCTTAGGCAACTGGCCGATCTTTTAAAAAATAATGTTAGAGAATCAGATACTGTAGCTAGGTTTGGCGGAGAAGAATTTGTTATCCTTATGCCCAAAACTTCTGTGGAAGAAGGATATGTCCTTGCTGAAGGACTAAGAAGAATAATTATGGAAAAAAGATTTACCATAGGGTCGATTACATTACGAATTACTTGCAGCTTTGGCGTATCTTCAATGCATGATATTAATAGCCAAACTTTAGAGGATTACTATTTCCTTGCAGATAAAGCACTCTATTTGGCAAAACAACGCGGTAAAAATAGAGTTGAAAAAGCTTGATAATTCATTACATGGGGATAGGGTGTAGTGGCACAGCGGCGTGTGATACAGCGGCGTGCAATGCGTTGCACAGTGCTAAGTTAACTGCTTAGTTGCTCAAAAATAAAACCTGTCTAAAATCTGTCTAAACGCAAAAAGAGGACTGAGGCCCTAAGACCTCAATCCCTTGCTATATAAGACTTCATAGAATTTTATAAATTGGTGTCGGAGACGGGACTTGAACCCGTACGGTTGCCCACACGCCCCTCAAACGTGCGCGTCTGCCAGTTCCGCCACTCCGACACATATTTTATTGGGCAAAGCTTATTTTAACACATCAATATCATTGATTCAACTAAAATTTTTTTCCGTTTAAATTTCCCAGGAACAATGCCCAAATGTTATTATAACAAATACCCTAATGTTATTCAATATATAGACTAAGTTTTCCTAAGTTTTTACCACAACTCAGGCATTAATGTTTCGGCAGTCTTTTTTATCCCAAAGTGTCCTCTTTCCCCTAAAACTGAGTAAACAAGAGAAATCTGTCCCGGTATAGAATCTATATTATCAATTGTGGCAATGGGTTTTGTCTGATAATAGGACATATATGAGTATCCGGCAGAGCTTGGTTCCACCCCGATCACATTAACATCATTTTGTAAAAAGTAATCTGTCAAGCCAAGATCCAGCCATTTTGCCTGTTCTGCCATATCTGTTTGGCTGCCCCCGGCTAATATTACGGCATCAATAAAATTACCTGTTGATCCGGAAAATTTAACAAGTTTTCTTTTTGCTAAATCTTCAATTAAACCATTTTCATCGCCAAGAAGAATTGCCTCACCCAGCATATTTAGGACTCCGCCGTCTTCTCCGTTTTCCGAATAAAAAAGTGATGTACTTACATTAGCTAAAGAAAAATCACTTAATACGGAAATCACTGCTTCAACTTCCGCCCCAGCAGTTTCCAAAGGGTTGATAATATGTTCTAAACTGCAGCCATTACCGGTTTGAATTACCACCACCCGATAATTCTGCAGTTTATCTTTAATGATTGCCGGCATCATTTTTCGGCATATTTCATCGTATTCTTTGACAGTTTCATTAGCCGCAGCCAATTCACTTTTAGTCAGCCCATTTTGAATTCTAAGCTGCTGAAAATCTCCTTCCAGACGATTGATTAATGCTTCCTGCTGTTCCCCAATAAACTCATGGCCCAAAGCCATGCTTCCGATCAAAATTCCTACCCCGAGAGCGAGAAAAACCGCAACCAGTGATGTCACATGGTATTTATAATCAATCACGGACAGACCTCCCATGATTAGACCTATTACCACATAATGTCACCGAAGATTCTTTTTTTATACATCATTCATTAATCTGATCTGCTATCCTTATTATTCTTCAGATATTCTATCCTTGTAACGAACTTCCTCAAGAAATATATTGTTTCCCAATCCCATTTGAAAATTGTCCAAACGATCAGAAACAGCTGTGGCAGATTTATAAGTGTATAAATATCGAAGTCTAGCATCGCCAATTACTTCTTTTTCTAACTGCCGATATAAATTCAACCTCATTGACTGATCCTGCTGGGCGGCTTTTCCCAGTAGCTCATCCCAAGCAGGGTTGTTTATGGTTTTTTGCCATCTGGAATCAATTTGTTCCCGGAAGAAATCTTCCAACTCAACACTCTTTGCAGTAAATACCCCTGTGTAAAATGCAGCTTCCCCGTTTTTTACAACTCTCCTTAGATCCTTTTGAGGAAGATGGTAGACCTTAACTTTCACACCACGGGCCCCTAAATTTTCCACAATTTTTTCCGCTACAATTTTGTCTTCCTCAGTTTCTCCGCAATAGAAAGGCAGTTCCGGAAGTTTAACCCCCCCAGGATAACCGGCCTGAGCCAGCATATTAATAGCCATATCCTTATTATAGCTATAATAGACTTTTTCCTGAACCGACTTCCCATACCAATAGTCTGTGGCATAACCGGAAATTACTTCTCCGCTTTGACCTCGGGCAGCCCGAAGAATTTCCTCACTATTCAAACTGTACATTATGGCATCCCGGACAGATTTATTGTCAAATGGTTTTATATTAGAATTAATACCGACATACCTAAATTGCCGCACAGGTTTTTCTATCAGAGGTATCTCAGCATGCTCCACCGTTAGACCATCCAAATCATGGATAGTAATATCCTGAATGATTTGAATCCTTCCCGCGAAGAAGTCTAATACTGCATCCTCTGCTTTTTCCGATAGAGTAAATTCCACTCGCCAAATTGACGGTTTTTCTCCAAAATATGAAGCATTCTCTCCTAAAGTTAAGTTTCTTCCGTCAATCCATTCTATGAGAACAAAAGGACCACTTCCACTGGGTATAAATGCGGGTTCGGACATACTGCCCGGTTTGGCAAAATCCACACCCTGCTCCACTACCTCATAACGATCCAATACCACTGCGGCCGGATGAGAAAGTAAATTGATAAAATTGTTTTGTGCATGCTTCAGATTAACCTGAAGAGTGTAATCGTTTAATGCAGTTATTCCGGAAGCAACTGTCTCTTTTCCCGCTAAAACCTCATCTGCCCCTTGTATGTTGGCAAAAAGGTATGCTGTCGGAGCATTTAACCTTAGCACCCTCTCCCAGGAAAACTTAAAATCGCTGGCCTTTATCTCTTTACCATTATGAAAATACGCCCGTTTTTTTAAATGAAAGGTATATGTCAACCCATCAGGGGAAACTTCCCAATCCTCAGCGAGACAAGGTACAACTTCACCCTTGGGGTTTTCTTTTACTAAGCCTTGGAAGATCAACTTTGCTACCATGATCTCACTTTCATTTTGTACATATGCGGGATCAATGGTGGTAATAGGAGTCTTTAAACTTTCAACTATAACTCCCTTATCCTGGATTAATGATACTTCTTCGGTTTTTGGATGGTCATTATTAGACTTACTGCACCCAAAAAAGCACACAAACAGGATAAGCAAAACCATAAAAAATATACTTTTTTTGAAAATAATCATTTTTATAATTTCCTTATAATCATACTTACATGATTCTGGTCAACTCTCGATTACCGGTGATTCCCGGTATCCGTCCCCTTTTAGCAATCGGTTTACCGTCGACCTCTTTTATATCCATGGTCATATCAATGGCCGGAGCTCCGGAAATATAACTTCCTACCCCAAAAGCATCCGCTCCCATTTCTTTTAATATTCGCACCCGGTCAGGGTCTAGTCCGCCGGAAACAAAAATTTTCACGTGCTGGAAACCGGCCAAATCTAAACGTCCTCTAACCTCTCTTACTAATTGGGGGGTAACCCCTCCCCGCTCACTAGGGGTATCCAAACGTACACCATAAAGATCTTTTCCTAGTGCTTCAGCCAGTCTCAGAGATTCTTCTGCTTCATCCTTAAAGGTATCTACCAAAATCAGCCTTAATTCTCCGGAGGGCATAAACTCGTGATATGCCTGAGCAGCCCTTAAAGTATCACCCACAATCAGAATAAGAGCATGAGGAGCAGTACCAGCAGGTTCTTGTCCTGCCAATTTTGCCCCCAAAATGCAGCTGGAAGAGTCTGCCCCACCAATTATAGCGGCACGCTCCATCACTGGAGCTACAGCAGGATGTACATGGCGCGCTCCAAAACAAGAAATAGGACTGTCTCCTGCCGCCTTCTTCACTTCTCGGGCAGCAGTTGCCCAGCCGCTGGAGCTTGCCAGAAAACCTAAAAGTGTCGTTTCAAATAAACCAAATTCACTGTACCTTCCCTTGATCCGCATCACAACATCTTTAGGCTGAAACTCCGATGCTTCCGGCAGAGTCCATAACTCTATATCCTTTTCTTTCAAAAGATTATGTACTTCCTCTACCCCAGCAAGAATACCTGCTTTCCGTGCAAAAATTTCAGCGGTGACACATGTCTCAGCCAAGCCCATATTTCGTAATATTTCTAAGGTTTTAACAAAGTAAATATCCGTAGTAGCTCCAGCGAGAATTTCATCGTGAGTTGCGGAAAAAAACCTACGGTCTTGTCCAACAGAAATTTGTTTTACTTTTTTTAAAGAATCAACTTCATTTGTTTTCACATCTGACACTCCTTCTGCATTTGCAAAAGCAAATAGTATTAAATTCTAACTCTTAACTATTCTGTTCTTTCATAAAGATCCTGATAACGCTGATAGTATTTTATTACCTTATGTACATATAAACGGGTTTCGGAAAAGGGAATCTGATTCAAGCTGGCAAAACGGCCGTCCCAAAGGCCTTCCTTCATCCACTTTCGCACATTTCCCTGTCCGGCGTTATAAGAAGCCAGTACTACAATCAAATTTCCCTGAAAGCTATCCAGAAGTTGACGTAAATACCAGCACCCGATTCTAATATTATACTCCGGTTCAAAGAGCATTTCCCGGTCAAATTCCAATCCCATTTTATCCGCTGCCCATTTTGCTGTATCCGGCATAATTTGCATTAATCCCCTGGCACCGGATCCGGATTCAGCCGTAATAGAAAACCGGCTTTCCGCTCTAATTACTGCCGCTACTAAATAAGGATCAATCTGGTACCTCTCTGCATAAGAAAAAACATATTCCGGATAAAGTATCGGATAAAAAAATTTTTGCACCGGAGAACTAAAAATTATGTAATAACCTAAACCAAGAATAATACCGGCAATAATCAGGAACTTGGAAATAAACCGGATAATAGAAAACAATCGTGTCCACTCCTAAAACCACCGTAGTATTTATTGTACGTTTTTAGCACGCATTAATGCTTTTTAATTGGTTCCAAATAGAATTTACCTGTCTTCTAGTATCCTTTAATAATCCGCTGGTGTCAATAATCCGATGGGCAAATTTTCTTTTTTCTTGAAGAGGCATTTGAGACTTAATTCTTTGTTCTGCTTCCTCTTTTGTTAAGCCGTCTCTTTCCATGAGACGATTCATTTGCTCTTCTTCCGGAAGCCAAGCCAGCCAAACCTCATCCGCTATCCTGGTCATTCCGGTTTCAATTAAGAGGGGTACATCCAGTACGATGATCCCTTCTGAGTCTCTTTTTTTAATAGCCTCGATTTGCTCTTCCATGGCAAGATATATTTTAGGGTGAGTAATTTCATTTAGTTTTTTTCTTGCTTCAGGATTTTGAAAAATTATCTCGCCCAGTTTTCCCCTGTTAATATGTTTATCCGGTTTGAGAATGCCTGCTCCAAATTCCCGAACAATCTCCCTATATGCGGAGCTGCCTGGCAGGACAATTTCTCGAGCAATTTTATCTGCATCAATTACATACGCCCCCAATTCCTTTAAAAAGGAAGCTACCGTGCTTTTTCCGCTGGCTATTCCCCCAGTTAAACCAATTACCTTCACAGGCCCCACCACCTTTGGTTCCATGGTAATGTCCAGTGCACCGGACAACAGATGCATTGTGATACCCCTAAACAAACCCGATACGGGGCAGAGAGAGACCGACCCCTACTGTTGACAGCCCGGGCAATAGTACGCGCTTCGGCTGCCTACCTTGATTCTTTCTATTAAGGAACCGCATCTTTTGCATTTTTTCCCGACCTGTTGATAAACATTTAAATGATTCTGATGCATCCCCTTTTCTCCACGTCCGTCCACATAGTCACTAAAGGTAGTACCCCGATGGAGAATAGCCTCCTTTAACGTCTCACGCACCTCAGAAAAAAGTTGGATGCCCTCTTCTCTGCTTAGTGACTCGGCAGTTCGTTCCGGGTGAATTTGACTTCGAAAGAGGATTTCATCCGCATAGATATTGCCAATGCCGGCAATAAAATTTTGGTTCAATAAAAGAGGCTTAATCCTGGTTTTACGTTTTGCCAGCTGTTTTAGGAAAACTTCCTGACAAAAATCCTCACTCAAAGGTTCCGGCCCCAAAGTACATAGTCCGGAGATTTTTAACAATTCCTCCTCCGGCACCAGCCAAATCCGGCCAAAACGCCGCTGGTCGGTAAATCTCAATTCATTACCGTTGTCCAAACGGAAGATAACATGGGTATGTTTTTTCAAAGGCATCGTTTTTTCCCCATATACTAATTGCCCTGTCATTCTTAGGTGGATCACCATTTTAAAACCCTCAGATAAACTAAAGATCAGGTATTTTCCCCGCCGATCAATGCCTGTAATGGTTTTGCCTATTACTGTTTTTTCAAATTCATCTACATCAGGTGTTTTAATTACTGATTCATGTTTTAAGGTTACTTCTTTAATTTGTTGACCGACAAGAAATTTTGTCAAGGTCCTTTTAACTGTTTCCACCTCGGGTAATTCCGGCATCTTGACCCTCCTAAAAACTAGCTTTCAATCTGATATTCTTTCATCTGATACCAATCTTTACCCCACTTTAAATCTACTTTCAGAGGTACATCTAAAGCAACGGCATTTTCCATCAGTGTTTTTATCTCTTTAGCTAGGGTTTCCAATTCCTCAGGCACAACATCAAAAATTAACTCGTCATGCACCTGCAAAATCATTTTAGATCGGTAACCCTTGTCCTCTAAAAGATGAAAAACTTGTACCATGGCTACTTTGATAATATCTGCGGCACTCCCTTGAATCGGAGTGTTCATAGCAGTTCTTTCGCCAAAACTGCGCACATTATAGTTAGAGCTGAAAATATCCGGGAGATAACGCCGGCGATTCAGCATGGTAGTGACATAGCCGGTGTTTTTAGCCTCAGCCACCGCTCGGTTTAAATAGTCTGCTACCCCTTGATATCGGGCAAAATAACTGTCGATATATAGCTTGGCTTCTTTTCTGGTAATGCCTAAATCCCGGGATAAACCGAAATCACTAATCCCATAGACAATGCCAAAATTAACTGCTTTGGCCCTTCTTCTCATTTCGCTGTCTACCTGATCCATGGGTACCCCAAATACCTCCGAAGCCGTCCGAGTATGAATATCCTGATTTTCAATAAATGCTTCCTTAAGCACAGGGTCACCGGAAATATGAGCAAGCACTCTTAGTTCAATCTGAGAGTAATCCCCAGCGAGGAGTAAACCATCCTTTTCCCTGGGCACAAATACTTTCCGAATTCTTCGACCCAGTTCCATTCGGACCGGAATATTTTGCAAGTTAGGTTCTGTGGAAGAAAGCCGCCCGGTGGCAGTAACGGTTTGATTAAACGAGGTATGTAATTTCCCGGTCTCTGGATTAATCAAAGTTTGCATACCGTCAACATATGTGGATTTTAATTTAACCAGGGTGCGGTGTTCGATAATCTTTGCCGCAATTTCATGCTGTTCCGCCAACTTTTCCAATACTTCCGCATTGGTAGAATACCCGGTCTTCGTCTTTTTTAAGGGGGGAAGTTCTAACTTTTCGAAAAGAATCACTCCCAGTTGTTTGGGGGAATTAATATTAAATTCCTCACCCGCCAATCGGAAGATTTCCTCGCTCACTTTGGAAATAGCTTCTTCCAGCTCTTCAGACATTACCTTTAGTTTCTCTGCCTCTACCTTTACTCCGGTAATCTCCATTTCAGCCAAAACCTTTTCCAGAGGAAGTTCTACCTCACGGTAAAGATCCTCCATCCCCTGTTCCCTAATCTTCTTTTCAATAATATTATTTAGCTCTCTAATCGTCTTTGCCCGCCGGGCATGATCTTCAATCTCATCTTCTTTGGTAACCAAGGCTTTATTCAAAAATTCAAGACATAATGATTCCAGACTATATTCGGAAGCACCCGGGTTAAGCAAATAGGCACCCAGCATCACATCAGAGATTACTCCCTTAATTCTAATACCTTTTTGAGCCAGCATTACCTGGAGCTCTTTTGCATTATATACAATCTTTTCCGGGTACTTATCCTCAAAAATCATTTTTAAAGCGGCAAACATATCTTCTTTTCCAATACCATCTTCAAAAACGGTATATATGTCATGGCCGGTGGCAGTAAAGGATACGGAGGAAATATCTGCCCCAAAATAGTTTCCCCGATGGGTCACATAAATAGCGATAGGAGAAGATTTGTCTAAATCATTAAATATCTTCAAGACTTCATCAATATCCGTAAGTTGTATAATATTGGTTTTTTCTTTCTCCTCATCATCTACAAAGGGCATGGTTTTTTGGCTTACTGCCATATGATCCAAAATACCTTTCATCAAGCTTTTAAATTCTAATTCTTTATATAAATTTAGCAGCTTTTCATAATCCGGTGCTTCATTTTTATAGGAAGAAAAATCAATTTCCATAGGCACGCAGCATTCAATGGTTGCTAGCTTTTTAGATAAATCCGCTAAGGCCTTGTTTTCTCTAAGTTTGGTACCCAATTTTGGTGAAACTTCATCAAGATGCTCATAAATACCTTCCACGGTTTGGTATTGATGTAAGAGCTTTAAGGCTGTTTTTTCTCCAATACCGGGCACTCCGGGAATATTATCCGAGGCATCTCCCATGAGACCTTTTAAATCAATAATTTGTTTCGGTTTCAGTCCATATCTGTCATAAACCGCCTGGGGATCATATTTCTCTAAATCCGAAATTCCCCTCCGCATCAGAAAAACCGAGGACTTTTCTGACACTAACTGCAGGGCATCTTTATCCCCGGTTAAAATCAAATTATTTAGACCTGCTTCTTCTCCCTTTTGCACCATGGTACCGATCAAATCGTCAGCTTCATAACCTTCCATTTCAACAAAAGCTACATTCATCGCAGTAAGAATCTTTTTAATGATGGGAAACTGAGGCCGAAGCTCCGGGGGAGTTGCCTTTCGGTGGCCTTTGTAATCCTGAAACTGTTCCGTGCGAAAAGTTACCCGACCTTTGTCAAAACAAACTAAGACATAATCCGGGCGCTCTTCGGTAAGTATTTTGGTAAACATGGTCGTAAAACCATAGGCTGCATTGGTAAAATCCCCTTGGGCATTGGAAAGCAAGGGCAAAGCATAAAAAGCCCGGTGGACTAAGCTGTTCCCGTCAACGATTAAAAACTTTTTCATTACACCGTTCCTCCCTCCTGAACCTCAATTATATTTTCCCATCCTCAATTTTAGTTCCTGCCTCATCTTTTTCTTTTCCCTCAGGAAAGTCCTGATTCAAATACTCCTCCCCGGGGATAATCACAGCTTTTCCGTCTGTTACTTCCAGATTTGTTCCTAGTTTTTCCGAAATGTTTTTAGTACGATTCAATATGTTTTCTACCCTCTCTCCTTCTGCAATTATCGGCTGTCCGTCATTGACAAACATCGGTATTAACTCTGCCGCAAGAAGCGAGGTGGGATCCATTTTTATACTAAGGAGCAGCCCCTCTCTGGTTTTCTCCGACCAATTCTGGTCAAAAACAAAATTCCCCAACGAATAGGCAATCAAGCCGTCATGATACAATTCTACGCCCTGGAGACAATGAGGATGGTGGCCTAAAATCACATCGGCCCCGGCATCAATGAGTTGATGAGCCATTTCTATTTGATAGCTCTCCGGCATGTCCTGATATTCCACACCCCAATGCAGAGATAGAAAAACAAAATCGGCCTGACTCTTAACATTTTCTATGTCTTCTATAATTTGTTCCACAACCAAAGGTGCTATACCCGGTATTTCTTCAGTGGCTTTTAATCTTCTCGGGTGTTTATAGCTCCACACGATATCTGCCATCTCACTATAAGCCAAAAAAGCAATTTTAATGCCTTCCCGCTCTATGATCACCGGACTCCGGGCTTCATTAATGTCCTTTCCTCCGCCTACCGGTTTGATGCCGGCAGCCGACAAAAGATCTATGGTTTGGAGTAGGGCCGGGGAATCATAATCCAGGGCATGATTGTTAGCTAGGCTGATTACATCAAAACCTGCCTGAATTAAGGCTTCCCTATTCTCCGGCTTTCCTCTGAACCAAATTCCTTTCCCGTCAATTTTTTTCCCCTGGTCGGATAAAGGAGATTCCAAATTAGCAAAGGTAATATCCGCAGATGATAAAATGTCACGGGTATGGAAAAAAGGATAATCCATCCCTTTTAGGCTGATTAACTTATCCAGTTTTCTCGCTAGCATCACGTCTCCTACCGCAATTAGCGATATCTCCGGGATAATCACTTCCGGGACTTCAGCTTCAACTTCTACTTCGGCAGGAAAATCTTTTTCTGCAGGTTTCCCTGTCACAGGATCCAGGAGCGTGCCACAACCTGCCAAAGGGAGGCTTATTAATGATACCAAAATAATCAAATAAACTATCCTTAAATATTTAATCATGTCAATCACCCCTTGTAAACAAATAAGTTCGGTGCAGGGAAATAAAGTCCTGCAACCGAACATCAAGGCATTTTTCGAAACTTAGAGAAAACTTTTGCCCCTACCAATATTACCACCGCAGCTAAACCAAAAATATACACCAACATTTCCTTAGGATCTATTGAATTAGTCTGATTCTCATTATTTTGTCGTAAAGATTCCTGACTAGCCTCCATAACAGATAGACTATCTGCTTGATCCATAGCAAGTTCAGCATGAAAGACGGCCGGAGTTTGATCCGTAGAAGACAGATTTTTTTGTAAGGCAATAAAACTATAAGCAGCAATACAAAGAAATATAACTAAAGCTACTGATACAGGACGATAGGATTTAATAAGCCAAAAAAACCATCCTTGATCAAACTGCCTCTTTTTCTTTCCATATAGTTCCTCATTAGCTTGTACTAAACGTTCATGAAGCTGCTCCTGAAAACCCGCAGGAATAGGCACATCAGGCAGGGAACGGATTAAACTGCTCGTCTCCTTAAGATCTTCATATGCTTCACGGCAGGATGGGCATTGCTTTAAATGTATCTCAACAAGATTATTCTCATCAGGCAACAATTCATGATCCAGATACGCTGATAGTAAGTCTTCCTTGTCTAAACACGGCATCAGGCTTTCCTCCTCTCACCCGTAAGACGGGTAATAGTTGGAGTTTGTTCCCGGTCTTCCAGTATTCTGTCCTTTAAGTATTTTCTCGCCCGGTTTAACCTGGATTTAACCGTGCCTAAGGTTATGTTTAATTCCTGAGCAATTTCATCATAACTAAAACCCATCATTTCCCTTAGCACGACTACAATACGGTAGTCAGGATTTAAGCTGCTAATGAGTTTTTGAATATATTCCTCCGACTCTTTTTGCTCATAAGCGTACTCAGGGCAATTGGAAAAATCGGCTACTTCTTTATAAACTTCTCCATCATGTAAAGTCACAGGTTCATCCAAAGATGAAACCTGATGACGGCTGCGTTTTCTAAGCTCATCCCGGCAGACATTTGTCACAATATGGTATACCCAGGTGCTGAAAGAAGCATCCAGACGAAAGTTTCCAATAGACTTATATACCTTAATCAGGGCTTCCTGAGCTAAGTCATAGGCATCATGAGAATTACCCATCAAGCGATAAGCAATATTATATATTTTTTGTTGGTATTTTGATATTAACTGCTCAAAAGCATCAATATCGCCTTTTTGGCTTTTTCGTACCAATTCCTCATCTGTAAACATAAATATTATGTACTCCGTTCATTAAAGATCAATGCGTAATATTCTAGATCTCTTTTGCCTCGTTATATTCTGCTAAAAAGTCTAAATTCCTTGCTATTATTTCGTTGAACCACTAGAATTAAGAAAGATTTAAGAAAGTTATTTTTATTATACCAGACATAAGCAAGAAATTGTTGAAACATGCAAGAAATTAAATGACAATAACTTACACTAATAAGGCTTTGCCTAAATTTTAACACGCAATCCACAAAAAAGATGCGATAGCTTCAAAAAAATTACTTGCAAAACCCTTAATAAAATTGTACAATATACTTTGCCCGGGTTAATCGGGGAAAAAATTATATGCCGAAGTGATGGAATTGGCAGACGCGCTGGACTCAAAATCCAGTGCGCGAAAGCCCCTTTTCGACCGGCCGGCGGCTCCCAAACCCGCGTGGTTGCTGGGTTCTTGATAATCGAATAGCCTCTATGGTTTTTCATATCCCTCCACCATATCCCTCCAAATTCCAAAGTCGGATTATGGAGAGGGAAATTGAAATAAACTTGCCGATGTGGCGGAATTGGCAGACGCGGCGGTCTCAAAAACCGTTGGATAACCTCCATGCCGGTTCGACTCCGGCCATCGGCACCAGAAACAATCGCTCTTAAAGCCGCGATACAAGCGGATTTGAGGGCTTTTTTCTTTTCTGGCGGCACCTTTTGTTTGCCGCCCGTCATACCGTCACATGACACGTTTTAGCGCATATTGGCAATGCTCTCATCGCCCTTTCCACCTGGCATTCCGCCCGATTTGGAGGGATGTCAGGAGGGATATACGCCGATGATGGCGTTGGCCGAAGCGACCTTGGAGCTGAAATCCAGGTGGGTGTAGATGTTCGAGGTGGTGGAAATATCACTGTGCCCCAACCACTCCTGGATCTCCTTCAGGCTGACTCCGTTGGCGTACAACAAACTGGCGCAGCTATGCCGCAGGTCGTGAAAGCGGATTTTTTTGAGGCCGTGGTTTTTCAGCGTAAGCGCGAAATTCTGGGTGATATAGCCCGGCTTGATCCGTTCTCCCAACTCATTTACGTAGATGTAGCCAAGATATTCCCGGCAATAGTCTTTTCCGCAAACTTTTTGATTGCGCTCCTGCTCCGCCTTCAGCCGCCGGAGAAGCTTTTCAAAGGGCTCTACCAGCGGCAGGGTGCGGTGGCTCGACTTGGTTTTGGCGCGGTCCTTTTCCACGATGATGGCTTTTCCGTCCACCCTTACCTCGGTTACGGTGTGCTTGATGGTCAGCGTCTTTTTCCCAAAGTCAATCGCGTCCCATTTCAGCCCTACGATTTCACTGCGGCGCAGTCCGTAAAACGCGCCCAGGATAACGGCCAGCTCTATCGGCTTGTTTTTCACAACGGCGAACAAGGCTTCCAATTCGCTGGCATCGTAAATACTGCCCACGAATTTTGCGGTTTTGGGCCGCTCGATCCGGTCAGCGGGGTTAAAGGCGATCAGGCCCACCTTGAAAGCGTACTGCAACGCCTTGCGAATGTTGGCGTGGCGGTGGATCACCGTGCAGGCGCTTAAACCTTTCTCATTCAGCTCGTACTGATAATAGTCCTGGATGTGCTTCGGCGTAACATCCTTCAACGTAAGTTTGTACTCCTTAAAATAAGGAATAATGCAGCTCTTGATGCAAACAGCGTAAGAGGCGTAGGTGGTCATTTCCACATTGTGTTTGATCATCTCCAGCCATTCCAGCAGGAAGTCGGTAAACAGTATCCGCACCTCGCCGGAGATCGGGTTTACTTTGTCGGCCGGATTGTCCCGGATCAGCTCAAGCTCCACGGCATAGGCCAAGGCTTCCTTGATGACCTCGTGATATTGGAGCAGGGCGGTGTTTAAGGCGTTTTTTTCTGTTCGCTCATACTGATAGTAGCCTTCAATGTCACCCGGCTTTATTTTCGCCACCGTAACGGCGGTATCCTTAAAGTAAGGGATGATGAAGGTTTTGGCGTCGTATGCGTAAAGGGCGTAGGTGTCGGCGTCCACTCTGTTGATAACGTCCTGCAGCCATTTGTTCAGGAAGTCGGCAAACAACATGTTTTTGTCGCTCATCGCCGTGTCGGGATTAAACTCTTGCCTGGTTTTCCAAAGCATCGCTTCGGCGCGCTTTTTATTCCCCTTGACGGGAAGTCCCGTGCTGACAGACTTGGTTTGGCGCTTTCCGTTCATATCCTTGTAGGTGAGGATCATCTGGAAATAGCCGTTTTTTTCTCGCAGGTGTCCTGTTACCATGAATTCTTGCCTCCTTTAAATCAGTAACAGTCCATATTCACCTACCATTGACGGGTTTATTGTAGCAGGCTCCAAAATATCTTGCAAAGGTGCGAGCGATGTTTTACGCATCGGATTCCTGCACGACCGCCAGGTATTCAAAAATATGAAGCTTTGGGATTTTATACATTCGGCCTATCTTAAAGTGCTTGATCTGATTTTGTCGCAAAAGGCGATATCCGGTTTTTGTGCTGATACCGCCGAGCATTTCACACATTTGCTCCACACTGACCACATCCGGGTATTCCCGAAAGACCAGCTTATATGCTTCATTGCTTTTCAGCAAGGTATCAGCCCCTTTCTGCTCGGGAAATAAAATGCAGGCAACAAGGGCGCGCCATGATTGGATACGCATACATCTCGCACCAAGGTGCGCACCCCTGACCTGCATTTCTGTTTTGCTTCTATCGTTTTACGGGCTTATCCGGCGGACGTCGGCTGATCGTCCTCATAGGAATTTCACCTCCCCCCATACTGACGGGCCATCCCCATTGCCTGCGACGGTTTTATCACGCTCGGACTGTGGCTGGACGGAAGTATCATTATCCCTCCGTATGTTTCACCTTAAATGCAGCCGACATTTATTGTTGCACGGGTATTGATCGCTCGCACCTTACCTTTATTTAGTCCATGACGGCATGGATACCTTGGCTGTGATCCGGCTGATGCCGGACAGGTGGTCTTGGCGTACCTGCAAGCTGGCTTCCCTTTTTAGGGCATACGGGGAACGTACCGGAAAGACACCTATTCACTTATCAAAGACCGTGAGGGGAAAGCTGTCTTGTCCTCTCGCTCTATACATTGAAAAAAGTCTCGCAAAATACAGGGCAAAAACAAGGCTTGCAGAGAAAATTTTCTGCAAGCCTTATGCTTTATTTTTCAAACCGCTTCAGGTCGAAGTTCTGTACCGCCAATATGAATTCCAGCGTCAAATGCTGGCGGCAATCCTCGTCCAGCTTGCCAAACAGGCAAGATTTTTTGATAATCAGCGGTTCAAACTGCCGGATGAGGGTTTCCATCGCCCGCTCGTTACCATGCTGGGCTGCTTCGATTAAATCCAGTATTTCCGGCATGCCCTTTCCTCCTTTCCGTAAAAGTGGTTGGCTTTCACGGAAAGGGCGGGGCGCGGATTAGATAAAAAATGGCTGGTTCATATCTGAAACCGATTTTTCAGCTTTTTAAGAATCCGGTTTTTCCGCTCGGTGATGCTCTGCTGCGTTACGCCGAAAATGAGGGAAAGCTGATAGTCGGTTTTATTCTCATAATATTTTATGTAGAGCAGTTGCTTGTCCTTTGAATTGAGGGTGCTGATAACCGCAGAAAGGATTTCATTTTCGATGTATTCATCCAGCTTGTCCCCATTGAAAACAGGAATATTGATGTCTATGTCAGCTTCGGCGCATAAGTTGATTTCCTCCACTTCCTCCAAGGGGATGGTTCTGTTGAAATGCTTGTATTGGGCGCGGAAATATCCCCATGACGAGCGGGTTATTACGATTTTTATGTATGCGCAAAACGCTTTTTCTACAGCCTTATAGGTTTCAGCACTCCTTTTCATAGAACTTCCTCTCCTCTCGCCCTATACATTAAAATGAGAAGGATGAAATACAGGGTTTTGGAAAAATAATTTTTTAATGCTGTCTTTTCCCGATATTACGGCTTCCTTTTAACAACAAAAGCTGTTGTTTTTCCTTCACATCCAGCAAAAAGCGACAATGAAAAGGCGTAGACTGCAAGGAAAACCTTGCAGCCTACGCCCATTTGACAAAAAATACAGACGACATAGCACTCCATATCATGCAATTATTCAGTTACCTGGCATAAAAGCTAATTATCGTAGTCCTGCAAGGACATAGAATTTTCCTCCACAAAATGATGTTTTATAAAGCCAAACAGCAAGGACGTTAGCACATTTGAAAAATGCGTCAAAGCCTGAGCCACTTGTCTAAGAGTTGCCTAGATAACATGATTGCATCAAGCATCTTTATGGCGATGCAATAGACTCTGCTCTGCCTAGATGGGTTATCAGGCAGGCTATAAATTTTTTACCTTTTCTTGATACAGTAGTTGTATATCAGTAAACGCCCTATGTTCAGCTTTCCTTTTGCTATAGTGCTGAATATTGGGCTGTTTTTCATGCTTGAATTTTTTGGCAGAAGTAATGTTTTATTTTTTATAATATATTCAATTCCCGAATACAAGGTCATGCCTACAGCAAGCCAAAGCAAATAATCTCCGATAGGTAAATCGGTGAAAATTGAAAAAGGCCAATTGCGCAGCATAATAACCGACAGGGCCAACATTTGCAGTACTGTTTTGATTTTTCCCGATCTTTCTGCAACAATGATTATGCCTTCTCTAGCCGCAACAGATCTTAAGCTGGTAATTACAAATTCTCGCGCCAGAATTACTATGGCAAGCCATCCCGCAATACTGCCTAGTTGCACTAAACAAATCAAAGCTGATGTAATCAGAAGCTTATCAGCCAGAGGATCGATTATCTTGCCGAAATCCGTAATGAGGTTATATTTTCTTGCTAAATATCCATCCAGGGCATCTGTAATAGAAGCTGCGACAAAGAGGATTCCTGATATGTAATAGTACTCTTTTGTTAAAAATATAATAAAAACTGGTATTAATATCACTCTCAATATTGTCAATTTGTTTGGTAAGTTCATACTATCTTCCCTCTTTGAGCGTATAGCCACTCGTTCGTTTAAGAATGCCTTATGTACAAAATGAAATAGAAAAAAGGCATTTCGACCGTAAATAGCATCAGACCTCTTCTGCCTGTATGCGGGATCGCGCTTTAACAGGAAAGGCATAAAAACTACGTTCCAAGCAATCAATATCGCTGTGTTGTATATAATTGTTTATGTTTTTCCAAAGCACATCTATAAACGCAAGTTCTAATTTCTGCTATCAGAGCCTAACAGAATGCTTTTAAGCTTTTGCCATGCATCATCATAGTTGATGGATCGCAAGCTTGGGAACGCCTTAATAATTCTTATACTCTGAAACCGACTTAGACTAATTAAAGCTTTAATGCGTTCGTTATAAAATTCACTTTCTTCAAATTTGCTCATAAGAGACTCTTTAAGTTCTCCGGCCTGTTGTGCATACTGCTTCAAAAATTGGTTTATTGCCAACTGCATCTTTTTCAGTCTGCTATTCAGAACCAGAAGATGACGCACAGTTATATACAAATCCAGCATGAGAAAAATAAAAATAACGATTGATAAAACAATCTGCCACCAAGAAGGCAGTTGGCCAATTAAACCTCCCACAAACGGATGAATATACTTGATAAGCAGCACCGCGAGAACACCAAAAACTACGGCCCCTATAAGACAGACACGGCCTTGGATATTGAACCGGTAATTAGAATAATCCCACCATTTCGCATCAAACAGCTTTTCAAGCAAAACTGCGGTAATATATTCAATCGTACAAGCTATAAGCATGCCGGCAAAAAACAGAATAATAAGATTGTCTGTTCTCATATCCAAAATAAATATGGAAGCTAAAGCTCCAAAACCATATACCGGGCATAAGGGTCCATTCAAAAATCCACGATTTACAAGGCTTCGTTCACTTATTGAGCAAATTGCGGATTCATAGACCCATCCCAAAAAGCTATATGCAATAAACCATAAAAAGTATTTTGATAAAATAAACAATTGATTCATCCTCTTTTATTCAGGCTATTTTTCACTGCCAAAGAAGCACAAAGTCATCACATCAGGTCCGGTATGCGCTCCAATAATTGGTCCGATATAGCTGACAGCTATATTCTTTAGTGCAAATCTTTGCTCAACCATAGATGCAAGGATACCTGCATCATCAATGCAGTCTCCATGGCCGATGAAGATCGTCTGTTTCTCCGGGCTAACACAGAATTTTTCCATATGGTCGGCAAGCTCTACTAGAGACTTACGGCGTCCTCGTACTTTCCCTCTCAGGATGAGATGACCATCTTTATCAACATGAAGAATTGGTTTCACTGAAAGCATAGTGCCGACGATAGCTGCTGAAGTACTTAACCTGCCGCCCCGTTTTAAGTAATTCAAGTCATTCACCGTAAACCAATGACACAGGTGATCACGATTTTGAACTACCCAATCCTTCAATTCGTCTATATCTAAACCCTCATACTTTTTTAGCGCGGCGTGGTACACAAGCATACCCTGTCCTACGCTGGCGCAACGTGAGTCAACGCAGTATATTTTTCGTTCAGGATACCTTTCCATCAACTTTTTTGCGGCTATTGCCGAAGATTGATAAGTGCCGCTCAACCCTGAAGAAAGCGATATGTAGAGGATATCCAGACCGCTTTTTAATACAGGTTCAAAATAGTGCAGATACTCTAAATTGTTAACCTGCGATGTCTTGGCCATGATGCCGGAGCGAAGCATCTGATAGAATCTGGAATATCCAAGTTCTCTGCCGTCAGGATAATGACGATAGCTTTTACCGTCTATTTCAAAATACATAGGTAAAACAGAAACTCCATGGGTTTCAATCAACTCTGTCGGAAGGTCCGATGCGGCATCAGTGAAAATAATAAAATCATTTATCATAGTAAGCCCCCTGCACCACGGCAGCCGCTTTTATGGCAAGCGCACGCCAGAATGAGTTTCCGAGACTTGAGAAAAGCGTCGGTTTCTTTCAACCGACGGCCTTTCGAGCCTTATCACCGCATTGCGCGCAACCGGCGCGGTTGTGGTGTGATTCACCCCATAGCCTTTCCGCAGTCACAGCCCATTTTTCAGCGGCATTTACACACTTACCGCTCAAGCTGTGCACGTCCTCCGGCTTGACGAAATCCGTCGAGGTCGCATTGGACGCCTCCACCATCGCCGCTAGTCTGCCCGGATTGTCCAGAAGAGGGCAGGGCCGCAGGTGGTTGTCGTTAAAGGGCTGGTTCTTGTGGTATTGTATGAACAGCGGGGACTGCAACGCCTTAAGAAGCGTTTTTTCATGAATATTGGAGTCCGAATAATGGATGAACGCGCATGGCTCGATATCTCCGTTGGCGTTGATATGCAGATACCTGCGTCCGCCAGCGATGCAACCCTGCACATATTCTCCATCGTTCCAGAAATCCATGGTGAACAGCGGCTTTGTTTCGCGGAAGTGACGAATTTGGTGATACATATATTCACGTTGGTCGGCAGTTGCCATCAAGTCGGGCGCCGCATCCGCTCCCACCGGTATATAGGTGAAAAACCACGCAAATTTCACCCCTTTGTCAATCAAGAAATCGAAGAATTCTTCGCTGCCGATCACCTCGGTGTTATACCGCGTATAGCAGAGAGAAGCGCCAAAGATGAGTTTTTTCCGTTTGAGGATCTCCATAGCGCGGATAACCGCATGATAAGTGCCCTGGCCGCGGCGGAAATCCGTCGCGTCTTCAAAACCCTCAATGCTAATGGCAGGTATGAAATTTCTGACGCGCAGCATTTCGTCGGCAAACGTCTCATCAATCAGCGTGCCGTTCGTGAACGCAAGAAACTGGCAATCACCGTGCTTTTCACAAAGACGTATAATATCCGTTTTGCGGACAAGCGGCTCTCCGCCGGAATAGAGGAAGAAATATACCCCCAGTTCCTTACCCTGCTGAATGATGCTGTCCAGTGTTTCATAGCTCATGGACATCTTGTTTCCGTATTCAGCCGCCCAGCAGCCTGTGCATCTGAGGTTGCAGGCCGAGGTGGGGTCCATCAGGATGGCCCATGGTATGTTACAGCCATACTTTTCCCGGTTTTTCTCCTGTATGGACCATCCGATGAAGTTTTCATTCAATATGAAATTATTGAAAAACGCCCTCCGCACCCCGGGATCAACATCTGTCCACATACTGAGAATCAGCTTATACCAGTTGTTGTCCTTATCTTCGATGATCTTGCGGATCGCCTTACGCTGCCCTTCCATTGCGTTATTTATAGCAAGGCGGTCTACCCAATCCATGAGTTTTGGAATATTTTTTTCAGGATTTGAATTTAAGTACGCATATGCCAGCTTCATCCCTGCAGAACCGATAATTTTGTTCATGATACCACACTCCTCCAATCAAATTTATCTATGGGAAAGTGTAGCATAGAGCATATTTTGAGTAATTAGACAAAAAAAACATGTGTAAAGATTCTTTACACATGCAGATGTCTGTCAATAGAGCACCTCCCCGCTTTGGGGTATATTAAATAATGTACTTGATTATGGAAGGGAGTTGTCGGTGTTGGAGTTGCAGCATAGGCTGATAAGGCGGACAATCAATATAGCGGTCAGCAAAGCTATGGAAGATATGAAAAGCAACACAAACCGCAGCATAAGGAATCTGATTGATTTGGGCCTGTTTTTTTCAACAAGTGAAAATCAGGAATGGTTTTTTAATGCCGCCAAAAAGGTCATTGCCAATCCAAAGAATCCTTATAATTCGCTGGTTAAAAGAATGATTTCTGATGTTAACAACGATACGATAAAAAAAGTCGGTCTGAATCTGGGATACAGCAGCCTGGTATATGGGGCCAACAAGCTGATAAAAAAGCAGGATTATTTAGGGGTTCCTATTCCCTGGCTTCTGATTTTTGATATTGACGAATCCAGTTCAGATTTTTTTCATCAGATGGAGCATTTCATAGAGGAAGGGCGGGAGTTGGGCATTCACAGCTATATCGCTTGTCCGCACGAAAAGGATGATATACCAACCATATGTGAAATCGCCAAACGGTTTGATGAATGCCTGTTCATATTGAAAGTATCTTCCGGCCTAATTTCGGAGCAGACTGCCGAGTCTCTGGGCAAAATCCATAACACGATGATTTCCGTACAGATAATGGCTACGGATTTTAGCTGTGGAAGTGATAAAAACGCCTTCCGGTTATTAAAACAGAACCGCTGCCTGTATGGTTTCCATGTAAGCTATAACGAGGATACTATGAAGCAATTGACTACTCCGGAATATATCCACTCCGCGATCGGCCTCGGAAATCTGTTCGGCGTATATATCGCCGAAAACGGCGTTTCGGATGCGTGCAGGGACGCCGTATATACCTTTGCGTGCAATATAAGAGGGGAAAACGGCCAGCCTTTGATTGCGCTGGAATGGTTCCGGGATGTGCGGATTATCAGTGAAAAAATTTTCTCCGGCGACGGCTACATGGCGATTAACCTGGCGGAAAGGGTTTATTGTGAATATATCAAAGCAAAAGATGAACTTACAAAATCGCTTCTTGAAATACTTCAGAGCACGCAGCCCTGTACAAGCTTCTGATCATGTTTTATGACAATAAAAGTATGACCATAGAAAAGAAAAAAACTTTATTATTAATTTCATCTACTTTGCCTTGATTATCGCTATTGTATTTATTGTGATAAAATATGTACTTGGCTTATTAATGCCATTTATTATTGGTTTTATAGTGGCTTTGCTTTTGAAGCCGGTAATAAATTTTACATCGGGAAAATTGCATCTTCACAAAAAGGCTGTCGCGGTTGTCCTGATTCTGCTATTCTATGGTGCGGCGGGCTTTTTTGTATCCTGGATCGGTTTAAGGTTTCTTGCCGAGCTAAAAGATGGTATCATGAAGCTCCCAGAAATATATGAGATGGATATTGAGCCTGCAATTAATGAAATCTTTGATAATGCAGAAAGAATAACAGCCCAACTTGATCCTATGATGGTTCAGGCAATTCAAAATATGGCAGTTTTTTTATCTCAATCTGTGGGATCGTTTATTTCCAGCACTTCCTCAAAGACGATTGGTTTCATAGCATCCTCGGCATCTTTTGTACCAGGGCTGTTCCTATCTATTATATTTGCGGTCATTTCATCCCTGTTTTTTGCTATGGATCACAATAAAATTACAGGGTATATTGCTAAGTTGTTTCCGTCTCAAAAACAAAACCTTTTAGCTGAGATAAAAGGTTTTGCCACCGGCATCGGCTTAAAGTATGTTAAAGCTTATGCGATTTTAATGGCCGTAACATTTATTGAGCTTGCAGTAGGGCTCTCTATCTTGAAGGTGGCCGGGGCGGTTACCATTGCCGCGCTGATTGCCGTCATCGACATACTGCCCGTGCTTGGCACGGGTGGCGTTGTCGTTCCATGGATCATTATTGAACTTATAAAAGGCAATATACCGCTTGCCATTGGGCTTGCGGTATTATACCTTATCATAATTATAGTCCGTAATATATTGGAACCCAAATTGGTAGGAAAACAAATAGGGCTGCATCCTCTTGTCATGTTAATATGCATATATATCGGATTAAAGGTCTTCGGATTAATCGGAATACTCGCTCTGCCTGTTGCCGTAGTCATAATAAAACATCTTTATGATAATGATTTTTTCAAGCAATAGCTGATAAAAACAGAATAAGTTTTGGATAATGTCTGGATTAAAAGGAAGAGAAGGGACGAATACAGATAGCATTCAATTTTGTGAGGCTATAATCATATGTATAACGAAATATTTGATATTGGTTTCATATCAATACACGGCTACGGGCTAATGATAGGGATCGGCATCTTATGCGCTTTGATAACAGCGGGTAAACGGGCAAAAAAAAGAGGGCTTGATGCAGATTTCGTGTATAGTTTAGGAGTTGTAACCCTTATATTCGGATTTATTGGAGCAAAACTGCTTTATTGTGTAGTAGAAATAAACGCCTTTTTCAATGAACCTATGCGGATTGTATCCGGGAGCGGTTTCGTAGTATATGGAGGCATAATTGGCGGCATATTAGCGGCTATGATGTATTGTAGATCAAAAAGAGTTAATTTCTTTCAATACTTTGATTTAACAGTGCCATCCGTAGCACTGGCACAAGGGTTTGGTCGAATTGGTTGTTTTCTTGCCGGATGCTGCTATGGACGTGAAACAGATTCCGCCATTGGTATAGTTTTTCACAATTCATCTTTTGCACCTAATGGAGTTAAACTTATACCAACCCAGTTGTTTTCAAGCGCAGGAGACTTCTTGATCGCGATAGTATTGTTGTTTTATGCACAAAAAGACCGGAGAACAGGGAAGGTAGGGTCTTTATACCTTATTCTTTATAGTGTGGGAAGATTCATAATAGAATTCTTTAGAAACGATTACAGGGGCAGCGTCGGAATTCTGTCAACATCTCAGTTGATATCTGTAATAATTTTGGCAATTGGCATAGTGATGTTTTCTAGCAAAGAACTGCCTTGGGCTAACAAAGAGTGAATGTTCAGCGCATTTTTCAGCTTTACGGGTTTCAGGCTTATTGACTATTCTCCGAGCCTATTTCTCGTATATTTTTAACAGCCAAAGCAAACAGCGCCCTTATGGTTTGAAATACAAACTTCCTTGTCTCATCGTCAATATCTCTGATTGCGCCAAGCACGGCAACAGCCTTTTTGGGCCAATCACCGGTCAGATCATAAAATGTTGAGGCATTTGTTGCTTGGATAATCTGAAAAAGAGTATTGACAAACAACTCCCGTTTTTGGTCGTCAAAGGAGTTAACCCATTTGTTTAGCGTCCCGTTCATATAAAGCGCGCTTTTTTTAACCGATTGAGCATATTGAAAATCACTGCCGTCAATTAGCCACGAAAAAGAATCATGCTGCATAAACCAGATGCGATTGCTTTTCACCACAGAATAATGTTCCTGATTCTGCAATAGCATTCCGATTATGGATGACTGAGGCAAGATTTTATTTATTCGGTCTTTTATAATTAAATACTCGTGGCATTGAAAAACTTCATCCCTGAATCCGGGTCCATCATGGCTAAAGACATGCGTGATCCTTTTTTGAACGGACTGGCGGCATTTTATCGAGGAATAGACCGCAATATTTCCTCCTTTTGAGTGTCCGCCAATTTTTAATTGGCATGAAATTCTATCGGCAACGGCATTCAGGTAGGCGACGCCTTCTTCCTGCGAGGGAATAGGGCTGATGAATGCCATGTTAAAATCCTCTTTCCATCCAATAAAGGTTGAATCGGTTCCGCGATAAGCGATATAGGCTGAACAGTCGTCCAGTAAAAACGTAATGGCTGAGAACTGCTTCTCAGTCTTGTTGTCTATTTTATTGACATAAAAAACCATTTTCAAGTCACGGAACCTCGAACTGTTCGCCAGCGCAAAGAATAGACGCCGGTTGTTTTTGCTGTTCCATGTATCACGAAACAGCATATCCAGGTTTTCCTTACTTGCTATTTCTTTTATGCTCACCGGCATCGCGGTATCAGATAGACCGGGTACGAACTTATCAAAACGCAGATACGCCAATTGGGATAAAACCAGGCTGTCAACTGCGTTGAATTTTCTATTTTTAAAAGTATCATTTTCTTCTATTGTGTAATCAATAATGTTTTTCAAGCTACCTGCTCCAATTTCAGTTTGGAATGTTTTACACACATTGCTAAAAATCTGATTACTGACAAACAAAAAATAATGGGCTGCCATAATATTATTCCGGTTTGGTCGGATTTTCCGTGGATATCTCTTCGCTCTGGCTTTCCAGTTCACAAAGAATGCTTCCGTCAAATAAGCTGCGCATTTTCATTACATACTCTGCCGGATCATCTTTCATGCCATTGTTGGCCCACCGCACAATCAGACCGACAAAAGCAGTGGAAATAAATTCGACAATAAATCCCCATTTTTCTTCTTCAAATTCTTTGTTTTTGATGCTCTCTATTACAGATATCGAAATATCGCGGATGTAATCATGCAGATACTCCTGAAAAGAGTTTTGCCCGGTTGTGTTGAGCGCGTTAATATAAAACGTCTTATTTTGCCGCATATAATTACACAAATCCAACATCCCGTCCAGCCAATGATCCACCTTGTTATAGGAGCTCATGAAACGGGCGGTCTCGGTATAATAAATCCAATTCATAAGATCATACTTATCCTTGAAATGATAATAAAATGCTTGCCTTGTTAGTCCGCAGTTACCCACAATATCGCTGACGCAAATCTTATTAAAAGCTTTCTTTGCCATTAGCCCTTTCAATGAATTGGCAAGGGCCAGTTTCGTTATATTCGAATCGGACATTATTGCCCCCTCCCTAATGCAATACAAAATCTTATTTAAGGCTCATATGTCTGGCATGATTTGCGCTATTTATTTTGGATTTCTTCTTTCTCCCGTCAGTATGCTTTTTCATCACAAATCTGTTTATAAACATTTGTTGCGCGATTTGATAGACATTTCCGGCAATCCAGTAAAGGCCCAGCCCGGCAGGCACGGTAAATGCAATAACACCACTCATAACTGTAGAGACTAAAGCCATATTATTTTGAATGGAGGTTTGCATCTGTGCTTCGTTTGTTTTCGGTGCGTCCTTCATAGAATATTTTACGGATATATAGGATGTGAGGGCCGACAGCAACGGAATCGACAGCAGAAGGTAGCTATGTATGCTTGTACCGCTGTTGATATAATTGCCGGGATTCCAGGCGGGCACTGCTCCAAGATTGATCCCTAAAAAATTCATATTGAGTAAATCTTCCGGTTTCAGCAAATGAGATACCGCCTGAAGCTGTTCTGAGTGGTCACTAAAATAAGCAATAATGCTCAGATCTTTCATATTCTCAATCTTTTCGGCACCCTGCGGTATCAGTTCATAAAGCCGCGCTATGATTTCAGGAGATTTCCCAGCCATGTATTTCAAAGGCTGGGAAATAACGTAATATAAAGAAAACAAAATCGGTATCTGTATCAGCAGGGGAAGGCAGCCTCCGGTCGGATTCACCTTATTTTCCTGATAGAGTTTCATCAGCTCCGTACTCTGCTTTTCCTTGTCGTCTTTATATTTCTTTTGAATTTCCTGCATCTGTGGCTGGAGCTGACCAATTTTTGAGGTCGATTGAACCTGCTTTATGGTCAGGGGAAGCATAAGTGATTTTATTCCTACCGTAAAAAGTATGATTGCGATTCCATAATTCTGAAACGCAATGTTATCATATATATATTTCAAGATGGCTCCCATCGGGATTGCTATAAAATCTAACATACTTTTTGATCCTTTCTAAGGAAGGTGCATTAACAGCACAATAGACTTTGCAACCTACGCACATTTTTTCTTTCTCCAAAATTGAAAGTTTCCATAAATGCACAATATTTATCTATCGCGGCCACAATGTATGCCTCCTTATATTTAGGCGGTGTTACTGTCAAAGGCCACATGTGTTTTCGGATGATATCCTGTTCCAGTTTGTTTAAATGGAAATATTTATTCGCATTCTGCAAGGCGACGTGAGGATGCGTCAAACCATGTAGCCCCTTGTACGGTTTTTCAAGATGCCAGTCGTACAGAAAAAAATCGTGTAGCAACCCTCCTCTGGCCGCCGAACGATAATCAAGCCCCATCCTCCTGCAAACAAGATAGCTGCTGTACGACACATAAAGGCTATGCTCTAAACAATTGATGTCGCTGTGTTGGATATAATTTCCCATCGACCGGACCATTTCATGGTTGATCAGCCCGCTTATACAGCCCAAGTATTCCGCATCAGCGAAGGAATCCGGTTCCAGTCTTAATTTTGAAATGATCCAGCCGATCATTTAATATTGCTCCTTTTACGCGTTATTTCTCAGTTTTTCGACCTTATCATAGAAATCATCAGTACCAAAACAATAATAGCAGCCGATACCAAACCTATTTTTAAGACTGTAATATTGAAAAAATACATTTCGTTGCTTGTATCTGCGTTAAGACCGGAGCTAATAAGGACTCCGGCGATGATAATGCTTACGGCAAGCAAAATCAGGCTGAAGGATATCCTGTTGAAGATTCGTTCCAGCCGCCTTTGAAGTTTATCCATCTCTTTCATCTCAAATTGAACGGTAAAGTCTGCACCTGCCGCTTTATGCAGAAGGTTTTGCATTGCGGTCGGGAATTCACTCAACAGATTCCAGTAATCTAATAAGCTCTTTTTTATTCCGCTTCCCATTTTCTCGAATGAAAGTAACTGATAACGCAGCTTTTTAGCGATAGGTTCCGCAATAACAAGGGCGTTAAGATCCGGGGCCAGTTTTTCCAACAGTCCTTGAAGAGTTGTCAAAGTTTTGGAAAGCAAAGCAAATTCACGGGGTGTTTTTACATGGTTCAAAAACGCAATATGAAAGATTTCCTGGAGCAGCTTATCAATTTTCATCTCTTTCATAGGCATCGTAAGGTACTTTTCGATCAGCGCATCAACGTCTTTTTCAAAGCTCTTCACATTGCTTCGAGCAGTTGCGGCCTCCATAGCAAAAATAGAGTTGACCACCATTCGACTGTCTTTGAAGGCAACCCCGACAAAAAAATTTGAAATCGCTCTTTTCCGGGATTCGTTGAGGCAACCTACCATCCCCAAATCAAGAAATATGATGGTGCCGTCCGGCATGATCTGAATATTGCCCGGATGCGGGTCCGCATGAAAAAAACCATCTCTGAGTATTTGATTGCATATGGAGGCGGCAAGCTTCTCGGCGATCTTTCTCCGGTTAATGCCGGCCAGATCCAAGGCTGCAGAATCGCTAATCTTGATGCCTTCAAAATACTCCATGGTGAGAACCCGCTTTGTCGTATATATCCACTTCACTTTCGGGACTGTTACGCCTTCGTCCCGGCTGAGATTAAGCCTGAAGGCATCCGCGTTTTCACCTTCTTTGGTAAAATCCAGTTCATTTTTAAGCGTGTTTTCAAAATCCGCCACCATACCGCTAAAATCATAAATCTCCCCGTATTTTGTGTGATGGTCGAGAAGATGCGCCATGTCTTTTAAAATGTTTAAGTCCAAATCTATGAGTCTTTCTATTTCCGGCCTTTGAACCTTTACGGCCACCTGCTTTCCTGAAATCAGTCTGGCGCGATGGACTTGGGATATGGATGCCGCGGCTACAGGTACCTCATCAAATTCTTTAAAGATATTTCCCAGCGTGTCATTAAATTCCGTTTCAATGAGCGTCTTTACCTCAGAAAAAGGGAACGGCTGCACCGAGTCTTGCAGCTTTTTAAGCTCTTCAATAATATCAGCCGGTAAAATATCCCGTCGTATGCTTAAAATTTGTCCCAGTTTAACAAACGTCGGCCCCAGTTCTTCCAAGGCCATCTTCAGCCTTTTTCCTGCCGAGGCTCCAGCCGTGTCAGGCGCAGTTCCGGCGTCTAAAATTTTATTTTTGAACCTTAAAGAATAAGGGAGCCTAAGTCGCTTTACAAACAATCCAAAACCATGTTTTGTAAAAACAGCAATAATTTCTTTATATCTTCTGGCACGAATGCGCTTGTAATTCATCATATCAACTCTATCCCGCGATTCCGCAATATTTAAGCAGAGGGGAAAGGAAGCACTCCTATCGTTTCATCACATAGATTGATTTGCTCTCTTTCCCTGAGCCTGCTACTTTTCCGGCACTCTGAACATTTATCCCCTTTACTTGGTGCCCTCGCTTTTGAAAAATCCTTGTTCCCGGAGTACTTGCTGCATTTGTTCTCTGACAATTTCTCTGATTTCATCTTTTGTAACAAGGTCTTCTTTTCTCGCCACATTTACATGATCCAGCGCCTTGGTGACCTCACCCTGAATCAGCTTCTTCAGTTCTTCTCTCTGTTCTTCGCCTCTTTGCATAAGCTCGCTCGCAAACTGCCGGGCGTCTTTTTTGGCCACCTCGCCTCTGCCGACCAGTTCCTCAACCACTTCCTCCACTTTTTCCCGTGAATACAATAAAAACCCTAATCCTAAATTGATTGTCTTTTCAAATGCGTTTGACATAATATACACTCCCTCTTAATTTAATAGGCTTTCTGCCAAATTTAAGGATTCAAAGGCGCTGTCCCGGTCGGAACCGAGTATTATTTGAATAGATGTTCCGAGCAAAGCTCCAAGAACTAATTTAGCTACCGTTTGGGGAGAATATCCAAGATATCTTTTATTGATTTTCGTGTAGGTCAATAGGTTTCTTTCAATAATCTCCGTCAGCTCAGTAAATAAGCTGTCCAGTTGTTCTCTAAAAGACGGAATCCATAAAGCCTGTGCTATAAAATCAATAAAAAGTTTCAAAAGTTTTGGTTTATCCCTGATCAGTTCCTTAAAGAACCTCACAAGGGACGCGAGCTTTTCTTTCTCACCCGTGACAGATTCTAAATTTCCTTCTATTTCATGTAAATATTGGAGTGTCATCATATTGATAACTTCAATGAATAATTTTTCTTTATTCTTATAGTAGTATGTCAGTTGGCTTAACGCGACTCCGGCTTCCTCGGCAATATTTCGCATGGATACATTGGCATAGCCTCTTGTAGAAAGACATTCAAAGGCCGTTATAAGAATTTTCTCAGATGGGTTTGTTTTATCAGTCTTTTGTTGCATGTGGCACCTCCAAAATCTTGGTCGTACGTACGTCCTAATTTTATTAAATTATTTTAGCAATGTCAAGTAACCTGGCATTGATAATAACCGTACAGGGAGGAAACGTACCTCTTTGACATAACGCTGACGAAAATGATTGATAAAGTTTCTCTAAAAAAAAGGCCGCTCGGCTATACCGTTTTTAGGTATTGTCGAGCGGTCTTTTTGGTATCGCACTATATTTAGAGTTCCGTCTTTAGCGGGTATTTTGAAATCTATTTCGCTTTTCTGCTATGGGTATTGCGCCTAATGCAACCGGTTCATAATTTGCTGGATCTTTGCAGTAGTCAGGCATGCTTCCTCTGTCTGCCATAGAAGAATAGTTTCCACCACCCACAATAATGTGATCCAAAACTTTGATCTCTAAAGGATGGAAAATATCCACAATTCTATGGGTCAACGCTTTATCTTCCGGGGAAAAATTCTGGGAGCCTCCGGGATGGTTGTGGGCCAGAATGACCGCATTGCAATCACAGGCCAAGGCGTACTTTAATATTTCTCTTGGATAAACGGCTGTCTGACCAACAGTTCCTTCTGACATGGTTTTTATTTCGATTACGTTATTGCTCCTATCTAAAAAAGCGACCATAAATCGTTCTCTATCCTTCATTCCGCTTAAGAGGGCGTAAAAATATTGGCCTGCCGCAGTTGATGAATTGAAGGTAATTTTTTCATTGTTCTCATAGATTTTTAAAAGGTTGTAGGAGGCAATGAACTCGTTGAGCAGTCCGATCTTTTCGAGTTGCTTTTCATTTGGGTCCATAATGCGGGGATGCTCTAAGATATTAAAGGGGTTATTTTGTTTTACATACTGCTGAACCTTTTTGTAGGGCAGACCTGTTAAAGTTGTCAGCCCTTGTAGAAATTTCTCGGTATGCCGTGTGTCTGACCTCATATTATATCCGCCCCCTTTTGTTGTCCAATATTTCAATCAGGGCTTGTATACTTTGCAGCTTCCCGGAAGTCTCAGGGGCTAAGTCCGCCGATTCAAGATGCTGAAAAAAGTTTTTGATTCCCGTGCGTTGAAAGCATTTCAGAATTCTTTCTTTGGTATCCCAGTCCAAGCCAAGCAATTCAGCCAGTGCATCCGCGCACTTTTTATATTCCAACTCCCTTAATGCTTCTAAATTCATTCTTTCTTCCACCTTTCATATAATTTAGCACTAATAAAAAGCACGATGGCATGACAACCAATCAATCGGCTATCGCACCGTTATCTTTTAGATGGTCGTCAGCAACTTTTTAATCAGCCAATACTTACCATGCTGCCGTATAATTAGAGAAGTACAGCAGGGGGTCAACCCTTGTGCCGCCGACATAAACCTCAAAATGCAGATGCGGACCCGTGGACATTCCCGTGCTGCCCACGAAGCCGATGGTCTGGCCCTGCTTCACCGTTTGCCCGACACCGACGCTCATTTGGCTCATGTGGGCGTAAAGGGTCATGTTGCCGTTACCGTGGTCGATGATGATATAGTTTCCATAGCCGCCCGCATCGTAAGCTGCGGTTGCGACCGCGCCGTCCGCGGCGGCCAGTACCGCCGTTCCGTATCCCGCCCCGATGTCAATGCCGCTGTGGGTTTTGTAGACGCCCAGGATGGGGTGCAGCCTGGTGCCAAAAAATGAAGTTACATAGTCACTAGCGGCGCTGGGCCAGATATAAAGGTCCTCCGCAATAACCTCCGTTCCGTCCCCTAGGTGTCTCAAACCCGTGATCAGGGCAATAAAATACTGGTCGTATTCGCCGCTCAGAAGCTCATCCAGCACTTCCCTCTGGTCGTCGTTAAAGCGATAGATTTCCGCCTGCTCCTCTGCAGTTCGCTGGGCGATGACGATATGCAGAACGCGTTCGTACCATGTTCCCCCGTCGCTGTCGGTATGCTTCACGGTTTCTATCCAGTGGTCAATTTCCGTCATATCCCAAAATACTTCCCGGATAAGGTCAACACGGGTCTGGTCAATGGTGAAAACATCCATGCCGTCGTCGGTCAGTGCGGTTTTGACGGCAAACACGGCTAGAATGTCTATCCAGATATTGCCCCGGCTGCCTCCGGTGCCGACGTACTGAACATCCAGCGTGTCCCAGGTGTTGTCGTTCTTGATGTCCTCTATCCGTTGGTTGTATTCCTCATTCACTTCCTGTATCACCACGGAGACGGGCGTTATCCCCGCATTTTTGTTCTCGTCGGAAAAGAGAAGGCCAAAGGGAGACGATAACAAGGCGGCCACGGCGATAATAATCAGGAACAGGGCAAGGACGGCCCCGCTTGAGCCCACAAGAGCGATTAGTCCTTTGGTCAGCACGGCGGCGGCTTTGACGGTCAGTTTCATCATATGAATAGTAAATTTGGCTGTGGCCCTTGCCGTCTGCGCCGCTTTAGCGGTGGCCCGCGCGGTTTTGGGGGCGGCTTTAGCCGCCGTCTGAGAGGTTTTTGCACCGGTCTTTGCGGTTTGCCCGGCGGTCTTGACCGATTTCCGCGCCGTTTTAATGGTGCTCTTGACAGTTTCCTTTACCGCTTTGCTGCCGGACCGGGCGGATTGCCTGACGGTGCGGCCAATGCCGCCGATGCCGGTTTGGGCAGTATGCCGTGTCATATTTCCGTCTGATTTGAACACGGGACTTGGGATGGCCTGTGCGGTTTTGGCTTCCGCCGCCTGAATTTCTTTGTTTTGGGTAAACCGCGCCTTTGCCCGGCTCTGAACAAACCGGCGTTTAGCCAATTCGTTGGGCTTGGCCAGGGTATATTTTCGTTTACCTCTTTCCGTCACTTTGAATGGGACGGCTTTTCGCCGGGCTGATGGCTTGGCCTGCGCGGGAGATTTGGACTGTGCAGGTGCTTTTCCGGCCTTGAGCGAGGCAGTTTGCTTTCCTTGAGGGGAAACGGCGCTCCGGCGCGCTTGGGGACGTCCGGTTTCGGAAGGGGAGGGCTGCTCCGCCGCATATCCGTCGGCAGCATCGGTGTGATAGCTGTCCGAAGGGGAATTGCGGCGTTCCTTGATTTTTTGAACCGCCTTTTGGCCTTTCCGCCCCATCGTGTGAACAGCTTCATTACCGACCGTTTCCACATTTTCCTTTACCTTATCCTCGGCATACGCCACATAGCTGTCGTGTTCCGGCCGCTGCGTCCGCTCGGCCTGATCCTTGGTACGAATGAAGGCGTTTTTCGCCCTGCGGGTCACATCGAGGCTTTTGTCCAGAGCCTTAATGTCCTTGACGGTGGCTTTGGTTTTGATGTCTTTCAACGCGCCCAACCTCCTTCCAGGATTTACTGACTGCTACCGTGCCTTTACGGAAAAATAGGGCGCGGGTCGCTCCAAACTCGGGCAATATTCGGGATAGCGCAGCCGGATTGCTTCAAAAAAGTAGGGGGCAAAGCCGCAGTCAAACAGCTCGTAGGGCGTGGAACGGTTTTCTTTTCCTTCCTCCGTCCAGCCGTTCCAGAGGTTGAAGGCCAGACGGCACAGGCGGCGGGTTCCGCCTGTCTGCCAGGCCGCCGTAAGGCCCTCCGGTTTGATGCCGTCCTCCTTGAAGTCAAAGAGGGCATGGATATTGCGCCTCGTTTCCGCGCAGATGCCCATTGCGTAAAAAAAAGCCCGGTGATAGGCGTCGTTATTGCGGGTTTTGGTCAGCATTTGATTATAAAAAGCCTTGTGTTCCCTGTCTGCAAACCGGATGATTTCCATTGTGTTTTCCTCCTTCAAAGTAAATGAACGGCTGGCCGGAAAATTACGGCCAGCCGTTGGTGCTTGGCAGCTTCATTCAGCCCTGGGCCTGTTCGCCCGGCTTGGTGGTCATCAGGTTGTAGAGCTTGGTGTTGCGCGGGAATTGGTCGGTGAAGGGCACCAGGGAACTGCCCACCTTGATCAGGCCGTTGCCTGCATCCACGTTGGTGATATAGCTTAATTGCAGGTCGGAAATGTTCAGCAGCTTGGCCAACTCCATTCTGTCCGTGGAAGCCTGGTTGAGCATGACAATGAATTCGCTGTTGGCCAGCATGGTCCGGGCCGTATGGCTCTGTAAAAGATCGTCCACGTTCTGGGTGATCCCTGTGCAAAATGCGCCGTACTTACGCACCCGCTTCCAGAGGGTAAACAGGAAGTTGGCGCTGTACTCATGCTGAAAGAGCAAGTAGATTTCATCAATAATAATGAAGGTGTTTTTTCCTTTGGCCCGGTTCTGGGTGATGCGGTTCAGAATGCTGTCCAATACGACCAGCATGCCGATGGGGAGAAGCTGCTTGCCTAAATCCAGAATGTCGTAGCAGATCAGGCGGCTGGTCACGTCCACGTTGGTGGCCTTGGCAAAGGTGTTCAGGCTGCCGGAAGTAAAAAGCTCGATGGCTAGGGCAATTTCTTGGGCCTCCGGCTCCGCCTGCTTTAAAAGCTCCCCATGGAAGTCCTGCAAGGTGGGCGTTTTCCCCTTGAAGTTGCTTTGCAGGTACTTCCGGTAGACATTGGCGGTGCAGCGGTCGATCAGGGATTTCTGCTTAGCACCCAGGTTCTGGCCGCCGATAAGCTGCTCGCACAGGGACAGGACAAATTCGGATTTCAGGATGACCGGGTTTGCGCCATCTCCGTAATCCTTGCTCATGTCCATCGCGTTGATGTGGTTTTTGGAGGTGGCGGAGATGTGGACGATCTCGCCGCCCAGCGCCTTGACCAGCGACGAATACTCGCGCTCCGGGTCGATGAGGATGATGTCGTCGTCGCTGGCCAGCATCTGGTTGACGATTTCCCGCTTGGCCGTGAAGGATTTGCCGGAGCCGGAAACGCCCAAGATGAAAGAATTGCCATTCAGCAATAATTTCCGGTTGGCGATAATCATATTTTTGCTGATAACGTTCTGGCCGTAGTAGATGCCGCCCTTGTGGGCGATTTCCTGCGCCCGGAAAGGGATGAACACCGCTGTGCTTTCGGTGGTCAGGGTCCGGATGGCGTGAATTTTGCGCAGGCCGTAGGGCAACACCGTGTTCAGGCCGTCCATTTGCTGCCAGGCCAGGGGAGAGAACTGGCACAGGTGCTTTCTGGCTGTGGTCAGCAAAGTTTCCGTGTCGCTGTCAAGCTGCTCTTTGCTGTCTGCGATATGCACCATTGTCAAAACGGCGAACATCATGCGCTGGTCGCGGGTGGTCAGGTCGTCCAGAAATTCTTTGCTCTCTTTTCTTTGCTGTTCCATGTCGTAAGGCACAACAGCGGAAAAATTATTATTTTGATTCTGTCTTCGTTGCCAGTTGGTGATGTTGGTTTCCACGCCCAGTAGCCGATTTTCCACCTCCCGCACGGCCTCGTCGGTGGGGATGGGGATGATGTCCAGGGACAGCATCATGCTGCGGTTTAAGTCGCACAGCTCGGCCACCATGCTGTCCTTGATGAAGCTGGCGTACTCTCGCAGAAAAATGACTCGTCCAAATCTGTTGCCCATGCGGAAATAATCGCGTTCAAACTCCAGGGTGTCGGGGCAGATGTAGTCCTTGAAGTCGTGTCCCTTGCGCATGGTTTCGGACAGGTCGAAACGGAAAAACGTTTCCTCGCCGGAGCGGAAAAAGTCGTGCAGGATTCTCAGGCGGTCGGTGGCGTCCAACTCCGCGCATTTGGAACCCAGGTGGGAAAAGTGGGTGATCAGGTCCGTGCCGACACGGGAAAAGTAGTTTTGTGCCTCCTCGATGCTTTTTTTCGCTACCGATACGGTGACGTATTTGTCCTGCACGATGCTGTTCGCGCCGGTGGCCTTCTCCAAAAGCATCCGGTTGTATTCCCTGCGGTATTCGTCCAGGGGGTCCTCCCGGAGGGGGATCAGAATGGAGTTTTCAAAGTCCGTCTTGTTCAGGTGGCGGTTGTTGATGGTGATTTTGGTGGTCGCGCCGCTGTCAAAGGAATTCAAAAGCTCCGAATAGGACAGAAACATTGCTTCCTTGTCCTCCTTGGAGGCCACGGCGTAATTGATGTCCTCGAAGCGAAAGGTCCGGGAAAACTTGTTTCCTACCTGAAAAATACCGTCCGGCCAGATGGCGCGGATGGGGATGGCCTGCTGTACGCCTTTGGGGACGACAAACCTTTCCTTGTCCTGCTTCATGATTTTTTGCAGGGTTTTAATCATGGCGTTTCCATGCCTCCTTTTCGCGTTTTTCCAGGGTGGGCTTCAGGGCTTCGTAATAGATGTTGGTCGGGTGAAAGGTCAGGCGCTTGGGCAGGAGAAATTCCGACTTGACATAGGCCCAGAGAAATTGCTCCGCCGTCATGCCGTGGTATTGAATAAAACCGAGGGCGGCAAAGGGGGCGGCTCCCAGAATGCACATCCAGCTTACGGTTTCCGTCCCAAAAAACCTCCGCAAGCCAAAGTAGATGCCTATGGCCACTCCGATGGCCAGAACAGAAAAAATGAACTGCCGCATGGACAGTCCAAAAAACAGGCTCTCGGTATAGTCCCGGATTTCCCGATTGATCTTGACTTCCAAAATATCATCACCTCCACAAAAAATAGCGCCTCTTTAACAAAGCGCCATCGGATTATCGGTCTTATCGTTCCTGCCGATTTTTCCTGTGCCGTTCTTGCTCCTTAGTTACCTTAACTACCAAGGCGTCAACCTTGCGGTTCTGCGCCATAAATGCCTCATCCTGGGTGAGGGGGATACCGTTTTTCAAGGCTTCCTCCCCAAGTTTGCGCAGTTTTTCTTGCTCTTTTTCCAGCTTGTCATTGAGAGCCGCCTTTTTCATAGCCGAAATCTCCTTTGCCTGATTCATTTATCATTATCACCGTGCCCCGGTATCCCGCTGCGGAGCTTTCGGCTGCAATTCCGTCGGTCTCCTGCCGTCAAGGGGCTTGACAAAATCAACATAGTTCACGGCATAGATGGCATTGTCGTTTAGCTGCCGTTGCCATGCGCCCTCCCGCGGCGACCAGTGAAAGCCCTTGCGCTTCAAAACGGAACATCTTTCTTTGTCCGGCCTTTCGTCGAAAAAAAGCTGCAAGCGATTGATGTCATTGTTGACTACCGCCTCGCCGCCCGCAAACTTCCATCCCACAAAACCAACCTCCCGGTGTCTTTCAAGCTCATTGATCCGCTGCTTGATCCGTTTTATCTCGGAATTGTTGTTGGTCAGCTCATAGCTTGCAAACGGCTGCTTATCCCACGAATAAGACGAGCTTTCGATTTTCGCGTCTATTTTCGCGGCCATCTCGTCCGATACAGCGGGGCAGCCCTGGCACGTGCCGAACTTTCGGTAATAGGCGTTGACCTCTTTCATATACGCCTGCCGTTTCTCGCAGGCTTCCAGCTTCGCGTTCAGCTTTTCCAGAGCGTTGGGATCGCTGCTTGAAATCGCTTTACTACTCATTTTGTTTTCCTCCCATCCAAAAATTATAATCCCATCATCTCTCGCACCACCCGGTCGGCCATCTTCACCGCACCGACCAATATCAGCATGTTGAAAACCAGCTCCCCGATATAGCTCCACACCATCGTCACGGCGCTGGCGCTGGCGTCCACCACCGGAGGGGCGGCCGCAAAGACGGAAAAGATAACGCAGGCCAGGACGATGATGACCCCCTCCAGGCAGACGGCGGCATAGCTTTTGAGAAAGGCTTTGCCGATGCTCTGGCTGGGCTCCCCGGCAAAGGAGGCCAAAGGTACGGGGGCAATGGCGGTATATAAGAATAATTTGAAAAAACGACCGTACACCGACAGGATCATAATGAAGGACAGCACCGTGATGAACAGGCTGCCGATGATCGTCACCGCCCACAGGGGGATGCTCGCCAAGAAGCTGCACTCCTCGACGGCCTGCACGATGGCCTGCGGCAAAACGGCTTGGCTGGTGGTGCCGAAACCCGCGCTGCTCATGATGGTGGAGATGATCCCCTGGGCAATGTTAAAGAGCGCCATCATCAGTTCCAATCCATAGGTCACCACGCCTTTCGCCAAAGCGAAGCGGAGGAACAGCTTCAGGGCGTGTTCCGGCTTTTTCACCTCCGCAAAGCTGCCGCAGGTCTTGACCACGCCGATCACAAAAAACAATACCAGCAGTGCCAGGCCAATAGCCTGCAGCGCGCCGTGGATGTCGGCAATGACGTGCCAGATGCCGCCGCCCCGGAATTCCGTGGGGGACTGGGTGACAAGCTGCCAGATTTCCGCCAGCTTTTCGTTCCAGGTTCCCAGGGCGTTGTTCAGGTTCTCAATCACCCAGTTGCCGTTTTCCAAATAAACTCACCTCGTTCCCAAAGCAAAGCCCGCGTTTCATGCGCGGGCTTTGCTCCTGTGATCGTTACCGGCATGGCTCGTCCCTGCCGGGCTTTTTGTCCTTGATGACGCCATACTTGTCGTCCACATAGAAATGATTGACAAAGGGGTTGTAGATCGCATGGCACTTGACGCCGTTATATTCGGCAAGATAATCGTTGTCGCCCAGCCGTCCCAGGATGGTGGCTTCCCGCAGTTCGCCGTCCAGGGAATGAATGTGCATGTTTTCAATGATCGGGAATTTGTTAAACATGGCCATCAACCTCCTGTGATGAGATTAAGGATTTCCTTGGCAAAGGTGATGATGACGCCGCCCGCCAGGGTCAGAAAGCCGTTGGCCCGCTGGCTCGGGTCGTGGGATTTCAGCGACAGGCCGATTTGCACAATGCCGAAGCCCAGCAGGATCAGCCCGATGGCGCGGATTAGCCCGAAGATAAATTCGGACAGGTTGTTGACCACCTGAAGCGGATCGTTTGCCGCGTATGCGGGAACGGCGAAAAGGGTCAGCATCAGCGCCAGTACGCAGCAAACGGCAAAAACCCTTTTGATTTTTCCAAACATTTTCATAAGGATCATTCCTCCTGTTTTTATGATGGGGATAGGCTTTCGAGTTCTTCCTCGGAAAGCAGCTCGTAATCGCCGTCTTCCTTTAAAGCCACGGCTTTCCAGTCCAGGGCGTGTTCCGTGGTGCCGTGTCGGTAGGGTTGGCCGCCCCCGTCAACGGTTAGCTTCAAATTCGGGTGCTTGAGAATATCGTACTTGTCGTCCATGACGGCGTGTTCGCCCCGGATGAACAGCAGGGCGTAGCGGTTGTCCAGCATGCGCACCTCGTCGGGGGTAAGAAGCTCCCGGCCCGACAACTGAAAATTGGTGGAGTAGCTGCCGTGAGCGCCCCTGCTCTGCCCGTAGGTGTTCAGGTCGATGGTTTCCTTGCCCAAAAGCTCGGACACATACTTGTGGGTGCTTTGCTCGTTGCCGCCTAGATAAAGGAATTCGTCGCAGTTGCCGACAATGGACTCCCAGGTGTCTTTAAACAATGCTTTGAGCTGGGCCAGGTTTTGCAGGATGATGGAGACGGATGATTTCCCGGCTGCGCATGGTGGAAAGGAGCTTGTCGAATTCATCCGGCAGGGCGACATTGCTGAATTCGTCCATCACGAAATGGACGTGCAGGGGCAGCCTGCCGCCGTAAACATGGTCGGCCAGGTAGTAAAGCTGCTGGAAAAGCTGGGTGTAGAGCATCCCCACAATGAAATTGAAGCTGCTGTCGTTGTCTGGGATGACGGCAAACAGGGCCGTCTTTTTCTCCCCGATGGCGGGCAGCGCCATTTCATCCACCGTGGTGATGCCCGCGATGGTGGACAGGTTGAACTTTTCCAGCCGGACGCCCAGGCTGATTAAAATGGACTTGGCGGTTTTACCCGCGGCTAGCTTGAAGATGTTGTACTGTTTGACCGCCAGATGCTCCGGCTCCCGCATGGCCAGCCGCTCAAACAGCTCGTCCAGGGGGCTTTGGTAGGTTTCGTCCTCTTCCCGCACCTCGGCGGCGGCGATCATCTCCATGACCATCGGGAAGTTTCGCTCATCCTCCGGCGCTTCGTAGAGCAGGTAGAGGATGAGGGCCTCCAGCAGGGCGGTTTCGGAGCGTTCCCAAAAGGGGTCGTTGGTGTTGGAGCCCTTGGGTGTGGTGTTGCGGATCAGGTTGGTGACCAGCTTCAGCACGTCCTTGTCGTCCTGCAAATAGGTAAAGGGATTGTAGCAGTGGGACAGATGCATGTTGATTAAATCCAGTACCTTGATGTCATAGCCCCTGGCTTTGAGCAGGTTTCCGGTATCCCGCAGGATTTCGCCCTTGGGGTCGAGGATCACAAAAGAGGTGTTGGCCTGCATGACGTTGGGTTTCGCGTAAAACCTGGTCTTGCCGGAGCCGGAACCGCCCACCACCAGAACGTTCAGATTGCGCCGGTGCTTCCTGCCGTCCAGTCCGATACGGACGTTCTGGGTCAGGATTTTGTTCTTCTGCGGATTCTTGTCCCGGTATTTCTTATCGACAGCCGCCGCGCCGCCCCAGCGGGCGCTGCCGTGTTCCTCCCTGGGCCGGTAATTGCGCTTGGTGGACAGGTATATCCCGATGCCCATGCCGTAGGCGGCGACAAAGAGCAAAACGCACTTGGGCGAATGATCCACCCATTGGATATGAAACGGATCGTTCATCGCCGCCGTGAGGTTTTCCAGGATTTCGGGCAGGCCGCCGGAAAGGGAGGGGGCGACCAGCAAGGCCGCCCACACCACCGGAATTAAAAAAACCGCCCAGAGGATGAGATTGCTCCTGGCGGTTTCAGCGCGCTTCATCGTGGTTTCTGCGCTTCTGCTTTTTGGTCGGGGCGTCGATGGTTTTCAAAAGCAGTTCGTCCACGGCGTCGGTGGGCCGTTCCTCTTTAATCAGGTCGTTTCGCAGTTCGTTGAGGGCGTTTACCACCACGCCGTATTCGTAGTCGTCCAGGGTCAGCACCCTTTCTTCTTCCTTCATGGGCGATCCCTCCTAACGTTCCGGTTCTTGCCGCTTTTGCTGCCGCTCTTGGTTGAGCATCCGGTTCATCCGGCCGGAAATTTCGCCTGCGGCTTCCTTGATGACGGTAAGCTCGGCCCGGATTTCCTGCGGCTCCAAAGTCTCCAGCATTTGGGGAACCCCCTCGAAGTGGTAAAAGCCGTCCGTTTCCACGCCGTACTGCTTGCAGAGCATATACGACGCGCAATAGGCGCGGAAGCCCTGCTCGGAACGGTTGTAGCTCCCGTCGCCCTTGTCCATTTCCGCCTGAGCCAGCTCTTGGGCGAGAGCCCGGAAAATATGATTGGCGTCCAGGCCGCGCCGGATTTGGATTTCCCGCTTGTCCGGCTGGTACAGGGCGTTCACGCCGCTCGGCAGCGTGTCGCTGATGCGGACGGGCACGGGGGCGTGGGCCAGCAGCGCCTTGATGCGGGTGCGCTCGTCGGGATAGACGGGGGTTTCCCGTTTGCGGCTGTTTCCGGTTTGGGAAATGTCGAACATCTTTTTGGGGTTGTAGCTGATGCCGGTGGAACCGTCCGCGCGCTGGTATTCCTCGCCCGGCTCGATGATGAAAAAGCCGGTTTCCTTTTTGCGGATGTACGCGCCCTGTTCCTTCCAGGTGTCAAAGTCCGCGATGCGGGTGGCCTCCGGTTTTTGCGCCAGGATTAGAAGGGCGTTGGCAACGCTGTAGCGGTCAAAGCGGCTCTGCACGTTCAGATATTTTTGGAAGGTGTCTCCGTCCCGCGCCACGGCTGTCGCCGTTTCGTCGATCAGGGCGTACACCGCTTCCCGCTGCTCCTGCTTTTTCTGCGCCCAGGCTTCCTTGTCGAAGGGCTGGCCGCTTATGGGCGTGGTTTGGCCTTGTTCCTGCCGGAAAAGATCGTCAAAATTGCTCATGTGGATTTACCTCTCTTTCGGTTTTGACTTTTTGGCTTTGGATTTCTGTTGGCCCGATTTGACAGGCGGCTTGGCGGATTTGGCCTGTTCTTTGGCCGCCTCCCGCTTGGGTTCCGCCTGCTCCCGGTGGGCTTCCCGGATTTCCTTCAGTTCCTGCCGGACGGATTTTCGCTCCGGCTCACTCGTACCCCCGGCGGCTTTCCCGCTGCGCTCGTAAGTAGGCTCGGACGGAGGGGATTTCTCCGCCTTCGCCGCCGTAGGGTCCATCGTGGAGTTCGGGTTGTCGGTCCGCTCCGGCTCCGGCTGATCGGGCTTGGCCATCAGCTCGTCCAGAAAATCGTCCGCGCTTTTTTCGGCGGGCGTTTCCTTTTCGGCGGGCGCTTTTTCCTCTTGTTTGGCGGCCCTGGATTTCTGGATTTCGCTCTTGATGCTGGCGGTGTCCACGGTGGCCAGCTTGAAGCGTTCCACGATGCGGTTGATCTTGGAGGCGTCCTCGGCACGCACCATGATGTCGCACATGCCGTCCGTGTCCTTTTTGTCACGGAGGGCGCAATAGAGGACGCCGTAGCGTTTGGCCTCCTGGGTGAATTTCTGCAAGTCCTCGTTCCTGACCGCGAAGACTTTCAGTTCCTTGCCGCTGCGCAACAGCCCTTCCAGCCGGATTTTCCCCCTGGTTTTCTTTTGGTCTGTGAGAACGGCATACAAATAGGTGGCCAGGTTCTTGGCCCCCTCGCCGGAGATTCTGGCCATTACCTCGATCCCCTTAAGACTCAGGCTGACGGCTTGGTCCACGGCGTCGGCTCCGCTGCTCATAGGCTTTTTCCTCCTTTCGCTGCTGGATTTCTTCCTGTTTGATCCGGGACAGCTTTTCCCGCATTTCCCCGGAACGGGACAGGATGCCCGTGCAGAGCTTCACCTCCTTGCGAAGCTGGCTGATTTGGCCGGTCAGCCCGGCGATTTGCTGCTTATAGGCTGTCGCCTGCTCCTCGTCCCCGCACCGGCGGATGCGATTGTAAAGGGACTTGCGTTGGGCGGACAGGGCGCTCATTTCCTGCTCCACGGTTGAGCGGTAGGCGAAAAGCTGTTCCTTGCTGGAAATACGGTTTTTGCAGAGAAGCTTGGTTTGGGCAGTGATTTCCTCCAGATGCCGGAGGTCCTCGCGCAATAAAAAATGCGTCCTTCGGGGGGACGCGCGGGGCTTGGGCAGGATGCCCATTTTATAGAGGTAGTGGAAGTATAACGCTTGCAGGCCGGTGAGCTTTTTCGCCGTCTTGAGAGAACCTTTGAAGTCACAGCGTTTTCGCTTCGGCTCCGGCAAGGGGGGCGGCCGCCGGGGTGTGCGGTTTTGCAGGATGCGCCGTTTGATGGCTTCCTCGGCGTAATCGTCGCCCAGGGTTTTCAGCCGGACAAACCGTTCCTTGCCTAAAGGACGCACCGCCAGGTGTTTCACGCCGGTTTTCACCTCATAGCCCTCTTTGCGCAGGGCGGCGATAAACTGGGTGAAGGTCATGGCGGCGGCAACGGCTTGGTCCACGTCCTCCCGGATCAGGCCTCGCCAGGTGGGTTTACCTTCCCGCTCGGCCTTCCATTCGGCATAGTGCCTGGACTTGCCGCGCTGTGGGTTTTCAATGACGGAAAGGGCATGTTCCCGGCACAGCCGGTCGGATGTCTGCCGCATGAGGGCGTAGCTGGTGTTGTTGTCGTAATACCGCTTGCCGTCCCGGAAGGATACGGAATTCAAAACGAAATGGTTATGAAGATGCTGTTTATCCAGGTGGGTGGAAACCACCACCTCAAAGCGGTCGCCCCATAGCTCTTTTGCCAGCTTTACGCCGATGGCATGGGCGGTTTCCGGGGTGGCTTCTCCCGGCGCAAAGGCTTGGTAGCCGTGAAAGGCCAGGATGCCGTCCTGCTTCTGATATTGCCGCTTTGTGCGGCCCATCTGCTGGCAGGCGGTGGCCGGGTCGCAGTTGAGGCCGGTCACATAGAACTGCTTTTCGGTTTTGACATCCTGCTGCGTATAATCCAGCACCTTGCGCAAGTCCTGAAAGTCGGGACTGGTAAAATCGGGATTTCCGGTTTTTTCGGGATTGGCGGCGTAGTCGATTACCCGGTCAAGGCGGTCGGTCACGTCCCATATTGCTGTGGTCGCCATCGTTCATCGCTCCGGCTCCCCGTGTTTTTTCATCAAAGGGTAATCTCCAAGGCCATCCTGCTTATTGCCAGCCCTTACAATAAGCTCAAGCACGTCGTTCACACACCGCAATTCATTTTGGTATTGGTCGGCCACAACCCCCAGGGGATTTTGAAACAGCAGGAGGTAATCCAGTTCCTCCGGTTCATAGTGATGGTCTACAGTCAAATACCAGTGGACCTGGGTATAGGCGGCGATTTCCTCCGCTTTTTCAAAGATGCCTTCGCCGTCCACTTTAAGCAGCTTTGCCTTGTAGTCCGCAAAGTTCCGGTGGATACGGTTTATTAGTAGTGTTTCCTTATCCATTAGGTCCTCCTTTCCGGCGCTGTGACCGCCTCTATAATATCCTGTACCGCCTTTCTGAGCCGGTTGGCTTCATATTGAAACACCGTCTTGTCGATATGCCCGGTGGCATTGGCCTTGGCCGCAATCTGGTTCAGGTTGCTGCCGATGGCGTGCAGCTCCCGCGTCATGGAAAAATAGTCGGGAGGGGGCAGCTCCTTGGGCACATAGCCGTTGATGAGAGAACGGAGATAGCCTTCCTGTGACAATCCTGCTTTTTTGGCGCTGGTATGAAGCCGTGTATTTTCTTCTTTATTCAGCCAGACTTGAACACGGATACCTCGTTTTCTCATCACTCCGGCTCCTTTCGCGCAGGATGGGTGTCCTTGCACTCGATGAGGGTGCGAAATTCTCCCGCCACTTTTGTTGAAGTTCGTTCATTCATAACACCTCTTTTCTTGATTGATAGGAGTGCAGCATGAAGGGGGGTATTAGGGGCGAAAAGCCCCTAACAAGCGAATTTGGGAGACCAAATTCAGTGCTTGCTGCAACACAAGACAGCGGTCTTGTGTTGGGTATGCGGTTACGATTGTTTTCAGATATTACCAGCCGAAAAAGAGAAAGCCGGAGGTCAGCGCTCCTGGTCACGGCATTTGTGATTTTTACACCGTACATTCGTTTCTTTTCTGCGCATGGTAAACTCAACGCCAGCGAAGTACTCTGCGTAGAGAACTATAGTCGCATTGCTTTGGCCTGTTTGCATTCGCTTTGATTTCTATGACTATGAAAAATATTTGACAGTACCATTTTTATGGAACAGTCCTCCTTAATTTTGGGCAAAAGAAAAAGGCACTGATCTCAGCACCTTTAACAACATTAGAAATTGATTAATTATGATAATGGGAATATATCCGTATGAAATTTAGCTATAGAGAGTAATGCCTGCTTATCTGCACGGCATTCATGATATTCTGGGCGGACCTCGAAGCCCCTTCTCCTTGGTGGTACTTGCCACCCGGCGAAGAGGTGTAGTGTGCTCTCCCCTGAAAATTACTACTGCGTTCCTGCACTAATGCCGTATTATACACAGTTGCCGCCATCTTTCTCAAATATTTGTTTCCGCCATATATCTAATACAGAAGCAACATCAATAAAGGCATGTGGTTTATTCCATTCTTCAATAAAGGATATATCATCACTATCTGGCTTTGGATCTGGTTGGTCAATTTTTATTCTAGTTGGCATCATAACAGCGTCTCCAATTAATATTGCCTCACCACGACGTAATGTTGAAAAGATGTCAACTATACCCTTCATAGAATCCGGCAATAAATTTTTTACATAGTTTTGATCATCAGGATTAGATATTCTTAAGCAAAGAAATGAATTACATTGCGACAGAATTGTACTCGATACTTCTCTCGGTCTTTGACTTATGACAGTTAAGCTTATTCCATATTTTCGTCCTTCTTTTGCAATTCGCTCAGAAGAAACTCTCGATGGTTCATTAGCAACATCATAGTCATTTAAATAAGAGTGGGCTTCATCAGCAAAAACTGATAAGGGATATGCCTTCCCATTCTTTCTTTTATACCAATACGCAAAGTCAAAAAGACATCTGAGAATCAAGGATATAACTGATGAACGAACATCAAAAGGAACTGGACTAAGATCAAGAATTACAATCTTTTTTGGTTCCGATTCTTCGCCAAGTATTTTTCTGAAAAGAGTTTCCATTGAGGCAGAGGTTGTATATGTCTTTGGTTTAAAAATTAAGTCGAACCTCTTATCATTTAAACGCGACTGAATTCTCATTAACAATCTTGTAAATTGACCATATAAAGGCCCATTTACTGGTCTACCTTGAGAGCCAATGACCTTTTCGGTATCTAGTCGCTCAAATTCCTTTATTATTTTTTCAAAGTCAAAATATATTGGCGTATCAATTGTTATTTTAGGAATCCCTAATGCAATATTTTCAGGGTGGCTTTCTTTCGCATTTTGAAGTAGTTCTTTGAATTTCGCTATCTGGTTTGGAGCAGCAGATTCTCTTCTGTCAACACACAGGCCCATTAACTCCTCTGAGTTCATGAGCCAATAAGGCAATTCAATTTCAGAAGCACTAACATATGTCGCATATTCTCCAAAAGCATTCTCATATTCACCATGCAGATCAAGTAGTACAACTGACGATTGAGGGAAACATGCAATCTTTTGTAATACCGATGCGACTGTCCAAGATTTTCCCGAGCCTGTTTGCCCTAGAATTGCAGCATGACGACATAAAAAAGAATCAAGATTAATCTTTGCTTCTTGACTTGGTAGCACTGATAATCTTCCAACCGAAAAATTACCTTTTGCATAACTTGCATATACCTTTTCTATTGTTTCTGAATCCACGGCATATACATCAGCGCTCACTGTAGGTAAAACATCTGTTCCTCGTTCAAAACTGCCATCAGGTGTAATTGTTCCAACTGCAAGCACTTCCAAAACTCTCTTCGTAGAAGAAATAACTAATTCCCCACTTTCAAGCGCATTTTTTATTTCACTTGAAAGCTGATTTGACTCAGTCATTTTAATTCCTGTGACCATGCAAAGTAGACTACCCGTAGGTATTGATACATCAACGAATGACCCAGGTTGTCCAATCATTAATGGTATTGGTCCGGTAGGACTAGGTAGATTAATGCACATTGCATCTGGCACTCCAAATTCTTCACCTGTCTCGTTTGCTGAACAATTTTCAAGTAAAACACCGATTGTGTCTCCGATAACTGATATTGTTTTCCCAATTCGGTATTTCATATTCAACACCCTCCCACTCCTGAATATTTACATATAAGATCAACGAGTTTATCAAACTGCCATAATTCAGAACCAGTAGACTCATAAACATTTAGTTTTTTACATATTGATTGTGTCCCATAGGAAAAAGATGCACACTGTTTAAAGCTTTCAAGGTTTGTATTATCTGATTTTATAAAAGCTGTTAGTTTAATTTTGCCTTGTTGTAATTTTGGCAATAATAATGTTTCATTAATATGCTCATCGCCAAAGCTAAATCCACAACTTACTATGTACTTACAGGCAGAACCAATAATTCTTTCAGAAAATCTAAATAGTTCACCAAATGGAGAATCTAATGTTTCAGTAATTTTTTTCTTTCTTGGTAAAACCATAAGACGCTCAAGGCTGTCATTGATATGCCCTGGAATTAAAGTATTATATATTGAAGAATTATCTTTCCACCAGTCAAGTGATCCATGGAGTTTAATTAATCGTACTACTGGCTGAGTAAAGGGAGAAAACCTGTTGCCCAATATTATCCCGGAATTCATTTGTAAGCACTGTATATTAAAATAACTGAATGAAGTCCCAATAAATCCATTACATATTGGGATTTTTATTACTGATGCAGCAACCTCGAATAACATGTCATAATTTGTTGTAAAAATCCAAATCGATTCTGCTCTTCCCATGTAAACTGATTTGAGTGCGTTTAAGAATCTGATATGGTCATCAAGAAAGGGTCTTTTATTTTCAAGTAATATTTCAACAATCTGTTCACGAATTATTTTTCTTAAGTTAATTAGTTTTTTGTATAAATCTTCACTAGGGTTTACAGTATATATACCAGATTCGATGGTATCCGAAATCACTTCAATATTTGGTTCACCTCTAGACTTATCTAACTTTATATTTAGTTGTTTTTCTATTATTGTTTCAATAATACTTATTTCGTTTGGGTCTAATTTTTCTAATACTCTAATTGTTAATTCCGGCATTAATGGGTATCCTGCTTTGTATGAAGTACCTGCCCCAAATAAAAAACCAACATTAGACAATCCTTGAGATGCATTAGGGAATATTTCCGAAATACTAAAACTCACTTTCTCCCTCCTTTCATTTAACATGCAACGTGCGACGGTAATTGTAACGTTCCCGCATTCACGGCGCGGACCAGCCCTAAGGTGATGGTTAAATCCTAGATAGCTCCTATCTTCGATTTGACCGGCATATCCTGCCGATCTTGGGCTAGGCGGTGTGACGCCTCGGTACCAAGCTCCGTTACCGCACTCACCTTATGCTGCTTCTTTTCCCATACTCCACTTCATCAATAATACCGTCCAGATAGCTGTCCAGTTTATCCGGCGTTGTTCCAGCGCGTCCTGCCAGACGGTCTTCCTCGACGACCAGCAGTTTTTCCCGTAGCTTCAGCATTTTCTCGCGGTAGGTAAACGCTTCTATATCCATAACCTCAAGATCTCCCTTACCGTTTTTATAAGATTCACTGGCTCCTCCGTGGGCTTACGCAAATTCGTAATTTAGCCAAATACTTTCCTAAAGTTTGAATCTTATTTTCCTTATAATTACAATCTAATCATATTATACTTCTTTACCCGAATCAATGAATAAAGCAGCGCAAAAGCGCATTTATTCGTTTCAGCACGATAAAAAAGGCGCTGATCTCTCAGTGCCTTAATTATTAATCATCTGTGCTATCACAAACTTCTTTATGACTTCCTTGCATTTTTTATTTCAGCGTAACCTGTACCTCTTTGCCGAGGGAGCGGGCAACCTTGGACAGAAAGTCCAGGGATGGATTGTACGTTCCGCTTTCCAGGCGGCTGATATTGGATTTCTGGGTCCCAACCCGAAGCGCCAATTCTTCCTGGGTAATATTTTGGCTGGTGCGTGCTTCAATGATTTGCGAAATCACATCATAGCGCGGTTTCAGCTTTTCGTATTCCGCTTTGAATTCTTCGTCCTTCATCAAAAGCTCTTTCACTTCGGAAAACTTTGCTCCTGCCTTACTCATTGTCACACCTTCTTTCATAATCTTCTTTATAACGTAGTGCCCGTTCAATCTCTCTTTGCGGAGTTTTTTGAGTTTTTTTGGTGAAACCATGAAGCAGCACAAAAGTCTTCTGGCGGTATGTGAAATAGAAAATCCTGCTGATATCCGAGGCGAATTTGATTCTCAGTTCAAAAAGACCTTTGCCTTTTACGGGCTTTACGTAAGGTTCCCTTAAATCAGGCCCATGCTTTTCCAGCAGTTCTATTTCGCTAAAGGCTTTCGCCCGCATTTTTGCTTCCAACGATAGCAGAAAATCCAGTACGGGAATATCTCCGTTTTCCTTTTTATAGTATTCCACTTGCCAATCCATGATACACCTCTAATCTTAGTATATGCTTCACCTCACCATCATGTTATCATATACGATAACACAAATCAAGGATTTTGTATTTTTTGTAAAACATCTAAAAAGCAATCATTTTTCCATGCTATTTGACTGCCGTATCCTTAATACAACCCTGAGATAATCGTTGTAATCCTTCCCGCGCTGGGGCGGCTCGTCGGAAATGGTGTAGGTTGAGGGAAGGAGGGCCTTGATGGTCTCCGCCGCCAGCCTTCCCGGTGCGTCATTGTCCAGATGCAGGGCAATTTCGGTTATTTGTGGGTAATCCTTGAGGTATTGCATCAAAGCGGCGGGCGGGGTGCTTTCTCCGATGTTCTTTTTCGGCCTGTAAATACCCGCCAGGGACAGGCAGTTTTCCCGCCGCCAATCCCTGCCGGAAAGCAGCTCCAATGTGCCGTAGGACAAAAGGTCAATGGCGCTTTCAAACAAATGCAGCTTTGTGGATTTATCTCTTGCCGGAATGGAGAAGGAGAAGTGCTTGTCGCTGCCGCTTACGTCCCCCATAAACCGGCTGCCGGATGTGCCCCGGAGAGCGCCATACCGGGGGACACCCTGCGGGTCGAAGCCGACAAAGACCGCGTTGTGGCGGTAGCGGCTTTCATACAGCCGTCCGGTTTGAAGGCAGTAATCTATCAAGGCGCTGTGTATTCCGCGCCCTCTTAGATAGGCAGCCACGCGGTCATTGCTTTTGTTTTTCTCCGGCAACAGTAGCGTTCTCGGCTGGGCGGGTCCCCGCGCCTTTGACGGGGCAGACGGCATAACAACTGCCTGCCCGTCTATCCGCATGACCGCCTCGGGAAGCGTCATGCCCCGGACTTTGATGAGATAATCCAGGGCGGAGCGCCCGCCGATGCCGCGGGACCACCAGCACCACTTCCCGTTGGATATTTTCAAGCTGTCATGGGTGCGGGTGGTATAGACGTTGCCGGAAAAGCGAACCAGCTCCTGCGGCTCGTAATGCTGCAAATAGGTCAGCAGATCCATCTGTTTTGCGCGCTTAATCTGTTCCGGGGCCACATAGGGCATAGCGATCACCTCCAAACGTGAAAAAGCACCGGATTTTGTCTTCCGATGCTTTTCACGAAATTTTTGCAATGCGGCTATATTGCGCCGATTTTTTGAGATAGGAAAAGCCGTCCGTATGCCCGCGAAAATAAAGCTGCATACGTTCCATGTCCTCCATGCGGGTTGCTACATCCAGATAGTCCGTAAGGATTTTATGTTCTTCCGCGCTCAGAGCAATCGGCCCCTCGCCCTCCAGGACAGCCGAAATGAAAGGGTGCCGCTCCGTGAGTTCCCCTTTTCTTTGATGGAGTTGGCCATACTCTTCATTGTTGTGCAGCAAGTCAATGGCGGCGTCGCTGTCAATTTCGGGGAACAGCGCCGCAATCCGTTCCGGCAGGGTCTGGAATATAAAAGGTTCGTTCATCACGCGCCTCCTTCCTGGTTTTTTGTTTTGCTGTAAGCCTGGGAAAATGGAAAGTCAAAACTGCTAAGCCTATTCATCCCTTACCGTTCATAGCCAACGGCCTTTTTTTCGGGAATATCCATGCCCTCGTCCGGTTCGTCGTCCATTATTTCGTTTTCCGCCTTGTCCATATTCAGCAGGATGTTCAGTTCATGCAGCCGCGCGGATTTGCTTTGCAGCTCCTGCTCCTTTTCAAAGGGGATGTCGATTTCTTTCTTGGCCGTTTCCATCTGCTGGAGGAGGGTTTTTAGCTGTTCCCGGCAATACGCCAGTTTTTTCGGCATTTCGGCCAAAGCGTTGTTGAGCCTGGTAATGTTGCCGTGCACGTCCGCGCCCAAGGCCACCGTGTGGCTGAGAGCGCCCTGGAGCGTGATTTGATACTTCTTGTTGAAGCTGTCGAAAGAAAACAGCATCGGAAAGCCCAGGTAGCTGCCCATTTCCCGCGGCTCCGGCGAGGTCATCAGCTTGCAGGCTTCCAGGATGGCCGCGCCCGCCTTGGCCTTTTCGGGGTAAGAAATGTCTTTGACCGTCATGCCCGCGAATTTGCTTTCCTCGGTCTTCTCCCCGGCGGGTTCCTTTGCGCTGTACTTTTCATACCGGGCAATGTCCTTTTCATAGCCCGCAATGCGTTCCTCGGTAGATTTGATCTGCCGGGGGAATTGTTTGAGCAATCTGTCCTCCAAAGCGTAACGCTGGCTGAGGTGGTTCGCTTTCAATAGCTTAAGCTTGGAAACCTGGATGTCTAAATCCATCTTCTCCTTGATGAGCGGGTTGCCCGTCGCCAGCGCCTTGACTTCCGCGTAGGAAAGCGCCGTTTCGTCAATGTCCTCGGCAGAGCGTACCGGGGATTTTGAGGTCATGATCTGGGAGATAAAGCGTTGCTTATTCTCCAAAATCTGATAGAGATAAGCGTCAAAGGTATTTTCCGTCACATAGCGAAAGATATGCACCTCGTCGTTGTTGTTGCCCTGGCGGACAATCCTGCCGCTGCGCTGCTCCAGGTCGCGGGGCCGCCAGGGACAGTCCAGGTCGTGCAGCGCGATCAGGCGGTCCTGGACATTGGTGCCCGCGCCCATCTTAAAGGTGCTTCCAACAAGGACGCGCACCTGTCCCGCGCGCACCTTGGCAAACAACTCCTTTTTCCGGGTTTCCGTGTTGGCGTCGTGGATGAAGGCGATCTCGTCGGCGGGAACGCCGCGGGCCGTGAGCTTTTGGCGCACATCGTCGTAGACGTTGAAATTTCCGTCGTTCTTGGGGGTGGACAGGTCGCAGAAGACAAGCTGGGTCAGCTTTTGGTCGCGGTGCTCCTGCCAGAAGCGGAAAATATTATCCACGCAGGCGTTCACCTTGCTTTCTTCATGGTCGGGCAGCTTGGGATTGGCCAACCGCTGGTCAAGGGCCAGCTTGCGACCGTCGTTGGTGATTTTCAGCATGTTGTCTTCGTGTGGTTCCACCATGCGGTTGCGCACCTTTTCGGCGCGCTCGCCAAGCTCGGCCACCATGTCCTGCTGAAACTCGCTGGGCTTGACGGCCACGTTGTGGTAGTTGGCTTTGGGCACGGGGAGGTCCAGCATATCCGTCGTTTTGATGTCCGCGATTTCCTTGAACATGCTCATGAGTTCAGGCAGGTTGTAGAACCGGGCGAAGCGTGTTTTGGCCCGGTAGCCCGTGCCCTCCGGCGCAAGCTCGATGGCGGTCACGGTTTCCCCGAAGGTGGAGGCCCAGCAGTCGAAATGCTGGAGTCCTTGTTGGCGCAGGGCTTCGTATTGCAGATACCGCTGCATGGTGTACATCTCGGTCATGGAGTTGGAGATGGGCGTGCCCGTGGCAAAAACGATGCCGCGGCCTTCCGTCAGTTCGTCCAGATACCGGCATTTGGCAAACAGGTCGGAGGATTTTTGCGCCTCGGTCTGGGCCAGGCCCGCCACGTTGCGCATCTTGGTGTAGAGGAACAAATTTTTGTAAAAATCCGCCTCGTCCACGAACAGCCGGTCAACGCCCAGTTCCTCGAACGTGACCACATCATCCTTGCGGCTGGTGTCGTTGAGCTTTTTCAGCTTCAATTCCAGGGTCTTCTTGGTCCTTTCAAGCTGCTTGATGGCGTAGCGTTCGCCGCGCTCCGCCTTGAGTTCCCGGATGCCGTCGGTGATCTCCCATATTTGTTCCTGCAATTGGCGCTTTTGCCGCTCGGCGGAAATGGGGATTTTCTCAAACTGGCTGTGTCCGATGATCACCGCGTCGTAGTCGCCGGTGGCGATGCGGGCGCAGAATTTCTTGCGGTTCCTGGTCTCAAAGTCCTTTTTGGTGGCCACGAGGATGTTGGCGCTGGGGTAAAGCTGCAAGAATTCCCCGGCCCATTGCTCGGTCAGGTGGTTGGGCACGACGAACAGGCTCTTGTTGCACAGCCCCAAATGCTTGCCTTCCATCGCGGCGGCGGCCATCTCGTAGGTTTTGCCCGCCCCCACGCAATGGGCCAGCAGGGTGTTGCCGCCGTAAAGGATGTGGGCCACCGCGTCCACCTGATGCTGGCGCAGGCTGATTTCCTGGTTCATGCCGGTGAATTTGATGTGGCTGCCGTCGTATTCGCGGGGCCGGATGGCGTTGAAGCGGTCGTTGTAGATTCGGGTCAGCCGTTCCCGGCGCTGGGGGTCTTTCCATACCCAATCCCGGAACGCTTCCTTGATGGCCTCCTGCTTCTGCTGGGCGATGGCGGTTTCTTTTTTGTTGAGGACGCGCGTTTCCCTGCCGTCTGCATCGTATCTGGTGTCAAAGATGCGCACGTCCTTGAGATTCAAGGTTTCTTCGATGATCTTATAGGCGTTGACACGGTTCGTGCCGTAAGTCATTGCCGCTTTGATGTTTGTGCTGTCGGCGTTTTTGCCGGAAATATTCCACATCGCGGTATAGCTTGAAAAGCTCACGTGAATTTTGGACTTTATATAATACGGAGGCTCAAGCAGCTCAAACATGAATTGCTCTACAACATCGGGGGGCAGCCAGGTCGCGCCCAAACGCACGTCGATTTCGGAGGCGGACAGGTCTTTGGGCTGCACCGCTTCCAGGGCCTTGATATTGGGGGCGATCTGCTCCGCAAGGTCGGGTCGCATTTCGGCAAGCCCTCTGGCCAGGCGGAGCTTATTCCGCACATTCCCCGAAAGATATTCATCGGTGGTAACGAAAGGGCAGCGGGTGATATCAAAAAAGGCTTTCGGCACTTGAGCCGGGTCCTGGTCGCCGAGGTTGCGGAAGATCACGCCCTGCAGGTCGTCGGCAAGCTGTTCCTCGGAAAGCCCGGTCAGGTCGTGCATGAAACCTAAGTCCACGCAGGCTTTTTCCGCAATGGAGATGGCCAGGGCTTCGGCGGCGGTGTCCACATGGGCAACGGTGGCGCGCTGCCGGATGGTGCGTTTGGTAAACATATCCGCCTTGCGCTCCATCTCGCCGTTTTCGTCCAGCACCTCCAAAGAGCAGAGCAGGCAGTAGGAGCTGTCGTCGGCAAAGGCCATGCTGTTGCCGCGGCTGTTGATCAGGCCGTATTTGGCGGTAAAGGCGTCGTACAGCCGGTTCAGCTTGCGCTGCTGCTGCAAAATGGCCTCATCGCTGTAATCCTCGGTCTGGTATTCGATCAGGTCGCGGACGCAGTCCCGCAGCTCGATCATGCCCCTGATGCGGCCCTGGGCCGTGACGGAGGTTTCCACCCGGTTCATCCGGCTGTTTTCCCGGTAGTAAATCTGGCCGTCCACCAGGCAATAACTGAAATTGCGGACACTGGGGTTCGCCGGGATGGAGGAGGTATCCGTGTCCTCGCCAATATCGTCGATCTCGTAGTCGCTAATCTCGGCGTGGATGTTTTCCAGCGCCTCCCGTAAAAGCTCGGCAAGGTCGGCGTCCTCATGGGGCAGGCAGGCAGTCTCGGATTCGTTGCCGTACATGCTTTTGTCAAAAACCATCCTGCCCAGCACCATGTCCGGGTTGTCGGCAAAATATTGGTTGACGGGCACGCCGTCCCCGGTGGTGGAAAGATGCACCCAGTCCGGTTCCACGTCCATCACGCGGTCGCGCTTCTGCAAAAAGAGGATGTCGGTGGTAACCTCGGTCCCGGCGTTGGCTAGAAACGCATTGTTGGGCAATCTGACCGCCCCTAAAAGCTCGGCCCGCTGCGCGATGTATTTGCGCACCTCGGGGTTTTGCTTATCCATCGTGCCTTTGGACGTGATGAAGGCAATAATGCCGCCGGGCCGCACCTTGTCCAAGGTCTTGGCAAAGAAATAGTCGTGGATGTAAAACTTGTATTTGTCATATTTCTTATCTGCTACGCCATAGCTGCCGAAAGGCACGTTGCCCACGGCCAGGTCGAAAAAGCTGTCGGGCAGGTTTGTTTCCTCAAAGCCCTGCACCGCGATATTGGCCTGCTGATAAAGCTGCTTGGCGATCCGGCCCGTGACGCCGTCCAGCTCCACGCCGTAGAGCCTGGATTCTTTCATGCTCTCGGGCACCAGGCCGAAAAAGTTGCCGCTGCCGCAGGCGGGCTCCAAAATGTTGCCGGTCTGAAAGCCCATGTTTTCCAAACAGGTGTAGATGGCTTTAATCACGACGGGCGACGTGTAGTGGGCATTGAGGGTGGAGGCCCGCGCGGAATTGTATTCATCCTCGTCCAGCAATTTCTTCAACTCCGCGTACTCCTTCGCCCACTGGGGGTTGGCCTCGTCAAAGGCTTGCGGCAGACCGCCCCAGCCGACGTATTTTGACAGGATCTCCTGTTCTTCCGGGGTGGCCAGCCGGTTTTCTTCCTCCAGTTGGCTGACCAGACGGATGGCCGCGACATTCCAGGCGTACTTGGTCTTTTGGCCGCCCACGCCCAGGTTGTCGTCGGTGATCCGGAAATTGACGCGGGGCTGCTTCGCTGGTTCCGGCGCAAGGTGAAGGCGGGCTTTGGCAGCCTCGCCGCCCTGGGCCTTCTGCTGCTCCAAAAGGCGGCGCACGAAGCCGACGCTCTCCCGGCGGAAGATGGGGAAGCCCACGCCGTTTTGAAAGGTGATGTCCCGCAGGCTGACTGTGCCGGTTTCCTCGTCGATGGTGTCAATGGCAAAGCGGCGGCCGTCGATGGACAATTCCAGGCCCGCGGATATTTTTTTTTCGGCTGGTTGTTTAATATCCGTGTCGGGATAGATGCCGATCCTGAGGTCTTGAAAGTATTCGAGGGCCGCGTCGTCATTTAAAAAAGAGCCCTGCATCCGCCGGGCAATTCCGTGGATGTCAAGGGCCTCCAGACGCACCGTGAGCTGTTGGGGAGAATTCAAGTCCTGTAAAACGGCCGTTCCCGCTTCTTTATCAATACTGAACAGATAGAACGGCGGGGAGCGGTCTTCTTTCCGCGTCGGGGGTTCGCCCTCGCCGCCGCTGCCGATGGTGACGGTATCCTGGCGGGTGACGCTGGCATCCCCGGTTTGCCGCGCCCACTCCGGCGCGTCGGGGTCGTCGGCGTGGATGGCCGCCAGGTCGCGGGGTTCCGTCAGATAATCCTGATAGGTCCGCTGGAACACGTCCTCCTGGAGCCATTCCCGGAACTGCGGCAGGGTGGCGTAGGCTTCGTAAAAGTCCGGGTATTCCTCCCGCATGGAAAGGGCAATCCGGTCAAGGGCTTCGTCCAGCTCCCGCTTGGCGCTGTCGGGGTCGGTATCCCGGTCCCGCAGGTAAGGGTAAATCTCATCTGTTCGCACCCTGTCGATAACCTGGGGCAGATATTCCCGGTACAGGGCACGGAGCAGCGGCTTTTCCGCTTTTTCTTGGGCTGGTTGCTCCGGTGCTTCCCCGGTTATAAGGTGGTCGTTGAGGGGATTTTCCCGCAGCATCCGCTCAAAGTCGCTCCGCGCAAGTTCCTTGCTGAAAAGCGGAAAGCTCACGTCCCGGAGCTGCACGGTGCTGTTGTCAAAAGCCAAAACTTCATATTCGTCCGCGCCGATATAGACCGTGCTGCCAAGGGAAAAAGCGTAATGCGCGTTTTTCCGCGACGGCGGCTTTGCCTCGGCAGGGGCGGGCTCCCGGTTCAGGATTTCACGGGCGTAGGTTTCCTCGGCAAGCTGCTGGCGGCGTTCTTCTATCTGCTGCCGGTAGGCGGGCAGATACTCTTTTTCTTTGTCGCTTAAATAGCGTTCGGCGGCGATCAACTCGCCGATTCGCTTCTGCACCTTCATCCAGGATAGAAGGATTTTGGCCTCCGGCCCGGTGCGCTTTCCCCTGGTGAGGGTGATGCCTTGGCCGTCGTGCCATTCGTCAATGTCCAGGTCGGGCCGGGCAGGGGCATGCCCGCCTGTGCCGTACTCCTTTTTCAGAAAGTCGGCGTTTTCTTTGGCGGAGGCGTTTTGTTGGAAGTGGAGATAAATCCGGTACTTGCCGTCCTGGACACCGCTGCCTTGCCGCAAAACCGCGTCAATGGCTTCCTGGGGAATAGAAAAAGCGGAGGATTTTTCGTCCTCCGCCTGTTCTATGGCCGCTGTTTGCTGTTCCTCGGTTGGCAGCAGGGTTAGCTGTAAATAAGCTCCGTCAGTACGCTTTCCTCCGCCTGGTGCTTGAGGCTGTTCATGTGTCCCGTCCAGCCCAGCGGGTCGGTCGCCTTGTCCGGTGCGGGGTTCTTTGCCAGGAGCTGCGCCGTGATCCGCTCGACGCGCTCCCGCGCCGTCCGGTCGATCTCCGCCAGGTGGCTGTTCAGGTCCCCGGACAGCATCAGGCTGGCGTACATTCCTTTCCGGTGGTTTTTCAGGTATGTTCTGCGCAACATCCCATATTTGCCGATGTGCGTTTGTTCTTCCGGCAGGGCCAGGTCGGGTATCAGATAATCTCCCCGCTCCGTGTAGGTCAGTTCCATGCTCACCGCTCCTTTCATCACTTTGCTTTACGGTTTTATTGTGCGCTTCGCCTCGATTTTTGGCAAATGTGCGGCTTTGTCTTCGCTCCGCTTTTTGCATGTCCTTGACCGTGGCCTCGATTTCCCGTAGGAGCATTTCCGCTATGTCGCTGGTGGCCGCGCCCAAGCGGGAAACGGTGTCGAGGGTGTTGAAGTTAAGGACGCTCTGAAAATCCTCAGAAGTCAAGTATTCGTCGGCATTGCAGCCGCAACGGGTTAAGAGCATATAGGCCACGGAGCTTTTCAGGGCGTCCTTGAAGAACACCTCGACGTTCAGCTCGTCCAGTTCTTCCAAGAGGCTGCCTTCCCGGAAGGAAAGGAGTTCGGACAGGTAATCCGTGAAATTGTCGTCCACCGCGTTTGCGGCGGCACTGAGCAGGGCATGGGGCAGACTGCTTTTTTCGTCTAATTCCCCAAAGGTGTTTTCCAGGGATTCCGTCACCGCCTCGGCATAGTTGTCCCGCATTTCCCACAGCGGGACGGGACGGTTGTAGCGGCTGTTGGTGTCGCTTACGTCAAACACATGGCGGAGCCTTAAGCGGCTGCCGCTGTCGTCGATGAGGGCGATGCCCTTCGCGCCTTTGTTTACCCAGCGTCCCAGTTTCTCATTCCACACCTCAATGGGAGCGCAGGCCGTCGCGTCGGGCCGCTGGGCGTAAATCAAAAGCTGGTCCTGAAACGGATATTTGTAACTCCAGGCCGCGGTTTTCAGGAAGGAAGTCCAGTTGGCATGATTTCTGGTGAGGCTGCGGGCAGTTCTTAATGAAAGCTCGGTGATCAGTTGCAGCTTGGTTGCCAATGCGCATCCCTCCTTATTTTAATGTATATTGGTTGGACAGCCTGCCGCCGTCCTCGGAGTACCGGGGAACAATGCCGATCATGTCCAACCGCCTCAAACGGTTCAGATTGCGGCTGGTGGCCGAACGGGAAAGACCCACGCTTTTGGCAAGGTTTTTGATGGATATGACCGCGCTGTTGTGGCGGCCTCCCGCCATGTCCAGCAGGTAGCAGTACAGGAGTTTGGCCGACGATGGGGCGTGGAGGCCCGCGCACAGCCTGTATCTTGTCAGATCGTTCATGTTTTCCCTCCCTCCTCGTCGGATGGATAGATAATTTTATAAAAATATGAAAGAACGCTTGACTTTGCCCTAACTGGAAACCGTATACTCCAATCAGAACATGTTCAAATGCCATCGGGTGGTGATTTTATGCTCACAATCGGAGAATTCTCCAGAATCAGCAGGGTGTCTGCCAAGACGCTCCGCTATTACGACCAGATCGGGCTGCTCAAGCCCGGATTTGTCAGCAGGGACTCCGGCTACCGCTATTACGAGGTTTCTCAGCTTCGGGACATGCTGCTGATTTCGAGGCTGAAGCGGTATCGTTTTTCTTTGCCTGAGATTTCCGCTGTTCTGGCAGCAAGGGACAACAGCCGTCTGGCCGAACTCCTGCAAGCCAAAAAAGGGGAGTTCCTGCGGCAAATCGAGGACCAGCAGCACCTCCTGCTGCAAATGGAGCAGGACATTGAGAAAATAGAAAGGTGTGAGAATATCATGCAAGCGAATTATTTGGTTAAAACCGTGGAAATGCAGCCCAAAACCATCTATTCCCTGAGACGAAAAATGAGTGTTCGGGATTTTGCGGAAGCCTTTGGCACATTATGCGCCGCTTTGGAAAAAAGTCGGCTGAAACCTGCCGGACCGTTCCTGTCCGTCTACCATGACGAGGAATTCAATCATGACTGCACGGATATTGAAGTCGGGGTGGAGGTAGCTGGCGGCAGCGGTGAGCAGGTGCGGGCGCTTGCTCCGGGACTTTGCTGCTTTGCCACCCATATCGGCCCCTATGACGATTTCACTCCGTGCTATACGGCGCTGATGGAATGGATTGAAAGGGAGGGGTACACCGTTTCCGGGCCGCCCTTTGAGTTGTACATTAAAGGCTACGATGACAACGTTCCGCCCAGTGAATATGTAACCGAAATTTATTTTCCCATCAAAAAGTAATTGCCCGGGACAGCAAAGGCAGGGGGAAACCTACGGAAGCCCCCTGCCTTTCGCTTACAAGGGTATCCCACTTATCGTTCCGGCTCGTGTCTCTTCTTTGCGGGGGCAGGCTGCATTAGCTTGCCCTGTGTTTGCTCGCGCAGCCGTTCCTTTTCGTTTATATAGCAGTAGATGTAGAAGTTGTAATCGCCCCCCTGCGGAAAGCAGCGGATATAGTAGCGGTGTCTGCCGGTATCCACCCGAAAGCCGTAAACGTCGGGATGCCACGCGCCCGGAATCCTGGCTTCCGGGTGTGCATGACAAAATTCCGCCATACTGCTGCGGTCCTTCAATAATCCCTGTTTCCGCAGGGAATTGATCAATACATCAAATTCATCCTTAAATGCCTGTGTCTTCAGGTCGCCTTGATGCTCCCACCAGGTACTCCAAAACTCCTTGCCGCCGTGCCCGAAGTCGCCGCGCAGATGGCCGATGCAGCCAAGCTCCTTGTCCTTTTCGGCGTTGGAGTAGAACAGGGCGGCTTCCTCCGGGGCGGCGGCATTGATTGCAATTGCAAATGTCATTTTGCTCACCTCACCGTTCCGGCCTCGCGCCGTCTTTTCATCTGTTGTTCCGATTTTTCCCCGGTGTCCCTTCGGGGCTGGAGGGAGCGCAAATACTCGATTTCCTCCAGGGCGCGCTTGCATAAATCCTCCACGGCGGCCAGCCGGTCGCCCAGGTAGTGGCCCCAAAAGTATTCCTTTTCGCCCTTTCTGCATTTCCAGGTGACAAACTGCGCGGGCGCTTTCTCACTGTGCCCGATGACGAATTCCGCGTTGCCCACGGCCAGCCGGTCGGTAATGACATACCCGGCGTTGATCTCTTTTTCCATATCCTGAAAGCCTCCTAACGCTCCTGTACTTGTTTTTGGTGCTTGGCCTGTTGCCCGGCCAGTATCTGTTTTAGCTGTTCCTTCGCCCAATCGGGCATATATTCGGGTTTCAGAACGCCCAGGATGTCCTCCCGATTCCAGCGGGATTCCTTGCCGGAATAGAGATTGACGGTGTAGACCGCCCGGCCCCTGGCGTTGGCATGAGTGCCAAAGCCGCCCACGGCCAGCACAAGCTGCTTGTCGGCGGTGCGGTATTCGGGGCGCAGGCGCTCCGCCCTGATGACCACCACCTTGTTTTCAATGCTTTCGCCGTAATCGTTTGGTGTGCAATGTTCCGGCGTGAAGGGCGAAAGCGGGACGGTGATTTTATCCCGTTCCGCTTTGACCGCCGCAAGCTGCGCCCGCACCCGGTCGGTAAACTCGCTCATCATTTCCAGGTAGTCGTCGCTTCCGGCAGCGTCAAAAAATTGCTCGATGCCCAAGGGGTTATCCCATGAGCAGTAGCACACCATGTACGGACAGTCGGTTTTCCCGTCGTCAACCGCAAAAAGGATTTCTCTATCGCCAACATGGATAGCGTGCTTGACCTCATAAGTACTCACCATGCGTTTTTCTTCAGCCATTTTCAGGCTCACGCTCCTTTGCGGGCAGCGGAAAAGGGACGGTTATTCGCCCCCTTCGCCGCACGCCCGTTATTTTTCTTTCCGCTTGATATGCAGGTAAACCGCGCCCCCTGCAATTACGAGGCAAAGCACGACGGCTAAAATCGTCTTCAACTCCACAAAAACACCCCCTTATATATAAGTCAGCAGGTTAGTCCGTATATAAAAGGAACACCGACGTACATAAAAGCTCCGATGCACAAAAAGACGGCCAGCGGGACGCTTCTTTGCCGGGTCGCCAACCCATAGGCGAGGGCGGGAGGCAGGGCAAAAAAGAGGATGGCCGCCAGCGCGTTCAGTCCAATGTAAAAGCCCAGCGCCGCCGTCAGCTTGATGTCGCCGCCGCCCACGCCGCCGTATTTCACGGCCAGCAGGAGCAGGCAAACACCCGGCAGCAGAAATCCCGCAATCCGCTCGGGCCAGGCTGGTTCTGGAAATAAGAAAGCGGACGCGCCGCCGATGGCAAGGATTGTTATCCATGTCCAGTCGGGGATAATCCGCTTTTCCCAATCCATGAAAGCCGCCCACAGGAGAGGGATAAAACAAAGCGGCAACATCTCAATTCCCCACGGTGGTATCATCGTCGTACATATTGCCCATCACATGAATTTTCAACGGCCCCCCGGTCAGCCACTTGGACATCGTTCCGCCGGGGGTGTGCGCGTCAGTGACAAGGAGTTGCGCGATGTAGTCCCTATTGTCGGGGAACCAGATGGGGACATACTGCTTGCGGTATTTGAAGGGGGAGGCGGGATTCTCCCGGAAAACAAATTGGCCGCCTTCCTTTACCAAGGGGATGGCGGTTTCGTAGCGGTGTTCGGGCAGATAAACTTCCGCTGTCTGCGGGGCGGTAATCAGTTCCGGCCTGTCGTAGTTGGTATTCACGGTGGCGGTGACGCGGATGGCATAGCCGTAGCCCGACTTGAGATAGCCCTTTGCCTTAGTATCGTAGTCCAATGCGGCAGCAACTTTCAACTCCGCGTAAAACTGCCGCCACACAAATTGGCCGTTTTCGTAACGTTGCTCCCACCATGTCACGCGGGGTTGTTCGCTTCTTTGCGGCGGGTCGGGCAGCGCCCGGCTTTCCTCCGGTTCTTGATAGGTTACGTTTTTAATGACGGCCTGTTGGGTATAGGTGTTGTTATTTGTAGAAGTTTCATTATCCAAAACCTCATCGGGGTTGATGGTGGCAATCAGGGTGATGTTTTTGTCAATTTGCACACTGGGGGTATCCCATTTGACCGACACGGTATTCCAGGTATTCTGCTCCATGACTACCGCGTCCACACGCTTTTGCAGCGAAAGCTCCGGAATTTCAAACACGACGGAAACTTTTTGTCCCGGCGTAAAGTCCAGACTGCCTTTGTTGGACACCTTGATGGTGGTGATAACCGACTGATTTTCCTTATACTGATCCGGGGTAATGCGTTGCACGTCCAGGTCATAGGGACGCTCCAACACCATGATTTCCGCCGCCGCCTGGTTGTTGCCCATGTTGGCGTCCGTGTAATCCACGGGCGGCGACACCTGCGCCGCAAGCCGGATGATGGTTCCTTTTTCTCCTGCCGTGCCGGTGACAAGGAATGATTTTTTCTCATAGGCTTTGAAATTTGCCGTGGCGGGCACGGCGGGAACCACCTTGCCGTCGATGGCGACGTTCAGGCCCACATCGGTCAATGCCTTGCCGGTGGAGTTGGCAAAGTATACGGTGAAGCTGTATTCCTCCTGCCGGTAGGCTATGGGCGGCGAGGACAAATTCACCCATACGTCGCATAACAGGTTATCCGGGTTATCAGGATTGTCCGGGTCGTCTGGATTGCCGGGTTCTTCGGGATTATCCGGGTTATCAGGGTCCGGGGGGTTATGCGGGTCCTCCGGGTTGCCGGCAGGTCTTTCCATCACCGTGATGTTTGAAACGGCGGTGTTATTGCTGAGATTTCTGTCAATAAAGCCCTCCGGCGCTTGCACGCTGGCCCACAAGTGATATATCTCGCCTGCCTTCCCCGCCGTGCCTTCAATCGTAAAGGACTTGGTTTCGCTTGGCTGGAAGGCTGCTGTTTGCGGAATTTGCACCAGCGTATTTTCATCGCATTTCCCTGCCAAGGGTACAGCGGTCAGCTCTCGGCCGGAATGATTGGTGAAACTCACGGTATAGGCGTATTTTTCGTATTCGTAAACGGTCGGCGGCGCAAGAATGGCGGCCGACAGATCGCAGGATTCCTTCAGGCCGGGCGGTTCACCCGGGGGATTGCCGGGGTTATCCGGCGTGTCCGGCTCGTCGGGCGTGTCGTTGTTGTCGGGCGTCGGTTCCGGCATGGGATCAACTACCTTAATAATAGACGTGGCCGTGTTGTTGTTGAGATTGCCGTCATGGAAGCCCTCGGGCACGCCGATATGCGCCCAGAGGCGGATTTCGTCGGCGGCGGTGTCCGCCGTGCGCTTCACTTCATAAGCTTTGCTGGTGTTGGCCGGGAAGTCCTGCGTGACCGGGATTTCTTCAATGTTTATGTCGTCCACCGTGCCCTTTAAGGGCACGTCATAGGCCGGGCTGCTTCCGCTGTTCATGTAAGTCACGGTAAAAGAATAACTGTCGCCCCGGTTCACCGTGGCGGGAGCGCGGATGGCAACCGACAGGTCGTTCCCCTCACATGCTTTGAATTTAAAATAAAAATTGGCAATGGGGATTTGATAATGGATTTTCTGCGTGATTTCGGTCTGCGTTTCGCTTTCCCCATCGGTGTATTCGGCGGTTTCCGGGGTGTAATTCCATTCCAGCCCCATGTATTGAAAGTTGCGGGACAGCTTGATGTCGTCCTTGTGGAAGGTAACGGAGGTGGTCTGATAAGGATATAGCAATTCCGGCACACCTTTGTCTTGGGCAGTGAGTTTCCCGAAAATCTCCCGCTTGCTTTCGTCGCACCAGGTTGCTTCTACATCAATCTTTACCGGGGCTTGATAGGATAGCGCCGTGGCCCGCATGGTTTCAAAGGCGATGAGCGTCTTTGCCGTCCAGCCGTAACGGGTGGTCAGCGGTTCAAAATCGGTGTCCGTGTCATAGGTTCCGTAGAGCCTGCCGGAAGCATGACCGTAGATTTCCACCACCAGGCTGCCTTTCAGGGTGTAGGTCCCGCCGTCACAGCGGTTGATCCAGGCGACGATCCGCTCCTGTTCATGGTCGGCCACGGTGTTGGCGCTGACGAGATCAATGCGCTGCGGCTCCGGGAAGGCTTTCAGCAGCGTTTCTCCCTCATAGATTTCTTTCACGTTCATGCCGATGGTGCGGTAGCGGGTGTCATATGTGGCGGGGACTTGGAACACCACATTGGCCGTAACGACAAGAACGGCCCCTTCGTCCGTCTTTGCGGTGACGGTATAGGGACCGCAAGCCTCCTTGTTTTCAATGGTCAATGTATAGTTTGGGGTTATTGCTTGGCTTTGGCCGCCGTACTCCAGCCGAACCTCTGTGAGGCTGCCGGTTCTGGCCGTGGTATTTATAGAAATCCGGGCCGGGAATTGTTCTACGGCGATCACTCCGCTTTCACTGGCCAGGCTGTCTATGGGGGAAGCGATATTGATGGCCATGTCGCTCTCCGACAGGGCGAAGGCCTGTGCCGACATCAACAGGCAGCAGACCAGAACAAGCGGAATGGCAAGGATGAGTTTTTTAATCATGGGAACATCCTTCCTCAATGCGGATGTTGACGCTGGATATGGTGAAGGGAAGCCGGATCGTGCCGCTCAGAAAGTTAAAAACGCTGCGGGTTTTCAGCGCCCCGGTCAGCGTCAGGCAGGGGGGGCTGTCGGTGGCGTCGATGCGCTCAATTTCAAGCTGGTAAACCCACTGATTCCCGGCGTACTTGTTCAGTTCGGAATCCAGCCCCATATTTTCGTAGAAATAGGCGTACAGCGTCTCTTCGGCCAGGGCGCTGTCCATCCGGGAATAGCCGTCCCGACGGTAATCGTCCCGCATGGCGTATTCCACGGAGCTGTTTATGCCCCGTTGAATGACATACTCCGCTTGCTGGTAGAGACTTTCTATACGGAAGTATTCGCTTAGTATCACGGCAAGGGTCAGAATGAAAAAGATGAGGATCAGGATAAACAAAAAAACGTCGCCTTTGCGGTTGTTCATCATTCGGTTGAAATGGCCCACGGCTTTCCTCCTTTCCGCGCTTATTCGGGCAGCTTCCAGTATTTTTCCGACATGCCCGTGATACTTACGCGCATGGGAATATGGATTTGAACGGGGGCCATAAAGGACGGCCTGAAAAGGGTAAAGGCGTGGCTGTAGGTCATGGTGACGGTGAAAGTGTCCCTTAACTGGATTTTTTGGTTTTGCTCGTCGCAATACGCCACGTCCTCAATGGTCATTTCCGGCGACAGGCCGGTTTGCTGCTTGAGCCGGTTAAACACGTCATAGACAGGTTCGGCTATTTGCCCCTCCAGTTCAACCACACGCACAACCCGACGGCACATGTGATTCAAATTCAAATAGGTCGTGAAAACGCCCAAAAAACTGATTACCGTGGCCATGAGCGTAATCACCACCAGCGTTTTGACGATCAGATCGACATAACTGCTGCCTTTTTGGTTCAAAAGCAGCTTGGGAAAAGGCCGGGGGAGAGAAGCTCTCCCCCCCATGCCCCGGTGCCGGTTGTTCATTGGTTTTGCACCTCCCGCGTCCGCGGATATGCTTTTTGCGGCTTTCATCAGTTCAATAGGTTGGTGATTTTGGTGACGATGCTGTTCCAAATTTGCGTGATAGAGCCTTGATAGAGCGTCATAAAGACCGCGCCCACGACCACGACAATGAGCACCACGATGAGCCAGCCGGTCATTTGGTCCCCGGACGGGTTTGCCAGTACGTTCCGGGCTTTCAGGCCCGCCATTCTGATTTTGTTTTTCAAAGTAGTCATCATGATAAATACCTCCATTTTTTAGATTTGGTTGGAAAGGGGAAGCGATGCCTCCCCTGCGCCGCCGACTTTTGGCTGCAATTAGTTCAAAAGGCCGGTAATTTTGGTGACGATACTGTTCCAGATGTCGGTGATGGAACCCTGATACAGGGTCATGAAGATTGCGCCTACCACCACGACAACCAGCACCACAATCAGCCAGCCAGTCATTTGGTCGCCGTCGCGCTTTGCCAGCACGTTTCCGGCTTTTACCAGAGCGGTTGTCATCCTTTTTCTCATGGATTTTCCTCCTTTCTTCGGTAATGATGGGTCCGCGGGTTTTTGTTTTACATGCTGCTACCTCCTGAAAATGGCTTATTTGAAAAGGGTCTTCCCCGTTTCAGCACACTAAAAGAGGCTCCCCATTGATCTGGTCATGTGGGAGCCGATGACGTAGAGCAGGGTGGCCAGGGTCACGGCCACCAAGGGGATGGACGCGATCTTGACCCGGCGGGGCAGCAGATTCAGTTTTGTCTTCAGGGCTTCCCTGGCTTTGATGTCCATGTCCCGGGCAAGATAGGCCAGGGAGTCCCCTTGGCGCTCGCCCCGGTGCAGACCGATGAGGGCGTTGACGAGAAAGGAAATATCGGCCAGGCCGAGGCGCGCGTTGAAATTGCGCAGCGCGGCCTCGATGCTGATGGACTTCATCTCCAGGACCAGGATGGAGATGTCGTCATAGAACACATCGCTGGCCACGCGCAGGTAATCTTCAAAGATTTGCACCAGGTCCGCCTGGACGACGGTTTTTTGGCTGTCTCCCCGCATGTCGTCCAGCTTGTACAGGATGGAGCGGATAAAGCTTGGCATTTCCATTTCAATGCGTTTCTTTTTCGCTTTCAGTTGGTCTTTCAGGTCGGACGTGAAATGAAAATAGACAACCACCGCGAAGATGACAATGATCGGGGTGAGGCTGGTGGCACCGATCAACAAAAGCGGAATCAGGAGCAGCAGGGTAAAGGCGGCGCAGATAAGCGCCCTGGCCTGGTATTCCTGGGGCGTGAGGGCCAGCCCCCCGCGCCGCAGCATGGAGAGCACCCTTGCCTCCTGGACGGGATCGAGCCGGATCAGCCGGGCGACCGGCTTGACCAGGGGCATGACAAAGCGATTCAGTAGCCGTTTGCCGGGTTTCTCTTTTTGAGTCCGCAAATTTCTCAGGTTTTTCTTCATGCTGGCCCTGGGGATTTTCCAAAGCTCCCGGCACATGAAAAATCCTGCCGCCAGCAGCAGGATGAAAACGACAATTTGGTAAAACACGGTGAACCTCCTTTGCTATCTGTTGGCCGGTTTCGTCGCCCGCAGCACGTAAAAAGCCGTACCCAGGGCGGTCAGCAGCATGAGAAGAACCAGCAGCTTGCCGACGGCGGTGGTGGTCAGGATGGAAAACCACTCGGCGTTGGAGAAGCGCATGAGGGGAATCACGCTGAACATCAGGCCCGCCGTCAACAAATAGTCCCGCCAGACGCGCACCATCATGCCGTCGCTCTCCACCTGCATGGACTTGGCGTCGTTCATGGCCTTCACTATGGGAAACAAAGCGAATTTCAACCGCCGGTCGTGATGACAAAGGATAAGCATTTTTGTCCACTCGGCAAAATAGCGGTTGCGTATTTTGGCCGCCAGACGGTACAGCCCGTGTTCGACGTTGGGATTGATGTATTTTATCTCCGAAACAAACTCGTCAAAGGGTGTGACGGTTCTCAGATTGGGCGGAAGGTAACGGTTTTTTTCTTCAACGTACAGCTCGATTGCTTTGACAATATCGTCGCAGGAGGCGTAGGCGTTGGTGATGACGGACGTCGTGTTCTCCAAGCCCTCTATTTCCTCCCGCGCCACCGTCGCGCTTTTTATGGTTAGATAGATGTAGGGAGCGGGAAGCAGACATGCCGCCGTTACCGCTGCCAGGTCGGGGCTGTTAAACAGCATCATTCCGGCCAGAAAACCGCCTGCCGCCGCTGTCAGCATCATCATTAAAAATTTCTTTCGCGTGCATCTGGTCTGCCGGAACAGGGTTCGCAAGCGGATGGCGATCCGCTCGGCGGTTTTCAGCTTGGCGCCTGCCAGATGGAGGCGGCGCTTTTTCAGCGGGTTCTGCTCCACCGCAAAAGGGTTCAGCTTGAACAACAGGAACAGTGCCAGGCTTACGAGAAAAAACACCAGCATAAGGGATAGATGAATGGAGTTCATGGGGAGCCTCCTTCCACACCTTCCGCAAAGCGGCGGATTTCCTTTTGCGGGACGCCGCCCACCAAGAGCTTTTCGGCCAGCGCCGGGGAGATGTTTCCCAAACGCTGGTGGCTTCCCACCACTTTGGTAATTCTTCCGGATTTGTCATGCTCATAGTGGTCAACCGCATAGCGGTAAAGGGTGGTGCCGGTGACTTCGCCGTTCCGCACGCCGGTGGCTTCAAAGACTTCCATGTATTTGCGGGATTTATCCGGGAGCTGCCGTTTGAAAAGCATGATGGGAAACGCCTCGACAATATTGCGCAGCAATCGTTCCTCCGACAGGGAGGTCCCGGCTTCCAGGCACATGGTCAGGATGCGGTCGTAAGCGGATATGGCGCTGTTGGCGTGCAGGGTGCTGACAATGGTGTGCCCCGTCCGCCCGGCCTCCTGCACGGTCAAGGCCTCCGCGCCGCGCATTTCCGCCGGGACCAGTATTTCCGGGTGCAGCCGCAACGACAGCTTTAATAAGTCCAGCATGGTGAGGGGATTCGGCGCTTCTTTTGTCAAAAGGTGAATCACGTCATTGGTCATGACGCCGTTTTCATCGTACTTTGCCAGGGATAATTCCCGCGTGTCCTCGATGGTGACGATGCGCTTTTCGGGAGCTACGGTGCTGAGGATATAGCCCATGTCCGCCGTTTTGCCGCTGCCGGTGGCTCCAGCAATGGCTATGGTAACGCCATTGTTGACGCAGATGGTCAAAAAGTCCAATTCCTCCGCCGTGGCCGTTCCCCAGCGAATGAGGTTCTGCCTGGTAATGAAAAAGGGCTTTTGCTTGCGGATGGAGGCGATGCCCCCGGCGTTCGCGTCAACGCAAGGCTCTATTGCGCCTGACATTCTGACGCCCCGTGAAATATAGCTATCTCCGACAGGCTTGGAGCCGTCCAGGATCACGCCGCCAAACCTGCTCATTTTCCTAACGATGTTGGCGCAGGTTTCCGGGTTGCCGAAGGTTTCCGGCAGGCGCACCTTTTTGTCCTTGTATTGCACCCAGACGCCGCTATAGCCGTTGACGTTAATCTCCTCCGTATCGGCGTCCTGCAAATAGGGGGATAAAAGCCCCACAAAGGCCATGTCGTTATACACCGCGTCCACCAGCTCGGAAATGTTCCGCAGGTCTTTGGACACCAACTGCTCACTGTTTAAGTAGCGCATAATCAGGTCTTTGAGCTTGGCTTCAGCCTCCTGGGAGTACAGGACCTGGGCCAGCTCCGTGGAATGGTTTTGGGCGATGATCCGTTGCAGTCTGTCCAAAATCTCGCCGTAGTCCCGCGCTTCCAGGCTGCTTTCCTCGGTGGCGGAGCGCCGCTTGTTGGCGCGGTAGATCAGATCATGAATGGAAAACCGGTTGTTCATGGCTTGCCACCTCCGCAGATTCCGTCAGCAATCTGTTCCAGCACCTTGCTGTAATACCGGCAGGCCCGGTCGTGGTGGAAATACAGGGGCGTTCCGGCGTTTTGCAGCTCGCTGGCTCGCTTAACGTGAGGCAGATCAAAGGCAAAGGGAAGTCCGATCATCTCCCGGTAGGTCTGATCGTCGAAATCGCCGTCCGGAGCTTGCAGGATATGGATTTGCTTCTCCGCTATGTGCAGCTCCCGCACAAAATCGGAGACGCCCTGATGCCACATCCGCGCCGCAATGGAGGGCCGGTGCAGGGTGCAGATTTTCTCCGCCAGCCACAAGCCCACGCCCGACACCGGGTTTGTCAGTTCCGCGGCCCCGTCGATGACCAGAATGTCGAACACCACGGACGCGGCGTTGATCATTTGCTCCACCTGCGCAAGGGTCACGGTATCACAGAGAAGCCCAGAATAACGGGTGGGCGCGGACAGGAAAAACAGGTTTTTGCTCTCCCCTGACTCCACGAATTTCTCCCCGATGTTGGGGTTGTCTTCGCTTAGCGCCCGGAACAGGCCCTTTTCCGGGGGAACGTTCTGGCCGAAGAAAATTTGCAGCTCTCCGAAGACCAAATTGGCGGAAATGAGGCCCACCAGACGGTCACGGATGGAAAGGGCGCAGGCCAGGTTGGTGGCGAAGGTGCTTTTTCCGCTGTTGCTGCCGCCCCAGACGGTGATGATTTTACTGCTCACGTCTCACACCCCGTTTCTCAAAGATCAAATGTAATTTGCCGGTGTATTCGGCCTGGATGAGCCTTTCCGCTTGCGCTTCGGTGACAATCAGTGTCACGGCTTTCACGATGGGGTCCCCGGTGGAGGACTGGCTTTCGGCCTGCTGCTTCCGAACCTGGGCGGCATCCTGGGCGCGGGCATTCTCCGCACTGTAAACCTCCAGTTCCTTTAATTCGGGATAAATGATCACCTGCGGAGAGGCGCTTTGACCGTTGGGTGATTTATCCGCAAACACGGCCACCGTCACGATGTCGCCGCTTCTCAGGTGTGAGGATAATCCCGCCGCGATGCTCGGGACGCTTATAGTAACCAAACGCTGATTGTTTGCGGCAATGCGGTCAAGCAGCTCGCTGGCAATCGTTCCGCCGAGTTTTCGCGGAAACAAAAAATCCCCCTTTGCGATGTCGGTCTGCGCGATTTTTCCGATAATCAGGGACTTGTCATTCATGACATTTTCCGGCAGGCCATAGCTTCCGACTTCCACTGAAACAAGGTGTTTGTCCTGGATTGCCGTCCCTGCCGGAATGTCCGCTGCCGCCCGCAACACTGTCACGGTCGCGTTTTTGCTTTCGTAAAAACGAGGCAGGAGAAAAAACGAAACGCCCGCCGCCAGGATTAGGCAAAGGGCGCTTAAAAATATCCGATTCTTGAGTAGTTGCAAATTGTATGCTTCCTCCTTCCGGAAATTTTAGATGGAGGGCGGCTTTACCTTCCGAAAAAGAAGGCGGACGCCCATCTGTTTTTCATTTTCCCGGCAGCCTGTCCATTGCTGCCGAGTGATAGTTTATCGTCCATGAGGATGCGCCGGAACAGGGTTTGGAACACCCTGTGGCTGTTCGTTCTAACGCTTCATGCAAAGCTATTTTGTGTATTACCTGCCGAAAGACAGGGATATTTTCTTTTTCGGCTGGTAGTTTTTAAGGAGCGATGCATGGAGAAGGGCGAAGGAAGGCGGCGCTGTCTGCGTGTTTTATAAACAGGCTGACTACCTCCTTAGTATAAAATGGCATCTTATTCCCTAAAAACAATACATCTTTCTTTGCCGCATTTCTCTTGCTGCGTATCGTAATGAAGGCAATGCTTGCAATTCCGATCCGGCATAGTTTTTGCGGGATCGTGTTCATGCTTCGGCTTCTCCTGCATCATGCGCTCATAGGTCCGCAGCCGCCCCTCCGTAAAGTACATTGAAACACCTCCTTCCCCAACGGACACAAAAAAGCCCTCTTTTTTTTGAGAGCGAGGCTGCCACGTTTTAGCGTTCCTGTTCCCGCTGCCGCTTTTTGTACCAGCTTTCCAGAAGTTGAACGATCAAGTCCTCTTTTTGCTTTTCCGTAAAGTTGCTGGGAAAAAAGCGGTCGATGCGTTCCCGCCGGATGTTGAATTTTTCCTTTTGATTGGGCTTTTCCTCAGTGAGAATGGAGAAGATGACATCCATGTTCAGCCTGCCGTCCTGACTGAGCTTTTTCATCCGCTGCGCCTGGGCCAAAGACGGGGTGCAGTCTTCCGATTGCATGGTTTCATAAAGCTCTTGCTGTTCCTTTTCGGTCAAATAGGAAAGCTCCACAGCAGGATTAAAGGCGATCTGCTTTTCGTCTACCATCTCAAGGATGGAGGGGAGCAAGGAGGTAAGGCGGATATGGCGGAAAATTTGATTTTTACTTTCGCCCATTTGTTCTGCTAAAATTTCACTTGATTTTTTACCGTCTAACTTGTTCCCAAGTTGGGAACAAGTTAAATCTGTTCTTTGTCCCTGCCTGTTCATGGCTTCTAGCTTCATTTTATATGCGAAGGCTTTTTCACTCGGCAGGATGCTTTCCCTTTGCAGGTTGCTGTCAACCATGATAATTGTCGCGGCATCATCGTCCAGCTCACGGACAATGCAGGGCATTGTTTCCTTGCCCGCAAGCTCGCTTGCCTTTTTGCGCCGGTGTCCGGCAATCATTTCATAGCCGCCGTCCGCTTTTGGCCGGACAAGGCCGGGGACTAAAACGCCATACTGCTTTACGCTGTCCGCCATTTCCAGCATGGCTTCATCCGCTTTCACCTTAAAAGGGTGGTTGGGGAAATCGCTGATTTCCGACATGGGAATATCCATCACCTTTTCGCGCTGCTGCTCGGCGCGGCTTTCCTCGGTGGTGAACAGGTCATCTACTGAGGCCAGCTTGATGCTGTCTCTTGCGCTGCTTTTCGCCAATGTCCCGCACCTCCTTCGTAAAGGCTTCATAGGCTTTCGCCGCCAAACCGTGGGGGTCGTGGGTATAAATGCTTTTACCCAGTGCACTCGTTTCGGCCGCACGGATAGACAAGGGGATTTCCGTTTGGAAAATGCGCAGCTTGTCGCCATAGTCGCGGCGCAAGATAAAGGAAATGTCCCTGGCAAAGTTGGTGCGGTTATCCACCATTGTCACCAAAACACCGTCAATGGTCAGCTTCGGATTGATTTGCCGCCTTACCCTGGCTATGGTCTGTAAAAGCTGCGTCATTCCTTTGGCGGGCAGATAATGGGCCTGAACCGGAATAATTACGCTGTCCGCGGCGGCAAGGGCGTTGATGGTCATCATGCCCAGGGAGGGCATACAGTCGATCAGCACATAATCATACCTGTCTTTGACTGTGTTGATGTAGCTGCGCAGCACCGTTTCCCGGCTCATGGTATTAACGAGGGAGACCTCTATGGCCGATAACTCAATGTTGCCCGGCATGAGGTCAACACCTTCCGCATGGCGGAGGATACCCTCGTCAGGTTCATACGGTTCCTCCAACATGCTTTTAGTTAAGACGGTCGCCAGTGAAACAGGCAGATTGTCCGGCTCATGGAAGCCCAACGAATCCGTTAGGTTTCCTTGCGCGTCCGCATCCACCAAAAGCACCTTGTTCCCCTGCATTGCAAGGCCGATACCCAAGTTGACCGTTGTGGTTGTTTTGCCCGTGCCGCCTTTCTGGTTGGCAAGGGCGATTACTTTTGACACTTGAAATTCCTCCTCTCACGCAAAAAAGCCGCCTGCTTTATATGCTCATAAAGCAAACGGCTTCTTTTACTTGGTATTATATGAAAAAAGAACATTGACTTGAATCAATGCTCTCATACTTCTTCTATATCAAACCCACCAAACGCAACGACTAATTATATTTGGGGCATTCCGTGAATGCAGACACCGATATCCGGATAGCAGATGAGAATAAGGTAGCTTTTCTAAAATATATTCACTTAATGCGTTGACATTTCGTTTAAACGAATATATAGTTATATTTGGGAATTATTTTCCTTATAATCGGAGGTGCTATTTTGAACGGGTATATGACAGTTCAGGAAGCCGCTGAGAAATGGGGCATCACTCCCAGACAGGTTCAGATACTTTGTAAAAGCAACCGTATCCCCGGTGTGGCTCGAATGAGCCGTATTTGGATTATTCCAGAAGATGCGCAAAAACCTACCCATACCTATATAAATTCTGATAAGAATGTCCATACGGATGGAAAAGACAAGTAGAATGGGAAACTGATTAAAAACCCATTCGTCTTAGTGATAGCATTCTAATCTGCATAGTCTTAATTGATTGATGAAAAAGTCAACACAAAATATTATCCGTTCGCAATAGAAAGGTGTGTTTATGTATAAAGTACAATGGACCGAAGGCGGTAATTTAATCCGTATCGGAACTGATATTAATGATCAAAATGAAATCGTTCCACCGAGGCCAGTTTTTACTGATGAGTTACGGATGTTCGGCTTTGATGCCGTAACATCATTACCAAAAAGTAATGTACCCGTTTGTTGGGCTATAGACAAAAAATATTTCTATAACGGCATAAACATAGCTGTTGCTAAAGGAGGCAATATCTATGTTGACCCTGATATAGAATTTTTAGAAAACAATATTCCTGCTAAGATGGTTCCCATTGATATTGAACGGCTATTGAAAACTAATGCTGAATCCATCTTTTCTTTGGAAAATGAAGCCATTGATTTTATTAAAAACTCTTTTGAGCTTTATTCAAAAAAAGTAAACTCATTTGTTGTGGCTTTTAGCGGTGGCAAGGACTCACAAGTTATTTTGGATTTAGTTAGCCGGGTCATTCCAGTTGAGGAATACATGACTGTTTTTACAGATACAGGCATGGAATTACCTTGTACGCAAAATACAATTAAAGAAACGGAAATGTATTATAGAAACAAATATCCGCAATTTATATTACATCACGCCAAAAGTGACAAAAACGTTATTGATATGTGGAACAGCTATGGCCCCCCGAGCAGGGTTAATCGCTGGTGCTGTTCTGTATTGAAAACAGCATTATTTGGCCGCAAGATGAAAGAATTGCTGTCTACGACTAAACAGCCCAAAGTTGTTGTATTTGAAGGCGTACGATCAGATGAAAGTTCTCGGCGCGAAGCATATAACAGAATCGGTGAGGGTGTAAAACATATTAATATTGTCAATTGTCGCCCTATTTTTAAATGGAACACAACAGAAGTATTCTTATATTTATTCTCTCGAGGTATTCACATCAATCCGGGATATTCAATGGGGCTGACAAGGGCTGGATGCAGTGTATGCCCGTTTGCTTCTGATTGGTCTGAATTCGTTATTCGTAAAAAATATCCTTTGCTGGCTAAACAATACACTGATGTGATTGAAAATATGGCTAGGAATATTGGTATTAAATCGCAGGAGAGAATTGACCATTATATTTCAAGTGGCAATTGGAAAAAAAATGCTGGTGGAAAGGGTTTGATATTCGATAGTTCAAGGATTGACATTATTTCAAGGGAACCGAATTTTGAATGTGTTGTCCTTAATCCCAAAACAGAATGGAGAACATGGTTCCGAACGCTTATGCGTGAAGCCCCGCTCTTTTATCCTATAGGGGTTAATAAATATAGCGGTGAGTTTAAGTACGATGATCAAATTGTCAAGTTTGAAGTCGAGGAATTTAATTCGACAATTCATTTTAGAGCCTTCAGAACAACAAATAAAATACTTTTAATCAGCCATCTTTCTAAGACATTTACTAAAACAGCGTATTGTGAAAAATGTGGTGTTTGCGAAGTTGAATGTCCGACAGGCGCTTTACGTGTCCGTAATAAAGTCACTCTTGATGAATCAATGTGTGTGCATTGCCATAATTGTTTCAACATCAATACTAAAGGATGTATCATTGCCACACGGCGTCAAATGTATGAAGGAGGAAAAGTTATGGGGGGTACTGCAGTAAAAACATCTGGCATCGACAAATATTCAACGTTTGGTATCCGCGACACTTTTGATAACCCGTGGATGACAAATTTCTTTTCAAATATGGATAATTGGTTTATGGGGTATTCGGGATTAGGCCCCAAGCAAATACCAGCTATGCTTGCATGGATGCGTGAGGCTGAATTGGTTACGGAAAAAGAGAAAAAGGTATCTGATTTAGCAATATTGCTTAAACCGGAATTCTTCTCTCATCCTTCCCTTGTGTGGCAAATTATATGGACAAATTTGAGCTTCAATTCCGCAATTGCCAATTGGTATACAAATAATATCCATGTGGGTATTATTTACGATCGTGCTGGATTGCTTGAAAATCTAAAAGAGGAATACCCCCACCTTAACGAAACTACATTAGGCAACCCGATAGCTGCTCTTTTAAATACGTTTGCGAGTACCCCCTTGGGTGGTACCGCCACTGATATTACGGAAAGCGATGATAATCTTCGCATCGGCATTTTAACAAAATCGGGTAACGCAATAAAGGCAATACAAAAAGTCGGAACTAATCGAATTTCAGCAGTTACCATTGCGTATTTGCTATATAAAAATGCCGAAGAAAACGACGCATATGAGGTTACTGTCTCAGATTTCTATGAAAGGAATATGCATGGAGTTTATAATGTGTTCGGTTTACCGGCAGAAGCATTCATTAGTGCGCTTCGTGCTTTAATGAACATGGGAGTCTTAACGGTCGATTTGCTCGGAGGTCTTGATAATATTCACTTAAATAGGGGCTTTTCTTCATATCAAGTGCTGAGAGATTTACTTTCAAGGATGAAGTAATGAAAAGATGCGACGTTTGCGGCCGTAATCTGTCAAAGGATGAAATTTCCTTAAATAAAAAACTAATTAATAAGAATTGTAAGCAATTTATGTGTTTGCAATGCTTGTCCGAATATTTAAATGTTGACGTTGAGATCTTAGCAGAGAAAATTGTGCAATTTAAAGAGGAAGGCTGTACGCTTTTTCTATAATTGATTGGAGGAGCGGTCATGAAATATTCTGAATTAGTCGGCGTTGATGAACAATTTGATTCAACATTTAATGTTATTGCTGAACGCGGGGATAACTGGAAAACATTTATTTCAAACAAAGTGTTTGAGAGCAATATGGCGCAAATTGTTTCATCTTTAACCGCGACCGAAAAGAATGAGCGGAAATCGTTTTGGATTCAGGGCACCTATGGTACCGGAAAAAGCCATTCGTTGTCGGTCATAAAGCATCTACTGAGCGACGATTGCGATTCTATAGACGATTATTTGCCGAAAATTCAAAACATCCAGCTTCGGGAGAAAATCCGTAATTTTCGAAAGGAGAAGCGGGCTCTTCCCGTCATTCTTCGTGGTGTTTATGCTATCACAGACTCCGCTGACATGATGTATATCATTCAATATCATGTTATGCGTACACTTGAAGAAAAAGGAATTAACATTGCTGTTAAGTCTGATTTTTCCACTATGGTCGAACGTGTCAATGACCCAAAATTAAATTCGTTTTGGGAAAGTATATTGAGCGGTTCGCTTAAAAAGCATGTTTCCTCAAAAGATGGAATTATTAAGAGACTAACACAAACTGTCCCAGATGTTTCTCTTTTACGGCAAATAATTGAGGAATTTAAAGCTTCCGGGTTATCCACATTTTCTCGCAATATTGATCAGTGGCTGCTTGAAGTAAAAGCAGAATTGGATAAGCAAAATATAGCTGATTATTTGATTATTTTATGGGATGAGTTTACTGCTTTACTTGATAAAACAGAAAGAAGAAGCATCCTAAATACGCTGCAAGACATAGCTGAACTTAGCAAAGTTGAATTTCCGGAGACTGGAAAGCCATCAGGCATCTTTACTTATGTAATTACGCACAAAAATTTGGAAGCGACGGAAGCCTATAAGGATTTAAAAGAAAATGAAAAGACCATGGCAAAAAACCGCTTTCTATTAATGCATTATGAGATGCAGCCATATACTACATATCATATATTATCCGCGGCCATTCAGCGAAAAAACAAGGCAGAAATAGACTCCATTGTCATGCATAATTATATAGGGAAACCCAGTGTTATGAACGTGTTGGATAATATAGTAGAAAACACATCTGGCAATACCAGTGAAATGAAAGACTGTATTATAAGCTTGTATCCATTTCACCCCTATACGGCCTATCTCTCGACATTTGTATCGCGCATAATGGGATCTGCGGAAAGAAGTATTTTTGAATTTCTTCACGATTCAAATAAAGGGTTCAAGAATTTCATCCAAAATGAAATTGAAGATTTTCCATTTTTAACAGCAACGTATGTTTGGGATTTCTTCCAGAATATATTTGAAGAAGACACTACAGGCAAGTTCTCTCCTGTAATAAGCAAATACAAGATGCATATTGATAACGTCACCCAGCAAAGCATCATGATGACGGAAATATTCAAAGTGATTCTTCTTCTTAATATTCTTTCCCAAGTTATTGAAATCGAAGAAGAATATAATGAGAGTAGGCTTATAAAACCAACAGAGGGAAACATTGTTGCTGCTTTCAGCGGTATATATGATCCTAGCGAAGTCCAAAAGTGCTTGCAATATATTGATGAACAACAAATAGTTTTTAGAAGTCCAGATAATGTGTTTGAGATATCCTTTTCAACTCTACCACCGCAGAAAGTTTCAAATGAAACAAAGAAAATATACCCGCAGTACGAAGATGTTAGCAAAATAATCGAGTTTTATCCGGTATCATGCAAAAACCAAATAAATAAGACCTTATCTTCTCATGTCTATCGCTCATGTAAAGTTGGTTGCTTTTGGGCTGGAGATAAACAATCAACTTTACGGAACAGGCTGACCAATACTTTTCCTGCTGGATATGCACTTAATGTTGCTGTTTTTTTCCTGCGAGGCTCATCACCTGAACTTGATAATATTATTGGGCGTAGTGAATGCTCTAAGCAGCAAGCTACTGATAACCTTATTGCCCTGTCGAAAGAAGAAACATTCAAAGATATTATATTTATTTTGCCCAACGCCGAACTCGGGCAGACAAAGCTTCGTCAATTTGTTGAAAATATGGCTCGTTCCGCTGTGGCTGACTCTTTAAAGTTGCCTGAGGCTGAAGATCATAAACGTGATGCGGAAAAATGGATAAAGCCTTGGGTGACCGATGATATTATAAAAGGCAGCGCCAAGCTAATTTTCCGTGGAGATTGTTCCGAATCTACGTTCATGGCTCTTTCCCAAAAAATAGCTGACTCTTGCCTCCCTCAGATTTTTGTTTGGGGCTTAGAAAAAATAACGGCGGCAAATGTTAATACGATTTGGGCATCAAAAAAGGCAAAAAAAGTTGTAGAAATAGTTATTGCTGCTAAAAATCGTTCCGCTCTCGAAAGCGGATGGAGCGGTTATCCGGATTTAAGAGCGTTGCTACTGGATAATTCGGGGAATTACATATTTAATGATGCATTGGAATTGATCCCAAATTCTGATGCACAAAACCCAGTCGTCCATTTGTGCCAAGAAGTTAATAATACAATTGCGTCAGTGCAAGCGGAACCTGTAATTGATTTAAGTCGTAGCCTTTCTTATTTGAGTTGTGGTACGTTTGGTTATTATTTCAATCCTGTATCTATGGGGGCATTGGCACTGGCACTACGTCCTTATTGTAAAAAGATGTTTACTTCTGGCAATGGGAATCTTATTGATGAGATTGCCCTAAGGGATTTAATCGTATGTATGTTCGATAGGTGGGAGAATTCAAAGGACTCCGACGAATATGTCATACGGTTCAGTACGCCCGAGGAGCGCGAGTTGGTATTAATGCTGAATGAATTATTCGAGACAAATGAAGATAGCCTTATTAAAGTCAAATGGGCAATTCGTACTGCCTTTGAAATGAAGAACCAATCGCCACTTTGGTCATTAAAGTATGCTGTAAATGAAGGCGATGCTTTTAATGCACTCGTTGATAGGCTGTTCTGGTTTGTTAAGGTAACTGATGAAAACATACAGCAAAAAGATATTGATGACATTCTTACAAGACTCAAAGAGCTTAAAATAGAGTTGTCACAGGCTTTGATTAAAATTGAAAATTCGAATTGCATTGAGAGTTTCTTAATCATATGTCTTGCTGAGGTAGGAAGCAGCAAACAAGAATTGAACGATTTAATCCAATTCTTAAATCAAACACTTAATGAAAAGAAGTGTCTTTGGGAAGAAGACACTGTTCATAATAGCGTATATAAATGGAAAGCGCAGAAAAGCATGCCTGAGCCAAAGAATCCTGCTCCTGACAAGGGAACTCAATCAGGCAGTGAAACCGGAACGTCCGGACCTTCTAAAACGCCGAGTAATGGCTCAACCACACCTACAACTGTCGAGAAAGAGAAAGTAAAAAAGACCATTCATGATTATACGGGTAACGTAGAAGATTTGAAGGCATTATTGCTGATTTTGTGCGATATGTATCCGAATATCGTCGCTGATGTTGAATCCCTTCTGAATAATTGAGCAAATAAGAGGTGAAGGCTTTGGACAAGCAAATAATCGAGGACGCGTTGTTATTGGATTTACAGAGGAAATCGCAATCGTATCGTCGATTCCCTGTGCGTTTTGTTTTGCTTAATCTCGGGCCTTCAACTACGAACGATTTGAGCTTTATAGCAAAACGCTTTAACTGTACAATTATTGAATTATCAAAACAACTATATCACGATGATGCATGGCTTACAAAAGAAAGCATCCTAAATGTAGTTTCAGAGGCATCGGACAACGATAACCTGCTAATTGTTGGACTGTCAGAGCTTGTAAAATTCTATTCATATCCTGATTTTGAATCTGTTATTGTATCATTAATAACCGATTTTGAGAATTCAAAAGAAACCAAAAACCGCAGAATATATTTTGCTTGTTTCGCACTAATTGAACAATTACAAAAAGTAATAAATTCATTATATAGTAAGGGCCGCTATTTTAACCCGTTAATTGATTGCCGCAGTTCCTCAATCGTAGACACTCTTTCTGTTTACCTCTTGGCACCATCAGTACAATTGACCGGACTTCCCAATATCATCCGGAATACCAGCGGTTGGCTCAATCTTTGGCGAACCACAGATATCATTTGGGAAAAGCCTTTAATCTGTTATTCGCAAACTCTGTACGGAGAATATTCCAAAGCACAGCCGGACAATGTATTTGAGACGAAAGACGTTTTTGATTATTCAGCTTGTGCTAAACAACTATTTGGATTTTCGACGCCTGTAAAGTTTATAAATAGCGAAGAGGGTTATTGGAAGCGATTGGTAAATTATTTGTCGTCATGTCAGCTGGGTACCAGCATCGATAAAATTATATGTTCCATACTTCAAATCTCTGACGTATCTATTAAAAATTTAACTTCATGCTGGTATATGAATGACAAATTTGCTCGCTGGCTTATTAAATTGTATGTAATTTCAACAGACAGAAATGATTACTTCGCTCAGGTGGTATTACAAGCAAACATTAACGAAAAGAATAGTTTAACAAAGACGGCGTGGCTGCATATTTTTAATAGTGAAATCGCTTTTTCTAACCAGCGCAAAGAGCTAATTGATATTCTGCTGCCATTTATGGCAAATTCACTTCCGGAAAACGATCTCCATGCAAATTATAATAAATTATTTCGCGAGAATATTTTATTAATCGGAGTCAATCCAAGTCTAATAGAGAATATTGATGTCTGCAGCTTTTCAGTTGAATCAATTGGAACGCTTGTTAATGCTGATTCAAGCTATATACGCGAGGAAATAAAAAAGCAGTATGATGAAATATACAAAAAAATATTAACAACGTATACATGGGTTGAAAAAAGAATACTTCTTTCTTTGTTTCAGAACCAAATCATAGAGCTTTCGGAAATATCCGCATTTTGGGAAGATGTTGCATGGTATCTTGATACTACTGCAAAAACAATTATTGATCCGAAACTTTTCTCAACATACGAATATGTTTATACATACAGGCAATGTAAATTAGGTATAGTATCTGCCGATATATTAGTACAGCATAGAAATCACATATACAGTAATGAAGAAAGTTTCTATAGTTGGTATTATTCTTTGAAAACCCCTCGTGAATTTTTGAAGGAAAAAGGCCATAAAGGGAAAGTGTTCGTATGGGACGGTGTTGGCTGCGAATATTTAGATTTGATTATTTGTCTCATAAAATCCAAATGTAGACATTTATCGGCAGCAACAATTGCTCGAAGTGGACTGCCATCAATCACTGACATAAGCAAGCTTGATATGTCTGATGATTACATATGGCTTAATGATTTTGATCGAAAAGTGATACATGGCGATTTATATAATAGCACAGGTAATATTCAGAAAGCGTTAATGATGATAGGAGATTTGGTGCAAGCAACTTTGGATTCAGTTGGTGATGAATCGTTTGCAATAATCGCTGATCATGGAGCGACAGTTGCACATAAATTGATAAAGACAAAGAAAAAGTATAATTTTGAAGCATCTGAGCATGGCGGAAGATGCATGAAATTGGTTGGAAATGAGGAAATAGCTAATAGTCCTGATTATATGATATGTGAAGCTACCGTAGGAACAAAAGATAGGTGGCTAGTTGCTTGTAATGAAATATCTTTAGGCAACACATCAAAATATGAGGTGCACGGAGGAACACTTATTGAAGAAATAGGTGTTCCCGTAATAGTCATAGAGTCAAGAAATGCGGATAGTAAAAACGCGTATTATTCTGTTGATGCCTTGAAGCTTGATATTTCAGGGCTTGATAAGACGGTTTTATTCAGGATATTGCCATCTCCAAAGAATCCACCCACAATGATTGATGGCTCTAACAAACGTAGCATCCTCAGTTGTTCAGGCTCAACATGGAGCGGTAAATTAACGACAGGTAAAACTCAAACTCTGACAGTGGAAGTTGACAATCAAAAGTTTACTTTTAAAGCAAGAACGAAATCCATAAGCAATCAAGGAGATGGTTTCAATGACTGAGCTTGACAGAAAAATAAAAGATATTTTTGTCGATGAATCAATTTGTAAAACGCCCGAACGTTATAATATGTTCAGCGGGGTTAAGGTTCCTTCATTTATAAAGGACTGGCTGATCAAGCGATATTCAGATGACGAAGATAATATTGATAAACAAGGGTTATTAAGATTTTTATCAAATCATATCCCTAGTAAGGACAGCTATATCAGAAGTCGTCTGTTGCAAGGTGAAACCATACAAATATTGTCTCGGATTATACTTGAGAGTGACTTGAAGAGCGGTCTTTTCAAATTTGCAATACCCGACATCGGTATAAAGGCAAGTGAGGGACGCGTTTCGACATATTTAATGAATGCCAAATCAAAAGTTGGCCTTAAAGAAGGTGAAAATTGGGGTATCGTTACATTAGATTATGTACAACCGGAGGGTAAAGAAAAAGGCTATGCAGAAATGGTAGACTTTAAGCCTTTTAAGCCCTACGCTCCAGATTTTGAGTATTATTGCCAGGCAAGGAAAGAGTTTACCATAAAAGAATGGATCGATTTTCTTATAAAGTGTATGGAATATAACCCTGATTCCACGCAATTTGTTAGCTATACTCAGAAATTATTGTTTATAACCCGTCTGCTGGTTTTTGTTGAACCAAATCTTAATATGGTTGAATTAGCGCCTAAAGGAACCGGGAAATCTTATATTTTTAATAATCTTAGCAAATATGGATGGCAAATAAGTGGCGGTAAAATAACACGTGCAAAGCTGTTCTATGACATGGGTTCGAATACCCCCGGCATTATCCCTTCATATGAATTCGTTTCGATGGATGAGGTGAAAACTATACTCTTTGAGAATAAAGAGGAATTGCAGGGGGCTCTTAAAAATTATTTGGAATCCGGAACATTTACCGTTGGAAAATCAAAGCAAACTTCATCTGCCGGTTTGATTCTTCTCGGTAATATTGAGCTTGATCAAAATAGAAAACCTGTTCATAAAAGGTACTTTGACGAACTCCCTGATGTTTTTCATGATACGGCCCTGCTTGACCGTTTCCACGGTTTTATTGAGGGGTGGTATTTACCACGTATTACAGAGGATTTGAAGCTATCCGGCTATACTCTTAATGTGGAGTATTTTTCAGAACTTCTCTCATATTTGAGAACGGAATCCAAGTATTCAATGACCGTGACAGAATGGTTGAGCATACCTCGAAACGCTGATACACGCGATACAACTGCCATCATTCGTATGGCCTCTGCATACATGAAGCTTCTTTTCCCGCATGTCGCAAAAAAAGATGATATTACTATGGAGGAGTTTAAAACTTATTGTTTTGACCCTGCTTTTGAGAAACGTCGTATAATCCGCCAGCAATTATCAATAATGGATATGGAATATCATGATGTTATGCCTGACATAAGGATACGTGATAATGGACAGTTACAGTGAAGTTCTTAATAAAATGGTTGCTCCAAGGCAATTAATGAACAGTTATAAATTGTTTATGGTAAAAGTGATTTTTGCGCTTTGCCATGAAAGGCGACAGCAGTCCGATTTTTACGAAATCGGTTGTAGAATGGTTGCCTATAGCTGGCCATACGTCTTAAAGAAAAATGGTCGTCTGCGTCAATTTGATAAATTATATGATGTAGTAGTATTGGCAATTGAAACGGAAGATTTGCTTGAAACCGCTTCAACGCAAAGCATTATCGACAATTTGATGAATACGAAAGACCATAAACTAAGACGGGAAATAATCAACTTAACTAATTATGTTCCTTATAGATTGCTTTCACATGATATGAACAGCTATTTAGAAGGAAAAACAGATACACAGAAAAACAGGTTGATAGAAGAGTTATCGCAAAGTTCGGATTCCATTTATTTAATTGATAAAAAGATGATAAATATTCGGCGGCCATGGTACAACTATATAGTTAGCCATTATAAGGAACTTGATAATTGGATTGATGCAAGTATTCAGACTTTTTTATATAATACAAATTAACGCTATAACATTTTAGAGGGACAATCCGTATGATTTATGTAGATAATGCTGCTACAACAAAATTAGCAGATGAAGTGCTTGATAAAATGCTCCCCTTTTTAAAGGAGCAATATGGGAATGCGTCGACTCAATATTCATTAGGGGTTACAGCAAGACGAGCAGTATCAAAAGCACGAGAGCAGTTTGCCATAGCTATAAATGCACAACCATCAGAAATATATTTTACCTCCGGGGGATCTGAAAGTGACAATTGGGCAATAAGCGGAGTGGCCTACGCCCTAAAAGATAAAGGAAATCATATTATAACTTCAACAATCGAACATCATGCTGTTCTTAATGCGTGTGCCGCCTTGGAGAAGCAGGGATTTAAAATATCTTATATTCCTGTAGATAAATATGGCCGCGTTTCGCCAAAGGATGTATATTCCGCTATCCGCCCAGAAACCACCCTTATTTCTATCATGTTGGCTAACAATGAAATTGGAACGATACAGCCGATTAATGAAATATCGGAAATAGCAAAATTTCATGGTATCATATTGCATACGGATGCAGTACAGGCTATAGGGCATATTCCTGTGGATGTTAACGCTTTGGATGTCAATTTACTTTCAGCATCAGCTCATAAATTCAACGGGCCAAAAGGTATTGGGATCCTTTATAAAAAAACGGGTACACCTCTATTGCCGTTAATTTATGGTGGTCACCAAGAGTTTGATCAACGTGCTGGTACTGAAAATGTTGCGGGAATTGTCGGTGCTGGTGCAGCTATTGAAATGAGTATTACTACGTTAAAGGAATCAATTTTACAGACTACCACTCTTTCTAATATGCTTATAAAAGAAATTAAATCTAAAATTCCAAAAGTAATAACTAATGGGCATCCCACTCAAAGATTACCTGGAATTGTAAGCATATCGTTTACTGGTTATGATAGTGAATCCATTATGAACATTCTCGATATAAAAGGGATTTGCGTTTCAAATGGTTCTGCATGTAATTCTGGCACAAAAAGTTTGTCACATGTTCTTTTAGCAACAGGAACCTCTGAGGCGAATGCCATAGGCACTATACGGATTTCATTTGGCAAATATAATACAATTGATGAGGTCGAGAAAATCGTTAATGCGCTGACTTTCGTAATACATAGAACTCGCTTGGAGTAGAAAATAGTGGAAATATCTATATAATTTATCAGGGCAATATGCAGCAGCTTTTTTACTTTGGTATATATGAAAAGAGAACATAAGCCAAAAACCTATGTCCTCCTTGTGCATTCATTTTAATTACTGCTAAACCTGTACTGTTTTCGCTAGCCTAAAACGACCGAAAGCTGACGGTATTGCCTGTCCAAGAGTTGCTGGATATAATGACCCTATCACAGAAAAGGAAAAAGGATGTCTCTGCTCAATGTGATCTGTTAGCCGCAGACCACCAAAGACATCCCTTGGTCATTGTATGGTCATTGTAGCAAATTACGATTTAATTGAAAATCCCCAAACAGGTTTTTTTATGTTCGGTGTACAGAATTAATTCCTTGTCCTTGTTGTGGTAGCGATCTCAGCGTCATTGGAAGCCGTAAACGGAAGTCAAAGACAACTGGGGAAGAGACGAGAATCATAATTATTCGGCGGCTCCGTTGTAAAGAGTGCAGTAAAATTCACCATGAACTGCTGGACTGTTTGGTTCCTTACAAACGCTATGCATCCTTAAGTATTGAGCAAGTTCTCTCAGAAACTCAAGTGAGACCAGATTTAGCTGCAGATGAAGTCACGTTGTATCGCTTGAGAAAATGGTTTCATGGTCTACTGCCTTATCTCATGGGTGGCTTAAGATCCATCGAGATCCGTTTAGGACACAAAGAAGTGAAAGATCCGTCCGTCCTGTCACAGTCTGTACACCAAAGAATAGGACATTATGTTGGAAATGATCCGGGTTGGCTGGCCAGAATTGTCCGTCCCATTGTCAACGCAAATTTATGGGTACATACCCGTTCTGCCTTCTTGTCCGCAAACACCTGAGATAGACTTGAAGAAAAGTCTTAAGGAAGGTGTTTTGAGATGGATGATCAAAAGAAAGCGGAAGAGATCGCCACATTAAGGGTACAGCTTTTGTTGCCGCTTTTAGCAGACGGGCTGGACCCAGCCAAAGAGCGGGAAATACGAAAACGTATCTGCGAAGAAAACGGTGTTTCAGACAGAACAATCCGCCGGTATTTGACGGAGTATCGCAAAGACGGATTTCCCGGATTAAGGCCGAAGGGTAAAGGCAGAAAAGAGTCTACAGCAATAGCTTGTGACCTGCTTGACCAGGCAATCCTCCTTCGGCGTGAGGTTCCAAGCCGTAGTGTTTCTCAGATCATACAGATCTTAGAATGGGAAGGCAAGGCCAACCCGGGAGAGATTAAACGCGCTACGCTGCAAGAAAAATTACTTAAATGTGGTTACAGCAGCCGACAAATGCGGATGTATACCGATAGTGGCGTAGCATCCAGGCGATTCCAAAAACGTTACCGTAACCAACTGATCCATTCGGACATAAAATACGGTCCTTATCTGCCAATTGGCCCAGGTGGCACGAAGAAACAAGTCTTTCTGGTCACATTTCTGGATGACGCGACCCGGTTTGTTCTACATGGCTCCTTTTATCCAACTTTAGACCAAGCAATCGTGGAAGACTGTTTCCGTAATGCCATCCAAAAATGGGGGGCACCTGAGGCTGTTTACTTTGACAACGGCAAGCAGTATAGGACCAAATGGATGGCCCGTACCTGTTCCAAGCTGGGAATACGGCTGCTATATGCGAGGCCCTACTCTCCAGAGGCTACCGGCAAAGTTGAAAAATTCAACCAAACGGTCGATTCTTTCTTACGAGAAGCTGCGTTAGAAAAGCCGAAAACCTTGGATCGACTGAATGAATTATTCCAAATCTGGCTTTCAGAGTGCTACCAGAACAAACCCCATACTGCTCTAAAAGATAACGTAAGTCCTAGGGCAGCCTTTCAGAGTGACAGCCATCCTTTACGCTTTATTGAACCGGAGATACTCACCAGTGCCTTCTTGCATTGTGAGTCCCGAAAAGTGGATAAGTCCGGTTGTATTAACTTCATGAGTAAAAAATATGAAGTGGGCTTAAATTTCATCGGCTGCACCGTCAGCGTTGTCTATGATCCGGCGGATATTACAGAACTCACCATCGAATATGAGGGTTATGCTCCCTGGCAAGCTAAAGAAATGCTCATTGGTACACGTGTGGGCAAACGTTCGGAAATGCCCGAGCACTTGGAAGTGAAAAGCGCAGATTCCTCCAGACTCCTCAGTGCAGCCGCACTTAAGAATAAAGAAAGACAGTGCCGCCAAAATCCCGCCCTATCCTTTCGTGGTTTAGGAAAGGAGGATGGCAGTCGTGTTTGAATCCTTTTACAACTTAAATCGGGTACCCTTTTCTCGAGATATTCCGACTGAGGAATTGTATAAATCCGCAGTACTCGAAGAGACTTTGGGCCGACTTCAGTATGCAGCTGAGCGCAGATGGTTTGCTGTCATTACTGGGGACTGCGGTACCGGAAAGACAACCACCATCCGTTGTTATGCTGAAATCCTAAACCCTGCTAAATTTAAAGTACTGTATATCTCCGATTCGAAGTTAACCCCACGCCATTTTTACAAAGGGCTCTTAGAACAGCTTGGGCATGAAGCTAAGTTCTATCGGGGTGATGCCAAACGGCAGCTGCACCGGGAAGTAGAACTCATGCAGGTGGTTCATCATCAACAACCGGTAGTGGTCGTGGATGAAGCCCATCTGCTGGACAAAGAGATGCTGGAGGAAGTCCGCTTTCTCTTAAACATGAATATGGACGCTCAAAGCCCGATGGCCCTCATCTTAGTCGGACAAACAGAACTCTGGGATCGTTTGCAGCTTCAATCTTATGCTGCCATAAGGCAGCGAATTGATCTGCAATGCAAACTGAACTATTATGATCGCTCTGAAGTAGGAGCCTATATCAATAAGCATTTGGCTTATGCCGGAGCCACTCAGGATATCTTTTCCGATCAGGCCATTGATGACATCTACCGTTTTTCCAGCGGAACAGCCAGACTGATCAATAAAGTATGTACCCATGCGCTGATGTATGGTGCACAGAATGGTCATCGGATCATTGATGACCGGATGGTGAAACGGGTCATTGAGGGGGAACTCTCATGAATCCAAGAAATCTAAGCCTAGAGGATTATTTTATTCGCACGGGCTTTTACGATTTACTGCCACTGGCAATTGAAATAGCTGAAACTCATGGCTTCGTCCAGGAAGAGATGATCGAAGCCGTTTGTAAAGTCTATGATAAATTCTGCCGGTATCCGCCAACCAGAAACAGAACGGCCTGGTTCACTTTAGTTTTCAAGGAGAAGCTCTGCGAAGCTAGGGGTGATCTTCTTAGTCTTAGATCACAAATGTAATTTGTTGATACAAAGCCGGTTTCCTAAATGGTGGCCGGCTCCCCTCAATCTTTATCCTCCAAAATTGACGGACTGACTGACCAACGGACTCTCTCATTTCTGGTCAATATATCCGTCAAAATATGGACAACTTACACCAGCTGTGGTTGGTCATTATGCGGTAGCATTAACACTGTACTTTTAGCTCTTGGCGGTATTGGGCATAATGGTCGCTTAACACATACTCGATAACCCATACTTTAGGTATCCTATAGGCACTGCGGATGAAAAAGTATTTTATATGTTTCCCATGCAAAATCTTTCGTGCCGTTTTTTCATCGATGCCGCCCAACATGGCTCTGAATTCATCCAGCGTAACGACATCAGGGTATGCCTCAAAAAGCTGCTCGTAATATTCTTGATTTTTCTCAGTCATCAGCTCCTGAAAAGATTTGTCAATGGTAGGATGACTGTTACAATATTGGTTTTTAATTAATACACGTTCGACGTTCCGACGGCAGATGGTCCGGATATCCCTCCTGCACATCCCTCCAATATCCCTCCAACGTCCAAAATTTATGTCAAAACCGCTCTTTTGAGAGAGCCTTGGAGTGACGTGGGTTTTCGGGTTTTAAGTGCCGCAAACCCGCATTATACAAGGTTTCCTGGGGTCTGAGGATTCCGGTAGAGTACGTTGCATTCCCGATGCTTCCGGTGAAGTTGAGGGACTCAAAATCCAGTGGTAGCGATACCGTGCCGGTTCGACCCCGGCCTTCGGCACCAATTTATAATAGCAGGGATTTTCCCTGCTACTTTTCTTTTCTTTATTCTTGATTCTTGATTCAAATCCCGTCGTTATTTTGGCAATATTTTTTCATCCTCTTTTCAAAAAATCGTTTTCATGCCTTTTGAAAAAGTCATAATATACCCGTACGCTTTTCAATTCCGTCCATCGTTTTGTGTTCGCAGGTTTTTCGTCAAGGTTATATATTTTTGCTCCTCTCATGGCAAGTAAAAACGGCGAATGTGTTGATATAACAAATTGACATCCAAAAAATCGTGCAGAATCCTCGATAAACCTTGTTAATTCCAATTGACGTTCTGGAGAAAGACTGTTTTCAGGCTCATCCAATAAATAAAGTCCGTTTTCACCTATCTTTTCGGTAAAATATAAAAATGCACTTTCCCCATTGGAATATTCCCGTACATTACTAATCAATTTATTTCTTACAAAACGGGACTGCGTTGTAGATCTAGCAATATTTACTTTTTTTAGTTGCTCATAGTCTGCTATAGATTTCATTTGAAAATTAGAATATTTAGCATCTAAATATTCTTCAAAAAGTTTTTCCCGTTTTTGGTCAATTCCTTCATTTAAATTACGGATATTCAACATATAGTCAAATACATCGTCACTGGTTATAATCCTGCTATTCTCAGGGATGTCCACTTTAAGATCCATCTTACACATATCGACATAGTCAGTAAAAAAATTGGATTTATTGAAGATAGAATCACGGCTAATTCCTGTTTTTTCTGCTATTACATTTAATGCCGTAGATTTTCCCGAACCATTTCCGCCATATAAAATGGTAATTGGAGCAAAAACAATCTTTTCAAGACCCTGTCTTGATAATATCTTAAATGGGTAATATGAGTCATAGCACGTTCTTTTAATGCCCATGAAAAAGTTGAATTCCATATCCTCATTTGGGAAAGTGAAAAGACTTAAATAAACCATTCTATACTCCTTAGTAACACTATATTAATAATTTTATTTTAGATTATCCTACTAATGTTCCTAAGTCAAAGGGAGATAATGATTAATCCCAACCGCGCAGAGAATTAAAAAAACCTCCTAAATTTAAGGGAGGTTTAACTATCATAATGACACTTTAGATTACTGAGATTTTAATTTTCGACGCCGGTACCAATCTAAAATGATAATATCCATTCTCTGGCTGGCTAGCAAAACACTTTTATGCTGCAGCTCTCCTTTATAAGTTTCCACTACAAGATAAAATTTGTTTCGCTCACTATCTAGGATATTAGCGTATATTTTCTCTACACACGCTGACATATATCTACATCCCTTTCTGATATTTTGACAATAAAATAATAACACTTAGAATAAGAAAACTATGTCGAAATAGGGAAGCTAATTATTTTTTTTAATTTAAAATCTTACTAAATATTGGTAGAAAAGTTGACAAAATGTTAAACACAGTTAATTTATAATCTAGGCCATATCATGCCATAAATTCCCTAACATTAATCCCCCAAAAAAGGTTAACCTATTTTTTGAGGTGATATTATGCTCAAAATGACTAAAAAAAATAACAAAAAAGAAGCAAAATATTTGGGTAAAACCAGTAATGAAGCTCCTTTAAGCCTAGACCAATCCCAACACGAAGTGCAATCTACCGATTTGGAAAAAACCAGTTTTTAATATTAGCGATTCAATTTGTCCGTGATAACTAAACAGTAAAAATTTTTCGGTTGCAAAAAATTTTCTTAGATCTGCCGTAAAAATTCAGCCAAAAGAAAATCCGCTTACGCGGATTTTCTATTTGGCAGACAAGGGACTCCCCTCTTATCTATCAGATATATTACCTTTTAATTTAACAGATACCGTCCTGGCTTTATTATACTGATCATAAACTTCCAGCTGCAGAATATCTCCTACCTTTGACTTGGATATGATATCTACCAATTCTTCAATTTTATAAACTCTTTTCCCGTTAACTTTCGTAATAACTTCTCCTTTTTTGATTCCTGCTTGTTCCGCACCGCTAAAAGGTACCACTTCACCTACATAAATTCCCTGGGGCAAGTCGTAGATTTCGGCATCTTCTTTGGTAACGGTTATCCCCTGTATACCTAAATATGGTCGAACTATTTTTTTGTTTTTAATTAATTCTTCTATGATCGGTTTGGCTTCATTAATGGGTATGGCAAATCCCATCCCTTCCACCGCCGACTGAGCAAACTTCACCGTATTGATCCCAATAACCTTTCCTTCTCCATTCACTAAAGCTCCCCCGCTGTTTCCCGGGTTAATGGCAGCATCCGTTTGAATTAAGGTCAAAGTTTTATCTCCTAAAGCAACCTGCCGATCAATACCACTGATAATTCCCGCTGTTACCGACCCGGCAAACTCCGTGCTCATAGGACTACCGATGGCCACAGCCAGCTCACCTACCTCAATTTTTGAAGAGTCACCTAGTTCCGCCACCGGCAAGCCGTCTTTTTCCACTTTAATTACCGCTAAATCCGATGTGGCATCCCGTCCTACCAATACAGCATCCAATTTTGTACCGTCTTTTAAGATAACAGTTAGATTATGAGCTCCTTCCACTACATGGTTATTGGTCACAATGTGCCCCTGATTATCAATAATAATTCCGGAGCCTGTTCCTTTACTTTCAAAACGCTGTCCGAAAAAGTCCCTGCCTGCGGATTTAATTTCGATGGCCACAATAGAAGGCGAAACTTTTTTTGCAATAGGAACAACCGGCGAAAGCTGGTTAGTGATGATGTTATTTTTATTTTCCTGTTCATTTTCGGTAGCATAAACAACTTCCGAGCCGATACCATAGTTTTCCGAATACTTTTCCACATTTAAGCCAATATAAACTCCGAGAATTAAACCTATTACCAAAACCAAGGCAATTGTCCTTTTTCCATATTTCGGAGTACTCTTTTCTACTTCTTCCTTATAAAATCTCTCATCATCCATATTAATCCCTCCCAAAATTATTAAATTGAGTTTAAATTTATTAATTTTAGGGGTCATTTGAATCCCCTTATTTATCTATTCAGGAAAACAATCATATCTTTTCCAGCCTACAAATATTTTCCCTCTTTTATTTTAGCATTATTTAACAAGGGTTCAAGAGCTTAATGAGATAAAATAAACGGTATGGGGGAAAGCTTTTCCCACGCATACCGATAGATAAAACGCCGCCATTTAGAGGGAGCGTCCTATTCCTTTATGATTATCTTAAGCAAGGTATATCCATAAACTTCAGCATTTACTGACTCTGCAGCTTTTATCTCTGACAAAACCTGAGGCAGTTTATCTTGGGTAACAGTAACAATATAGGTGTCCTTTTCCTGAGAAATTTCCCCAGAATAATCGCCAATGCGCTTTAAAAGCTCTTCAAAATTATTGGTATTAATTTTAAATTCCATAACACTAGGTTCAGTTATGGTGTTTTCTTCTCCACCATCCCAGTTTTGTTCCGTACCTACAGGGTTTATCCCGGCGATGTACATTTTACTGCGGTTAGCCTCGCCTTTTCTTTGAACCTCAACTGGATCATTATTTTCATTATTAATAATTTCGTTATTATTTTCTGGGCTATCTTCCATACTTTGTATACCGATCTTGGGAGCATTTTCCGGAGCTTTTTCTGCCTCGCCAGCTGGATTACCTTTATCCTGCACTAATTCTTTTTGAATAGATGTTTCCTGCCGATGATACACAACTATTTCTCCTGCGGCAGTATCTTTATCAGCACTATTAATATCCGCTTCTCCTGCCATATCCGGTATGGGGGACTTTTCCTTGGCTAAACTGTCTTCAGCGGCAAATCGCGCTATTTTCGTATTTAAAACATCGTTGGGTGCAGAGATATCCGATTGTTTCTCAAGTTTCGGTAATAAAGGAGACATAAAAGAATACAATACCAACAACAATACAGCAGCCATAGAGAGAGATGCCCATCTATAAGGAAAAATAATCAGCCATCCTTTTTTCTTGACTTCTTCATCTCCGTGCTTTACTGCTGCCAGCTTACGACGCAAATCAACCTGAAAGTTTTCCGGTAAAGGCAGTTCAGGAAGAGTCTGAATCATACTCAATGCATTTTTCAGATTCGTTAATTCCTGTTGACAAGACGAGCACTTTTCCAGGTGTTTCTCTATGAGATTATTTTCTTCCTCGCTCAGCACCTGATCCAGGTAAGGGGATAATAAGTCTTGTACTTTTTTGCAATTCATCCATGCTCCCCTCCTTTCTACCTGATAGACGTTTCCGGTTGTTAAAAGGTTCCCGTTTTTTTAACCATCTCCCAGGAAGAAAAAGCTTGACCCGAAAGGGTCAACTTTTTCTAACTTTTTCTAATTTATTAATAAGTTTTAAAGCTGGTTTTGCATTTTGCAGGCTATTAAAGTATGTTTGCATAAAACTGCCGTGGTTACAGAACCTACCCCACCCGGTACCGGAGTGATTTTTTCCACGATGGGCTCAACTTCCGCGTAATCCACATCACCGCAGTATTTTCCGGGGTTATCAGGATCCTCATTAATACCCACATCAATAACTACTTGACCGGGTTTAACAAAATTCGCTTTTACCATTTTAGCTCGCCCCACAGCCGCAACTAAAATGTCCGCATCCCGACATACAGCAGGCAAATCCTTTGTTTTTGAATGACATACTGTTACCGTAGCATTGGCATCTTTCCCTAACAAAAGCATGGCCAATGGTTTCCCCACCACTAAGGAACGGCCCAACACAGCTACTTTGCGTCCTTCAAGAGGGATTTTATAATGATGCAAAATTTCCATCACTGCTTGAGGGGTACAGGGAGCAAATCCGGTTTTGTCTCCCACAAAAACTTTTGCGGCACTCCCTAATGTAAGGCTGTCTACATCTTTGTCCGGAGAAATCAATTCTCTGATCTTACTTTCATTTAAATGTTTTGGCAAAGGGCTAAACATTAAGATCCCATTTACGTCCTTTCGGGCGTTGACTTCCTGGACTGCTTTTTCAAAAGACTCCTGGTCAATATCCTCAGGATATTCAAACACTTCGGTGTCCATGCCAATTGAGGCGCAGGTCTTTTTGGCCCCGCCCTCATAAAACAAATCATCGGGACGGGCTCCCACTCTGACAATACCCAATTTAGGTATAATACCCTTTTCCTTAATCTCTGCAATTTGGGCTGCTAAAGTTTCTTTAATCGCAGCCGCCACATCTTTACCTTTTAATATTTCCGCCATCTTACTCCTCCCTATTTCCTTTAGGATATTTTACTAAGTACTGACTGATAAACCTCATCTGCCACCTTAATGCCGTCTTCCACCAAATAATCCATTTCTTTTTTAGTTTCCTTGATAAACTCTTGGTCTTTAATGGTGTTTAAATTTATTACGACATTTAATTTTGCGGCAATTAATGCCCCCCTTAGAAAAACTACACCACAGCCTACATCAGAAATTAGCAGTTTACTCCCGATTTGTCCCATGCGCTGATGTATTTTTATACCTTCATATGCCTTCCTCATAATCTCCATTGGAACAGCACAAGCATTTTTTGATTCTTTTTCTAAGATTTCCGCTTTATATTTTTTTTCTTCATCTGTTTGATTGGGTAATCCATAAGCTTTAGAAAGCGGTTCAAAAGCTTCCGCATCCTTCGCAATTAAATCCAGTAGATCAGACTGTACTTTAAGTCCTTTTTCCATTAATTCTTTAACTTCATCTTCCACATCAGCATATTTCTTTTTACCTACTGTAAAATTCCCTACCATCGTAGAAAGGGCCATCCCAATAGCTCCTCCTAAGGCAGCAGCTCCTCCGCCCCCAGGAACCGGTACTTTTGCTGATAAAGCCTCAACAAACTCCCGACAGCTTTTGTCCACTAAAGACATTAAAGATACCTCCCTATAACTAAATTTTTCCTTTATAGGTAACCAAAATTATTATACCAGTAATTAGGTATTAATTCCAATATCTTCACTAAAAAAGCCCTCCTTTTCACGGGAGGACCTTTAGAGAGTTAACCTTCTAATTTCTTCTTTTTCATAAAGTTTTCAAAAGTTTCGTAAGGAATAACATATTGCCTGCCAACTTTTACAGCTTCAAGTTTTTTGGATTTGATTAATTCAACAATAAAAGCATAGCTTAATGGGATTTTTTCCATCAATTCCTGGATAGTATAACCATTTACGTTTCGGCGCTGATGCATATCCATACGATAGTTCATCACATCTTCTTTACCGACAAAATATTTACGGCCAATCCTATATGCAGGAAGTACCCCATGATCAATATCCCTTTTTACAGTTCCATAACTGGCACCAATTGCCTCCGCCACTTCCTTTAAAGTAAAAAACTCCTTTTCTACTTTTTTGTTAATACTCATTTACAGCCCTCCTTTCTTTGGAACAATCTAAATCATTAATAGATTATACTCAATTACTTTCCATATTATACATTAATAGGTTAAATAAAGTGAATTTTGTAATATTTATACAAAAAACCACCGATATTTGGTATCGATGGTTTCATTTTAAAACAAAACTTGTTTTTATATTCCTTATTTCACTTTTAATCTAAACATGCTGTCTAATATCCGGGATAAGAATACAGCTACTTCCGCCCTGGTTACGGATTTCTCCGGCAAAAACAACCCCCCGGGGTAACCCGCGGCTATCCCATTTCCCGCTAAACGGATTATGCTGGCATCCGCCCAGGCAAAGCCGGGTTTTCCTAAATCAAGGAAAGATATCCCGGCTGCCGGATAAGGCAAATCAAAGGCCCGGTCAAAAATAACAGCCAATTCCGCCCTAGTCACTTGCTTTTCCGGCCGGAAGGTGCCGTCGGGGAAACCGGCAACAATGCCTGCTCCCTTGGCCGCAGCAATATCTGCATAGCCCCAATAGCCCGGTGAAACATCCGAGAACTGCGGTTTTCCCACATGATAATCTAATGATAATACCCGGTTCAACATCGCAGCCAGTTGTGCCCTGGTAACCCGGTCATCCGGCCCAAAAAGACCATTTCCATAACCACCAATAATCTTGGGAGTAAATTCTGTGAGAAACATGATGCTATCCTTAGCCCAATGATTTGTAGCATCTCGGAAAGGAAATACATTGTTTCCAAAAACCAGGCTTTCGGAAAATTCCACCTTAGGTTTCGGCCCACTGTAATTTAATTCAATATAACCGTCATCATGACTGCCATAACTAAAGAAGATATGCCGAGATGAAGAGGTAATTCTCCCAAATTTACTCCAATCAATGGCTTTTTCCTGCCTTTTGCCGGATTTAATGGTATAGGTGAAAGTAGGATCCAGAACCATCCAACCTACATTGGGGAGATAAATTTCCGGCCAGGTATGACGCATTAAGGTGATATCCAAACTTCCATCTTCTTTGATATACGGAGGAGCATTATATTCTTTAGGAAGATATAAATATCCTGTTTTCCACCGGGCAGGTATTCCGACAGCCCGAGCGGCGGCTATAAAAAGGTTGGTATAGTCTTCACAATTACCCTCTCCGGTGCGAATCGCATTTAATGCCCCTTTATTGGCATTTGGCCCATCTTTATATGTCATAAATAAATTAATATCGGCAAATAGTTTTTGTGCCTTTAGGTAAGGGTTGGTTTCGTTCTTTACTAAATCCCGAGCATAATTAACTATTAGTGGGTGATCAGATTCAATTTTTGTTTCAGGCTGTAAATATTTTATATCAATCTTTTCATCACTATAGTCCGATGAAACCTGCCAAGATTCAATATTAAAATTTACTGCATAATTGCGGATGCCATATCGTTGGGTAATAATTATTTTCCCACCTGGTTTGATTACGGGAATTTCAAAAATGGCCTGCCGGGTACCCGTTGAACTCTCCACGATTTTCGTGGGCCAAGGACTTAATTCTTCGCCCAAAAGATCCTGATAAACCGGTTGAGACGTGTCCATCAAAGGTGTGGTCACTCTGACATTTCTAATATCATTTTTCCCGGGGTTAGTGATAACTGTTTTTCTGGTAATGGTATATACCCAGGGATCAGACTTTTCATATGTGTTTTGTTCTGCAGCCAAAGCACTTCCTCCAAAAGAAAGTACTGCTAATCCAAGAAATAAAATGAAAGATAAGATTTTTTTCAAGGCTTTCTCCTTTCCAGCAGTCACTTAGAAAGCTACATATTGCCATATATATTAATCATATATACATATAATAAATACAAAATTTATATCTAAATATTAGTAAATTATTCGCTAATTACCTACTCCATTCCTGCCAAAGTCTAAAGCAATAAATTTTCCGTATTTCTTTGCCTATTATTTGACGAATTAAACACAAAAAAGTTCCCACTAAAAAAACCCCAGGTTTTTAAACCTGAGGTTTTGCTAATTAAACCGGATAGTGGTTAATATTCTTTTCATTCCCAACCAAATTAAAATCCACCTGAGCTTTTCCAGCCAAACGTTCTTCTAAAAATTTCTTGGCAACTTGAGGGAAAAGCACATATGAGATCACATCTTCTTCCGTTTCCGCATAGAATTGGATTTCTTTCCTGGCATCCTCCATTTGTGGTTCCAGTAAGTCCGCCGGTCGCACAGTTACCTGCACCTCTTCTCCAATAACTTTTTTTCGAACTTCTTCATTCACAGGAGCAGGTGGTTTTCCGTAAAGCCCTTTCATATAACTCTTAGTCTCATTAGAGACCATCTTGTATCTTTCTCCCACTAAAACATTCAGTACCGCTTGGGAACCTACTATCTGGCTGGACGGAGTCACCAAAGGGGGATAGCCAAAATCTGCCCGCACCCTGGGCACTTCCTCCAATACTAAAGGTAACTTATCCAGGGCGTTTTGCTGCTGTAGCTGGGAAATAAAATTTGAGATCATCCCTCCCGGTATTTGGTACCTAAGGACATTGGCATCTACCGTGCTGTTTGCGATATCAAATTTTTTGTATTTACCCCTTACTTTTTTGAAATAATCCGCGATTTCCGACATTTTATCTAAATCTAACCCGGTATCATAAGGGGTATCCTTTAGACTGGCCACCATAGTTTCTACTGCAGGCTGAGACGTAGCAAGAGCTAAGGGGGAAAAAGCACAATCCAATACATCAACTCCTGCCTCCACTGCCTGATAGTAAGCCATTGATGCCATGCCGCTGGTATAATGACAATGAAGCTGCACCGGAAGATTAATGCGTTCCTTCAATGCACGAACTAAATTAAAGGACATTTGCGGGGTGATGATCCCCGCCATATCCTTAATGCAAAGGGAATCCGCCCCCATGTCTTTCAGGGTTTGAGCCAGGTTTAAATAATACTCTAAATTATGAAAAGGGCTGATGGTATATGAAATGGTACCCTGAACGTGTCCTCCCTCTTTCTTGGTCACATTTATGGCTTTTTCCATATTTCTCACATCATTCAAGGCATCAAACATTCTAATAATATCGATTCCGTTAAAAATGGCCTTTTTAATAAATGCCTCCACTACATCATCGGCATAATGGCGGTATCCCACCAAATTTTGACCTCTTAGGAGCATTTGGAGTTTAGTCTTTTTTATATGTTTACGTAAAATTCTGAGCCTTTCCCAAGGGTCTTCATTAAGAAAACGCATACAGGTATCAAAGGTGGCTCCTCCCCATACCTCCATGGAATAAAAACCAATAGTATCTATCTTTTCAGCAATAGGCAGCATATCCTCCAATTTCATGCGCGTTGCCAGCAGCGACTGATGCGCGTCACGAAAAGTGGTATCAGTAATCTTAATTGGTGTGACCTCTTTCTTCAAAACAAAACCTCCAAATATATACAAATATTAAATTATTTATATATTATGATGTATTATACCACATATTTTCAAAAGTCAATGGGAAAACAATCAGTATACAAAATACATGAGGCACTCCCCTGTCACTTAGTGTCATCCCCCTGCCTACAAAAGGGCTGCATATTATGCAGCCCCTACAACAAACCCCCTTATAGAACTCTGGTCACACCTAAATAAATCTGGCCACGGATAGCATCCACCGTGACGACCGCACCATCGGGAATATGTGTCCTGGCACCTTCTACTCCTACGACGGCAGGTATGCCCAAACTAATTGCCACAATGGCCGCATGGGAGGTAAGCCCACCTTCTTCGGTAATTACCGCCGCCGCCTTTTCCAGGGCAGTGATGTAATCAGCATCCGTACTTTGGGTGATTAAAATTTCACCCTCTTTCACTTTGGTCGTGGCCTCTTCCCCGTCTTTTACCACCCGGGCAATGCCCGTTGCTACCATCTGGCCAATTCCGGTACCGCTTGCCACTACCTTACCCACAACATGTACTTTGATCAGATTAGTCATGCCTGGATTACCGGCGGGTACTCCCGCTGTCACTACCACTAAATCGCCGCATTTAATCAAATGCTCCTTTAAAGCAGCCGAAACAGCCTTTCCGACCATTTCGTCGGTGCCTGTTGTTTTCGGAATCAAAACACTATGCACTCCCCAAACCAGGCAAAGTTTTCTCCTCACCTTTGGCGAAGGAGTTGCTGCAATAATTGGGGCCTTAGGGCGATATTTTGATACCATTTTCGCGGTATATCCGGAAGTAGTAGGTGTAATAATTGCTCCGGCTTTTAAATCATGGGCAATATTGAAAGAAGCATGGCTGATGGCATCGGTAATAGTGGGTAGGGTTAAGACCCCCTTGGCTTTAACGTTATACTTCACTGCAGTCTCTGCCTTGGAAGCAATGCGTGCCATGGTCTCCACCGCTTGCACCGGATACTTCCCGGAAGCCGTTTCTCCTGAGAGCATGACCGCATCCGTGCCATCAAATATGGCATTGGCCACATCACTGGCCTCCGCCCTGGTAGGACGGGGATTTCTCACCATGGAATCAAGCATCTGGGTTGCTGTGATTACCGGTTTACCAGCCTTGTTGCATTTATCAATGATCATCTTTTGCACAATGGGGACTTCTTCAGCCGGTATCTCCACCCCTAAATCTCCCCGGGCGACCATAATTCCATCAGAAACTTTTAAAATTTCGTCCAGGTTTTTTACTCCGGCCCGGTTTTCAATTTTAGCGATTATGTCAATATCAGCTCCATGTTCCTCTAAAATCCGTCTGATTTCCAAAACATCCGCCGGCTTTCGGACAAAAGAAGCAGCAATAAAATCAAATCCCTGTTCAATAGCAAAAATAATATCTGACACATCTTTTTCGGTAAGCCCGGGAAGATTTACATCCACCCCAGGCAGATTAATCCCTTTATTAGGAAGAATATCCCCTCCGTTTTTTACTACGCAGATAATTTCATTGGAAGTGACTTCTTTTACTTCTAAGCCGATTAAGCCGTCATCGATTAAAACCATATTGCCCGGAACCACATCGTTCGTCATTCCTTTGTAAGTTACGGGAAAAACATTACCTTGACCTTTAACCTCTTGGGTAGTTAAAACAACTTCCTGTCCCTCAACCACAGAAACCTTACTTTCCGTTAAACTCCCCAGCCTGATCTCCGGACCCTTGGTATCAAGTAAAATTGCTATAGTTGTTCCTAAATTTTCAGCAGCTTTTCTGATGTTAGTAACCCTTCTGCCGTGTTCCTCATGACTACCATGAGAAAAATTCAGCCGAGCAACATTCATGCCCGCCTGAATTATTTTCTCCAACATTTCAATGGAATCGCTGGCCGGTCCGATGGTACAAACTATTTTTGTATGTATCAAACAATTCAACTCCATTTCCTTCTTGAGGTTAAATTGCTAATATACCGGATAGGATATAATCATCCATATTTATCTCATGAGGCTGTTTTAACGCCCATTCAATATCATAGTTTTCTATCTTATATCCTTGGATACCTACCATTTTTTTTGTTTCGCCCTGGAGTAGGAGATGAACCGCTTCCGCTCCCATTTTACTGGCAATAATCCGATCCCAGGCGGTAGGAGCACCCCCTCTTTGTAAGTGGCCAAGAATTGTTACCCGGGTATCCAGTCCGGAAATTTCATGGATCTTGTTACTAATCTCCAAAGCACTAGAAACACCTTCTGCCACTAAAATGATACTATGGAGTTTACCCCTGTTCTGCCCTCGTAAAATTTTAGCGACAATTTCATTAATCTCAAATTGCTTTTCAGGTATGGCAATGGATTCGGCTCCTCCGGCTAATCCTGCAGCCAAGGCAATATTGCCGGCCTTCCGGCCCATAACTTCAATTACAAAAACCCTTTCGTGGGATGTTGCTGTATCTCTGATTTTATTTATGGCATCCACCACCGTATTTACCGCGGTGTCAAAACCAATCGTCCACTCTGTGCAAGGAATGTCATTATCAATGGTGCCAGGAATGCCTACTACCCGTATTCCCAATTTATCTAATTCTATCGCACCCCGGAAAGTGCCGTCACCACCAATGGCAACAACACCCTCTATACCTATTGATTTTAAATTTTCTACAGCTAATTTTCTGCCTTCATGGGTAAAAAATTCGTCACATCTGGCTGTGCGTAAGATAGTGCCGCCACGTTGAATAATATCTGCCACCGACCCAATTTGCAAATCCACAAAATCATTTTTAATAAGACCACAATAGCCTCGTTTCACCCCGATGACTTCAATCCCATGATAAATTGCCGTTCGCACTACAGCTCTTATGGCCGCATTCATCCCTGGGGCATCCCCACCGCTGGTTAAAACTGCAATTTTTTTCATTGTCCTGACCCCCTTAGCGGTAGTTTAACCACTAAATAAAACAACTATGAAACTTTTCAATTCAGCTGCCAATAGCAGTGCTTAATACTTCATGGGCTTCTTCCACTTCCGATTCAGGAACTAAGATTTCTACAGAGCCGGAATCACCTAAATGCGGAACACCTACTGACCTAAGCATTACCAATAATCCTTCTTCTTCAAGATAATTCTTAAGCATTTCAGCAGTTGCTCGATTAGGAGCAATATAGACTACAGTCCACATTTCCTATCGCCTCCCTTTATTCTCCTGACTCAATTGCGCCATGTTTAGTCAATATTGTCGCTTTTCCTCTGATTTTGATGGCGGAGGTATGCTCGGTAAATTGAGCAATCACAACCTCCCCTTTGTCCAACTTTTCTGTATGATGAAATCTGGTATCTTTGCCCCGGGTCAACCCGATTAGGGTAACTCCGTTTTCCTTAGCCTTAACTACCACATAATCACTTACCGGTATATTATCGTATTCCATTTATTCCATTCCTTTCTAATAAAAATCTAATAAACATTTATAGCCTTTCAAACTTTTTTGACAAGGCCTGAAGAACCTCATCAGGCACCAAACCTTTGATACATCCGCCTAACTCGGCTATCTGTTTAATAATACTGGAGCTAATGTAAGAATACTTCTGATCCGTCATTAAGAATACGGTATCTATATTTTGATCTAACTTTCTATTCATCAACGCCATTTGAAATTCATAATCAAAATCCGAAACTGCTCGGAGCCCTCTGATAATTGCCGTAGCACCTTTTTTCTTGCAATAATCTACTGTCAGGCCTTCAAATGAATCTATCAAAACATGATCCATGCCCTTTGTTACGGCATGCATTAGATTCATCCTTTCTTCTAAATCGAAAAGAGTATTTTTGTAATTTACTTCTGCTATAGCAATGACAACCTTGTCAAATAAAAGCACCGCTCTTTCAATAATATCCAAGTGCCCATTAGTGACCGGATCAAAGGTACCTGGGTAAATCGCTACCCGCACTGTTTTCACTCTCCTAATAGATTCCCTTTAACCAGGAATTCTTTTTAACTAGCTAATTTATTAATCTAATTTCTATTCCATGTGAAAAAACAATTTCCTGCAGGAAAAATTAAAATTAGCTATCTTTTAAAACTACATTTTCCGCGCCAAATAAGTCCTTTAAATGAAATATCATATCTTCCGTCGGAGAAACCCAGTATTTATTTTGTACTAATAAAGATTTCCTCGTCTTTGCGTTATATAAATAGACTGGAATATCACCGGGGTAATCCATAAGTATCTTTTGGATTTGCCCCAGCCTGGTTTCCTCATCACCATTTTTTATCCTAATAAAAAGTTTGGCCTTAGTCTTATTCTCTCCCGGATGTCTCAGTACTTGGCAAAAAACCTTCTTTTCTTCATCCTGGCAATTAATTCTGCCTTCTATTACCACAACCTGGTCTATCTGAATTAGATCACCAAAGCTTTCAAAAGTGCGAGGAAAGGCAATACAGCTGATAGAACCGGTAAAATCCTCCAAAATGAACTGGGCCATCAATTCTCCTTTTCTTGTCACCATTTGTCTGACAGAATTTATTATACCACCTACTTTTACCGGCTCCCCATCTTTTGCCTGAGATAAAGAATCTATGGAGTTTATAGACTCCCTACTTAAAAACTTATCATAAGCATCTAAAGGATGGCCGCTAACATAAAAGCCAATCATTTCTTTTTCCATTGCTAATAGTTCCCGGGGCGGATATTCCGGTAAATCGGGAAATTCTATCCCCATCGTTCCCTGATGCTCAGTAACGCCAAAATCAAATAGGGAAAGCTGACCCGAGGCTCTTTCCTGCATCCGCTTATGCCCGAATTCTAAGCACATTTCCATGCCCGCTAGAAGCTGAGATCTTTTTAATCCCATTGAGTCAAAAGCTCCGCAGCGGATTAAGCTCTCTAAGACTCGCCTATTGATTACGACCCGTTCACAAAAGTCTTCCAGAGAGAGAAACCTGCCTCCTTCCATCCGGGCGCTAATAATACTTTCAATAGCGGAACGACCTACGTTTTTTACTGCAGCCAGTCCGAAGCGAATTTTATTATTTACCACGGTAAAGTCAATTAAACTTTCATTTATATCAGGAGGCAAAATTTTAATTCCCATGCGCCGGCATTCTTCAATATAAACAGGAACCCGATCCATATTATCCATGATGCTGGTGAGAAGAGCGGCCATAAACTCCACAGGAAAATGCGCCTTGAGATATGCCGTTTGATAAGCAACCAAAGCATAGGCTGCGGAATGGCTTTTATTAAAACCATAACCGGCAAAATACTCCATTAGGTCAAATATTTGACTGGCGACCTCACTTTTTACCCCATTTTTCAGGGCTCCATCCAAAAAGTTTTTTCTTTGGCCGGCAATTACCTCAGGTTTTTTCTTTCCCATGGCGCGCCGGAGCATATCAGCCTGTCCCAAGGAAAAGCCCGCCAGGCTACTTGCGATTTTCATAACCTGCTCCTGATATAAAATAACGCCATAGGTTTCCTCAAGTATGGGTTTTAAATCCTCATGGAGATAATCAGTTTTTTTCTTGCCATGCTTTCGATCAATAAAATCTTCCACCATGCCGCTCCCTAAAGGCCCGGGACGGTATAAAGCCACCAAAGCGATAATATCCTCAAATCTTTCCGGTTTTAGGTTTTTTAAGATATTCTTCATCCCGGAGCTTTCCAATTGAAAAACACCGGTACTGTCTCCCTGAGACAGCATTTCAAAGGTTTGGCTATCCTCTAAGGAAATAGTATTAAGGTTTAACTCAATATTTTGATTTAACTTAATATTTTCCAAGGCATCCCGGATAACCGTCAAAGTCCTTAAACCTAAAATATCCATCTTTAAAAGGCCAATTTCTTCTACTGTTTCCTTGGCAAACTGGGTGGTCACGCCGCCATCTGTTGTTTTTTGAATCGGTAAATGCTCCATCAGTTTGTTTCTGGAAATTACCACCCCGGCGGCATGAGTAGAAGCATGTCTGGGGATCCCCTCCAACTGACGGGCTAAATCAATCATTTCCTTTATCTGGGAATCTTCTTCATAATAAGTCTTAAGTTCAGGGCTCACTTCTAAAGCCTTATCTATAGTCATACCCAAATCATTGGGAATTAACTTTGCTACCCGATCCACCACACCATAAGAAATATTCAAAACCCGCCCTACATCACGCACAGCAGCTTTTGCGGCCATGGTACCAAAGGTAATGATTTGTGCCACTCGATCTGTGCCATATTTTTGTACCAGATAATCAATGATTTCTCCCCGCCGTTCAAAGCAGAAATCTATATCAATATCAGGCATACTTACCCGTTCCGGATTCAGGAACCTTTCAAATAGTAGCCCGTATTTCATGGGATCAATATTAGTAATCCCTAAAGTATAAGCTACCATACTACCTGCTGCAGAACCACGTCCCGGCCCCACCATAATTTTATTTCTCCGGGCATAATTCACCAAATCCCAGACGATCAAAAAATAACCTGGATAGTTCATCTCCTCAATAACTTCTAATTCATAAAGCAAGCGTTTTTCAATTTCTTCAGAAAAAACCGGGTATTTTTTCTTAGCCCCTTCCATACATAAACTTTTTAAGTAACTGTTTAAGGTAAAACCTTCCGGTACTTTGTAGTCAGGTAAATACAAATGATCAAATTCAAAATCCACCTGACACCGCTCGGCAATTTTAAGAGAATTGGATAATGCCTCGGGATATTCCGCAAAAAGTAGTTCCATTTCCTCATAGGATTTTAAGTAAAACTCGTCCGTAGGGAAACGCATCCGATTTTCTTCTTCCCTGATCTTACCTGTTTGAATACAAAGGAGCACGTCCTGAGCAGAAGCATCTTTTCTATTTACATAATGAATATCATTTGTGGCAATTAAAGGCAGATTCAATTCTTGGGCTAGCTGAACCAAGCCAAGATTAACCTTGGTTTGTTCTTCTATGCCATGTTGCTGGATTTCTAAATAGAAATTATCTCGGCCAAAAATCTCCTGGTATTCTATGGCCGTTGATTTGGCTTGTTCATACCGATCCTCAATTAAATATTGAGGAATCTCTCCGGCTAAACAAGCACTTAAAGCAATCAGTCCTTTATGATATTTTCTCAGGATTTCCCGATCAACCCTGGGTTTATAATAAAACCCTTCCAGAAACCCCAGGGAAACAATTTTCGAGAGATTTCGATAACCTTCCTGATTTTCCGCCAACAATACCAAATGATAGGGAGAGTCATCCTTTTTTGGCTCTTTATCAAAGCGAGTACGTTGCGCCACATATACTTCACAGCCGATTATGGGTTTAATGCCCTCTCTTTTTGCTTCTTTATAAAAATCAATGGCTCCATACATCACCCCATGATCCGTAATAGCCACTGCCGGCATGTTTAATTCTTTAGCCCTTTTTACCAGGCTTTTTATTCTGCTCGCCCCGTCCAAAAGACTATATTCTGTATGACAATGAAGATGTACAAACCTTCCCACTTTTGCGTCCACTCCCCCAATTAGGATATGAAGTAATTCTACAATAAGTATAAATCTCCTTTAATAGAAAAAGATGCACCCCAGATTGAGTACACCTTCTTCTGCCTAAAATTAACAGAGTTCTTAGAACTGTTAACTATCGGACAAATATTTTGACGGCCTATTTTTGCCCTTTTATTTTTTTAGTTAAGAGTCCACCGATTTTGCCGGATTCCGAAGCACTCAACCCGGCCCAGCCGGATTTCCTTACCTTTTCCAACAGCCCAAGTTCCTCGGCAATCTCCAGCTTCATTTTTTCCACATGTTCAGGGGTTTTCTTTACTCTGCTTTTCTTAGACGGTTTTATTTTTTCGTCCACACAAACACCTCCCCTGATATTTTGCCCTATATGCCTAATTTCATGCTTAGATTCCGGAAAAATACCCAACCTCCCCTAAAGTTACCCCAACGGCTCCGTGACAAAGATCTTGTACCTCTTTCGTGAGTAGGTTTACCTTTTCAAATGCCACCAGACAGGAGACCTTTACCTTCTCGGTATATGATACCTTCTCAATATAAATATCTTGGGTGTTAAGATAATTTTGCACCTTACCCCAAAGATGATAATCTATAGTGATAAAAACGTTTTGACCATAAATCTTTTCAATAATACTCCCATCGATGATGGCCTCATGGGCTGTTTTCCCATAAGCTCGCACCAAACCGCCGGTTCCTAATAAAATTCCCCCAAAGTATCGGGAAACCACTACCACAATATCCTTTAAGTTTTCTTGCTTAATGATTTCCAAAATAGGCCGACCTGCCGTGCCTGACGGTTCTCCCCCGTCATTTGCTCGTTGGATTTCATTGTTTTCACCGATTTGATAGGCATAGGTATGATGGTTGGCATCAGCCAATTTCATTTTAATCTTATTAATAAATTCCAGTGCCTCCTTTTCATCTTGAACCGGTGCGGCATGCCCTAAAAAAGTTGATTTCTTTTCCACAATAATAGAGGTACCAATTTTGCTGATAGTTAAAAATTTATCCATTTTATCTTCCTTAACCTTATTTTGAAGTTTACAACAGCCAAAACTTAGATGAATTAACCGATTGATAACATATAAAACCATAAAGGTCAATAAAAATATTAGAAAACAAATAAAAGGTGAACATTAATGAACCTTTTTTATCAAAAACTATTACTTATTTTTTTTACTTCCTTAGGGGTATTGCTTGGTGCATCCCTCATTGGATCCATTTCAGCTGTTTTAGTTGGGTACCCTCCCATAGAAATTTTAGTAAAAATCGCCCGGGAAATCAAAATCTGGGCCATTGTAGCTGCCATTGGAGGTACCTTTTCAACTATAGAGATCCTTCAATTAGGAATTTTCGAAGGAGAATTTCGTGTTCTTGCCAAGCAATTATTCTATATCATCAGTGCCTTTGCCGGTGCCCATATCGGATATTTATTAATCATCCATCTGGCAGGTAAAAGCTCATGATTGCCATCATAATTAACAAGGCCGCATGTGTTTCTTGCTTTATACTTGGTCTACTGCTGGGAGCAGCATTATCCGTTGTTTCTATAGGTAATAACGTAGATACCCTTTACTATGAAAACAGAGAACTGGAATTACAGCTGGAAAGTGTTTCAAAGGAATTGGAAGAAGTTAAATCTACATTATCTAAATCAAAAGGAGTTGTCATCACAAAAATTTCTCCGGAAATTATACTGGATGAAAGTAAGTATACCACTCAAGAAGCGGATAAAATAAAACTGGTTCTAAGCAAAGAAATAGTAAGACACTATCAGGATTTAATCGGCACCTCCCTTAAATCCCTGGAACCAACCCTTTTACCCGGAATCGTTAACGGCCGGATTATGAAAGTTGAACAAAGACAATTTAAGGTATTTGTAAAGACTATGGTTTTAAGTGAAACCGTATATATTGAGATCGAAATCGAAGAAAATAAGCAGATATAGAAAAACCCTCTAATATAGAGGGTTTTGTAAACATATTGGTCGGAGTGAGAGGATTTGAACCTCCGTCCTCTTGGTCCCGAACCAAGCGCTCTACCAAACTGAGCCACACCCCGACATTTTTAAAAACTTCGGCTCGAAACATATTCAATTGTAACTCAGGGAACCTGGCTTGTCAACTTAAAAATGCTTATGAAAAACATTAAAAAACTATTTTAAGTCCGGAAACCCCTGCTGCCGTAATGCTTCATATAGAATAACCGCCACAGAATTAGATAGATTCAAAGACCTTAGGTGCCTCCCCATGGGAATGCGCATGCAATTTTCCCAATTTGCTTTTAACAGATCTATGGGCAATCCGGCCGTTTCCTTGCCAAAAACCAAAAAGTCCGACATCTCAAATGAAAAATCCGTATAAGTTTTTTCAGCTTTGGTCGTAGCAAAAAAGAACCGATTGTCCGGGTATTTATTTCTCAGCTCCTGGAAACTGTCGTAATAATGAACATCCAAGTAGTCCCAATAATCTAGTCCCGCTCTTTTTAAATGCTTATCATCCACGGAAAAACCAAGGGGTCTGATGAGATGAAGAGAACTTCCCGTAACGGCGCAGGTACGGGAAATATTCCCCGTATTAGCCGGTATTTCCGGCTCCACCAATACAATATGCACTTTATTCCCTTCCTTCCGTCTTTTCTGCTATCACAAATAATCTTTTACTATCCACGGCAGGAGGAGCAAAAGAAAAAGCCTGAAAAACATCTAGTACTTTAAATCCAGCCTCATGAAGAGATTCGATTACATCTTCCAAATGATGGTGCTTTTCTTGGTGCACCTCATGAAACTTGATATACTGCTGATCCTCTCTCACAAACCCGGTAACATTAATCTGCCATATACTCCGATCGGCCAAATATGAAGTCTGGTAGATCAAGGAAAAATCATCCGTATCAATAAAACTTATTTCCCCATGGGATAATACGGAATACTTTTCCAGCAGATTCAGGTCAAAAATAAATAATCCGTCCTTACTCATAATTTTATTGATATTTTGAAAGGTACGGGCGAGCTCTTCTTTTGTTAACAGATAATTTAAGCCATCTTGAAAACATGTAACCAGATCAAACTCCCTGGCCAATTCCAACTCCCGCAAATCCTGCTGAAGAAAAATAATATCAAGCTTAGCTTCAGCTGCTTTCTTTCTAGCTTGCTGCAGCATAGGCAAAGAAAGGTCAATCCCGGTGACCCGCCAGCCTAATTCGGCCAAAGGGATACTGGTATTGCCCGTGCCACAGGCAAGATCCAGAGCACTACCCATCTCTTTATTATATTTCTCTGATAATGTTTTGATATATTGGGCCCATTCTTGATAATCAATGTTTTCCATTAACTTATCATAAATTAAAGCCAATCCTTGATAAATCGACAACCTAACCACCTCTACCGTATTGTAACACATTTATTTTTTAAACAGCAAGAAAGTACAGCCATATATTTTGTCAAATGCATTTTTTCCCGCTGCTGAGGAAAGATATCATAATAGGGGTGATAAAAATGCGAACCATTTGGAAAGGTGCCATTAGCTTCGGGTTAGTTAATATTCCGGTAAAACTATTCCCAGCTACAGAAAACAGATCAGTTAAATTTAACTATATCCATAAAGAATGCAATTCCCCCATTAATTATAAAAAAATATGCCCTGCATGCAATCGAGAAGTGTCTCAGGACGAAATTGTCCGGGGTTTTGAATATGAAAAAGGCCGGTTTGTAATTTTAAACGAAGAAGATTTGGACAGCCTGCCTTCCCAAACTACTAAGACCGTAGATATTCTTGATTTTGTGGATCTAGCGGAAATTGACCCCATTTACTTCTCCAAACCATATTATTTGGCCCCTTCTGAGGGTGGTCTAAAGGCCTATCATCTGCTTAGGGAGGCTATGAAACAAACAGGAAAAATAGCCGTGGCCAAAGTAACCATCAGAAGCACGGAAAACTTGGTATGCCTCAGAGTATATGAAAATACTGTGATGATGGAAACCATGTATTTTCCCGATGAAATTCGTTCTACGCAAAATCTTCCTGAGCTAAATACAGAAGTTCAGCTCCATGAAAATGAAATCAAAATGGCCAACCAGTTAATTAATAATTTATCCAGTACCTTTGATCCCAAAAAATATAAGAGCGATTATCGGGAATCCTTAATGAAATTAATTGAGGCAAAGGTAGCAGGAGAACAGATTGAAATTCCTCCCGCTCAGAATCAAGGGAATGTGGTTGATCTGATGGAAGCATTAAAAGCCAGCCTCAAAGCCACGGAAGAAGAAAAAACCCCTAAAAAGAAATCCCGGGCCAAAAAGAAGATGGCCTAATAAATAGAGGTAAATATGTTTTACTCAGCGATTAAACCAATGGAACCAATAACTACACCACAACCTTTTAACAGTGACCATCATATCTTTCAGGTCAAATGGGATGGGGTGCGCATTCTATCCTTTGTGGAAAAAGACCGGGTGCGTCTGGAAAACCGCAAATTCCGAAAAAGAACAGATCAATACCCCGAGATGCAATCTTTATCACGACAGGTTTCCTGTCATGATGCCATCCTGGACGGGGAAATGATCGCCTTAAAAAACGGTAAACCCAGTTTTTCCCGTATCCTGCAGCGGGATTTAATTTCAACGGGAATAGAGAATAAAGTCATGCAGATTCCCGTTATCTACATGGTTTTTGATCTTCTTTATTTAAACGGTAAGAACTTAACATCCCTTCCCTGGGAAGAAAGAGATGAACAGCTTAAAAAAATTTTACGACCTTCAGAATCTATCCAAATCACAGAAAGTATTCCCGGTCAGGGAATCAATTTTTATCAGGCAGTGCTAAATCAGAAATTGGAAGGGATAGTGGCAAAGGAACGTACCAGCCCTTATATCATCGGGGGGAAAACTTCCCACTGGCAAAAGATTAAACCTCGAAGAGATATGAATTGTGTGATAGGCGGATATATTTTAGAAAACGGAAAAATAAAATCCCTTTTAATTGGGGCTTATCAGGAGAAAAAACTTAAGTTTTTAGGAAAAGCAGGTTCCGGATTATCTCAAAGTAATTTAGCAGAACTGTCATCGGTTCTTCCTAGTCTAAATTGGGATAAGTCTCCCTTTGATCCGGCACCCAGAAAGCAAAATAATTGGTACTGGGTAAAACCAATTTTAACTTTAAAAGTGGAATATATGGAGTTTACCTCTGAAAAACAGCTGCGTCACCCGGCAATTAAAGGCTTCTTAACTATGAAGCCGGAAGAATGTATCCTGATTGAAGAATAAGCAAAGGACTAAATTTATGAAAAAAATTCAAGTGCGCATTGAAGATAAAGAGCTGACCCTGTCCAATTTAGAAAAAATACTCTGGCCGGATCAAGGGATTACCAAAGCAGAATTGATTAAATATTATCAAGAGGTTTCCCCATATATTTTACCACATCTTAAAGATCGGCCTCTTACTATGAACCGTTTTCCCGATGGCATTCATGGCAAAAACTTTTATCAGAAAGACTGTCCTGACTCTGCCCCGGATTGGGTCAAAACTTTCCCGGTGCAATCTTCTGAGATCAAAACTATTAATTATGTTTTAGCGGATCACGCCGCCACTATCATCTGGATGGCTAATTTAGGATGTATTGAAATGCACCCTTGGTTATCAACTTATCAAACCCCGGAGTTTCCTTCAGTGATGGTTTTTGACCTGGATCCTAATGAGGGCACAGGTTTAGCTGAAGTCTTAAAGATTGCTCCTCTAATTAAAGCAGCCCTTGACCAATTTCAGGTCAAAGGATTTGCCAAAACCTCCGGCTCCAGCGGGCTTCATATTTATGTACCCTTGGAACCAAAATATACCTTTAAAGAGGTACAACAAGCAGCAAAAACTATTGCCCGGGCTGTCTGCCGCCTGCTTCCCGATATTGCCACCATGGAAAGAACAGTGAAAAAAAGAGGCCCTCGGGTTTATCTTGACTGCCTGCAAAATGCCTCTGGTAAAACTATTGCTTCTGTATACAGTCTCCGCCCCCATCCAAAAGCACCGGTTTCCTTTCCTGTTTCTTGGGATCTGGTGGAAAAAGGTCAGGTGCATCCTTTGGATTATGATATTTACCGGGTGCCGGAACTCCTTAAAAAAAATGGCGATATGTTTCAAGATACCTTAAACCTGAGGCAAAACATCGATCATATACTCAAAGTTAAATAATCTCCATTGTGACATGGGTAACTTCCATCTCTTCCCCATTGTTTTCAATAAATTTTGTCACAGTATTTAAAACTTGATTTACATGGGCTGTATTATTACTGACCACGGCAATACCTAAAACCGCATGTCGCCAATTATCCTGCTGATCCACTTCCGCAATAGAAACATTAAATTTATTCTTGACTCGATCAATTATACTTTTTAATACCCGTCTTTTATCTTTCAGTGATTGGGTGCTATATAAATGCAAATCATAGATACAGGTGCCAACTATCATAATCCACCTCTGCTATGTATTATCGGTTAGGACTTAAATTTCGCCAAGCAACTCAATTTTCCTTTAACATAAGCATGGAAAATAAACACCCGGCAAATTCCTACGGAACCTACCGGGGATTCACTAGATGTAATGTGGCTTCCATATTTCCCATGATTAATGCAGTAACCTTTTTGCTGTTAAGGCATACTCAGATCCTAAAGCTCCTTCTGAATCCACTTGAAATCCGTTTTCACGTAATATCTTCAGCAGTTTTTTTGCTTCATGGACTTTATCTTTTTCCAAGATGATCATTACAAAATCATCTCCTTTGACCGCCGGCAACGTACGTTCCAGGTTTTCCAGATGATTATGGGTCACCTCCGGCCGAAAGTCCAAAAAAACATCTCCCATTTCCTTGTCCCCTAACACTCGAAAAATTTGTTGATACTTATAGACTGCTCATCCCGATTAATTCTATTCTCAGATGGGTAAAAATTTTTCTACCACTGAAAAATTTACTTCTATTGCGTTATAATAGTAAGAAAGTCATATAGAATAACGAAAGAGGTCAGACATGGATATTTCAAATTATAACCAGAATTACAACAAATGGTTTCTTACTAAGGTAAAACAAGCAATTAAAGATTACCGCATGATAAACCCGGAAGATCATGTGGTCATCGGCCTTTCCGGGGGAAAAGACAGTCTTGCCTTAGCCTTTATCCTTGCCCTCTTAAAGAAATTTTCCCATTTGAGTTTTCACCTTACTGCAGTAAATATTCACCCCGGTTGGGATGCAGATAACCAACCCTTAGCTGAATTTTGCCAAAAATTAAATCTGCCCTTTTTTGAAGAGAATACTCAAATTGCCGAAATAGTTTTTGATGCACGAAAAGAAAAAAACCCCTGTGCCTTATGTAGTAATCTGCGCCGGGGAGCACTGGTCAAGATAACGCAAAAATTAGGAGCAAATAAGCTGGCTCTAGGCCACCATGGAGATGATGCCATCGAGACACTACTGTTAAACAGCACTTTAGGAGGTAAACTTAAAAGCTTTACCCCGGTAATATATTATCCTGATTCTCAGATAACAGTAATTCGACCTTTAATTTATTTGAGAGAAAAAACCATTAACTCACTAAGCCAAAAACAAGACTTCCCGGTTCAATCCAGTCCCTGTCCCCTGGATAAAAAAACAAAACGTCAAGATATGAAAAATCTTCTTCTTCACATGGAAAAAGTTGTCCCCAAGTGCGGGGACAACCTGATTAACGCCTTAAAAGACCAATGGCAAAGAGAATCTTTTTAGTGTTTATATTTTAGTGCTTACAATGGTCACAATCACAATGTTCTTCATGATTCTCGCTGTTTTCTTCACTGCCCTTTTTTAAATCTTCCAGCATCGGGCGAAGCTGATCTTTAATCCCATCAATATATTGGCGGCGTACTTGGCTTTGTTCCTGTTCTTCCTCAGGGGTTAAGCCAACCTCTCGTTTCTTTTTAGCCAAAAAGTTGATTCTTTCAATTAACTCTTTTGTAATCATATCTGCTCCTTTTCAAAATATAGTATTTCCCCTTTTATATCTTCGGCAACATGTAAAATTCCACAGGATGGACGGGGCTCTCTTCTGGGGTCAGTACATGAACCTGGGTTAAACATTAAGATTCCGTCTATAACCTCATTAAAGGGTTGGTGACTGTGGCCAAAAACCACACAATCCACCCCTTCCTTTTCAAATGCCTTTCGCGCCCTCTCCAAGGTAGTTCCGGAAGAACCGTCACCATGAATTAAACCAATTTTTTTCTGTCCCACATTAATAATTTTTTTCCGAGGAAGTTTAAATATATGATATAACTCTGCGGGATCTGTATTCCCTCCTACAACTTCAAGAGGGGCGATTGCCTGAAGATCTATCAGCACCCCTTCCTCTGCAATGTCGCCGGCATGAAGAATCATATCTACATGGGCAAAAGCCTCCCAAATAAATTTTGGTAATGCTCTCCCCCGGCGGGGAATATGAGAATCTGAAAGAACGCCAATCTTCACAAATACACATCCTCTTTCTCAATAAAAAATAATGCAATATCATCATAACTCCAAGACTAGTATTCGTCAAATTATACCAGTTATTCGATGACACATATTTTCTTTTCAATCAGGGATAATAAAGAAAACCTGGAATAAGCAGACACGATTTTAAGGAGGATAAAAATGTCTCAAGAATTTAGAAGCTGGAGAGTGGGAGGATTGGATTCAAATGAATCAAAATTTCATTTGCAACGTTCCCTAAGTGAAATGAATGATATTGAACATGTCAATGTTAACATGCTGGAGAAAACCGTAGAATTCTCCTTTAACCCCCGGTCCATTGATGAGGAATTTATTAAACATACCATTAATACCCTCGGATACTCTTTCTTAGGTGATCTAACCCCTAAACATTAAGATAACCGATAAATCAAAAAACAAGGGAACGCTCCTTGACGTTCCCTTAAAATTATCGGTTTTTTGAAATTACCCGGAAATAGCTCTTTCCAATTCTTCCTTGGCTTGTAAATTGTTCTCCCAATCTTGGTAGTTCTTTATGATTTTTTCTTCTAACATCTGATACCTGTTAATTAAATCTTTAATTTCTTCCCCATCCCTAAAATTGTCCGGATCACTCATTAACAGGGCTACTTCTTCTTTTTCTGTTTCCAATGCGGCAATTTCCTCTTCCAAACTTTCAATTTCGCGTATTAACTGCTTCAAGGCCCGATTTTGTTCCTTTTGCAGATTCCGAGACAAATCGGTTTTCTTTATTTTAGTTTTAAGTTTTTCTTCTTGTGCTTCTAATAGCTGTTTTTCTTTTAATTTTTCTTTCTTTTTAAAACGATAATAGGAATAATTCCCCGGATAATCCCACAGCCTGCCATCTTCAAGTTCTACTACTCTGTCTGCAACTTTATCCAAAAAATACCGATCATGAGAGACTACCAGTACCGTACCGGGATAATCACTTAGGTAATCCTCCACCACTTCTTTAGAGGGAATGTCTAAATGATTAGTCGGCTCGTCTAAAATAAGAAAATTTGCACCTTTAAGGAGGAGTTTCAATAAAGCTATTCGGGATTTCTCGCCTCCGCTTAAATCCCCAATCTTTTTTTCAACTTCATCTCCCCGTAACAAAAAAGCAGCCAATAAATTACGGGCCTCCTCTTGTCCTTTGTTAAAGGTATACATAATCTCCTCAAGAACACTTCGCGCCCGATCTAAGCCCTCATGTTCCTGGGAAAAATAAGCTGTTACCACCCGGGGGCCAAACCGTATGCTCCCATGCTTCGGAGTTAATTCTCCTGTGATTGCTTTTAAAATTGTTGATTTTCCCGTACCATTGTCCCCTACTAAAGCTACCTTTTCCCCATTGGTGATTTCTAGATTAATATCTTGAAATAGTTTCTTTACACCAAAGCTATGAGATAATTCTTCAATTGTCAGCACATTATAGCCGCATTCCGGAACAGGTTCTAAAATTCTGGCCCCTATCACCTTTCTCTCCGGTAGCCGCTCCATTCTTTCCATTCTTTTGAGGATTGTTTCCCGTCCCCGAGCCTGTTTAGATTTCACGCCCGCTTTATAACGTCGAATAAACTCCTCTGTTTTGGCAATGATCTCCTGCTGCTTTTGGTAAGCTCTTAAATAACTTTCCTCAAATTCCCCTTTTCTTTGCAAATATCCCTGATAGGTTTCCTGATAGGAAGTTATTTTCCCTCTTTCCAAATCCAAAATGCGAGTTACCGTTTTATCCAGAAAATAACGGTCATGAGAAACCAATAAAACGGTCTTGGGGTAACTTATCAAAAATTCTTCCAGCCATTCCACCGCACTTATATCTAAATGATTTGTGGGCTCATCTAGCAGCAGAATATCCGGTTCTTTTAACAGTACCTTAGCTAAAGCCGCCCTTGTTTTTTGTCCGCCACTCATAGTATCAACAGATTGAGCAAACTCTTCATCCTTAAAGCCTAATCCTTTGGCAATCCTTTTTACCATGGTTTCAACAGCATAGCCGCCAGACCGTTCATAGCGTTCGGTTACCTCAGCATACCGGTGCATCAAAGTCTCAAGTTCTTTCCCCTCAGTTTTTGTCATCTGGGTTTCTAATAATCTTAGGGTTTTTCTGTCCTCAACCGTATCTGAAAATCCCTTAAGTAATTCATCAAATAAGGAACTGCCTTTTTGCCAGTCACCTTCTTGAGCCACAAAACCAAGGGTTGTCTGTTCATTTTTCGTTATTTCTCCGCTATCAGGCAGTTCTTCACCGGTAAGGCATTTAAGCAGGGTAGATTTCCCTGTACCATTTGGACCGATCAGCCCTACTTTTTCCCCTTCATGTAAGGTAAAGGATAGTCCTGAAAAAACTTCCTGGATCCCATAGGATTTAGTTAAGTCTTTTATTTGTAGAATAATCAAATCCCATACCCCCTGGAGCGATTAAACTAAAGCACCTAAAAATAACTTTAGCCCCGGATCTACCGGGGCTAATGCCATCAAACCATAAACATAAACAAAATCATCTATATTAAACAATAGTTTGTTTGATTATAATTTGATAACGTTGGCAGCTTGTGGGCCACGTGGTCCTTCCACAATTTCGAATTCTACACTTTGTCCTTCGTCTAAAGTCTTAAATCCCTCACTCTGAATAGCTGAGAAGTGTACAAATACATCGCTGCCACCTTCTCTTTCAATAAATCCAAAACCCTTTTCTGCGTTAAACCACTTAACTTTGCCTATCATGGAGTACCTCCTAAAAAAAAATAATATACTAAGCCCATAAATTATAACATGACTAAAAAATATTTACAATTACTAAAGATGAAAATTACCAATAACAAAATGATACCGGAGCTTATTTTCTTCGCTTTATCTCCAATGTTGATGATTCTTATACATTTTTTCTGGAACTTTTGCCAGAATTCTACGGATTTTCATTGCTTTTTAAAATAGAAGTATGTATAATTAGATTACCTAATGTTTGCAATCCTAGGTCGTTTCCCAATTCCTTCTTTGGATATTAGAAACCGCCCCAGGTAATGGAACAATAGGAAACCCAAAGAAGGAGGTATGGTTAATGACTTTTGAAGACAAGGCTTTAACGTGCAAAGATTGTGGTGCTGAATTTATTTTCACAGTTTCCGAACAAGAATTCTATGCAGAAAAAGGTTTCCAAAACGATCCGGCAAGATGTCCTGAGTGCCGCGCAGCTCGTAAACGGCAGCGTAATGGTGGCAGCAGCCCCAGACAAAATCGGGAAATGTTTAACGTTATCTGTGCAGAATGTGGCGCAGAAACACAAGTTCCCTTTAAACCGAACAACGATCGTCCCGTATATTGCCGAGATTGTTATCAAAAACAACGACAATATAGCTATTAAGATATAAAAAAACAGCCTTACGGCTGTTTTTTTATTCTCTAGTTATAATTTAGTTAATCTAATATTTCCTTGACGGCCTCTCTAATTTCATCTTTTTCGATTACCTTATGATATACTACCTGTTTTTTGTCCAAATCCTTTAAAGCCCGGTGAATAGGCATGCCCGTCACTCTGTTTAATTCCTCCAGAATCATGAATTCATCTTTGTCTTTTACTGCTTCTGTTCCGGCAATGGCCTCTAACACGGCTTTGTTAAACTTATAGGGATTAGCAGTAGCATCAATCATTGTTTTTGTCTTGTCCCCTGTTTTCTCTGCATAATTCCGGTAAACCCTGACAGCGACCCCGGTATGAGTATCCAAAAGGTAACCTTTTTCAGTAAAGGTTTCTTTTATTTCTCTTAAGGTTTCTTCATCTGTCGTATAGTCACCAATTAATATATTCTGCCATTTTTTCCGATATTCCTCATCAACCTGGAAAAAGCCCTTCTCACTTAGTTCTCGGTACCACTTAGTAATTTTCTGATCATTATGTCCTGATATTTCAAACAAAAAACGTTCAAAATTACTGGAAATTAAAATATCCATAGATGGGCTGCTGGTCTTATAAAACTCACGCCTCCGATCATAAACTCCGGTATTAATGACATCCGTTAAGATCTTATTTTTATTGGAAGCGCAGATAAATTTATTTACCGGAAGACCCATCAAATAAGCATAATATCCCGCTAAAATATTGCCAAAGTTTCCTGTGGGGACTACAACATTAATTTTTTCCCCAAAGGAGATATCCCCCCTCTTGAGCATTTGGGCATAACCCCAGAAGTAATAGACAATCTGGGGCAAAAGCCGTCCCCAGTTAATAGAATTGGCTGAGGAGAAGACCATCTTTTTGGAAGCTAAAAGCCGATTAAATTCCCTATCAGCAAATAGTTCTTTTACTCCTGTTTGGCAGTCATCAAAGTTCCCTTTTACGGAAACGACAGCAACATTATTCCCCTCGGCCGTGGTCATTTGCAGTTCCTGCACCTTGCTCACCCCGCCGTAGGGGTAAAATACAATGATTCTCACCCCGGGCACATTTTTAAAACCTTCTAAAGCTGCTTTTCCTGTATCACCGGAGGTCGCAACCGGAATAATCACTTCATCTTGGGATCCCGTCTTCTCTACAGATTTTGTGAGAAGCCTGGGCATGATCTGCAGGGCCATATCCTTAAAAGCTGCCGTTGGGCCATGCCAAAGCTCCAAGATATAGGTCTCATTGTCCAGTTTTGCTAAAGGAGCAATATCAGGATGGTCAAAATTAGTCTCATTATATGATTTTTTAATAATATCTCTTATTTCATCTTGAGAGAAATCATCTAAGAAAAGTTCTAAAATTGTCTGAGCAACCTCCCCATAGGATTGTTCAGCCATTTCTTTGATTTTTACCGGATCCAGAACCGGGATTTTTTCCGGAACAAACAAGCCGCCTTCCGGTACCATACCAAGCCTAATAGCCTCGGATGCAGTAACCGGGCGGAAATTTCCTCTTGAGCTAATATACATTTGGTTTTCCTTCCCCCTAATTATTAATAAATTATGATTTATTCAGCATTTTGTTAATGCAAATTAATCTGCCCCATCTGTTGTTAATGTAAGTTTTCGTGGTGGTTTTGGCCCAAAAAATTGATAATAGTCAACTTTAATATCACCATTATACAACTTCCTCTTTTTGCTGGCAATTTTCCCGAATAATCTTTCAAAATCGTTATGGGAAGTCAAAATATAAAAGGACCAGGTATCTAATTTAGCAAACACCCTCCCCATTTCCCGATAAAGGGAGGTGATTTCCTGATTTTTGCCCAGTCTTTCTCCATAAGGGGGATTACAAATTATTTTCCCGTATTTCTTGGAGGAACTTAGTTCTGAAACCGGCATTCTTTGAAAGTGTATTTGACCTTCCAGACCGGCTTCTTCCTCATTCTGCCGGGCAATCCGAAGAATACTTTCGTCAATATCCGTCCCTCTAATATGTAGAGGAGTATCAAAGCAGGCTAAATCATGGGTTTCCTTCCGGGCTTGTCTCCAATATTCCCGGGCAATCACCGGCCACTGCTCCGAAATAAAGTTCCGATTCATTCCGGGGGCAATATTTTGACCAATTAAAGCTGCTTCAATGGGAATCGTCCCAGAGCCGCAAAAGGGGTCAATTAATTCTGTATCCGGCCGCCAGCGGGATAATAATATTAAAGCGGCAGCAAGAGTTTCTTTTAAAGGAGCTAAGCTCCCGGCTTTTCGATATCCCCGCTTATGGAGGCCCGGTCCACTGCTATCAATAGTAAGAGTAGCCAGATCATTCAGGAGTGAAATTTCAATAGGAAACTGGGGACCATTTTCCTCAAACCAGCTGACATGATGCTTAAGCTTCATTTTTTCTACGACGGCTTTTTTTACAATAGCCTGACAATCGGAAACACTAAAGAGTTTCGACTTAACAGATTTTCCGGTGACAGGGAAATTGCCGTCTACAGGAATCCAATCAGCCCAAGGCAAAGCTTTTGTCTGCTCAAACAAATCATCAAAGGTTTCTGCCCTAAACTCCCCAATTTTTATACGCACCCGATCGGCTGTCCTGAGCCATAGATTACAGCGACAGACAGCATCCAGTCCTGCGGTAAAGGTAACCTTTCCATTTTCCACCTTTAAATTTTCATAGCCTAATTTTCTTAATTCATCTGCTACAACGGCTTCTAGACCAAAAGTAGATGTAGCAATAATTTCTATTTCGTTCATTTCCTCATCTTCTCTCTTGTTTTGCAGAAAACACACCTGTCTAAGTTTTGGCGGAAACAGGAATGTCCCAAATATTTCTATTGACATTATACCGAAAAAACCTTCTTCTAAACAGGTAATATCAGGAATTCATATCATAAAGAGTAGAAATAAAAAAGATTAAAGCCTCTTGTCCCAAAAAGTTCAAAAGGCTTTAACCACTTGTTAAATATTTCACTTTTATAGCTAACATATACTTCTTAAACCAGCAGGTTGTTCCGAACTCCGTAATTATTCTTCAACATCATCAGATTAAATTCCTTTTCCAATTTAGTGTAGTTTTCATTTCTTCTCGCCTTTACCGGGATTTTAGTCATTTAAACACCTCCATTTTTAAATTGTTAAACATTTCACTTTTATAACTAACATATACTTTTTAAACCAGCAGATTGTTCCGGATTCCATAATTGTTCTTTAACATTTCCAGATTATATTCCTTTTCCAATTTTGTTTGATTTCCATTTATTCTCGCCTTTATTGGTGTACTGGTCAGATTATATTCCTTTTCCAACTGGGTGTTTTGTTCATTCCTCCTTGCCTTCACCGGGGTACTTGCCATTTGAAACACCTCCGAGTTTTTTATTTTTTTAGTTTGTTAAATATTTCACTTCTTTAGTTAACATAAATACCCTTATTTCAGTAGATTGGTTTGAATTCCGTAATTGTTCTTTAACATCATCAGATTATATTCCATCTCCAATTTGGTATTATTTTTATTCTTTATTGCCTTGACTATGGTCATAGAAATTACCTCCAAAATTATATATTATATTTTTATACCTTGTTAAATTTTTCACTATTTTTAGTTAATAAAACTGCTGAAGAAATAGTGTGTTTTTTATTCTGGAAAATTACTTCAGCATAGATACATTATACCCTAATTTATGTTTAATATTTTTTTTATTTTCACTAATATTTTGTCTTTTTATTATAGGCACTACACTTTACTTTATTAATTTTCTGTCTTTGCTAAATATAATAGCAATTACCATGCCAAAAGTTAAAATATTAAAAGCCCTATCCCCCTTGTTTTCTAATTATCCTACTCATCCTGTCGGTGTTCAAAAATACGTACATATCCTGTTAATAATTGTTCGGATATTGAGCCGGCCGGGTTTCCGGATAAATTCGGTTTTTTGTACTCATTCGTAAATTAGAACAAATCTTAGATTGTTTGTGTAATTTATCACAATTTCCTTGCCTTTAATACCTTGACAATGTTACAATATATAATATAAATAACAAAATTTTCAATTTTTGTTTTGGGGGTGGAGAACAATGACAATCAATGTGGTATCAACGATTAAAGATTTATGTAAAGGCTGCTATGCCTGTATTCGCCATTGCCCTGCGAAGGCTATTAAGGTAGAAGACAGTCAAGCGACAGTAGTGTCCGATTTATGTATTGGATGCGGTCATTGTATAGAAGTATGCTCCCAAAATGCCAAAATTATTTTGAGTGGCATAGAAAAAACCCAACATGCCCTCAATACCGAAAAACCTGTTGCTTGTTTAGCCCCTTCCTTTGTAGCTCAGTACCCCAATTATCACCCCGGGCAGATTATTAGCGCTATTAAAAGGCTGGGTTTCACTGAAGTGTGGGAAGTTGCTTTTGGGGCACAGTTAGTAACCGAAGAATACAAAAACAAAATTCTTGGCGCTAAGGAAAAAAGGCATTATATATCCACCCCTTGCCCCGCCTTGATTAACCTGGTGGAAAAACATCATCCCGAATTAATTCCTTTTCTCGTTCCCATTGTTTCCCCGATGATTGCCTTAGGCAAATATTTGAAAATACTTTACGGAGATAAATGCCGAGTAGTATTCATCGGTCCCTGTGTGGCGAAAAAAGACGAGGCAGAGGATGGCATGGTTGTAGGTGCCATTGATGCTGTTTTAACATATCAAGAATTAAATCAACTTTTGCAAAATTCTAAAATAGATGTTAATAAGCTCCCCCCCAGTGAATGGGACAGTCCGCCGGCAGGGCTGGGGCGACTTTATCCGGTTGCCGGCGGCCTCTTAAGAAGTGCAGGTATTAACCTGGATCCGCTGGATTATGAATTCATTAAAATTGAAGGTCAAGATAACTGTTTGAATTTTATCAAAAACATCAATCAATCAAATGATTCCATTAAATTTGTCGATATGTTGTTTTGCGACGGATGTATTAACGGTCCAATGTTAATATCCAATTTAAATAAGCTGGAGCGGCAAAAATTAGTGGCCAAGTATACAAAAGAAGATGTCAGAGAGCCAATGGATATAACATTTCCCGCTGGACTTAACCTGGAAAGAAGTTTTCGAAACCGCAACATAAAACGGGTTGAGCCTACTAAAGCCCAAATCAGGGCAGTATTAACGGAGTTGGGCAAGTTCGCTCCTGAAGATGAGTTAAATTGTGGAGCCTGTGGCTACAAGAGCTGCCGAGAAAAAGCCGTGGCTGTGGTTCAAGGGCTAGCGGAAAATAAAATGTGCCTCCCTTTTTTGATTGCTAACTTAGAGTCTCATAATAATCATTTAAGGAGACAACTAACCAGTTCCGAAGGAATTGGAAATATGATCGGTAATTCTGCCAAAATGCAAAAAATATATGAAATTATTAAAAAAGTTGCCCCTACCGACAGCACCGTTCTGATCAGAGGGAAAAGCGGTACCGGTAAGGAATTGGTAGCCATTGCCTTGTACCAAAAGGGGCCGCGTAAGAAAAACAATTTTGTCAGTATTAATTGCGCCGCCTTACCGGAAAGCTTATTGGAAAGCGAGCTCTTTGGCCACACCAAAGGAGCCTTTACCGGGGCGATAAGTGAGAAAAAAGGTTTATTTGATGAAGCAAATGGAGGTACCCTATTTTTAGACGAAATTGGAGATTTAAGCCCCCACCTGCAGGTGAAATTGCTTAGGGTACTGCAGGACGGAGAGTTTTTAAGAATTGGAGAAACAGTTACCAGAAAATGTGATGTGCGAATTATTGCCGCTACCAACCAAAATCTCGAGGAACTAATCGCCGAAAAAAAATTCCGAGAAGATTTATATTATCGATTGAACGTGGTCACCATTAACCTACCTGATCTAAGAGAAAGAAAAGAAGATATCCCCATTTTAGTTAAACATTTTCTAGATAAGTTTAATAAAAAGCATGGCAAACATGTTTTTACCGTGTGCAAAGAAGCCATGACCAACTTAGTTGAGGCTCCCTGGCCGGGAAACGTCCGAGAACTTGAAAATGCCATTGAAAGAGCAGTAATCCTTTGTGAAGGCACCGAATTAAAAATAGATGACCTTCCGCCTTCAATTATTAACGAGCACCGCAATGACTTCCTCTTAAGCGATGTAGGACTGGTTAGTTACCATAAATCCATTGATAATTATAAAAAATTGTTGATCACCAAAGCCCTAGAACAAGCTAATGGGGTTCAAGCTCAGGCAGCTCGGCAATTAGGCATTGGACGAAGTACTTTAAATGAAATCATAAAAAAATTAAACATTTCCCTAGACAATATTCAGCAAAAATAAAACATCGGGCGATCCATGAATCGCCCGATTTATTCTAAAAAGGTTAGTCTAAAATCTTATAGGAAACGACGTTCAACCATTTTTAAACCATATTATTCAACAGCCCCATGTTGTTTTATTAATGCTAAATTATGATTTTTTCCTAGGTGTATAACTGGTATGCAGCAAATGATGAGATTTATCTCCCAAGGGTACACCTAAAAATTCTTGGTAAAGAGCTTGTACGGCCGGGTTTTCATGAGACTTGCGAAGAGTCATGGCAGAGTCACCTTCATAAATTCCCTTCATCCGTTTGGCCCGAATTTCCGTATTAGTGGGAATGGGCTGTCCGCCGCCGCCAATACATCCGCCGGGGCAGCACATGATTTCAATAAAATGATAGTCAGCGGCACCTGATTTCACCTTTTCCATGAGTACCCGGGCATTGGATATCCCGTGGGCAACGGCAACTTTAACTTGGGTGCTCCCTACCTGTATTATTGCCTCTTTGACGCCGTCCAGTCCCCGCACATGACGGAAGTTAATGTCTTCCAGCTTCTCTCCGGTGACGATTTCATACACTGTCCTTAAAGCAGCCTCCATCACACCGCCTGTTGCCCCAAAGATGAGACCGGCACCCGTGGAAATACCCAAAGGATCATCATAATTTTCTTCCGACAGCCGGTCAAAAGAAATGCCTGCTTGTTTGATCATGCGGGCCAATTCCCGGGTGGTCAGGACATAATCTACATCCCGGCACCCGCTGTCATTCATCTCCGGTCTTTGTGCTTCAAATTTCTTTGCCACACAGGGCATAATTGAAACGGAGACAATATCCTTCGGGTTAATACCGGCTTTTTGGGCGTAAAATGTCTTTGCCAAAGCACCAAACATCTGCTGGGGAGATTTACACGTTGAAAGATTAGGCAAAAGTTCAGGATAAAATGTTTCAATAAAGTTAATCCACCCCGGACTGCAGGATGTCATTAAAGGCAGGTTCTTTCCTTGCTGCAGGCGTTTTAGGAACTCGTTTCCTTCTTCCATAATGGTTAGATCTGCCGTAAAGTCCGTATCGAATACTTTGTCAAAACCTAACCGGCGTAAAGCTGCCACTAGTTTGCCCGTGCTGACCTTACCCGGTTCTTCTCCGAATTCCTCACTGATCTCCACCCGGATGGCAGGGGCAGTCTGCACCACTACGTGCTTTTTCGGGTTACCGAGAGCAGCCCAGACTTCATCAATGTTTTCTTTTTCATGAAGTGCTCCCGTAGGGCAGACTAAAACACACTGCCCACACTGGATGCAGGTAGAATCGGCCAGTGCTTCATGAAAAGGGGATCCAATCACCGTCTTCATACCTCTTTCTAAGGGAACAATAGCCTGTACGGTCTGTACCTTTTCACAGACACTAACGCACCGCCGGCACAAAATACATTTTTCCGGATCCCGAACCAGCGCGGGAGTAGATTGATCCTGATGATACCTGCTTTTCCCGCGATCAAAACGGATTTCTCTTAGGCCTACTCTCTCAGCCACATCCTGCAACTCGCATTTGGTGTTACGGATGCACGAAGGACAATTATAGTTATGATCTCCTAAGAGAAGTTCTACATTTAACTTGCGTGCCTTTTGCACCCGTGGTGTATTGGTATGGACAACCATTCCTTCAGTTGCCTGGGTGACACAGGAAGCACTTAAGGTACGCATACCTTCCACTTCCACAACACAGACCCGACAAGCTCCTATTTCATTTATCCCTTTTAGATGGCAGAGAGTAGGGATATTGATGCCCAGTTTCTGTGCCGCGTCTAAAATGGTCTGTCCTTTTTCTACTTGTACCTTCTGGTTATCAATGGTCAGTGTAACCATCTCCATCTAATCCCTCCTAAACTATGTCTTTCGCTCCCCGGCCTATTTTTTCACGTCGCATCTCAGGCAGCGACAAGCTTCTTTTATGGCTTCTTCCTCGGAATATCCAAGTTCTACTTCGGCAAATCCCTTCAAACGTTCCTCAAGGGGAAGAACGTTAATAGGATATCTGGGCTGTTCTTTCTCCATGATTTCCCCAGAGAGTTTTCTTTCCACGACAATTTTGGGAATCACGTCGCCATCTCCGCCCAGATAGCGGTCAATATTGGCCGCAGCTTCCTTTCCTCCCTTAATCGCTTCTACCACTGTACTTGGGCCGGTAATGCAATCGCCGGCAGAGAAGATACCTTCCACTGATGTCAGATAAGTTTTCGGGGTAACTCCGATCATACCCGGTTCAATAATCTGTACGCCGGTTCCTTTGAGAAAACCGCGTTTTAATGTCTGTCCCACAGCCACAATCACCATATCAACGGGCATAATAATCTCTGAACCCTCAATGGGTATTGCTTTTCTCCTCCCGCTCATGTCAAAATTGCCACCGCGCATGCGGACACATTCCAAAGCTGTTACCTTGCCATTTTCCCCCAGAACTCGCTTAGAAGCTAACTGAGTATGAATTTGGATTCCTTCATTTTCCGCTTCCCGAATCTCTTCTCTCATGGCCGGCATATCTTCTTTAGTGCGGCGGTAGATAATATGAACATCTTTGGCTCCAACCCGCGCCGCACAACGGGCAGCATCAATGGCAACATTTCCTCCGCCGATCACGGCTACGGTTTTTCCGGTAAGATTCGGCACCGGCCCCAGGTTGATATTCGTTAAAAAGGTGATGCCGGAAACCACACCATCCAGGTCTTCACCAGGCTGATTCAGTTTCAACTCCAATTGAGTACCAACGGCAAGAAAGATTGCCTGGTAGCCATCTTTTTTTAATCTCTCCAAGGTAATATCTTTATCCACCCCGACCCCGCAGTTGGTTCTAATTTCTACTCCGGTCGCTTTAATGGTGTCAATTTCTGCTTGGAGTCTCGCTTTCGGCAGCCGGTATTCGGGAATCACCGATGCCAGCATCCCTCCGGCGATGGGCTGTTCTTCAAAGATCGTGACCTTATATCCTTTTTTGGCAAGATAATAAGCGCAGGTAAGTCCCGCTGGTCCGGAACCGACAACGGCTACTTTTACATCCTTCTTAATTACCGGGACGGTTTCTTCCAACGGTCCGTTTTCAAAGGCATAATCCGCAGCAAAACGCTTCAGATTCCTAATGGATATGGGATCATCAATTTTACCCCGGTTACATTTGCTTTCACAGGGATGATGACAGACACGACCGCAGATTAAGGGAAGAGGATTATCCCTCTTAATAAACCGGTAAGCGTCCAGATATTTACGCTGCCTGATCAAGTCCACATAAATGGGGATATCTATACCTGCAGGACAGCTGTTGTGGCAGGAGGAATGGAACATGGTGGCACAAACGGAAGCCCGACAGTATTTGTCCTTAATATGTTCTTCATATTCCTGTCTGAAATAACGAATAGTACTCAAGACCGGATTCGGCGCACTTTGTCCCAGACCACATAAAGCAGAATCCTTAATACTTTGTCCTAATTCTTCTAATAACTCAATATCGCTATCCTGACCTTCCCCCTTGGTGATCCGGTCGAGAATCTCCAGCATGCGCGCTGTGCCGCTCCGGCAAGCGGTACATTTTCCGCAAGATTCATCTTTAATAAAGTCCAGGAAAAACTTAGCCAGGTCAACCATACAAGTATCTTCATCCATAATGATTAATCCCCCGGAACCCATAATGGTACCCAGCTCCGTCAGGGACTCATAGTCAATGGGCACATTTAAATGCTGGGCGGGAATACATCCTCCGGAGGGGCCTCCGGTCTGGGCCGCCTTAAATTTTTTACCGCCGGGAACTCCGCCGCCTATATCAAAGATAACTTCACCCAAGTTGGTGCCCATGGGTACTTCAATCAGACCGTTATTAACAATTTTACCCGCCAAAGCAAATACTTTTGTCCCTTTGCTCTTTTCCGTGCCGATGGAGCTGAACCACTCCCAACCGTTCCTGATAATAGCCGGCACGTTGGCTAGTGTTTCCACGTTGTTGATAATAGTGGGTTTTCCAAATAATCCGGATTGGGCGGGAAACGGCGGTTTAGGCCTGGGCTCACCTCGTTTTCCTTCAATGGAGGCAATCAGTGCAGTTTCCTCCCCACAGACAAAAGCACCTGCCCCCAATCGGATTTCTAAATCGAAGCTAAAACCCGACTGGAACAAATTATCCCCTAAAAGGCCCATTTCTTTGGCATCTTTGATGGCCTTTTTTAGTCTAGCCACAGCCAGGGGATATTCGGCCCGAGCATAGACATAGCCTTTAGAGGCACCGATAGCATACCCGGCAATAACCATGCCTTCAATAACTGCATGAGGATCCCCCTCTAAAATGCTTCTGTCCATAAATGCCCCAGGATCACCTTCATCTCCGTTACAAATAATGTATTTAATATCCCCAGGAGACTTGGCGGCAAACTCCCATTTCAATCCGGTGGGAAATCCCCCTCCCCCGCGACCCCTTAATCCTGATTTTTTAACTTCATCTATGACTTCCTGCGGTTTCATGCCGTTAAGTACTTTTTCCAGGGCAAAGTACCCATTGCAGGCGATGTATTCTTCAATAGATTCAGGATTAATCAAACCACAGTTTGCCAGGGCAATTCTTTTTTGATTTTTTAATAATGAATTTAATTGAGTCACTAATACTCACTCTCCCTTAGCTCCGGTTTTCCAATAATTAAAAATTTATAAATTAACCACCCAGTCTCTATTGACAATACCGTTAACCAGATACTGCTCCACAATCTGCCTTCCTTTAGCGGCATCCATCTGGCAGAAGACTACTTTTTCTTTGCCCGGAATCATTACCTCCACTAAAGGTTCCTGCACACATAATCCGATACAACCTGTGGGAGAAACATCAACATCAGTTAAATGACGCTTTTCGATCTCATCTTTAATGGCCTGCATCACTTCATCTGCTCCGGCAGAGATGCCGCAGGTTCCCATCCCTACAATGACTTTTTTTCGAGTACTTTTTTCCATTTTTTCCAGGGTAGAATTCTTGATTTCTTCTAAATCTTGAATTGATTTCACTTTACTCACATAAACACCCCTTTCAAGATTTATTTATATTTCTTTAAGACAGAAATTGCTTTATCCGGCTTTAACAGTCCATGGACATTGCCGTCTACCGTCATTACCGGTCCTAACCCGCAGGCACCAAGACACCGGACAACTTCCAACGAATATTTACCATCGTTGGTAGTATCGCCGGACTCAATACCTAATTCCTTTTCAAAGCGGTCCAGAATTTCCGGTGACCCTTTGACATAACAAGCCGTCCCCTTGCACATGCATACCTTGTGTTTCCCCTGAGGTTTTGTGGTAAAACGGGAGTAAAAGGAAACCACACTGTAAACTTCGCTAAGGGATACGCCAAGGGTATCGGCAATCTTCAGCTGGACCCCTCTGGGCAGATAACCGATTAGATCCTGTACCTGATGCAAGACCTCGATGAGAGCGGACGACTGGCCTTGATAAGGTTTAAGCAGGGCATCCAACTGTTCTGTGTCCAAAATCCTTTCCTGACAACAACCTGACATTGCATCACTTCCTTTTTTGTTATTGATTGTGAAAATATTCTCATTCTAGTTTAACCATCCGCCTCTTTTCATAAATTTTAAGCAAGATTTGTGCCAAAATTCACAATCCCCAAAAACCCTAAGACACCATGCTTTCAGGACTTTTCGTGCTTTTTCTACATTTTTTTCGTTCAATTTTTTGGATATTCATGTAAGAATCTTTGAATTCAACGAAATATTTAAGTACTATCAATCGAACGTGTTCATAATACCGAACATCAATATTGAAGGGATTAAAGGCATCCGCCAAAAAATTTATAAAAAATTTTTTTCTGTTCACTTTTTTGAACAAAAGCATAATCCCATATGATTTGGGAGTTTGTGATTTTTTTCTTTTTTTATGTTCGTATTAATGTACATGTTCTTTTTTTCACGCCAAGGTATTTTTATATAAATGTCGAAGCATATTTATAAACAAAAAATTGAATATATTTAATAAATTTCTACTGTTAAAAAAAGTTAATTTATGATAGCTTTAATCTTATATGATATCTTATTTAAAAGGAGGTGCCTGCAATTATTAATTATAAGGAAATTATGAGTAAGTACACTTCCGTGGAAGGGGGTATTATTGAAGCTTTTCACGCAGTGCAGAACGAAATTAATTATCTGCCGGAAGAAGCAATTCTTGCTGCAGCAGAAATATTTAAGATTTCAGTAAAAGAAGCCTATGGAGTAGCGACTTTTTATTCTTACTTTTCAACCAAACCCAGAGGAAAGTATATTATTCGCATTTGCGAAAGTGCCCCCTGCCACATTGCCGGGGCGGATCAAGTTGTTCAAACTTTGGAAAATGAATTAGGAATTAAAATGGGAGAAACTACTTCCGATGGCAAGTTTACCTTGGAGTTTGCTGAATGCGTCGGTCAATGCCAAGATACACCCGTGATTACCATTAATGGCAAACCATTTGGCGGAGTCACCAAGGATTCGGTTGTAGAAATTCTTTCAAATTATCGGTAACATGATCCGGTCAATAATATCAATATTAAATATTAAATCATAGCGGCAATTAGGGAAGGAGGGAGATCCCAGTAATGGCTCAAGAAATGCGTATTGTTTTACAAAATCGTGATAAGATCGATCCGCTAAAAATCAATGACTATATTAGTACCGGTGGTTACAAGTCATTGGAAAAAGCCCGGGGGATGAAACCAACAGAAATTATCGAAGAAGTAAAAAAATCCGGCCTCAGGGGGCGAGGCGGCGCAGGATTTAACACCGGTCTGAAATGGTCATTTTCCCACAATATCCAAAGTGATGAAAAATATGTGATCTGCAACGCTGACGAAGGTGAACCGGGAACCTATAAGGACAGAATAATATTTGAAAGCGACCCCCACATCGTTCTTGAAGGGATGGCCATTTGCGGGTATGCTATCGGTGCCAAAAAAGGCTACATCTACTGCCGGGGCGAATATCCTTATATAGTTGATTTGTTAAAAACAGCAATAAAACAGGCCAAAGATGCAGGGGTCCTAGGTGAGTTTGACATCGAAGTGCGCATGGGGGCTGGTGCATATGTTTGTGGTGAAGAATCGGCACTTATTGAATCAATTCAAGGGCAACGGGGCGAACCGAGGTTTAAGCCGCCCTTTCCTCCGGTATCCGGACTAAATTGGAAACCCACCATCGTGAATAATGTAGAGACCTTTGCCAGCATTCCCGCCATTTTAGAAAGAGGCGCGGAATGGTTCTCCGGTATCGGAGCAAAAAATTATCCCGGAACTAAGGTTCTATCTCTTACCGGAGATGTAGGAAATAGGATTTGCATCGAGGTACCTACTAATGTTAGCATAAGAGATGTTATTTTTAAGTTTGGCGGCGGAATCAGAAATAACGGGAAATTTAAAGCCGTACAAATTGGCGGCACCTCCGGCGCCTTTATTCCGGAATCTTTACTGGATACTCCCATAGATTTTGATTCCATGAGAAAAATCGGTGCTACTCTAGGCACCGGGGCTGTATTTGTCATGGATCAAAGCCGGGATATTGTAGATATCGTCACCCGTATTTCCAAGTTTTTTGAGCACGAATCCTGCGGAAAATGTAATCCTTGCCGTGAAGGTACTTTCCGCAGTCATGAAATAATGAAAAAGATTAACGAAGGTCAAGCTACGGATGAAGACCTGAAAAAACTTCAGTTATTATCCCTGGTCATGGAGCAGGCCTCCTTATGTGGGTGCGGGCAGGCTGCCCCTACTCCGATACTCACTACCATCAAACATTTTAAACAAGAATATGAACAAAAGCTCTTACCATCCTAAGAAAGGAGGAATGAAATGGTAACGATCACGATTAACGGCCAAGAGTATCAGGTTCCGGAAGACATTACGATCTTGGAAGCATGTCAAATGAACCAAATTAATCTGCCCACATTTTGCTACGATGATGATTTGAAACTTGCCGGATCATGCCGGATGTGCGTAGTAGAAAGCCCGGGCAGGCCCTTACTTCTTGCGGCTTGTGTCACTCCTGTATACAACGGATTAGTGATAGAAACGGAAAGCGAAGCCGTAGTCCAGGCCAGAAGAACTATCCTGGAATTATTAATTGCCCGGCATAAAATGGAATGCCATATTTGCGAAAAAAATGGCGACTGCCGCCTTCAAGATTATAGTTACCGGTATGGAGTTGCCGATTCTCGCTTTACTGATGGTGGAAAACCTCATTTCCCCATCAATGATCCCAATCCTTTTATTGAAAGGGATTATGATAAATGTATTATGTGTACCCGTTGTGTCAGGGCATGTGAAGAAATTACAGTGGCAGATGCCATTGGCGTAAAAGAAAGAGGTCATCATGCCCAAATTGCCACAGCCTTTAACGGGAAATTAGAAGATTCACCTTGTGTTTTTTGTGGTCAATGCGTGATGGTTTGCCCCGTCGGGGCTCTAACCAGCAAGGTTAGTGCCACATACAAGGGACGCCCTAGCGATGTGGAAAAACGCGTTCTTACCACCTGTTCTTATTGCGGCACAGGCTGTACTTTGGAACTAAATGTAAAAGACAATAAAATTGTAGGGGTTACCTCTAACCGTGACGAAACTTGGAGTCCTGTAAACAAGGGTGCCCTATGTGTTAAAGGCCGTTTTGGCTGGGATTTCATCAATTCTTCTGATAGACTCACCACTCCCCTGATCCGGAAAAACGGGGAACTACGCCCGGCAGAATGGGATGAGGCCTTGGAATTCATTGCGGAAAACCTGAGTAAGGTTAAAGAAGAAAAAGGAGCGGACAGCATTGCCGTATTCTCCTCAGCGAGAATCACTAACGAGGAAAATTATCTAGCTCAGAAACTGGCTCGGGCAGTGATCGGGACAAATAACGTCGATCATTGCGCCCGTCTCTGACACTCCGTTACTGTCGCCGGTCTGGGGGCAGCGTTCGGTAGTGGAGCCATGACTAATTCCATTGATGAATTAGAACATGATGCCAAATGTATTTTTGTCATTGGTTCAAATACCACTGAAAATCACCCGATTATCGGGATGAAAATTAAACGAAATGTGAAATTTAACGGAGCTAAGTTGATTGTAGCAGACCCAAGAAAAATTGATATCGCGGATTCCGCCGATATCTATATGAGTCAAAAACCAGGCACAGATGTAGCATTAATTAACGGCATGATGCATGTTATAATTAAAGAAGGCTTAGCTAATCAGGATTTTATTGAAAACTGTACGGAAGGCTATGAAGCTTTAGCTGAAACAGTAGCAAAATATTCTCCGGAATATGTTTCGGAAATTACCGGCATTCCCGCTGAGGATATTAGAAAAGCGGCCCGCCTTTACGCTACTTCTGAAGCATCTTCTATCTGCTATGCCATGGGTCTTACCCAGCATAGTACAGGAACTGACAACGTAAAATCCATTTGTAACCTGGCTTTACTCACGGGGCAGATCGGACGCCCCGGCACCGGGGTCAATCCCTTAAGAGGCCAAAACAATGTTCAGGGGGCCTGTGACATGGGTGGATTACCTAATGTCTTTACTGCTTATCAGCAGGTCACTAACCCTGATGTCCGAGCGAAATTTGAAAAAGCCTGGGGAGTTTCCCTCCCGGATAAAAACGGTTTAACCTTGACCGAGGTTATTAACGAAGCGCATCGCGGTAAAATAAAGGCTTTATATGTTATTGGAGAAAATCCTCTGATGAGCGACCCGGATCTCCATCACGTGGAAGAGGCTTTGGATAACCTTGACCTCCTTATTGTTCAGGATATCTTTTTAACAGAAACGGCCAAACACGCTGATGTGGTTCTCCCTTCCGCCTGCTTTGCCGAAAAAGACGGAACCTTTACCAACACGGAAAGACGAGTGCAAAGGGTGAGAAAGGCTATCGATCCTCCGGGGCAAGCCAAACAAGATTGGCAGATCATCTCTGAAATCTCCGAAGCCTTAGGATATCCCATGAATTATGCTTCACCGGAAGAGATCTTCAATGAAATGGCTGGTCTTACCCCGTCATACGCCGGGATGAATTATGCCAGATTAGAGGGGAAAGGTTTAACTTGGCCCTGCCCCAATCTTGAACATCCGGGCACCCGTTACCTCCATAAGGACGGAAAATTCAGCCGGGGCAAAGGATTATTCACCGCTATTGAGTTTAAAGCACCTAAGGAAAACCCGGATGAGGAATATCCTTTGATTCTCACCACAGGCCGAAGTTTATTCCATTACCATACCGGTACTATGACCAGAAGGTCATCAGCCCTTCATGCCCATAAGCCGGAAAATGTTGTGGAAATTAATCCTAAATTGGCTAAGCAGTTGAATATTTCTGATGGTGAATATGTAAAATTATCCACCAGACGGGGCTCCATTAAAGTAAAGGCTTATATTACTGATATGATCAAAAAACACGTAGTCTTTACAACCTTCCATTTCGCGGAAGCAGCGGCGAATATCCTGACAAATGCAGATTCTTTGGATCCGGTGGCCAAAATTCCGGAATACAAGGTGTGCGCTGTGAAACTTGAAAAAATCAGATAAACTCATCTTGACTCACTTAAACTCATCTTAACTCATCCTAAATTATTTAAAACTTAGATCAACATTCCTAGGGATTCAGATGGGGCTTTACCCACTCTGAATCCCAGGAAGTATTTTTAGACTAGATAAGCAGGTAGACTGGATAAACAGGCTTAAAGAAACATAGAGCACCAAGGGAAGCGGATATATTCTGGTAACCTTATTTGTGACTACTTACTCATTTATTTATAAACAACTATTTAAAACCTTGTGAGGAATTATACAAACATTTGTGAATAACTGTTCAAATACTTGTGATGGTTTACGCAAATATTTGTGAAAGGCAGTTCAAATTTGATTAAATTTAAATTTAACTACTAAATTTAAATTTATAATTAAAAGGAGAGTGAGTATGCATGAATTTTTTATCACCCGCGGAAGTAGCAGCTGCCTGTTCCAATACAGGCAAAGCAAAATCAACTATGGCGATGGCAAAATTAATCGTTTTAGGCATTTTGGCAGGAGTTTATATTGGATTTGGAGCCAATCTGGCTACCGTAGTCGGATCTGGCTGGCCTGCAGAATGGGCCGATTCTGGCATTAATAAGTTTTTCTTTGGTGCCGTATTCTCCGTAGGCCTGATGTTAGTTGTCATCGGTGGTGCTGAACTGTTTACCGGAAACAATATGTTTTTAGCCATTTCAGTTTTAAACAAACAAGCCACCTGGGGCGGCTTGGCTTATAACTGGGTTGTAGTTTTCATCGCAAACTTCATCGGCTCCTTGCTCCTCATGTTTATTGTTTTTGCCGGGGCCTACTATGCCAACGCGGAAGGTGCGTTAACTGTCGTAGGCATAAAAGCCGTGGCAATTGCCAAGGGAAAATTGACTCTCAGCTGGGGGACGGCCTTTTTCCGAGGCATTCTTTGTAACTGGTTGGTATGTATGGCTGTGTGGCTGGCCGTAGCATCCAAAGACGTGATCGGAAAAGTCTTTGCCATCTTCTTCCCCATTATGGCCTTTGTTACCAGCGGATTTGAGCACAGTGTCGCTAACATGTACTTTATCCCCATGGGCATCCAAATCGCCGCTGCAAACCCGGAGGCTCTTGTGGCAGTAGAATCTCTAAAACTTGCTTCCCCTGACGCTGTAACCTCCCTCTTCAATTACGGAACCTTCATTATGAATAATTTAATCCCTGTTACACTGGGCAATATTGTAGGTGGAGGCTTATTTGTAGCAGCATTCTACTGGTTTGCATTTTTACGTCCCAGCAGCGCGCCTGCTGTGGATAAAGCAAAAAGCGCTAAAGCTTAATTTGTAACGTCATGTAACCCTATTGAAACAGATATTAAATACTGATAATCTTACATAGATGATCCGCTCCCTGCTTATCAAGGATAACTTCACATCGCTCATAAGGCAATTACCCTGTACTGTTGTTGCAGGGTAATTTTGTCCATGATATTCTATAGGAAATACACATGTTGAAACTGAAAGGAGCATCAATTTGCACGGAATTATTCTGGCCGGCGGAAAAAGTTCCCGGATGAACTCCAACAAGCCTTTTGCAAAAATTAAGGGACAATCCATGATTGAGATTATCATTGATACCATTAAGCCTGTCTTTGAAGATCGCATTATTATCATTGCCAATGAAAAAGAATTATTCCGCCATTTGAATCTAAGACTGGAAAGCGATCTTTTCCGAGGCAAGGGTCCCCTGGCCGGAATATATACAGGGCTTATGGTTTCTCCTTCCTTTTATAATTTTTTTCTGCCCTGCGATATGCCCTTTTTGATTAAGGAGGCTATGGAATGTATGATTGATGAAAAAGCGGGATATGATGTAATTGTGCCAATAATTAGAGGATATATTGAACCCCTTTATGGAATTTACTCAAAAAATTGTCTTGAACCCATTGAAAAATGCCTTCTCACAAACCGACTTAAGGCGAAAAGTTTTTATGATCAAGTTCGGGTTAAAACCATTCCGGAGGCTGTATTCAGAGAAATAGATCCCAGTTTAAAAATGTTCACAAATATTAATACGCCCAAAGAATTATCCCAAGCCCGGCAGCTGTAATTAATCAAAACCAAAAAACCTAAGGCATCCTTCTGTAAAGGTGTCCTAGGTTTTTCATTTTTAGCACTTAAACTGCTTCATGTAACTTTTGATCAGCTTCATCAATCTCAACAGCGGTCATGCCCTCTTTTAATAAACGATGCTTAATTGCCCCGGCCCAAAAACCGCTTTTCTCCGCCATCTTTTTATATCTCTTGGCAACAGGAGTTTTTCTTTTTGAGCGCTCTATACTGTTGGCCTGAAGAATTGAGCAGATAAACCGCCCTTTAATTAAGGCATCCCGGTCTAATTCAGGATAATTCTGGTTCAAACTCTCCATGAATCGGGTATAAAAATCCGCAAATTCCTCATATGATATTTCCGTATCCATTTTCAGATATTCTTTAATTTTGTCAAAAAAATCATTCATGTGCTAACACCCCTTATTCGACAATCTACCCTAAATAAAATACCACAAATTCCACCTAAATTTCAATGACATGGTCTATACTTATTTTACAATTTTTTAAATATTAGTTAATCTCCCTTAATTTATGACCCCTTTTAGGTACCTGGCAATGATAATTGCCAGAAATCCCCCGGCTAAGGCCGTATATAGCTGGGGAATCTGAAAGGCTGCTATCATGGGAGCAGGAACCTGCACTCCAATCAATCCCAGTAAAAAGTTTAATGAAAGATAAAAGATTCCGAATTTCGCTGCTGCCGCTCCCAGCCAGGCACAATATCTATTAAATTTATCTATCAAATAAAAAACAATAGCTAATGTAATATTTGCTGCAGCAATCACCGGTACTAAAGGCAATGCCGCCGGAGGAATAATCCCGGTGAAAAGAGCAACAACCGGTGTAATGCAGCCAATAATTACAGCACTAATCACGCTGGAAAAAATGGTCGCTAAAATCAGTACCGCATTTACCACCGGACCGGTAATATAGCTGGGCAGACGCAAGGACTGCACTGCTAAAACAATGGCCAATAATACCGCTGTACGGGTGATAAAATGAACTGCATTTCTTTTGCTTTTCCTTTTGTTATAGGAATTTATTTTACGCAGATAATCAGTCATACAATGACCTCCTTGTTTGTAATACTATAATAAAACCTATTACAAACCTATTATACATTATTTTTGATAGATTTTTCATATTTTTTAAAAATATACCCCGCACTACAAAGGCGGGGTAATTTAAGTTTTTTATGAAGTTTCAAAATATTGTTTAAAGGTTAGACTTTTGAAATTAAATCCCGCACCACTTCACCGGCAGCAATTAATCCTGCTACTGAGGGTACAAAAGAAATACTTCCCGGAACCTGGCGTTTGGTCAGACAATGCTTGGTACTTCCTTTCGGGCAGATACAATTTTCATTGCAGCTTTCATCCTCATTTTCCATTGGTTTAATCGGTTCCTCTTTTGAATATACCACCTTTAATGACTCGATTCCCCTTTTTCTTAATTCCCTACGCATCACTTTAGCCAAGGGGCAAACAGAGGTGCTAAAGATATCTGCTACTTCAAATTTGGTCGGATCCAATTTATTTCCGGCACCCATACAACTAATCACCGGAATACCCTTCTCACGGGCACTTACCACCAGATCAATTTTTGCCGTTACGGTATCCACCGCGTCCACAAGATAGTCATAATCGTTTTTTATTAATTCCTCTCGATATTCCGGTAGATAAAATTTTTGATAAATGACTACCTCTGCCTTGGGATTAATGTCCAAGATCCTCTCCTTCATTACTTCCACCTTCGGGCGGCCTAAAGTTTTTCGTGTGGCATGAAGTTGTCGGTTAAAGTTTGTCAGGCAAACACAATCATCATCCACTAGGACAAATTTCCCGACTCCTGCCCGTACCAAACCTTCGACTACAAAGGTTCCTACCCCACCGATCCCAAACACTGCTACTTTGCTCTGATGAAGTTTATTCAGGGCATCCCGCCCTATTAACAATGCCGTTCTGGAAAACTGATCTAACATGTTCCTACTCCTCTGTTAACTCATAATAATTCGCCTTCTATAGTTTTAACTAATCTTAGATACTTAACTCATTTTTCTTTAAACCCCTCGTTATTTATGAAGAATGGGAGAAAGTCGTTTATAAATCACAGCAACAACGAAGGCAATGATAACCCCTTTTATGAAATTAAATGGAGCAATGCCAAAAGCAATCAACGTCCTAATATCAACAATCAGACCGTTTATTTCTCCACCCATAGCGACAATGGCTTCCGTAGGAAAACCCAGTACTGTGGCATATAAGGGAAGGAGCACTAAATAATTAAATATGGAAGCGAAAATTGTCATGGAAATTACACCTGCAGCTAAAGCAATATAAGCCCCCTTTTTGCTTTTATTCCACTTATAGACCAGGCCCACCGGCACCACTAGAAAAACACCAACTGCAAAGTTTGCCAATTCCCCAATCCCTGCTGAGGAAGTCTTAAGTAAGTGCAGCAAGTTTTTAATCAACTCCACTATGACAGCACCTAAAGGACCCATAGAGAAAGCAATTAACAGAGCAGGAATTTCACTGAAATCCAGCTTGAGAAAGGGGGGCATAAAAGGCAAGGGGAATTCAATTAACATAATCAGAAAAGATAATGCCGCCATAATAGCAATTTTCACTGTGTCCTTAACCTCAAACTTCATTTAAAAAATCCTCCTTGTAAAAATAAAATTTCCCGGACATAATCTTCCGGGAAATAAATAAAATACAAAAGCATAAAAAAACAACCTTCTACCATCCAGACTATACTGTCGGCCCTGGAATCACACCAGGTCAGCTTGCGCTCGCGGGCTAATCGTTTAAACGAATTACCGCCGATCGGGAATTTCACCCTGCCCCGAAGATTATATCCAATATGAACTTAAATTAAGTTTACCAGATCCTATACAAAACGGCAAGAGATTTTTCTAAAATGTGAATTTTTTATAATGAGTTTAGAAAAGGAAACATTTTCAGGATTAATTCATGAAGTATTTCTCCGAGAAAAGGCCTTTTTAGATCCAATGACATATATAAGCTAGCCGCCAGACCTAATAACCATATAATTAAGTAAATCCCCATTTCCTTCCATGCCTTTCTTTTAGCATATTGAGGGATTTCGATCACAGCAGAATAAATTAAGGCCATATACATCAGCATCATTTGTTCCTAACACTCCTTGGCAAACCCCTGATCAAAGCCGCAAAAAACACTAACAAAGGTATCCCCAACTCTAAAGGCAGGGCATAAACGGGATAAGTTTTGAGAAATTCAAAGTTTTGCGTCACATGTTTAAAATTATTCAATGATAAGAGTGCCATCAACACCCCTAGGGGTATCACAAAGGGACGATAAGATTGGCATTTAAAAACCTGGCCGCAGCCTAAACTTATGGCGTAAAGGAGAACCGTAATTCTAACAAAACCCATAATGAGATAATTCATGGCTGTGAAGATTTCAAACCTATTTAATATTTCGGCAATGTTAATAATTCTTACCGCATAATAAGCCGGGTATATATAATTGACAAGGGTATCCCCCAGTACCAATAATGTTCTAATAATAGAAATAATGACTATTAATCCGCCTAACACCAAGCCGGTCAACCAAGTGATCTTTATTTTTTCCCCTTTATTCAAAAAAGGAAGGATCATCAGAAAAGCCACAGTATCCACATAGGGAAAGGATGCTGCCATAACTCCGGCCCACAATAGTTTCGGGAGCGGTGTAGTAAATATAGGTTTTAAATTAGAAAATTCGTAGTTATTTATCTGGAAAACAGTAATCAGCAAAAAAAAAGATAAGAACAAAGGGTATTAGTATTAGACTACAGCGTACTATTACCTCTATGCCCTTTTTCGCTGTATAAATACAGGGCAGGATCACCAGGAATACCACAATTTCCGCCGGTGTTAAAGGAATGATCATTATTTTAATAAAATCCAAGTAGTCTGTCATTGTTAAAGAACCTAAATGAAACAAGAACCACAGGAACAAGAGTGATAAAGCTCTGCCAAAATAAGAACCTAATACCGTTTCATTAATTTCTATTAAGGTTTTTTCGGGAAAACAGCTTAAAAGATGAGCAAAAATCCACACAAAGATTAATCCTATGCTTAAGCCAATAGCCTGAGCAATCCAAGCGTCCTGTCCTACTATTGTCCCCAGGAGACACAATTACCGCAGAACCAAAAACATATCCGATTATTAATAAGATGGTACCTTTATCACATACCTTGCCTTTTTCAAGTTTCACTTAGTTTCCTCCTACAATGAGTTGCATGGATCAACCCCTACTGAACCGTTGTTTGGGAGACTTCGCCTACGCGCCATAAATTGGCTCCTACCTCCACTTTAATCTCCATGTTTTGAAAAGTTTCATCCCATTGAGGTTCCATCTTCTTCCACTCATCAGGATAGACTTCAGAAAAAATTTTTCCCAATTTCAAAATAATCTGCCTTTAAGGATTGGGCCTTCCGAAGTGAGGAAAGGATTTCCCTTTTTATTGTAAGTTCGGTAGCTTTTTTTACCTCCCTCATGCCTTGGGTAGAATACATGTCTAAGGTACCGCTTTGGTCTTGAATCTCCCCTTCCACATATACATAAATACTAGCTCGGGGAGTGCCGTCTGTACCAAGATTAACCTTCAAACTACTCTGGTTTAAAATAATTCTGATACTTGCTATCCCTTGATGCTCCTGAATTTTACAAACAACACAGGTGTTTTTCACCTCTCCTTTGACCCACTTCACACCTCGGGATTCCAGGCTGGAGATTTCACCAACCATTTTATCTCTTTTAAACACACCGGCACTACCGTCCACACTGAGCCGACTATTCTCCCCTTCTCCCATTACCCGGACCAGGGGAATCAAAAAAGCACCGGTGGTATTCCCTATGGCAGCATTAGTATCATGAAGATTAATGGCAGATACTTTAGACTCGTCTCCCGCATCCACAAGAAACTTTAAGGCCAAAGCCGGGGTATCTTCCAATTCTGATTTGGGTTGAAAGACATCCGTCGCTTTTTCATCAGCAATAAGGATCCATTCTGTGGGACGGGGCTCAGAACTTCTAAGAAAATAATCCAAGGCAGGATACATACCTTGTTTCGCCAGCTCCCTGCCTAGAACTATAACTTCGTTATGAGAAAAAATAGGGTCTCCGATTGATTTGGTTTCGAGCATTCTTTACCGCCTCAAAAACTGTAGCTCCACTGCTTTTACTGACATAAACAGCTTCCGCCCCTCCGCCCCCTTTTATTTCAGCAGGTTTAACCACCTGAAGGGTTAAACTTAGCTTGTCCTCCTCTTTGTCTACCCCTGTACCCACAATAATAGCCAACTTATCAAGCTCTTTGCTGTCCCAACATCCGGTAACCGTTACCATAAATGTAATCATATATAAGCAAATGAATAGATATCTGCCGATTCTCACTTTATCATCATCACCTAGCTATCAGGGTTGTTTTTTTTATTGTTATCAGGCTCGGGCATCAGATTAAACTCCTGACGAATGGGATCGCTGACGCCAATTGTTTCCGGACGGGTAATCATAGACCAAATAGGAGCTCTCACCAGTACATCCTTTAGATCCTTAGGCATTAGGGGAGATATGGGAGAAAGATAGGGCACGCCAAAAGAACGCAGAGATACCATATGGGCTAAAATAATTAAAAAGCATATTAACATTCCGTATAGACCAAAGAAACCGGCCATAGTGGTAAAAATTATCCTAAGTACGGCTCCGACTTCATTTAGTTGAGGGACAACAAAAGAAGCAATCGCGGTAAAAGCCACAACAATTACCATCGGCGCTCCCACAAATCCTGCTGCTACGGCTGCTTCCCCAATCACCAATGCTCCTACAATACTTACCGCTTGGCCAATTGCTTTGGGGAGTCTAATCCCCGCTTCCCGCAAAATCTCAAAAATAAGTCCCATGATCAAGGCCTCCCCCACTGCAGGCAAAGGGGTTCCCTCCGTAGCTGCGGCCATGGAAATAAGAAGGGGAGTAGGCAGCAATTCCTGATGAAAAGCGGTTAAAGCGACAAACAACGCCGGGGCCAAGACACTGCCAATAAAGGAAAGATAGCGAAACCAGCGCACCAGCGTAGAAAAATAGGGTCGAAAATTATAATCATCGGGACTTTGAAAACTCTCTATAAATAAATACGGCACGGTATTGACTATAGGTGTCCCATCAACAATAATAGCCACCCGTCCCTCCAAAAGTCGAGCCGCTGCCACATCCGGTCTTTCCGTATAACCTACCGTTATAAAAGGAGAAAAAGGAGCGTCTTCAATATACTGCTCAATATATCCGGCGGCCAAAATACCATCAGTTTTGATCCCTTCTAAACGCCGGGTTACTTCTTTTACCAGTTTAGGATTTACTACCCCTTTTAAATAGGCAATAGAAACCTCTGTGCAGGTTCTTTCTCCGATCACTATAGTTTCAAAAGTCAATCCCGGATGCCCGATTTTTCTCCTCAGCATGGCCGTGTTTGTTCTCAAGGTCTCGACAAATCCTTCCCTGGGTCCTTTCACGATTACTTCTGCATCCGGCTCCGAGGGAGACCTTCTTTCCCAACCAGGGGCGTAAATAAGCAAAGATTTTTTGTTGCCCTCAAGCAATACAGCCGTGCTGCCGGCAAAAACCATGCTTATAGTCTTACTTAGGGATGATTCCTCCTTAATACTTCCTACAGATAATAGCCTGTTTTTTAAATCATCAAATAATTCACTGCCCCTTTGACCCAAGGTTTCTTTAACATATAATTGAGTTAAGGGTTCTAAAATATGCTCATTTACCGTGGGCTCAAAGACCAGACCGTCAATAAATATTACCGCTACAGAAATGTTATTTTTTAGAGTTAGCTTTCTGATCACAATATCCGGACTGTTCCCGGCCTGTTTTTTAAAGGCATCTAAGTCTTTGGCTAAATGTCCGGTGATCATATCCCCCTTTTGGGGTGCTTGGGCCTCCTTTTCACTTCCCATAAGCGACTGGAAAAACTTTAACTTCTTATTGAGAAAGCGAAACATTATTTCTCCTCCACGCCCAAATACTTCCTCTTATCTTGCCCCCGAGTCTTGTGGTTTATACCCCTCCCCTTTATTTTAGGAGGCGCATGGCATTAAAGACAGCTAACAAAGCCACACCTACATCGGCAAAGACGGCTTCCCATAAGGTGGCCAATCCTCCTGCTCCCAGAAGCAGGACGATTATCTTCACCCCAACAGAAAATATAATATTCTGCCAAACCACCCTTCTGGTTTTCCCGGCAATGGCAATGGCCTCTTTGAACTTTATTGGCTCGTCCGTCATTAAAACAATATCGGCAGCCTCTATAGCGGCATCGGATCCCAAGCCTCCCATGGCAACTCCTACATCCGCCCGGGCCAGCACAGGAGCGTCATTCAGACCATCCCCTACAAACACTACTGCTCCTTTGCCGGTTTTTTCCCGAACGATTTTCTCCAGAGCTTCCACCTTTTGTCCCGGCAATAATTCTGCATAAACCTCATCTAACCCCAGTTCATCAGAGATTCTTTGTCCGGTAGCTTGGTTATCTCCGGTCAGCATTACCAGTTTTTTGATACCGGCTTTTCTTAATCCTTTGACTGTTTCCGCGGCATCTTCCTTTATTTCATCAGAAATTACAATAGATCCGGCAAATTGGGTATCTACCGCCACATATACCACGGTTCCGGCGTCTGGATTTTTCTCATAAGAAATACCCTCGTTCTCCATCAGTTTATGATTTCCCGCTAAGATTCTCTGACCTTGGTACTTTACCTTAACCCCGAGACCGGATATCTCGCTAAACTCTTGGATTTCATTTTTATCAATTGTCTTAGATGCTTCTGTATAAGCATTTATAATCGATTGTGCGATAGGATGATTAGAGTAAACCTCTGCAGATGCCGCATAATTTAAAACTTCTTCCTCGGTAAAAGGATCCTGGGGACGAATTTTCGTTACCTTAAAGACCCCTTTGGTCAAGGTTCCTGTCTTATCAAAGATCACGCTATCAATTTGATTTAAGGCCTCTAGGTAATTCCCTCCCTTGATTAATATGCCTCTCTTAGAGGCAGAGCCGATTCCCCCAAAGAAACCTAAGGGTATGGAGATGACCAAAGCGCAGGGACAGGAAATCACGAGAAACACCAAAGCCCGGTAGAACCATTGGGAGAAGGAGGCCCCATCAATGATTAAAGGCGGAATCAAAGCAATGGCACAGGCAGCAAACACTACCACCGGGGTGTAATAATGGGCAAACTTGGTGATAAAGTTTTCCGTAGGAGCCTTTTTGCTTCCCGCATTTTCTACTAAGTCCAATATTTTAGCAATGGTTGACTCCTGATATTCTTTGGTGACTTTTACCGTAAGCAGTCCGTCCTTATTGATGACACCGCTTAATACATCATCTCCCGGTTCTGCTTTTCTGGGCACAGACTCGCCGGTCAAGGCGGATGTATCCAACATAGCCTGCCCTTCCATCACCTTTCCGTCTAAAGGAATCCTTTCCCCGGCTTTGATGATTATTAAATCGCCGATAGTCACTTCCTCCGGTGAAACTTTTTTAGTTTCATTATCTATTTTTAAGTTTACATAATCCGGTCTGATATCTAAAAGGGCCTTAATGGATCGCCGGGAACGATTCACAGCTTGATCCTGAAAGAATTCCCCGATTTGGTAAAACAACATTACAGCTACCCCTTCTGGATACTCCTTAATGGCAAAAGCCCCTAGAGTAGCAATGGTCATTAGAAAATTCTCATCAAATACCTGCCCCCGGAGGATATTCCTGCCGGCCCGCAATAATACTTCCCCTCCGATTAACAGGTAACTAATCAAAAATAACGCAAATTTCACAGCCACATTTTCAAAAGGGAATAGTGCCAGGGCAAAAAGTCCCGCCCCAATCCCGAGACGCCACAACTCTTTTTTGTTTTCTTCATACCGGTTCTCTTCTTTTTTTGCCCCGGCTTTTTCTTTTTCTACAATACTTACTCCCGGCTCAATTTTATTAATCAATTGGTCGATCTGGTCGATAATCCGGTCAATCTCAGCCTTATTATTTACTTCAAGTTTTAGTTTTTTGGACAAAAAATCAAGAGAAGCAGTTTTCACGCCGGGTATTTTGGCAATTCCCTGCTCAATTTTGCTGGCGCAGTGAGCACAATCTAATCCCATTAAGATTAATACTTTTTCCGGGGATTGGGTCATCCTCTTTTCCCTAACCATAACATCCGGTTCAATTTTTTTAACAATATCTTTTACTTTATTTATTAAATCAGAAACTTCTTCAATTTCTTCCGCCTCAAGTATCAGCGTCTTATTTATGATATTTACGGAAACTGCGGTCACCCCGGCAAGTGCCAGAACCCGCTTTTCAATTTTCGCCCCGCACTCAGCACAATTGAGGCCCTCCAAAACCAGTTCCGTAACAAATTTCCCCTGCATTTTCTTATTCTCCTCTCTTTTGGTGACTACATTTACATTATTTATGATTTATATGGGCTAAACCGCAATCGAAAATCTGCTTTACATGATCATCATCCAGAGAGTAATATACCACCTTGCCGTCCCTCCTGTATTTTACCAATCTGGCTTGTTTAAGAATTCTTAACTGATGGGAAATAGCAGATTGGTTCATTTCCAGAAGTGCCGCAATATCACACACGCACATTTCTGAGGAAAATAAAGCACAAATTATCTTAATTCTGGTGCTGTCACCAAAAATCTTAAAAAGCTCCGCCAAGTCAAAGAGGATTTCCTCTTCCGGAAGACTTTCCTTAACATGAGCCACAACTTCTTCATGAATCATATTGCAACTGCAGCTCTCCCCTTTTGATTCCATATATTTGATATCTTCCATATCTTTTAAATATACCCCCCACAATTTAATATATGAATATGTGTTCATGTATTAAATTGTACCACCATTACCACCTGAGTCAAGCCTATTATCATATTTTTTCATGAACTATTATGATTAAAATTTTGGATATAAAAGAGCAGGGGATTTACTAAAATGTACCCTATCGGATAGACACTTAAAAAAAGACTATCTGATAGGGTAATTTTATGTATAATTAAGTAACAAAGGAAGGGTGGTTAAATGAGTAACAAAATATTTACACAAGATGAGATAGAAATATTGTCTAGTAATAAATATGTTAAGCGCGTTAGCTCTAAAGGTATCACTTATACTGATGAGTTTAAGCGTATTTTTATCAGTGAGAATCAAAAAGGAAAGTTTCCTAGGATCATATTTGAAGAATGTGGTTTTAATATAGATATTTTAGGAATGAAAAGAGTGGAATCATCTGGGAAAAGGTGGCGTGCAGCTTATAGAGAAAATGGGATACTTGGGCTTCAAGACAATCGAATAGAAAACTCAGGAAGACCTAGTGAAAAAGATCTCACCTTAGAAGATAAATACGACCGTCTAAAGGCTCAAAACAAATTATTGAAAGCTGAGAATGAACTGCTAAAAAAAATCGAAATGTTGGAAAGGGGGATGGTAAGGAAGATGCAAGATTAGTTACAGAGCAGAAATTTCAGCTTATCAAAGCAGTTGTTACAAAGAATAAGCTAAAGAATATGATCAGTTACTTATGCAAAAGTTTAGGAGTATCACGTTCTGGATACTATAACTATTTCTCTTCAAAATCTCAGAATGCAAGACAAAAACGTGATGTAAAAGATGAATCGGTTAGGGACATTATCTTGAAGGCATTTAACTTTAAAAGGCGTAAGAAAGGTGCTAGACAAATTAAGATGACTCTAAAAGGTGAATTTGGAATCATTTACAACTTGAAGCGTATCCGAAGGATTATGAAGAAATATGATATTGTCTGCCCTATAAGAAAAGCAAACCCCTATAGAAGGATGATGAAAGCCACACAGGAGCACAGAGCGCTTCCTAACTTATTAAATAGACAATTCAAGCAGAATATCCCAGGAAAGGTACTGCTTACAGACATAACATACTTGTTTTACGGTAATGGCAAAAAAGCATATTTATCCACTGTTAAGGATGGATCTACTAACGAAATTCTAGCATATCATCTTTCTGATAAAATGACCTTGGATATAGCAACCGAAACAATACATAAATTAGCAAATAACAAGCAAGTGAATTTGGCGAAGGACGCATTTATCCACTCAGATCAAGGCTCACACTATACAAGCCCTGTTTTTCAAGCCTTAGTACGAAGCTATGATCTAAATCAATCCATGTCCAGACGAGGCAACTGCTGGGACAATGCACCGCAAGAATCCTTCTTTGGACACTTCAAAGATGAGACTTATATAAAGCCATGCCAATCACTGTGTGAACTTGGACAAGAAATAGACGACTATATAATCTATTATAACAATTATAGGTATCAGTGGGGACTAAATAAAATGACCCCTGTACAGTACAGGGATCATCTACTTAAAACAGCTTAGTCTTTTTTATTGTGTCCTTGACAAAGGGTACATTTTATACCCTCCCCTGCTCCTTTTTCTTAATGGTTTCAGAAATATCATCAATTAATATTGAAAAATAGTTTAGGTCTTTATTAAATTTATTTAAGCCCTAAGCCTTTTCTTTTTTTATTAATATGGGCTTCAATGCCATCAGCTACTTCCTTGGGATCATCACCTAAAGCAATCTTTCCACCGGTTAACCCTTCCACATCCTCTGTCAAAAGCTTCACCAAGTTGGGTGCCCCTGTCACAAAAGGAGTAGGCGATAAGTGGGTATAAGCCCCGTATGCTACAGCAAATACACCGTCAATGGTGGCCTTTTGTTCCATCCATTCCGGCGCAGTCACTGCTATAGGAAGATCCGATATATCCACATCCAGATGATCCGCTAAAGCCGTCACCAGCATGGAAATGCGACCGGTATCTGTACATGTGCCAAAACTTAAAACGGGAGGGATCTTTAAAAGATTGCATACCTCCTGCAGTCCCGAACCTGCTAACTTAACCGCGTCCAGGTTACAAAGCCCGGCTACTTCCAAGGCATGATTGCCACAGCCGGCACTTACCACCAGGATATCTTTATTAATTAACTCTTTCACCAGATTGACGGTATTCCAATCCTGAGGGCCGTTACGCAAAGTGGAACAGCTGGCTAAGGCCACGACCCCTTTGATTTTGCCGGCGGAGATGACATCTACCAAAGGATCCAGTTTATTGCCCAGAGCACCAAGCACCGCCTCTGTGGAGAATCCGGCAATGGCTTTTTGGATGTTTTTCGGTACCTTGGGAACAATATTTTTCTCCTTGCGTTTCTTAAAATTCTCAATGGCCAGCTCAATCAGCCGGTCAGCCATGCCACTTACATCTTCAGGATGATAAAGCATTTTATGCTTGAGTCCCGGTACACCGATAATGTTGCTCACACTCACGAGAGTTACCTGATATTTTTCCGCATATTGATCCATCACCGGCGGTGAACAGTTTTCCTCCATAGCGATCACATCCACTGTTCCTGTAGCCATTAAGGGTTCGATGGTAATCCAGTCCCCCATTAATCCTACAAAAACATCGTTCACAGGGAACCTCTGCAAAAGTTCCTGCCCCGTCTCAATAGAGCCCACTATCCTCAAACCTTTTGCCCCGGCAGCTTTCGCCCTTTCCTGTACTTCCGCTAATTTCGCCTTCTCCAAGGTTGCTACACCCACCCATGGCTGGTGGCCGTTAAAAACAATATTCACATAGTCAGGATCCATAATGCCTAAATCTACATTTACCTCATGGGGAGTCGGCGTCCCGTATAAAATATCCTGAACCATTTCCAGACCAATCTGGGCGGTATAAATAGTGGCTAATCCTAAGCGCAAAGCCTTAAGGGCCAGGGAGACATAATCCCCGTCCACATTAGTTAAGCAGCTGGCGACACAATTTTGCTCTTCATGAACTACCCCGGAAGGATATATCCCTAATTTCCGCCAGACTTCTTTTCTTTTTTTCGGAGCAAATTTTTCTACCATCACGCTGGGGTCTTTCGCATCTTTGCCCATTTCATTTTCTAAAAAATCCGCCAGGGCAATGGCCATTTTATTTTGATCCTGATTGGTATCTATCCCTACCTGCTGGCACATCCATTTTAATTTATTGGGGTCTTTAATACTGAAAGGAGTTTTCCCTTCCCCGGTAGCCCTAAGGGTGCGATATGCTTCATAGGCATGGTGGCTGTAGGTTCCTGCTCCCATAATATTTTGCAAGAGCAATGTTCTAATGGCCATAGCATCGGCACCGATCCCACATACGCCCTTATCCTGGCCTCCTTTGACACTGATCCGGCAGGGCCCTTGAGAGCAGAACTTGCAGCTGACTCCTTCCAAGCAGAACTTACACCTGATCTTTTCCTGGAGTGCATAGCGGTCAAAAACGTTAGACATACCGTCTTCCCGGATTCTTTTTACCATCTCTTCCACCGAATCATGATAACTGACTCGGCCTTCAGTTCTTTCTAAAACGGTTTCACCCAAAACAATCCCTCCTGGACTATCGTTCTACGTAAAGTTTTCCATAGACCCAGGAGATTTATTCTAGTGAGAGATTATTGCATATAATTTTTCTTCCAGCAAATAATAGGGAATGGAGGTGTTTAAAGTGAACGTAAATTTAACCCCAAAAGAACGAACATTACTGGAAGATCAAAGAACTCATGAAGAAATTTGCATTCAAAAATATTCAAATTATGCAAATCTGGCTTCCAACCAACAGCTAAAAGAGCTATTTAGCAATCATGCTCAAATTGAACAGGAACACCTAATTTCTATTAACCAACTTTTAAACGGCCAAGTTCCCGCTATGAATCAACAAGGCGGCGGCCAACAGCAGCAAGGACAACAACAGCAACAACAAATGCTACAGCAGCAAATGCAGCAACAAATGCAGCAACAACCAAATATTTTCCAACAGCAAAACGCTAATTTACAATCAGACAAAGATCTTTGCACTGATATGCTGATGACTGAAAAATATGTATCTAATGCTTATGACACTGCGATATTTGAGTTTAAGGATACTCAGGTTCGGGATGTCCTAAATCATATCCAAAAGGAAGAACAAAAACACGGGGAAGCAATCTTTAAGTTTATGGAAAGTAATGGATTATACTCTGCTCAATAAAGAAAACTAAGGCTTCCCCCAAGCCTCTGGCACCGGCGAAAGCCTTAGTTATACTTAGATCTATCAGAAAAAAGTTATACTTTCTGATAGACTAAATAAAAAGTGGCAAGGAACGTTTCCCTAGAAACATATCCTTGCCACTTTACTTCCCTTGCACTTATCTTTCCGTCAGAGCCTCCACTAACCTGGTGGCACCGTATTTTTCCCGCAAACGCGGTTTTTCAATCTTTCCGGTAGGATTTCGAGGTACCTTATCAAAAATGATTTTTCTCGGTCGTTTATACCGCGGTAAAGGATTGCAGAATTTTTTAATATCATCTTCCGTGCATTTTACGTCCGGTTTAAGTTCAATGATGGCAGCCGCAATTTCACCTAAACGCTTATCCGGAAGTCCAATTACTGCAACATCCTTAATAGCATCATGAGCCCGGAGGAAATCTTCAATTTGCACCGGGTATAAATTTTCTCCCCCGCTGATAATCACATCTTTTTTCCGGTCTACCAAATAAATAAAGCCGTCTTCGTCCTGCCGAGCCATATCTCCGGTAAATAACCAACCGTCTTTGATTACCGCCTCTGTAGCTTTCGGGTCGTTGTAATAGCATTTCATGACGCCAGGCCCCTTAACTGCCAACTCCCCGACCTCTCCCTGGGTTACAGTGAATCCATGCTCATCGACGATTTTGACTTTCCAATTGTACCCCGGGATGCCGATAGCACCGACTTTATGAATATTTTCCGTCCCCAGATGGACACATCCAGGACCGATAGATTCACTTAGGCCATAATTGGTATCATAAAGATGGTGGGGAAAATATTTTTTCCAGCGGTGAATTAAGCTGGGCGGCACCGGCTGGGCACCGATATGCATCAATCTCCACTGGGAAAGTTCATAGTCTTCCAGCTTCACATCTCCCCGTTCAATGGCATCCAAAATGTCCTGAGCCCAGGGAACCAACAACCAGCAAATAGTAATCTTTTCTTCAGAGATTGTCTTCAATATCCACTCCGGCCTTACTCCCCTTAAGAGTACTGCCTTGCTCCCCGAGAGCAAACTCCCGAACCAATGCATTTTGGCACCGGTATGGTAAAGAGGCGGAATACACAAGAAATTATCATCCCGGGTTTGTCCGTGATGGTTAAGCTCCGTTTCACATGCCGACATCAAGCTCTGATGGGTATGTAAAATTGCTTTCGGAAATCCCGTCGTACCCGAGGAAAAATATATAACCGCATCATCCTTATCCGAAAGTTTAATATTCGGGGCTTCTGAAGAACAATTGGCCGTAAGGCGGTCATAGCTTTCCGCAAATGATGGGCGGTTTTCCCCAGCGTAAAACAGTGTCTTGACATTGGGAATCTGATGATAAATCGTTTCTACCCGTCCGATAAATTCCGGCCCAAAAATCAAGGCTCTGGTTTCAGATAGCTCCAAACAATATTTTATTTCTTCCGCCGTATAGCGGAAATTTAAAGGTACGGCAAGAGCACCGGTTTTTAAAATTCCAAAATAAATCGGCAGCCATTCCAAGCAATTCATTAAAAGAATAGCTACCTTATCTCCCTTCTTAATTCCCCTTTTCAGCAAGAGATTGGCCAGCCGATTTGCTTTCTCGTCAAAAACACGCCAGGTCATATCCCGGCGGTATTCCCCTGCCGGACTATTTTCAATAAGTTCATACTCCAGCCAGGTGACATGATGTTCTTCCTGCAGATCCAAATTAATCTCTGTCAGGCATTTTTCATGTCCGTACATCTCTGCATTACGCGCTAAAATCTCTGTGATAGGCATATTCTCTTTCCTCCCGTTCTACCGAACTTCATAAAAATTTTTTAATGTTTTGATCCATACTTCCTAAGAACTACAAGACCTACTGTAAATTATAAAACGAGATCAGCAGTTAATCAATAACTATTATTTCTATTGTCTTAAAATATTATATTAGCCTGCCAAAGTGCCGGTTCAAGTATCAGGACAATGGATTTTTTTTATATATCTCCAAAAAATTTAGGATAGATAGTTAAAATTTCTAGTGAAAATATAAAAAAGAGAGTATATAATAATTTTATAATTCTAAAAAATAACAAAATAACTCTAAAGGGGTCAAGACATATGGATATTATTATAAGGGAAAATTACGATGAAATGAGCAAATACGCCGCTAATATTATTGCCCGATTAGTAAAATCGAAGCCTAATTGCGTGATTGGACTGGCAACAGGAAGTACACCCATAGGAACCTACAAAGAACTTGTCAGAATGCACCGGGAAGAAGGCTTAGATTTTTCACAAGTCAAAACCTTCAATCTTGATGAGTATTATGGAATAGGGATTGATCTGGATAAACCCTACCCCATGGATCAAAGCTATGCAAGATTTATGTACGAGGAACTTTTTAAGCATATTAATATCAAAAAAGAAAATACCCTGGTTCCCGATGGACTGACAAAGGAGCCACATAAGTTTTGCCAATGGTATGAAGAAGAAATTAAAAAAGCCGGTGGCATAGATTTGCAGCTTTTAGGTATCGGTGGCGACGGACATTGGGCATTTAATGAACCTGGATCATCCCTTGCATCCAGAACCAGAATTCAAGCCTTAGCACAGCAAACCCTTGATGACAATTATGAGAGTTTCTATAAAAAAGCCGGAATCGAAAGATCTCAAATGCCACATTTTGCAATAACCATGGGAATCGGAACTATTTTAGAGGCTAAAAATATCGTCATGATTGCCAATGGCAAAAAAAAGGCCGATGTAATCGCAAAATGCATTGAAGGCCCCATCACTTCCCAAATCACCGCCTCGGCAATACAACTACACAGTGGAGGAATTACTGTAGTACTTGATAAAGAAGCTGCTTCTAAGCTAAAGAACCTTGATCACTATATGCGCGTAGAAAAGATGAAACAAGAGTATGGTTTTTAATAAAAAGCCTTTAAAAAGCCCAAGAGCTCGTCAAATTGACGAGCTCTTTTATGATTCTTTTTTACCTTTTACCGTTTACCAACTTTTTTCTGATAAGCCAAGATGGATAAAAATTCAAAACCGATATTGGCTGCCGCATAAGCAGTAATCTCGTTGCTGTCATAAGTAGGTGCTACCTCAACGATATCAAAGCCGACGAAGTTAATCTCCTTGGTTTCCCGGATCAAAGCCAATGATTCATAGGTCGTGAAACCGCCAACCTCCGGAGTGCCGGTCCCCGGGGCATAAGCCGGGTCTATAAAATCAATATCGAAAGTGAAGAAAGCAGGTTTATCGCCTACGCGCTCCCGAATCCACTTTCCGACTTCTTTAATGCCAATCTCATGGAGCACATGACCCGGTACCACCTTAAAGCCCAGTTTCTCCGCGATTTTGAAATCATCGGGATCGTATAGCGAACCCCGCATACCGATCTGAATGGAGGTAGATGGGTCAATGAGCCCCTCTTCCAAGGCTCGGCGGAATACCGTACCATGGTTATAATCCATACCAAAAACCTTATCGTTCAAATCCAGGTGAGAATCGCAATGAACCAAGGAGATAGGGCCGTATTTTTTTGCCAAAGCCCTTAACTCAGCCAAGGTAATGGAATGATCTCCCCCTAAACATAGAGGCACCGTGCCATTCTGAATAACTTTACTTAATTCTTCTTCGATGACTTTATAGGTTTCTAAGATATAGCCGGTGATGATGGGGATATCTCCCAAATCGCTGCCCTTTAAATAATCAAAAATATTCACTTCAAGGAGCACATTATTAGGCTTCATCATGGCGGATATATTTCTGATAGCTGACGGGCCAAATCGAGATCCCGAACGATAAGAGCTGGCAGTATCAAAAGGAATGCCGATTACTGCGAAATCCAGCTTTTCATTGTCTTTTGCGTCCGGAAGCCGCATGAATTTTCCGGTATTACAAAATCTTGGCGTCGCTAACGCACTAAGTGGCTGTTGCATAGCTACTCCTCCCTCTTATATTAAGTTTTTCTTTTAATTTTTGTCGATTAAATAATATTATTCGTTGAATAAATTAAATTACCTGCAAAGAAAAATACAACCATTGGTAGCAAAGGAACGTTTCCTTTAGTACTAATGGAAGAATACAATTTGATATTTTGTAAAAACTAAAATTAGGTTTTTAAAAAAAATCAAAATAAAATTTGAGGAGGCCGTTATTTTGGATATAAAACGCGCAAAAAAAATTGCTGCTTCACCGGTTATGGCTAATGTCACCTATAACGGGAATCGTATTTATATTGAAAATGTAGATGAAACCAGAGGAACTGCCTCGATCCATCCCTTAAACCAACCGGAGAACAGGCAGGAGGTTCCTGTTAATAATCTTTTGGAACAATAAATTTAAAGCCCGGAATTACTTTAGTCAAACATGAAGTAAAGTACCTCTGATTGATACAAAACAATTGGAGGTACTTTTATTGATAAACTTCCACCACTCTGTCCTTTTCCTTGCCGCTTACGGCCAAGATAGCTCCCATGATAATCCCTGCTGCCCCCACAAGCTGTATCCCGGTCAACTTCTCCTGAAACAAAATCATGGCAACCACCACTCCAAAAAGAGGTTCAGATGAACAAAGAATCGAGGCTTTGGTAGGACCAAGGATTTCTATGCCCTTTATAAAATTAATCACCGCTAATGCGGAGAAGATAACTAATCCCATTATCCAAGGCCAAGCTGCGCTTTGAAAATCCATGCTAATTTTATCCGCACCGAATAGGCTGAGCACAAGCGTTCCTACTGCGCTGAAAAGAACAATATAAGAACTTGTAATTAGCGGCGGTACTTTCTTGACTATTTTATTGCTTATCACCACGTATACGGTAAAAAGAAGAGACGCTGTCGTAGCCAGGATTACCCCCATAGTATTAATTTGATCCAGGTTGGTGCCGACCATCAGTACTAAACCGGCAAAGCAGCTAAAAAAAGATAAAATAATTTTCCAAGTAATAGGTTCATGATCCCAAAAGAAACTAACTATGGCCGTAAAGGCCGGGTAAGTATAGGAAATGAGCACAGCCAGAGAAACAGGAATATATTTAAATGAGGAAAAATATGCAGTAGCCTGCAAGGTATTAAATACTCCACCAAGAAGAAATAATCCGAACAAAGTTTTCTTATCTACCCGAATATTTTGTTTGGTGATTAGGAGGAAAGCAAAAAGCACCACTGCCGGCAAAGAAAACCTGAAAAACAGTACCGTCATTACTGTCAGGTCATTTTTATACGCAAACTTTGCAAAGGTGGGAAGTAGCGCAGAACTAAAGGCGGCCAATAAAACAATGGCCACCCCACGATAATATTTTTTCATTTATTCATTATATCTCCTATATCTTCTGATAATTATGTCCTTATTTATTATTTATTTATGCCTTTTAATAAATTATATACCTTTAAAGGGAAACAGCAACTACCATATGTTGTATTCGTCCCCTTCGTATTATTATATATATTGTATAAATTGACTTAAGTCAATTATAAAAAAAATTATAACAAAGGTTTAAAAAAGGCTGTCGCGATAATTAATTGCGACAGCCCTTTCAGTTAACTAGGACTTGGTTAGGGTTGAATGGAATGCTATAAAACTTTTGACAAAAACTCTTTGGTTCGGGGATCTTTGGGATGAGAAAAGATTTCTTCCGGCGTATTTTCCTCGAGAATCTTTCCTTCGTCCATAAATAAAACCCTTGTGGCTACCTCTCTGGCAAATCCCATTTCATGAGTTACGATCACCATAGTCATTCCATCATCGGCAAGTTGCTTAATTAGATCAAGAACCTCCCCTACCATTTCCGGATCAAGTGCTGAGGTAGGTTCATCAAATAGCATCACTTTAGGGTTCATGGCCAGGGCACGCACAATAGCTATTCTTTGTTTTTGACCACCGGAAAGGGTTGAAGGATAAACATTTGCTTTTTCTTCGAGACCAATTCTTCTTAATAAACTGAGAGCATTTTCTTTAGCCTCAGCTTTAATTTGGGCACTGGTAGTGTCGATCTCATATAAAGCTTTCTTATCTCTTGAAAATATATTTCTAATTTTAATGAAGAAATTCTTAAACTTCTTCATCCGGAGATCATGGGTTTCCAGATAGACAGGTGCCAACATGATATTATCAATCACAGTCTTATTGTTAAACAAATTAAATTGCTGAAAAACCATTCCCATATGCCGGCGATGGATATTAATATCAACTTTTTTGCCGGCAATATTAACACCTTCAAAAATTATTTCACCGCTGGTAGGGTCTTCCATACAGTTGAGGCAGCGCAAAAAAGTACTTTTTCCACTTCCGGAAGGGCCTATGATCGCGATCTTTTCGCCTTTTTTAATGGTAGTCGTAATACCTCTTAACACTTCCAGCTTACCGTAATTTTTATTTAGATTAATTACGTCTATCACTTTTTCTTAGGCTCCTTTCCATCAGTTTTACCAGCATAGCTGCTAAGGCAACTAAGCCAATATAAATTATCGCCATAACAAGGTAGGGAACCATAAACTCATAACTGTTAGAACCAATATAGTTAAATGCAACGTAGAGATCTGCTGCACCGACAAAGCTGACAACTGATGTTTCCTTAATCAAGGTGATAAATTCATTGCCCAGAGTCGGGAGGATATTTTTTATTGCTTGAGGAACAACAATTTTTAACATGGTCACGCCATAGCTGAGACCAACGGCACGTCCTGCTTCCATCTGACCAGGGTCAACAGACAAGATGCCGCTTCTCATAATTTCCGAAACGTAAGCACCACTGTTAAAACCAAATACCAAAACGCATACATTCAATGCCGGCATATTAACACCAATCAAAGGCAGGATGACATAATATCCTACCAAAAGCTGCACTACTATTGGTGTCCCTCTGAACAATCCCACATAAAAACCACAAATACTGTTTAGTATTCTAGGCAATCTATTTTTTTGGGGAATTACTTTGACAATAGCAATTAGCGTACCGATGACAATTCCTATCGCCAGTCCCACAATAGCAATATACATAGTGTTTTGAAATCCGGTTAGGACTTTTATATAACCATTATGGGCATAAAAAATTTCCCAAAATATTTCTAATTTCTTATCAAAATTTCCCATCATATCACCTAAAGTTACAATACTCCGCCCATTTTAGCGGAGTATTACAGGATTATTTTTAATTATTAATTAATCATTTAATTACTTCATTTAGTCTATTTAGTTTAGTTAGTTTAGTTCATTAATTCTTTGTGAAATACATTGAGCAGGAGCTTCATCAATAATAACATAGTTAATATTACCGTTAAGCATATCCTGGACAGCAAGAGAACCGTTTTTATAACCTACACTTGTTGCATCAAATCCAGTAAAGCCCCAATCATCATCGCCTTCAACATAGAATTGTCCGGTTGTTCCTGTCTGAATACCGATTTTTGTATCACTGTTAAGTCCGGAAAGAATCTCTTCTACATCAGCTGCTGTTTGGCAATTGTCAAAAGTTGTATCTGCTCCCTTAACAATAACTTTCTGAGCGGCATTATAGTATGCATCGGAGAATTCCACATATTCTTTTCGATCTTCTTTTATCGTAAGACCGGCCATGGCAATATCGGCTTTACCTTGTCCAACAGAAAGACATACTGCATCAAAATCCATATTGCTGATTACCAGCTCTTTGTCAAGGCGTTCAGCTAAAAGTGCGGCAATTTCCATATCAATACCGTAATACTTATCGCCGGCAGTATATTCAAAGGGTTCAAAGGCGGCATTGGTAGCTACAACCAACTGATCCTTACTACTATCTAATTTTCCAGAGGTAACGGCTTGAGGTTCTCCGTCACCAAAGTAACGGTTAAGAATTTGGTCAAATGTTCCGTCTGATTTAATCTCCGCTATGAATTCATTTACTTCGGAAAGGAGTTCCGGTTGATTTTTATCTACACCAAAAGCGTATTCTTCTTGAGTCAGAGGAATGTCGATAACCTTAACAGCACTAACGTCTGCACCGCCTTGGTTTGCATCGCTGTCTGAACTGCCATTAGAACCACAACCGGCAAATGTTAGAGCAAGCAAAGCAATGATAATAATAGGTAATGTAATAATACTTTTTTTCATAATTCCGTCTCCTTATTATATTATATTGTTTTTAGGCGTTTGCGAAACACCGCAGCCCGCATAAATACAGGCTTTTGTTAACGTTTTTTATATATAACTCCTCTCCAAAATGCGGTAAAATTAAGTTGTAAACAATAATAAAACAACATCTCGGAAAGGAGTTATAAACTAATGGTAAGGCCTAAACAATTATCTCTCGCCGATATTTATTCCGACTGTAATAATGTTTTTGAAAACGATAAATATCATTTTCTATCGCTTCTTGAAGATAACATTAATCTTGAGGAACTTATTCCTGCTTCCTTCTATACTCACTTTTATTCCTATTTTGGCAGAAAGCGTATATACCCTCTTTCCGGTTTCCTTTGGGCACTGATCCTTCAGCGAATTTTCTCCATCCCCACTGACTCACTTCTTTTAATCTTTCTCCAATACTCAAAGGAACTTCGTGACTTTTGTGGTTTTTCGAAGGTTCCCGATGCCTCTAAGATCACCAGGTTCAAGCAGGAGTTTCTAATGGACTTACAATCATTTTTCGATTCACTTGTTGATGTCACCGAACCGATATGCCAAAAGATTAATGCATCCCTTGCCTCCATGACCATCTTCGATACTTCCGGCATCGAAGCCTTTGTTACTGAAAACAATCCCAAGTATGCCAACCGCATTATCAGTCAGCTAAAAACTTTTAAGAAAGCAATGGGGCTCGATAACTCCTATGACCCCTACAAAGCAGCCTATAAATCCATGCCTTCCCATGCTGCTTCAAACCAGGCCATTAAACAGCTCTACATCAATGGACATTTTTGCTATGTTTTCAAGTTTGGTATTATTACCAACGGTCTTGGTATTGTCCGTGACATCTCTTTTTACAATAAAGATTTCATAGATGCTCACCCGGACATTATTGTGGAAAAGAAAACCGATTCTCCCGAAGAAGATAAATCCCTTGGAGATGCCAAAGCCCTTATCCCTGTTCTTAATGATTTTTTTGATAAGCATCCTTTAATCAATCCAAAGGTTTTCCTCGGCGACGCTGCTTTTGACACGGTTAACATCTATAAATCCCTGTTTACTGAACTGAATTTTGAAAAAGCATACATACCTCTTAATTCTCGTTCTGGGCTTGGAAACCAGGACTATACCATTAACGAAGATGGTATTCCTTGCTGCCCTCAAAATCTTCCTATGAAACCGGAAGGCAGCAAATCTAACCTAAAATGCGGGATTCCAACTTTTAAATTTGTCTGCCCTAAAATGTCCTGGGACAAGTGCGACGATGGCAAATATCGCCGCCGTACCCACTGTGATAATCCTTGTACTGACTCTCTGTGCGGACGAATGCTTTACGTTTATCCCGAGAAGAATCTTCGCGCTTACCCCGGTACAATCCGTGGCACCGAGGAATGGGATAAAACCTACAAAATTCGTTCCGTTGTTGAAAAATCTATTAACCATTTCAAAGATAGTTTTTGTCTTGCCGGTCGCAGAACCCAGAATGAAAAGACATTACATGCTGATTTATTATTAGCCGGCATTACCCAGTTAATCACGGTTGTTCTTGCTGACCGCATTCATAAACATGAATACATTCGCAGTCTGAAGCCACTCATTGCATAGAAATATATTGTAATTCCATATACCTATCCCTTGGGGGTATTTCCTGCGCCCATTTTTTCTACCTACACCAGAAGTAAAACTTTTTAGCCTTTTCGTCCTGAAAAAAATTTAATTTGTATTGTTCCCAAGCCATCTTGAACTTTTTATTCTAGTCCATTTTGCAATTACTTATTATATTGTTTTTGCTTCAAAAATACCTTATGTTTCTTATACGTATTACATATTACGACATAATAAGCATTACTGTCAATATCCAATTGTGGCAGAGGGACGATTTGTTTCCATATTTCTCCGTTGTCCTGTGGAGGCTATAGGGCTGAAACCTTTTTCTTCGTTATCTAAATCAAAATCTAAATCAAACGTCCCCCTGCCCCCTACCATTACTTTACCCTGTAATAATCCACATACCAATCGGCAAATTTCTGCAGCCCTTCTTCAATGGATGTCGCCGGTTTAAAACCCACAACTTCCTGCAATAAATCAGTAGATGCAAAGGTTGCCGGTACATCCCCGGGCTTAATTGGTTCGAATATTTTTTCAAATTCCACTTTCCGGCCTAAGGCCTTACTTAAAGCTTTCTCCAAGGCATAAATAAACGCCATCAGCTTTTCTGGGTTATTGTTTCCAATGTTAAAGACTCTATGAGCGGCAGAATCAGCAGTTCCTGCCGGGGGGTTATTTAATAATCTCACTACACCTTCTACAATATCATCGATATAGGTAAAATCCCGATAAAGATCATTTTGAAAATCACCATTATTATATATCCTAATGGGTTCCCCGCGAAAGTACCTATTGGTAAATCCAAAGTAAGCCATATCCGGCCTCCCCATGGGACCGTACACAGTAAAAAATCTCAGCCCCGTCGCCGGAATCTGATAAAGATGGCTGTAAGTATGAGCCATCAATTCATTGGACTTTTTCGTGGCAGCATAAAGGGACACCGGATGATCCACAAAATCCGATTCTTCAAAGGGCACCTTTTTATTGGCTCCATATACCGAGCTGGATGAGGCATAAACCAAGTGATCCACCGGATGGTGTCTGCAGGCTTCAATAATATGATAAAACCCGAGAATATTACTTTGGATATAGGCATCAGGATTCTCCAAAGAATATCGGACTCCGGCTTGAGCCGCCAGATTTACCACGACATTAGGCAGGTAATCTCTAAAAGCCTGCATCACCATTTCCTTATCAGAGATATCGCCTTTAATAAAGATGAATTTCTCATAAGGCTTTAGCTTGTCCAGACGCGCATATTTTAAATTTACATCGTAATAGTCATTTATATTATCTATCCCCACCACTCGGCAACCTTGATTCAAAAGCCTCTTAGCCAGGAAGAATCCAATGAACCCTGCTGCCCCGGTAATTAGATATGTTTTTTTGTCATTCAATTGATTTGAATTTTGATGATTCAATTTTTTGCCCACCTGCTTTCCCCCACACTTGCGTTTGGTAATTTATTAGCCCAATTCCTTAGGGCTTCTATATTATTTACCCTGTATTTCTCTACTACTTTTTCAGATATTGAATACATCATTCTGTTCCTAACTATTCCTTTGGATTTATGATAGGGAATCATGGTAAGTACACTTTTTGCTCCTCCTCTTCGCCAATCAAAATTTGTCGGAGGATTCAGACCAACAATATCAATGCCAAAACATACATAAGGAATACCAAAACTACTATCCCCACAACAGCAAGACTCAGTCCGGTATCCCTTTTCATTAAGGGTAAAGATAATATCAGCAATTGATGTATCCAATTCAACTGTGTCATGAAGGCATTTTCGGCAAAAGCTTACTCCTTCTTTATAAAAGGTCAAACAGCGAACACATGCCAAAACCTTGTCATCTATTCCGGCCCTTAAAAAATCAATAGCAGCTGCCGGCAATAGAACCTTTTCCATATCTTCTTTTATTAGTCTGTCAATTTCATCCCACTTGCGAGCATTACTAAGTAAGCAATTGAAACTTCGAAAGTCATTTGATCTTTCCATAATGCTTTCTAATTTTTTAAAACTACCTTCGCTCCAATTTTGGGATATATCTTCAAATGCCTGCAGCAAATAGCATAATAAACTTATTGGTTCCTTGATAAACTGGGTGTATTTACTTCCTTCAGGATACAATGCTATACTCCAGCCGTCGGGATTACTTTTACCTCTCTCGGCAACTCCTTGAAACAAAAACCCGCATGATACAGGTTCTGAAATACTCATACCAAGAAGTTTGCACATAACAATCCCCCCGTTTTAACTAAAAAACCCCACCAGCTCCCAAATCTTTGAATAATAGTCCCTTTTATATAATATATGTGGATTTACAGCATAATGCTTTATTTTACTTGTTTTTACATGAAATACATTGGCTTTTTCAGTAGAAATCAAGTAAAGTTCTAACTGCACTCTATAGGTGGTAGGGACGTTTTTCAGCAAAAAGGGGGACACAGGGGGACGTTTTTGGTGTGTCATTCTTGATATTTCATAATTTAATTTTTGATACACTTCTCCTTTATAACTTGGTTTTTGCAATTGTTAGAATAAAGAGGAAATTATGTTTTAACGGAGAATAAAAATGTACTAGTTATAATTTTTTGTAATTAAGACTTAAAATTAATTAGAATTAATTAGAGCTAATTAAAATAAATTACTGTCATATCGGAGTTTATTATGGAAAACCAAAAAGCGGATTTAGTTGAGCTGCAGAAATATAAAGAATACTTTGATAGATTCCTCAGAAATAACACTACAGAAGACCTATTCTCCACTGACAATAGTGACGGAACTCATGAATATGTTAAGGTACGCTCTGTTCTTCATGAAACTATTATTGATGAAATTCTGAAAGATTCCATCAGGTCATCAGAACCGGTTGCGGTATTTATGGGAGGAGGATCAGGCTCTGGTAAAAGCCGTATTCGGGATTCGATTTTACCTTCTATTATAAACGAGCCTCACATAGTTATTATTGATTGTGACTCTATTAAAGATAGATTACCGGAATATACTTTATATGAATGTATTGATTCATTAAAAGCAGCTAGCCTGGTTCACAAAGAAAGTAAGCACATTGCCGTTAGATTAATGCGGGAATGCTTATCCCGGGGATTATCATTCATCTATGATTCTACCATGTCATCACCCCCTGGGGAATTTCTTCATTATATTGACTGGTGCAAAACTTTTAATTTTACATTGATGATCGTGGGAGTATATGCTGATTTAAATACTGCCCTTCAAAGAGCTGAAAAAAGATTTCAAGAAACTAAACGCAAGGTTCCGGAAGATACTATCCGTTGGACACATAAGCATTTTCCCATTACTTTCTTTGCTATTGAAGATAACTTTGATGTTTTGCAAATCTACGATAACTCCGTTGATGGAAAGGCACCTACACTGGTCGCGGAACGTTTTGAGGGCCAACTTGAAGTATTTAATTCGGTATTATATAATAAATTCAAGAAGCGAGGTGGTCGTTAATGATTAGAAGAATAGGTCAACGGGAATTACCCTTGGATTTAAAAGACAAATTTATTCAATCTTCGACCCATCATCCGGTGAAACATTTTAAAAAAGAATGTATCATCGTTGATGAAATGTTGCCTCCTGCCGAAATCGATAGAATTGACAAGAAACTAAAAAAAAATGATATCGGCTCAACCAAGCCCATTTATTATATTAGAGAATACGATGGCACTAACAATGGTTCAGTTCGGGTAAAATTAGATAATTCAATTTCAAATTCTTTATATAAGATTATTGCCATAAGTAAAAGCGGTCGTGAAGTAATTGCTAATACTGAAAGCGATGGTTCTATAATTGTAAAAACTAAAATGGGAAAAAGAACCAGAAAAAAACAGTATTCTTTGCCTGCCATAGAATTTCTTTTTCAAACCAGTAATAATGAGGACGCCGAATTTACTTCTGATCCCAATGGTTCTGTAACTATTAAAGGATGGAAAATGATAAATGAGGTAGCCACTACTGTAGAAGAAAAACGGTTATCTGAACAAGATAATATTTTTGATATCAACTTAAACAGTGAAATAGTATTTGTAAAAGCAAACTCTTGAACACGGAGTGACACAGGGGGACGTTTTTGCTGTGTCATTATTTCATTAGCCCCGCAATTAAGGCTCTCTTTTTTTCTTTTCCGGACTTTCGTTTCTTCTTCCCAAAATAAAAACCTCCTGATTGGTGTATTTATTCTACATCAACCAAGAGGTTTACACAAAATATGGGATAGTCTCTCATTATGCTTTTTTTATTTATTACTCCATTACTCCACTATTCCATTATTCCCCTATATGCAGTTATGTATATTCAGTTATGCCCTCTTAACAATGTTAAAGCTTACACCGGTTAAACGGGAGATTTGTCTGATACTCAACCCCTTGACTTTTAACCGACGTAACACCTCATCCCGCTCTGTTTTACTTATTTCATGAAAAATACTGAATGGCCTATTTCCCACAATAGATTCGATTATTTGACAAGCCTTGGTATCACTTAATACTTTTTCATTATTATCTTCATTTTCTTCCAGGCACTGATCCTCTGTTTCCATTTCATTGAACTTTTGCATTTCTTTCATTGCCTGTTCTGTATTTTCACAAAATAAACTGAGAATATAATCGACACTGGTTAATCCCGGCAAAACATCCATGCCTCCGTAATATGCCTCGCAACTGCTCCAACGATATTCTTCCGCCTTAGTTTTCTTACCCGCTTTTACAGGATTATTATGAATATAACGAATCACCGTTAACAGGTACTTTTCATCTTTGATAGTTTCACTTCTAAAACGGTTCTGAAAAACATGACCCACCCGCTCGTATTTTAAATTGTAATAATAAGCATAACTCGCACCAAGCCGATGCATTATTTTGGAGATCCCGGTTTCACCTTCCTTAAGCAAAATGTGCACATGGTTGTCCATTAAACAATAACCAAAAACTGCAGCATCACTTTCATTGGAAATCCGTTTCAAAGTTTCCAAATATCTCAGGCGGTCACTATCATCATGAAAAATTGGTTCACGATTTATCCCCCGCGCCATCAAATGATAGATGCCGGTGGGGCTAATCTGTCTGGATTTGCGAGGCATTTCGAAACATCCTTCCTTTTTTATAATTTATTAAAATAAGATTCCACTGCAAAAACCCCAAAAATATTGTAAAACAGCAGGATAAACCACTGTGAATATCGAAGTAATAGTTAGATATTTAAAGCAAATAAAAGATAAACTAACTTTAGGGTGGTTTTGCAGTATGTTCCGTAAAAACGATAGTCACTATCAAGATGAACTTTTTAGCCATTACCAGTCCATGAGACCAAGTGTAGCCAAACTACTAAACAAAACCTGGGCACCAGTTTTCTATGAACATGTTTTTTGTAAAATCAACGAAGATCTGTTTGCCCCCATGTATTGTCTTGATACCGGCAGACCCAATGTTCCAGTTAATATACTGATGTCATTAGAGATTATCAAAAACATGTTTGGTTATACTGATCAAGAATTAATCGAGCAGTTCTACTTTAACTTCCAGGTCAATTATGCCCTAGGTATAAGAAACCTGGGTGAGGTTTACCTGGCTGAACGTACCCTTTACGAATTCAGAGAAAGAGTTTATAGGCACATATTAGAGTATCCCGAGCAAGATGAAGTGATTTTCCAACAGTTTGAAATCCTAACCAAGAATTTTATCGAACAAGCCGGGATAAAAACCGATGACCAGCGTATGGATTCTACCTTGATTTCTCCCAATATCAAGAAAGCCGGTAGACTCTCGTTAGCCCTGGATGTATTGGTTCAAGCGGTAAGAGGCATTGCTTCTAACATGCTTTCCGATAATCTCAAACAAGTGTTAAGAGATAGCTTCAGAACTGATTTACTATACAGAACTAGAAATCAGGAACTGGAAAGCAGGTTCCAGAAAGTCCTTAACCTCATGCAAGAGGTAGATAACTTGGCAAATAAGGATCGTAACCTTGCTTCAAAACGAGAAATGGTTCTGCTTAAGCGTTTTCTAGGCGAACAGGCTGCCTTCGATGAATCTAAGGGAATATGGCTCGCCAAGCCCAGTAGTGAAATTGAAAGCGGTTCCCTGCAATCAGCTTATGATAGTGACGCTACCTTCCGTAACAAAGCGGGTAAGAACCATAGCGGCTACGTTTTAAACGTGAGCGAAACCAGTAGCAAAGAAAACCCGATTCAGGTGATTACCGACTTTTCAGTACAACCCAATAACATCAGCGATGTAGAGATGGCTAAGGAGCGCATACCCATCATCAAACAAAGGACGGATGTAAAGGACATCTACTTAGATGGAGGTTACTACGGCCAAGAGGTCATAGAAATGGCAGATGAGCTAGAGGTTAACCTACACTATACAGATATGACCGGACGTAAGGCTCCATCAGATAAACTTTCCACAACCAGTTTTAAGTTTGATGATGATATGAAAATAATCAGTTGTCCCCAGGGCAAGATCCCATTTAGAAGCGATTTCAATCCCGGTTCCAAGACTAGCAGTTGCCACTTCAAACACGAGGATTGCCAAGGATGCCCGAATTTTGATATATGTCCAGTAAAGACCCAGAAGAAAGACCGGATATTACGGGTTAGTTTAAAAACCATCCAGGCTGACCGGGTTAGAGATCAAATACACAATATTGCGGTCAGACGTGAAAACACCAGTTATCGTGCTGGAATCGAAGCAACCAACTCCGCTCTAAAAAGAGGGGAAGATCTGAATAACCTTTACACACGTGGCGTGCTAAAAACTTACTTGGTCACTGCTTACAAAATTATAGCCCGAAATATTAAGCAGTTTTCCCGGATGGCTCTGGGCAAGCTAAGGAAGCCGAAAAGGCCAAAAGCAGGGATATTATGCCCAAATTTAGGTTAACGAACACAAAACCATAGTAATGGAGGTCTAAATTAGCGATCTTCAGTTGAAAAAGAACTTTTTGAGCTATCTGCTCAAGACAATTTTTACTATTGAAAACCCCCATAGGGGTTAAACAACCTGTTTTTGCAGTGGAATCAAATAATAATATCATTAAATAATAATATCCATAAGTGCCGCGTAAATAGGACCGGGACTGCAGAGCCGTGGATGACACACCAAAAGCGTCCCCCTGTGTTACCCCTGTGTTACAGGAACGCCTCTTGCTCCAGACGGCAATCTGATCTTAGCATCAATCTGATCACCTCATGGAACAGGGCATACTCATCCATAGAGAGAAGCTTCTCTAATTCTTTCTTATAGTTTTTATCCAATGAAATCCAATAGTCTTTCTTAGCAAGTAAAGCTTCTTTATCCATAAGAAAGGGTTTAAGTTCAGGTATTATATCTTTCCTCAGTCGATGGAACATCCTGAATCCACCTAGATCGATATCCCCCCAGTGGTAAAACTGAGTTTTTTCTTTCAAAACAGAGTCATAAATTTTTTGAAAGAATTGTCCTTTTGCGGGGCTGTAAAATCCTCCATGAAACACAACCAGTTCATCCTCAGCTCTTTTTTTGGCGAGATAATCTATATAATTAGCCTTGTTTTCAATAAACAATACCTTATGAACAGCGGATAAATCGGCTATTTCCAGTTCAGAGGCAGTATACGAGTTGAGAGCCACTCCGTGATGAAAGATTGCGAAATCAACTGCCTTGCCTGACAATCTTGCCTGCATCGATCCGGCAAATTCTATTAATTCCGGTGCTTTAACTATACCCACCTGTGCCAAAACCTCGTCTTCACTCAGTAAACCCGAATCATAATCCTCTTTTATGAGATATTTCTTTATCAGGCGAACTATTTTATGCTTCACATTTTTTTCGAAATACTTAGATTCTCCATAGCACTTTAGGCTGAATACTCTTTCCAAAAATTCTTCGTTTATATTCTGGTCTATCGCCTCCAAGGCCGTGAGAATTGCTCCCGTTACTTTACAGTCATCAGGAAAATACGGTGCAACACTCCTTCTTTCTGAGATTCCTGATTCGGCGTCCTCCAAAAATTCCTTGATCCAAGCCGTGCTGATCGTTTCCTTGCTCTTTCGTACCATATCCAAAACATGAGCAGCTTTTTTACTTTTTGCGATTCTTCCTGCTTCTTGATAAGCATCCTCCACCCGATCAAGTTGCAGCCAGACTCGATGCATTATATTTCCCCGCTCATATTTGTGCCATTCGTACCCCAGGATTCCTTTTTTGTTAAGCTCTATCACGGCCAAGTTCACAATCTCTCGCGTGGCGCTGTTTTCAATATCATATTCCGGATAGTCGGATGACCCCAATTTGAGCATGATGCGCCGGGACACACTGGCATCCAAGTATGACTTGCTTCTTTCAAACTTGTCCAGCAGTCTGTTAAGCAGCAGTTTTTTATAATTCATTTTCTTTTTCCTCAATTAATTTTTCTTCAATTAGTTTTCCTCAATTAATTCTTCCTCAATTAATTTCTTGGAGTCGAACGCCTTGACATATGACCTATCTCCACTGCGGAATACACAGAGGTTCCTGTCAACCAGCGGCGCGATATCTCCTATCTTCTCCGGCGGAGCGGAGAGTATTGCCTGTAAGCCAAAACGCCGGAGCAGTTTAATGCTTTCCTGGATTCTCTCGCTGTCCATCTTACTGAACGCCTCGTCGAAGATAATCAACCGCATGGTATTCCCCGACTCATTCTTATGCCGAACCCGGTAAAGCTGGGCAAAAGATGCCAATACCGAGATGTAAAACGGGGTTTGGGTCTCCCCTCCCGATTTTTTGTTTAGAGTACGGGAAAGACGCTGATTCCGATCTTCTTCATCTGTCACAATGAGATCAAATTTAAGATAGGTTCTGTAATCGGTGAACCTTTTGATGTTTTTCTCAATTTCCGCCCGGGTTTCCGCATCCATTTCAAAATCAACATCCACAATCCGCTTAAACAGTTCATCAATCGCATCCTTATGCTTGTCCCGGAAAAGCTGCGAAGCTATATTATAGCCTTCCAAGAGCATTTCATCGGTGATCATATCATAATATCGCCGGTATTCAGCCTTTGGGGTTACTACGAAACGGTACCTGTCCCTCCCCCAGCTGCTTTCTTTCAAAGCCCCATTCAATTCCTCAATCTGGTTTTTCACAGTGTCAATATTAGACTTTAATTTGGCCAGGAAATCATCCCGGAACTGCTCGGAGGCTTTTTCTCTGGCATCCTGAATTTTTTGGAGATATTCGGGCAGTTTAACTTCCCGCAGTTCACCCAATTCCTTTTCATAAGGTGCATTGTGAGGAAGATTAATATCATAGGACATCTTGTAATCTCTGTTATAGTTGGAGCGGACTGCCGCCAGATCCTCTTTTTTCTTCTCCGTCTGATTTCTTGTCCTAGCCACTTGCGCGTAAAAGGCGGTATATACTTGTTCGGCACTTCTCCTGGCTTCCAATTCTTTCAGGAACCTGGGCTCACCATATTCGTCAATCCAGTCCCTTTGGAATAAAGCATTAATCTTATCCTGCTTGGCCTTGATGGAAGACTGTTCTCCAGGAATTTTTTCTTTCTCAATCCCTTTAATTATCTCTTTGAGTTCTCCCATCTTCTCATTAAGATCCTTATTCTTTTGCTCCATCAGGCCAATTTCTACTTCCAACTCCTTAATCTTGGCATCAAGCCCCATCAGCCAGGTAAGATCCAGTTCTCCTAATTGCTTAAGTATAGACCGGTAGTCACTTTCCAGCTGAGGTAAGCCACTGGCACTGTCCATACTCCTCTGGATAATTTCCACCTCATTGGCATTCATGGCCTCCATATCCGTGATATTCTTGAGGGCAGCCAAGGGCTTACGATAAATTTGCAGCAACTCTGTAACCCGGGAAATCTCCTCTTTTTTTATCCTGATCTGCTCATCAACTGCTTTTCGCCCAATATATGGTGCCTTCCAGCGTTCCGGATTCAGTTGTCTGGCCACATAATTCTGGTAGAGCATCCCGCTGTCCGTAATAGCCCGGTCATAATTTCTCAGGTCTTCCACCCGATCACACTTAATCACACTACCCATTACATAATCCACAAATAACCTGGCATAGGTGTTTTCGGCCGAAACTTCTTCTGCCAAACTTCCCCGCTTTTGCTGGGGATTTCGCTTTAATAGTTTTTCGCTGTCAATCAGCCCCCAGTCGTAAAAGCCCTGGGCGAATTTAAGTTGATCATATATTTTCAGAGCATCTACAAAATACTCCGGTTCCACTAAAAGGTAAAATTTCTGCGTGTGTAGATAGCCTTCGATAGCTTTACTCCAGCGGGAATCCTTAACCTCCAGAAGGTCAGCCAGTATATGAACTTCAATGTTTTTTCCATGTATCTTAGTGAGTCCCCCGGCGATGGCATCCCTTAGGCCGATCAGCTTTGCATCGTAAGGTTTAATCCCTTGCTTCATACTTTCCAGGAGAGCTTCACTTTCTTTAAGCTTCCTGTGCGCGTCTTCCTGGGCTTGGACAAAGTAATAACGCACCTCTTGAGCATTGCCTTTAAAACAGGTGATGCAATTTCTGACTTCTTTAAATCCATCTGTTCCAGGGTTAGATATGTTTTCAAGATCAGCATCGATCAGCTTTTCAGCATAGCTTACCACCTGATCACAGAGAGCACAGAGCCAATTCCATTTTTCCGGCAGACTCTTGGCAGACAGTTGTGCATAATTAAGAAAATTCAGGTCACTCAGGTCTTTGAACTGACGGGCATTGTCTCTCCAGACCAGTCCGTATTTTCTCAGGTTTTTGGTGTTCTTTTCCAGATCAGCTTTGATCCTTTCAATTTCTAATGCTAACTGTTCCTTTCTATTATCCAATTCGTCTTTCTTCTTATAAATGTCTGAAGATACTTTATCCCGGGTGAGCTTTTCCTTTTCAATTCTAAATTCGTTAATCTCATTATCATATTTCTTTTGTTGAGTTTCGGTATCGGCTAATTCCTTCTTTTTAATCCTGTTTTGTTCCTGCAGGTTCTCCAACCTATCCAGAGATTTCTGGTGCTCGGCCCTCTCAATAATGTATGTCTGCATCTCCAGTCTCTGTTTTTCTTCCTGCCATAGCTTATATTTATCGGAAATATCTTGAAGAGCATTGACCCGTTTTTCAATCACACCGGCGTCTTGCTCCAACCGTTTATAATAGCGGATATTATCCTGCATCATGCTGATATCGATGACACCTTTGACATCGCACACGTATTCTGTGATAAAAACCTCAATGTCTTTAATGGGTGAAAAAGGCACCGCTTTCTTCAGGAGACTGAAGTATTTATTCTTTAGTCCCCCCAGCTTGCCTTTTAATAATTCTTGATACCCTCGATTGGTCTCCGGAAAATCAAACCTGCTCCTGTTATAATTATTATGGGCAAAACTCCGCAACTGCTTTAAAGACATGGGTTTTTTATCAATGATAAATCTATTTTCAGGAATTGTCGCATCCAAACAAAAGAACCTGTGTTCAAAACTGCCGTCATCATAACAATCAAAGACGATGCCCAAGGTAAAATCCTTGTTCTTGATACTGTCATGAAATTCGCAGGCGATGAAGCTGGTAAACCTTCCTTTCCTCAGGTACTGGATATTAACGTCCCCGTCCTCGCCTACTTCACCATACAAATAGCCTTTGAGGGTTCTAGTGGATTTATCGTTGGCGGCCTTATTAAAAAAGTGGCCGCTGGTATCCCCTAAAAGCACCAGCTGCAACGCGTCAATCATAGTGGACTTACCCGCAGCATTTCGACCAGTAAGGAAGTTGATATCTTCAAATTCGATTATTTCGTTCCAGAAATAATGCCAATTAATGAGGAGCATTTTTTTCAGTATTTTCATGATTCCTCTTCTCCTCCCCTGATAACTTCTTCTTCGGATTCTTCATTTCCAGCATTTTCTGAAGAAAAATCCGTTTCTCCATTATCATCTTCCATCATCTCATGGATACGGCTGATTCTTTCATTGGTTACTATAAAAAGAATAGAAGGAAGAATTAAAATTTTACACTCCGCCTCTTCCCAAGTACCCTCCAGCTTTTGAATCACATTATGATAAGCCAGCAGTCGGAAGGCATCTGCTAAGTCTTTGTCTGAAGGCTTTTTCTTAACTAAACCAAGGGTAATCAGTTTATGGATAATTTGCCCGGTGGTAGTCAATATCTCGTGTTGTAAAGCGACCTTTTCCCTCTCCTCTTCAAATATCAGGCGCATAGTATAGAGCAGCATGGTGGTATTCCGATCAAGGCGTAGCCGGTTATAGTCATAAATATTCCTTAGGCTAATCACTCCGTAGTTGCTGTCCTTATCCAGTGACCAACCGGCAAACTCCAGATATTCCAGAAAAAGCTCAAAGTTCCTTTCTATAAAACGGTACTCTGAGTTTACTTTCATCATGCCTTCCTTGGGATCATACAAATCCCTGACGATAAAAGTATGGGAAAGAACCAAATTTAACAGACGTTTGAATTCTTCTTTTTCCCAATTGGTCAGTTTGCCGTAAAGTTCATGCCACATATCATTTTTCCTTTCTTAAAAAACGCATCCGGGGTACTCTGTAGCCGTTGTTGTCTATATAATCGTCATCATCATCAACATTATCAACATCATCAAAATAATCATTATAATCATCAAAAAACTCTACCCTATAGAAGATTTTTTTATCTGTACCCTTGAGGGCAGCAAGCATTAGCAGAATAAATTCTTCGTCGCCGACAAGGGGGATTTCACCGGAGTTTACTACATCTTTTTCTCTCAGTACTTCATTCATAAAGTTCATCACCCTCTGATGACTGAAGCTTTTCCTGGCCTTATCAATAAATTCCTGCAACGTTTGATCTTCTAAGTCCTCTTCAGGTGCACGAACCTCTAGAGGGTTACTCTCATTCTTTTTCCGCCGGGTATCTCGGAAATACAGGGAGTTGGAATCCATATAACCCTGTCGGAAAAGCTGTACCCCCTTTGACATTTGTTCATATAAATCAGTACTTCCTTTTTCTTTTTCTCCGGCCAGTCCCATAAGGAGATCCACAATCTTGCCTTTAATACTCCGGTCGCTGTTCAAAAGATACTGCATCTTTTCCATGGAGGCTCTGGTATAAGCGGAATTTTTCCGATCAATTTCCTGCAGCATTTCATCAAGCCGCTCATAGGTATCCGTAATTTCCCCGATAAGCATGATGATCCCTTCCATGGCTTCTTCCTTTGTTCGGTATCTGCCCCTGAGAAGGGCTTGTTCACTTATTTTCTCCCTTAAATCATAATCAGCCATCCATCCTCCCAAAATTTTCAGAATGGGAGTTCTGAAACGGGGAACCGAATCAAGAGTTTTCAACGGGTGATAGATCCTATCCGAGATGAGAGATTTATATTCGTCAAAATGCCCCTTTAAAACCTCATTCACTGTGGCATATTCGTTTAAAGCCTGATGATAACGGCGGATATTATTATGCAAAGTCTTCAGTTCATCGAGCAATTGCATTGTTTTTTCATAAGCACTGACAAGAGCCGTAAACATATATTCATCTCTCTCTTGATCAGCCGTACGCAAATCTGAATATGCTGAATAAACATGGGAGTTATATTCAGTTGTCTGCTCCTCGGTAAGGGAATACAATAGATTGATAATCTTAATCGAGTAATCCGGTAAGGTAACACTCTCTTCAAAAGAATTAACCTGGTATTCCACATCTATCCAGCCGGTCTCTCTAAGCCTTCTTAAAAGGAAGTGAGCTGAAGCAGAAAGAGTACCCGAGCTATCGCCGCCGAATTGGATGTACCGGGTGTCTTCCCCCGATGACGCATCCTCGTCGGAGAAATCAATGTCCAAGATCATTTCATCTAGGCTGGCAATAAGCATGGATACCAGATCCGTCTTACTAATTACCATCTCTTGTTTAAAGGCTTTACGTAAAACAAATAAAGCTTCCAGGTAAACTTTTTTGTTTTTAGATGCTAATATGGAGAACAGGTTTTCAGGAATCAATTCAAACAATTTCATTATCCTTTGTGCCTTTCTCATTAGTACAAAAAAAATATTGAATCTTATTTATGATTTATCCAATAATTCTATCTTTTAATCATATTTTCCTCTAAACATCTACCCAGGCTCCAATATCCTTTTTCAGTAAAACCCGCTCTTCTCTATAGTAGTATACTCATATATAATTCAATGAATAATGGCATTTAACCAACGATGACACAGGTGCCTGTCCCCCTGTGTCATCTGTCATCTTGTCGTATTCTTCATTTAGCATTTCCAAGCACTCCTCAATAGGACTGGGTCTGTTAGAGCCGTCAATGACACACCAAAAGCGTCCCCCTGTGTCACCCCTGTGTCATTTAAAAATAGGTTTTACCCCAAATCGCTAGTATGAACAGAATCACTATGACGGTTTTGATAATAGTATCAGTTTTCATCTACATCCCCTCCTCGTTTAGTTAATATCCTCTGCTTTTGACTGCACTCGGCATTAATTAATAATAATATTGCAAAATCATGATTATTTATCTAATAATTCTACTTTTGTATCATATTTCCTTTAATACTGTCGGATTTAATGTCTGATTTAATGCCGGTTTTATTGCCCTTTTATTGCCCTTTTGATTATGTTAGTCTGATCTATAGTTTTTTAGTACATCCCCTCATCCCTATCCTTGACTAATATTAGGATAAGTGCTAACCTAGCAAATGGTGTGTCTATTTTAATTTTTCATTATTGTCTGATAATATTTTATTACCTATTACATTTCACATTATCTGATTATATTTCGGGAGGTTTATTTCTTCATGTTCATGCTTCAACCGGACAATTTGTTTTTAGCTTCCATTTCCTTATATTCATTATCTGCATTACTCTCCTTGATATTAGGTAAACACCATAAATTAACTAACATTACTTCGAATTTCTTATGTATCATCGGGTCAATTTTCGGTATTGCCAGTTCCCTGATGCATATTTTGTTTGGGAATGCTGCCATCACATTGATTAAATTCTCTTCCTCTGTACCTTTTCTGGCAGTTGATATTACTATCGATAATCTTTCCGCCTTCTTTTTACTGGGATTATCCGTCCTTGTATTATGCGTTTCTGTGTATTCTTTAGGATACATATCCCATTACTACGGTAAAAGAAATGTGGGACTTTTTAATTTCCTTTATGCCACCTTTATTTTATCTATGTTTTTAGTTATCACGGCAGGAAATGCGGTCTTTTTCTTCGTGGTCTGGGAAATCATGTCCGTTCTCTCCTATTTCCTTGTTGTTTTTGAATCTGAACATGAGGAAAACCAAAAAGCGGGCACCTTTTATATAATTATGACTCATATTGGAGCATCATTTTTATTAATTGGTTTTATGATGATGTTCCATTACACCAATTCCTTCGACATCTTTGCCGATTCAGCAGCCATACCGGAATTGGCCAAACATGTGATGTTTATCTTATTTCTCATCGGCTTTGGTACCAAAGCGGGAGTTATTCCCCTCCATATCTGGCTTCCCAAAGCACACCCGGCAGCATCCAGTAATGTATCGGCGTTAATGTCGGGAATCATGATTAAAACTGCCATTTATGGACTGGTTAGATTCGTACTCTTTTATTTAAATATTCAGCATACCTGGTGGGGCATTTTAATTCTCACCATCGGCATCATTTCCTCGGTGCTGGGAGTGGCTTATGCTCTCATGGAACATAACATTAAAAGACTTTTGGCCCTTTCTAGCATTGAAAACATCGGTATTATATTCATTGGTTTAGGGGTATGTTTTATCGCCTTTGCCCAGCATAACCTTTTAATTGGTGCCCTGGCTCTAACCGCATCCCTTTTTCATTCATTTAACCATACATTGTTCAAAGGCGGCCTTTTCTTAGGTGCCGGAGCTATCCAATATGCAACCCATACCAAGGATATTGAGCAATTAGGCGGTTTGATCAAAAAGATGCCTGTCACCGCATTATTTATGCTATGTTTTTCTCTGGCCATATCAGCGATTGTGCCCTTTAACGGTTTTGTCAGTGAATGGCTGACCTACCAATCCCTTTTTGCCACTATTTCTTTGGGTAAAACCGGTATCAACATTTTATCAATCCTTGGGGCGGCTGCCCTTGCCTTATCCGGTGCATTAGCCGCAGTTTGTTTTGTTAAATTATTCGGTATCTCCTTTTTGGGCCAGCCCCGAAGCCAACATGGAGCGGATGCCAAGGAGGTGCCATTAACCATGCAGCTTGGCATGGGCATCTTATCCTTCATTTGTCTGGTCATAGGTATTGCCCCTTCGTCATTCCTGCACCTGGTTAACAAGGTAGTTTGGGATTTGACCGGTACCTCCATTGCCGGGGAACTTCAAGGAGAATGGTTTTTTGTTTATTATCCTGTGACCATTTCCGGAAACAGCATAGCGCCACTAACCTTATTACTTGCTCTGGCTTTGGTAATGATTTTTAGCCTGGGAGCCCTCCGGTTAATCGGAGGAAAATACCTGGAACGGAAATACGGCACCTGGGACTGCGGTTTTCAAGAACTTAATGCACGAATGCAATACAGTGCTACGGGTTTTTCCAAACCTTTAAGAATTGTTTTCCGCATCCTATACCGACCGGGAAGAAAACTGGAAATGGAAGAAGGTCCGTCCCCTTATTTCCCTGCTTCCCTGGAATATAAAATAACAACAGAATCAATTTTCGAAAAATATTTATATAAACCCATATTAGAAACGGTAAACAAATTTTCTTTGAAAACCAAGTTATCTATTCAAACGGGAAGTATTCATATGTATCTTTTATATATTTTAATCACTATGTTAGCTTTAATGTTTTATAACAGATTGGTTTAAAGGAGACTCAAAATGCTAAATATTTTTTATGCGGCAATTCAAATATTAATCATTATTCTCCTCGCCCCTTTGGTAAACGGGGTGATAAAAAAGATAAAAGCCTTTACCCAGAAGAGGACGGGAGCACCAATATTACAAATGTATTTTGATTTATATAAACTATTTAAAAAAAGCGTAGTTGTTTCCGATGCATCTTCCTGGATCTTCAAGGCTGCACCATATATTGTGTTCACGACCTCACTGGTTGCAGCTTTACTGGTGCCTGTTTCTACATTAATAACACCTGCCGCCTTTCCCGGAGATGCCATCATGCTGATTTATATTTTGGCCTTAGGCAGATTTTTTCTCACTCTGGCCGGGCTGGACACGGCAAGTACCTTTGGAGGAATGGGCAGCAGCAGAGAGGGCATGATTTCATCCTTAATGGAGCCCTCAATTCTGGTTTCCCTATTTACCATCGGTCTTTTTTCAAAATCCACGTCCATTTATCAAATGATGGAAACGGCAAAACTAACAGGAGTACCTTTAATTCATCCTGCTTATTTAATGGTTTTCCTTGCCCTTATGGCCATAATTATTGCCGAGACTTCCCGAATCCCGGTAGACGACCCGGCAACACATTTGGAGCTTACCATGGTGCATGAGGCCATGATTCTGGAATACTCAGGAAGACACCTGGCCCTAATGGAATTGGGTGCCGTTATTAAACAACTGGTCTTTATGACATTTATAGTGAATGTTTTTCTTCCTCATGACCAGCTGATTGGTATTGTAGGCATTGCAGGTATAGGAGCCATCCTTTTGTCTTTACTGATTTATATCATAAAAGTAATCTTCCTTTCCGTGGTCATGGCTCTCATTGAGGTAAGTACAGTAAAACTTCGTCTATTTAGTGTACCGAACCTGGCGGCCTTATCATTTATATTGTCTTTTCTAGGTATTTTAAATTATTTTGTCTTAGGAAGATAAGAAGAAAGGAAAGATTTAATGATCTCAAATTATCTGGATACTTTGTCCGTGCTGATCCTATTATCCTCCTTTGTCCTGGTTGCTAATAAAAGGATCACCTCATATATCAGAACTTTCCGATTCCAATCCCTTTTGATCGCCATTGGTGCCGGTATGATGGGTCTGGAAAGCTTCTTTAAGGAGGGTCACTTTGACCTTCTTCTCGTCTGTTTAATTATGATTATCTTAAAGGTGATCTATATACCAAACCTTTTGCATAAGACCTATGACAAGGTGGAACACAAGGTAGAAAAGGACTTTTTCTTTAATATACCTATCTTAATTTTTATTTGCTGCCTCTTGGTGGTATTTTCCTACTACTCTGTTTCGGCTATTGACGGTATTCATTTTGGATCGGTCAACATGCAGATCGTAAATCTGGTTTCCGTAGTATTAATCGGAATTGTTTTTATGATTACCAGGAAAAAAGCCATCGGCCAAATTGTCGGTTTTTTAGTGATTGAAAACGGGCTTTTTGTCACCGCCATGTCTGCCACCAATGGCATGCCTTTCATTGTGGACCTGGGAATTTTTATTGATTTGTTAACCGGTGTTTTAGTGATGGGCCTGATGGTATTTAAAATTAACGAAAAGTTCGACTCCATCGACATAAACAAACTGAAGAATTTGAGAGGATAGAGAGATGGGATTTATACTACTGATTTTACCTATAATTATGGTTCCCCTTTTTTTAACTATTAAAGAAAAACAATTGCTCCATGGCTTAAGCTTGCTCACTTCAGCAATTTTAATGATTGTGGCTGCATTTTTAACCAAAAGCGTAATTGACTTAGGGATAATAAACTATGCTGCTTTCGGCGGTTTCTTTTACCTTGATGCCTTGAGTATCATAGTCCTTGATATTGTTATAGTTTTATGTTTTATCGTAAGTGTTTACTCCGTAGGTTATTTGGAGGAAGATTTAAGACAGGGAAAGATCGACCCGGACAAAGTGCGTCTCTATTACATTTTGCTATATACCTTTATATTTACTATGATCCTGTCTTTAACAGTAAAAAATATGGGTATTATGTGGGTCGCCATTGAGGCCACAACCTTGGCTTCTGCCTTTCTTGTGGGATTCTATAACAGCAGGGAATCCATCGAAGCTGCCTGGAAATATGTGATCATCTGTTCCGTAGGGATTGCCATTGCCTTCTTGGGAATTATCTTCCTGCATCTTTCTTCCCTGGGAGTATTAAAGGATGCCCAATTTCTTGATTGGACAGCTCTTTTTGCCCATGCGGAATCCTTAAAAAGCTCTGTATTAAGATTAGCATTTATTTTTATCCTGGTGGGTTTTGGAACCAAGGCGGGGCTGGCACCTATGCATACCTGGCTTCCCGGTGCTCACAGCCAAGCACCCTCCCCCATCAGTGCCCTTCTCTCCGGCGTTCTATTAAACAGTGCCATGTATGGAATTATTAGATCCGTGGCTATTGTTAATAAAAATCTGGGGAGCAGTGTTTTCAGCGGCCGGCTTCTCATGGCCATAGGTTTAGTGTCCATCGGAATAGCTGCCCTGGTGATCATTAGCCAAAAAGAATACAAAAGCCTTCTGGCATATTCCAGTATTGAACATATGGGGATTATCGCCTTTGCCTTAGGGGTATTTACTCCCGCATCGGTATTTGGTGCTTTATTTCATATGATTAACCATTCTTTTACTAAGTCTATGCTGTTTTTTGCCACGGGCAATATTTTGCATAAATATCACACTGGCAAAATTTTAAGAATTAAAGGAATCCTAAAGGTACTGCCTATTTCCGGTACGGCTTTTCTCCTTGGATTATTTGCCATCGCCGGGACACCACCCTTTAGTATTTTTTCCAGTGAAATTAGTATCGTGGCGGCGGTATTTGAAGGTAATAGTTTTTGGGCAGGAGCTTCCCTAGCACTGCTCTTGGCGATTGTTTTCTCAGGAATTGTATTTAATATGTTCAGAATGTTTTATGGAGAAAATGTTAATGAAGGGGTAGAACGTGGGGAGTCAAATCTTCCCGGCACTATAGCGATTGTGCTGCTCCTTATTCTGATATTTATTACCGGCTTTTATCTGCCAACTGAACTAAAAGACCTGATTTATAGTGCCCAAAGGATAATTATGGGGGAATAAAATCATGAAATGTATGGAATTAAATAATAAACTTTTTGAAATTTATCCTAACGATATTATAAAAAATTTTCTTACTAACGAAAAAGAACTTTATCTGGAAGTATACCCGGAGAAAATTTCTGAGATCGCCTTATTTCTTAATAAGGAACTAGGTTATCCTCTTGTTTCCCTGTTTGCCAATGACGAAAGGGAGTTTTCCGGAAGTTTTGCCATTTATTATACTTTCAGCGACAGAAATAATGGTTTTCTGGTCATCTTAAAAATAATGATAGACCCCCAAACATCCAACCTTTTCTTATCCATATGTGATAAGATCCCGGCAGCGGCTGCATACGAAAGGGAAATTAAAGATCTATTCGGACTTAATCCTCTGGGCCACCCGGATCCGAAAAGGTTGGTCTTCCACAGCAACTGGCCGGATGAATTGTTTCCCTTACGCAAAGATTTTGATGCCAAATACTAAACCGGCCTTTGTCAAACAAGAAATCCCCTTTACCCAAGTAAAAGGTGAAGGAGTTTACGAAATTCCCTGTGGGGCCTGTACATGCGGGCATTATCGAACCCGGTCATTTTCGCTTTAGTGTAGCCGGGGAGCCTATAATTAATTTGGAAGCCCAGCTTTTCTTTGTTCATAAGGGCATAGAAAAAATGTGTGAAGGCTCTGACATTGAACGCTGCTTATATGTTTCGGAACGTATCTCCGGGGATGAAACCTTTGCCAACTCCTTAGCCTATTGCCAGGCAGTGGAAAAAATTGCGGAAATCCAAATCCCCCAAAGAGCGAAGTACACCAGAGTCATATTTGCCGAATTAGAAAGACTCACCAGTCACCTGGGGGATCTGAGCGGCATCTGTACCGATGTGGCTTATGGATTTGCCGCATCCCAATTTAATATGCTGCGAGTATGGGCTTATGATATTGCCGATGAACTTTGCGGAATGAGATTTTTAAGAAGTGTGAATAAATTAGGCGGCTGCCGAAAAGATTTTGTCTCCGGGAAAGAAAAATTGGTGATCCAGAGTCTGGAAAAGATAAAAAATGAACTCACAGATACAGTAAATATTATCAGGAATAAGAATATGTTTATTGACAGAGTAGAGCATACAGGCATACTCGCCCCTGATATTGCCCAGGATTTATGATACTATGTCAAGAAAATAGACACAGATTTTTCTACCGCGCTGTCGCTTGGTGGCTAAAGTGTCCCCTTTGTCAAGACACAAATTTCAAAATCTAAATGTGCCAGATATCCCCATTTCATAACCTTGTTCGTCCCGTTTCATTTTTTTGATTTGTTCACATAAGCAGCCGCCTGCGATTAGCAGGTTGCCTTGAGTTTGGGGCTGGCAAATGGTATGCTTGCACGATTTGCGGGGGAGATATCAGTTTCATTCATAACCTCATCCCGCCCGCATCGCATCTTTACACCATTTGCCGGACACAAAGTCAAGGTCGGCGGTCAATTACGCTGCATGTCCCAGGTTGGTATAAGCTAAATAAGGGGTAAGATAATCCAATGACTGGTGTGGCCTGTCCATGTTGTATTCTTGTACATATGCCCCTATACCAGCTCTTAACTGTTTAGGATTTTGATATTCATTAATGTAAATATTGTCACATTTTAAGCTTCTAAACCAGCGCTCGATGATAACGTTATCCACCCATCTTGCTTTTCCATCCATGCTTTGGCGGATGCTTTCCTGTCGTAGGAATCCGGTATAATCCTCGCTGGTAAATTGACTTCCCTGATCTGAATTGATGATTTCAGGTCTTCCATGTACTGCAATTGCCTTCTTTACCGCTGCTAATACAGGAGCCGTATCTAACGTATCCGATAGCTCCCATCCTACGAGATACCGGCTGTACCAGTCTATAATAGCAGTTAAATACATATGGCTTTTGCCCATTTTAATGTAAGTGAGATCAATTGCCCATACCTGATTAGGCCTGGTAATGGCAATATTCCTCAGCAGATACGGGAATACCTTATGTTCTTTGTTACGTTTGGAGAGATTAGGCTTCGGATAGATGCAGTATATACCCATTTCTTCCATATATCGTCGAATCAGTTTCCGGCCGATTCGGATGCCTTCATTCTGAAGCTTACTTTTAAGCCGTCTCACTCCCAAATAACACATTTTGGTATGCCAGTAGTCAATTCGGCTTTTTACCAGCTCCTCATACTCCGTATTTCCTGTAGCAGGTGTATAATAAACGCTGGTTCGATTAATGCCCAGTATTTTACATTGCGCTTTTATAGTTAGCTTAGAATGGTGGCTTATTAAACCTTTTTTCGTAGTCTGGTCCAAACATTTCAACAGATTTTTTTTTAAGCCACTCATTCTCAATAGTGAGTTGGCCGACTTTTGCCATTAGTTCCTGTTTCTCTATCATTTGTTCTTTTTGTTGTCGTTTTTGCTCTTTTTCCAGTCTGCTGCCAGAGAACGCTTTAGATGCGTTTTCAATAAACTCTTTTTTCCAGTTACGCAACTGGTTCGGACTTATATCATGTTCCTTTGCCAGCTCGTTTAGTTGCTTTTCTTCTCGTAGCACTTCTAATACAATTCTTGTCTTAAACTCGGCTGTAAATTGTCTTTTTTGCATTTTTTGAACCACTCTCCGTCCGGCAGTTTTCTGCCTTTATTATATCAGGTTCATTTAGTTTTGTAATTTCGTGTCTTAATCTATGGGTACATTATAGGCCTTGATAAAAAAGTTTAAATAAAGAGCGATTTAAACTTTTTATCAAGGTAAAATTATGCTGCAGAATTTCTGTACATTCGCTCAAATTCGTTCGGTGTAAAATAATCCAATGTTGAATGGATTCGCTTGGAATTGTAGAAGAACTCAATGTACTCAAACAGCGATTTCTTCGCTTCTTCTCTCGTTTTAAACTTTGTTTGATAAACGAGTTCACGCTTAAGAATACCGTGAAAGGACTCAATACAAGCGTTGTCGTAACAGTTTCCTTTTCGGCTCATGCTGCCTATCATTTTGTACTGGTTTAATAGTTTCTGATATTCAGAGGAAGCATATTGAACACCACGGTCTGAGTGATGAATAACACCTTCCCCCGGCTTTTGACGCTTGTAAGCCATCTTTAATGCCGAGATAACTAATTCCTTTGTCATAGTTTTGTCCATTGCCCAACCTACTATTTTACGAGAATATAAGTCCATTACGGTTGCCAAATACAACCAACCCTCATTGGTCGGAATATAAGTGATATCAGTTACCCATAGCTGGTTTGGTTTACTTGCTTTAAATTGCCGATCTAAGACGTTTTCACTTACTGGATGTTGATGCTTAGAGTTGGTCGTAGCTTTGTATTTCTTAACGGTACAAGACTTCCATTGGTTCTTTGTCATGATGCGAGAAACCGTGCGCCCACTTACCTTCACGCCCTGTTTATTTAGGGTTTTAGTAATTTTCACGCTGCCGTATCGTTGTTTAAATTCTAAATGGGTCTGAAGAATCTTTTGTGATAATTCTTCATGTTGTTTCTGCCGGTCACTTTTCGGTCGATTTAACCATTTGAAGTAACCACTTTTGGAAACTCCCAGGACTTTGCACATCTTCTCCACTCGGAATTGGGAGCGGTGTTCATGAATGAATTCATATTTTACCGAGGGCTTTTCGCGAAGTAGTGCATCGCCTTTTTTAAGATTTCATTTTCCTCCTTTAGATCACGAATTTCCTTCTGAAGAGCTCTTAATTCAGCTGACTCTGAGGAAAATGATTGGACAGCCTTAATTTCCGGTTGTTGTCCATATTTCTTCACCCAGCCATGTAAAGTATTCACGTTTACACCAACTTCTCTAGCTACTTGGGCTACAGACTTATTGTTTTCACTGATATACTTTACGGTTTCAATTTTAAATGCTTCGTCAAATTGGTTACCTTTTGCCATACCGACACACCTCGTTATAGTTGATATATTTATTATAACAATCTGTGTCTACTATTTAGTCTAGCATCATTAAACGCCGTAGGCCCCGGGGGACGTGCCTCAGGCATCCGCTATGATGTGCGAAAAGCCTTCCCCTATGAGGCTTATGACAAGCTGGACTTTACGATACCTGAACACAATAACGGTGATGTTAACTGCCGGATGAATACCAAAATTGAAGAATGCTTCTCCTCAATAGATTTAATGATACAGGCAATTGAAGGAATGCCGGGTGGAAAAATTTTGGAGCCCTTTAGCCATGTTCCCCCCTACCGGTTTGCCTTTGGCCTGACGGAGGCACCTCGGGGAGAAAATATTCATTGGGTAATGACCGGGGAAAACAATACCATATTCAGATATAAAATCAGAACCCCCTCCTTTTGCAACTGGCCTGCCTTGTGCCATGCGGTAAAGGGGAATGTGGTTCCGGACTTTCCTCTGATTAATAAGAGTTTTAACCTGTCCTATGCGGGAAATGACCTATAGACGTAGACTATAGAGCGTTTACCCTTACATAACATTGGTACCTGGGAAAGGAATGCATGTTACTATGTTAAATATGATGAAAAAAATAATAAAATATCCGCGTCTAACTTCAAAATACCCTAAGACACCCCTGGATACTGGGCTTTTTATCGGCAAACCGGAAATAGATCGGGAAAAGTGCACTATGTGCGGTACATGCGTCAGAAGATGCCCTTCATCGGCCATTATTATGGATGAGAAAAATAAGGATATTGGCATCAATATTGATGAGTGTATCTTCTGTACCCTATGTGAAGAAATCTGCCCCACAGGTGCTGCCCGTATGACCCAGGAAATTGAGTTAGCGGAAAAAAACAGAAATCTCTTAAGGAAAACGCCGGTCGTACTTGAGGAAAGGGATATCCCTGATGAATCTTATGAAGCAATATGTAATCAAGTCCAAAAGAAAATTTCCAAAGTCTATGGCAGAAGCCTGCAAATCAGGGAGGTTGATGCCGGTTCCTGCAATGGCTGTGATTATGAAATTAACGCCCTAAATAATCCTATTAATGACGTGGAAAGATTGGGCATCCATTTTGTGGCCTCCCCCAGGCACGCGGATATGCTCTTGGTCACAGGAACTGCCGCCAGAAATATGGAACTTGCCTTAATAAAAACATATAATGCCACCCCCGATCCGAAACTGGTAGTGGCAGTAGGTGCCTGCGCCTGCAGCGGCGGCATTTTCCGGGATAATTACGCCACCCGAAATGGTATTGATTGTATCCTTCCCGTTGACGTCTATGTCCCCGGCTGCCCTCCCCGCCCCCAGGCAATTCTCTATGGTATCCTCAAAGCCTTAGACAAAGTAAAATGACACAGGGGGACGTTTTTGGTGTGTCATTTTTCCATTATTCCATCATTTCATTATACCCTCTTATACCCTTTTATGATTATTATAACCTCTTATGCCCTCTTAACGATGCTGAAGCTTACACCGGTTAAACGTGAGATTGTCTAATACTCAGCCCCCTGGCCTTTAACTGGTGTAACACCTTATCCCGCTCCATTTTGCATATTTCACGAAAAATACTAAAAGACCTATTCTTCGCGATTAATTTAATAATCTGGCAAGCCTTGGCATCACTAAATGCTTTTACATTACTATCTTCAATGTTGGGAGTTCACTAATCCCCTGTTTCAATATCACTGAACTTTTGCATTTATTTCATTGCCTCTTCTGGGCAATGACACACCAAAAACGTCCCCCTGTGTCATCGTCCCCCTGTGTCATTTCTGGGACTTATAGAGATCAGGATTCATATTTTCTTCAAAACCACATTCCGGCGTATAACATGTTGCATCCACAAAAGAACAGGAATTACCGCAGTAAGGACACTTTTCAGGTGGAGTGTTACCCTCCATACTATATTTACATATTGTACACATGAATTTAGCCATTATTCTTCCTCCCCCATAAATTTTTCCATAAAATTATATGTTAGGCTAAATATATAACATTGTTATTCTTTAGGTCAATAAAAACAGTGGAAAATTATACTAATAAAACTAGGCTTCCAGCTTTTTAGAGGCAGGCTTTATTCTCCATTATGTTTAGATTTGAGTATATCTCTGATTTCTTCGAGCAAAAGCACTTCTTGTGTTGGCACTGGGGAAGCCGGAGCGGCTTCGGATTCCTTTTTCCTTCTGGATGTAAGAAGTTTAATAAATAGGAAAATGGAGAACGCAATAATTAAAAAATCTACAACTGACTGAATAAATGCACCATAAAGGATCGCAACTTCTGCTATATCACCGCTAGCGGGTATAATGACGTACTTTAAATGTGTGAAGTTGACCCCACCAATTAGAATGCCTAAAACAGGCATAAGAATGTCATTAACCAGGGAAGTAACGATTTTACCGAACGCTCCCCCTATTATCACACCAACGGCAAGGTCAATCACATTTCCTCTGAGCGCAAATTTTTTAAATTCTTCTAACATGTTAACACCTCCCTATTGTCGGATTTGGCCGTAGCCGTAAATAATATATTTTATTGTGGTCAAAGCATCCAATCCCATGGGGCCGCGGGCATGGAGCTTTTGGGTGCTGATGCCGATTTCCGCCCCATAGCCAAATTGAAAACCATCGGTAAAACGGGTAGAAGCATTTACGTAGACGGCTGCCGCATCTATTTCCTCAAGAAATTTTTGTGCATTATCATAATGATTGGTGACAATGGCTTCGGAGTGTTTCGTTCCATAGACAGTAATATGTTCTATGGCCTCATCAATATTTGCTACCACTTTTACGGCCACAATAAGATCCAGATACTCAGTACACCAGTCTATGTCATTTGCCCGGGTCACTCCCTGAATAATAGAGCAGGTATCGGAACACCCCCGGATCTCCACTCCCCTCTCACATAGTCTATCCTTTAATAAAGGAAGAAACTTGGGGGCAATATCCCGGTGCACCAAGAGGGTCTCCATGGCATTACATACACCGGGCCGATGGGTCTTGGCATTAACAGCAATTCTAAGGGCCATCTCCAAATCGGCCGCATCATCAATATATGTGTGGCAATTGCCCACTCCTGTCTCAATCACCGGTACCGTGGCGTTATTAACCACATGCTGGATCAATCCCGCCCCGCCTCGGGGAATCAAGACATCCAAATATTTATTCATTTTCAACATCATATCTACCGCAGCCCTGTCCGTGGTATTAACGGACTGTACACTTCCTCCCGGCAGCCCGGCAGATTCCGCCGCTTTGCTGATTATTTCCGTAATTACCTGATTGGAATGAAAAGCCTCCGAGCCGCCCCGGAGTACGACAGCATTTCCTGTTTTCAGACACAACCCGGCGGCATCCACCGTTACATTGGGCCGAGCCTCGTAAATAATGCCTACCACTCCCAAGGGCACTCGCTTTTTCCCGATCATTAATCCATTGGGCCTTTTCCACATGCCGGTTACTTCTCCGATAGGATCAGGAAGGGCTGTTAGGGCCTTCAGCCCATCTGCCATGTCATGAATGCGCCCTTCATTTAACATTAAGCGATCCAGTAAAGCCCCAGACAGGCCTTTTTCCCTGCCCTGTGCCAAATCCTTTTCATTGGCCTCTAGGATCAGGGGCGTATTTTCTTCTAAAGCAGCCGCCATCATCAAAAGGGCCTGATTCTTTTCCTTTTCCGTAGCTCTGGCCAGGGTCCGGGCTACCTTTTTTGCCTTTTGGCCGATTTCATGCCAATAATTTTCCCAGTTCATTCTTTATCCTCCTCAAACTTTCAGCACCATATTGTTACGATGCACAATATAATCATAATCCTTATGACCTAAAATCCTTTCGATATCCTGTGATCTATGACCCATAATCCGTTCTACATCATCTGTCCCATAATCAACAATGCCCCGGGCGATTTCCTGATGCTCCGCTGTTTGGATGCTCACTATATCTCCTGGTTCAAAGTTCCCTTCCACACCGATTACCCCAATGGGGAGAAGGCTTTTACCTGACTTCCTAATGGCTTCCTCTGCTCCCTTGTCCACATATAATGCGCCTTGGAGCGCGGCCCCATAGGCAATCCACCTTTCCCGGTGACGGAGTTTATATTCTTTGGGGAGAAACAAGGTGCCCACATCTCGTCCTTCCAATATGTCATCTATTATGGCAGGGTCTTTTCCCTGAGCAATGATCATGGGGATACCGGAACTAACGGAAATCTTTGCGGCCTGGATTTTAGTCTGCATGCCACCGCTTCCTAATTGACTGCCAGCGCCCCCTGCCAAGGCTTCGATTTCCGGGGTAATATTTTCAATTAAGGGAATCAATTTGGCCTCGGGATGTTCCTTGGGGTTTCCCGTATACACCCCGTCAATATCCGAAAGGATAATCAATAAGTCTGCATCCACCAGCCCGGCAACCAATGCGGCCAGAGTATCGTTATCACCAAAGCGGATTTCTTCCCAAGCGACAGTATCATTTTCATTAATGATAGGAATTATACCCAGGTTGAGCAGGGTATTTAGGGTGTTTCGGGCATTTAGATATCTTTTCCGGTCAGAGATATCCCCCCGGGTCAATAAAACCTGGGCCACTGTCTGCCCATATTCACCAAACATTTTTTCATACATATGGAGCAAAATCCCCTGCCCCACGGCTGCCGCCGCTTGTTTTTCCGGGATGCTTTTCGGTCTCTGTTTCATCCCCAGTTTGGACATACCCACTCCTACCGCACCTGAGGTCACGAGTATTACCTCTTTCCCTTGATTCTCGGCATTAGTTAATTTGCAGGTGAGTTTATTAATTAAATTCAAATTCATTTTCCCAGTGTCACAGGTCAAGGTACTAGACCCAACCTTTACTACAATTCTCTTTGCCTGGGCTAAAATACTTTTTGAAAACTGGATATCCATAGCCATAATTCGTCCTTTCAAGATGTTTAATTATTAAAGATGACACAGGGGGACGTTTTTGTTGTGTCATTATTCCAACATTTGAGCATTTTATTATATCATTATACCATCTTATGTCCTCTCAACGTCGTACCTTCCTAATGTGCATGTGGTTGTCCATTAAACAAATATCCTAAAACCCCGGAATCAGTATTTTTAATAATTATATCTATCTGTGCCCCGCGCACAATAGAGTTGTTAGGGTTGAATGGGACTGCAATGACACACCAAAAACGTCCCCCTGTGTCACGTCCCCCTGTGTCATTTATTTTTTAAAAATGAAAAGACAGCGTCTTCATCAAGGGGTTTGCTAATTAGATTTCCCTGTATCCTGTCGCAGTCATGTTCTTTTAAATACTGCAGCTGACTCTCATGCTCAACTCCTTCGGCAATTGCGTAATGCCCAAGTTTATGTGCCATCGAAATGATATCGCTTGTTATGGCTTTATTCGGGTCTACATCTAACAGTTTATCAACAAAATACCTGTCAATTTTTAGGCAATTGACATTTAACTCTTTTTCCCGAGCCAAAGATGAATAGCCTGTCCCAAAGTCATCTATGGCTACGTGCAACCCGTAGTCCCTAAGTTTAACTATAATATGATTGATTATTTCATGGTCTGAGGCAAAGACCGATTCCGTAATTTCAAGGCAGATATTCTCTGGGTTAACTTGCATTTCGGTTATCAATTCAAACAACCAGCATGTGAAGTCAGGTCTCAACAGCTGAAAAACAGAAATATTAATTGAAATGATTATTGTGTCATATCCATGCTCCTTAAGCTTATTTAAAAAATGAAATGCGCTGACAATTACTTTATCGCCGATGGGAATAATACACTTGGTTTTCTCGGCTATCGGAATAAATTCAGCAGGAGAAACCAGTCCTAGTTTTTCCGTTCTTAATCTGGTCAGAGCCTCGAAACCGCAGATTGAATTCGTTTTTAAATCCAAAATCGGCTGATACTGCAAAAACAGTTCATCATTGGTATCATCGTCTGCTGTTATTGCGAAAAGAGCCTGCATGATGTCGCTTTCGCGATTTACCAAGGATTCTACCTCTTCGTCGTAATAGCAAACTTTAAAGCCTCTTTCAGAAATATTAATAGACCTTTCTGCCGCTATTAGTAGCCTTCTCAAAAGAAAATCCAGATCTAATTCATCTTGATTCTCTTTAATTTCAAGAATCCCAATCCCCCCGCCTATTCTGTCTGTTATAAACATGGATTCCAAACTGTACACAATAGCATCGGTGAAATCATCTAACTCTTTTTTATCTTTGTAGTCTACGAGATAGAAGACAAAGCGATTCTCTTTTGTATGGAACAAAAGACGATTGTGAGTACAATACCTCCTTAGGGCCTCAGCGGCTTTTTTAATTAGATTCTGTGTGTAAATAAACCCAAAATTAACTGTTAACAACTGAACTTTACTTAAATCAATGCCAATAAGTGCTATTTTTGACCTTTTCTTTTGCTTGGTATCATGTTCAATGCGAGTCTTCAAATAATCCCGATTATATAAGCCTGTCAATCTGTTGTGCTCATTTATGTATTTAAGTTCATTTTCAATTAGCTTTCTGTCCGAGATATCCTGAATAAGACATATATAATTAAAACTGTTTTTGCCCGGTAGAGCAAGGGCCGTAACGATCATATATACCCACACGAACGAGCCGTCAGGCTTTATAAATCGTTTTTCCATTGAATAACTTTTGATTTCACCAGCCTGTAGTTTTCCTAAATTATCTATATCTTCTTCCAAATCGTCTGGATGGGTAATCTTTGCCCAGCCTAATTTAATAAGATCTTCTTTTGTCCCTCTATAGCCCCCTAATAGATTTGGAGAAAATACGTGTAGTATGTTAACATTTTATTAGGGGGTAGATTTTAATGAAAAACAAGCAATACAGTGATGAATTTAAGGAATTAATAATTAAAGAGTGCCAGGAAACAGGTAATGTGGCCTTAGTAGCCCGGCGGCATGAGATGTCACCTAACACTATTCATACTTGGTTAATGAAAAATCGAAAAAATGGTTCTGTAAAAGCCTTACCCAAGGCTAAAAAGCAACGCGAGAAAGCCATGGAAAAAAGACTTAAAGAAGTTAGTACAGAAAATGACAGACTTAAACGTCTACTTGCTGATAAAGAGCTGGAATTAGCTATTTTAAGAGAGTTAAGGGATATCCAAAACCCTCGGTAGCCGACAGATTTATTATAGCTAAAAGGTGGATAGATAAGGGCTATAACGCTTCTTTAGTCCTTGACTCTGTCGGCCTATCTCCATCCACCTATTATCAAAGAGTTAAAGGAATCAAGCCTTATACCGATAATCAGGGATTAAGAAAAAGGACACCTGGGCGAAAAATACCAGGATACTCAGTCAACGTAAAAGGTAAGGCGGTTCCTGATGCAATAATAAAGGAAAATATAAAAGAAATAGTTACCGGAGATGGTTTTCCCTATGGCTATAAAAAAATTAATGTAACTCTTAAGGAGGATTATCAGCTTATCATAAACCACAAGAAAACATATAGGCTTTGTAAAGAACTAAATATATTAAGACCCCAAAGGAAGATATATCCATATCGTCCTAGAAAGCTGGCGAAAAGAGAAAAAATTACAGCTCCAAACCAGCAATGGCAAATGGACATTAAGTACGGCTATATTGAGGGTATGGCCAGGTTCTTTTTCCAATTATCCTTGATAGATGTATATGACCGATCAGTAATCGACTATCATCTTGGCTTAAGTGCTACAGCCAGAGATGCCTGTGCTGTGCTTATAAATTCTCTTAAAAAACGCGGTTTAAAACCTGGTATGGATCTACCGGTAATAAGGACAGACAACGGCCCCCAATTTATAGCTAAGGTATTTGAAAAAACATGTTCGAAATGGAAATTAACTCATGAAAGAATACCGGTTAAAACACCTAATATGAACGCCTATATAGAGTCTTTTCATTCAATCTTAGAAGATGAATGTTATAGCAGAAATGAGTTTACCAGTTTTACAGATGCTTACAAGGTTATAAGTGAATATATGGCTTATTATAATAATCGCCGCAGACATGGCAGTATAGGATATATGGCCCCAGCTAAGTATTATGAAGCTGTTAAAAACAGCCAAATAGCTAGGGGAAAAATGATCGCCTAAGGGCAGCCGTTTATCGAAGACCCTTTACATGGGGGAGGTGCCCGTGTTAGCCTATCTTTGGCTAGGGCCGCTAAATCATTGATGCAGCTGGCCTCGGCCCTAAAGAACACGGGCACCAGGGGCCCCATGTCAAGGGCGGCTGCTTAGTAAATTAGAGCTTTCTTAAGTAAGAATAAGTTTTTAAAAGGGTTTTCTCCAATAATGGGGGTTCAAGCCGGTCCTGCCTGTAATCTGCTCATACACTGGGTTGATTTTTACAATGTCATCATCGGAGTGTTTCCCATCACAGCCATATGAAATTGCTATACCAATAGGAGCCTGCTCGAAAATAAGGTCAAAGGTAAATGTCTGTTCATCCAATTTTTGCTCCAGTTCTTGCTTCGTACGCATCAGTGCAATATGAATATCTATCCTGGCCTTCAATGACTCAAAATGAATTGGTTTACGGATATAGTCTACAGCACCAAGCTTTAATCCCTTTATCTCATTTTCCAATTCATCATGATTTGTCAATATTATGGTGTGCAGCTTCCGAAACCGCTCATTCTCTTTTAAGGATTCAAGAACCTGCATCCCATCCATATTAGGCATATTTAAATCAAGTATGAGCAAGTTAATCCCGTCATGCTTTTCCAGCATCTCCATGGCTTCCAAGCCGTCACAAGCAGTCAATATACAATAATCACTTAACAAGCTTTTGATGATCAATCGGTCTGACGCCGAGTCGTCTACTACCAAAATCTTGACTAGCATTGTTAATCCTCCTTTTTACCCACACTCACTACTTGTTTCCTTTGAAATTACTTTAATTCTTCAAGAATTTTTCTTAATAATTTTGAAAACCTGTGATTTGAACGTATGAGGTAATTTGTTGTGGCGAGGTTTCCGATAAAAGCTTTTTCTGTCCTCGGTTGCTACAGACGTTAGCGCCTTGGACAGAATCATAGACTGAGGTTTATATTGGGATAAGACAATAAATAGCTGTGACGCGGACTATTCCGCTGCACAGCTACAGTAAATCCTTCTAAGTCATATTGCCCAATATCTCCGTATCTGTATTACGGGTTACGATGATGACTCTTTTATAGTAGTAATAAGGTTTGGGGTCCACAATTCTTCGTATTCCCATTTTCCTTCTCCTTTTGACTTAATGGCGACCAATGTTATGCTCCCCTATCTGGAGTCGAAGTCAATTTATTTGAGTATTCGACAAGGATACGCATTTTCCTTTGACACAGGGGGACGTTTTTGGTGTGTCATTATTCCAACATTTTATTAAATAATTATACCCTCTTATGCCCTCTCAACGATGTTGAAGCTTTCACCGGTTAAATGAGATTATCTGAAGTTTCGAACTGTTAGGGTTGAATGGCACACCAAAAACGTCCCCTTGTGTCACAAAAAACGACCAACCCAAAAATTATCGGGCCGGTCGGCAGGAACTTTTTTATTTAACTTTTTTATTCAATATTTATCTTATTTCTTTTATGGCATTTTTCATCTTTTTTTGGTAAATTAATTGACAAAATTCCGTTTTCAAACTTTGCAGTAGCCTTTTCAGGAACAATATTCTCTACCGCAAAGGACCGGGTCATAGAAGAAGAACGTCTTTCCCGGCGAATATAGTTTTCCTGTTCCTCTTTGGTTTCTTCGTTACTCTTAACCGAAATGGTCAATACGTTTTCATCAATATCCACATTAATTTCATCTTTTTTTATGCCGGGGAGTTCCGCTTCTACGATAAAATTATGCTCATTTTCTTTTATGTCTACTCTCATTTGCCCGCTGTTGGAATAGAAGGCCGGGAACAAGGAATCTTTAAAAAAGCTCTCAAAGATGCTGTTCATGTCCCAAGGGTCTCTCCTTCTCTCCACATTTCCTCCTCTAAAAGGAACCAAATTAAACATAATCAACACCTCTTTCATTTATTATTTTTTTATTTTTCAATCCCTTGACCAAATTTGACCTTCTGACCAAATTTGACCTTTGATTATTATTATAACTAAAGGTCAGGAAAAGTCAAGACCTTTGTCAAAATTTTAAATAAATTTATAACACTAACTAATGTAAGCATAAAATAAACCGTCACTTCCCACGTCCATCTAACATTCTAATGCGCTAATGACACAGCAAAATGTACTGCACCCCAAAAGTTAGAGTATAAATCTAACTTTTGGGGTGCAGTACATTGTTGTGTCATTATTTCAACATTTTATTATATCATTATACCCTCTTATGCCCTCTTAACGATGTTGAAGCTTACACCGGTTAATCGTGAGATTATCTGATGCTTAGCCCCGTAACCTTTACTGGTATAAACCTCATCCCTCTCCGTTATGCACATTTCACGAAAAATATTTAAAGACCTATTCTTCGCGATTAATTTTATAATCTGCAAGCCTTGGCATCATTCAGTTCCAACGATATCCTTCCGCTTTAGTTATCATCCCCGCTTTTTACAGGATTTTGATGAATATAACGAATCACGGTTAACAGGTGCTTTTCATCTTTAATAGTTTCACTTCTTAAGCAGTTCTGAAAAACATACTCCGCTCACAATAGTACTGTTAGGGCTACAATGACACACCAAAAACGTCCCCCTGTGTCACTTGATGAAAAAAATAGGGGTGCATATCGTATCATGCAACCCCTATAATGATAATGCTCTCTTAATGGCAGCCAAAAATGGCACTGGAGTCGTGCTGCTACCCTTCTCGGAAAATCACTCCCATGCCGCTTCGCGGATAGTGCCAGGAGAGTACTCCGGGAGGTGCCACCGCTAAACAGGTACCGCATTCAAGACAGGCTGCATACAAAATGCTGATAGTACCGTCTGCCTGTTGTGAGTAAACATGAGCTGGACAAATCCGTACCAGCAGGGGTCCCGCACCTGTAGCCGCTGCGGCCTGCTGGTCAATCTCTATATGGGACTGTTCCACATCCGTTTCATACCGATTTTTGTCTAACCGCTCGGGTACACTTCCAAATAAATTTTTTTTCGTACTCATAACGCCCTCACTCCAGCATAAATATCCTTGATCAGTTGGGAAACACTCAGGGGGCTTTGTTTCAACGCCTTTATAGCGCTAGGAAGCAGGTGCTGCCTCGGAGTCGTGTCTAGGTTGTACACGCCATACAGAACATCACTCAGTAACTCTCCGTAGGCTCCATACATACGTGGATTTTCAAAAAACCTTGGCGCTCTGGAATAGGTACGCATATCCTTACCCACAAAAATATTGTCCAACTCCGTACAGTACGCATCCAGTGAGGCCTTAGAAAAATCGCCTTTCTGCAAAGCGGCGTCTATGGACTTGGCAGCAGCCAGACCTGAACCAGCAGCTAAGTCCATGCCACGCACAGTAAAACCAGTGTTTAGTGCCAATCCGGCAGCTTCACCGACCACCACAAGTCCAGGCCTTGTTAGGTCATGAACCATGGCATGACCACCTTCGGCGACCAAATGGCACCCATACTCCAACAATTCTCCTCCTCTGAGAAATGGTTCAATGGCAGGATGGGACAAAAACCTGTCGTGCAATTCCGACGATGTTTCTTTTCTCTTGACAAGATCATCAAGCCTGAGCACCACGCCAATGGATATGGATTCAAGATTTGTATAGAGGAATCCACCGCCACCGATCCCGTCGGTACAGTCGCCAACCACAGCATAGGCGGCACCTTCGTTGCCCGACAAGTTGAAGCGCTCCTCAATAACTTCTCGGGGCAGGCCAATGACAGACTTTACGCCCACAGCCAAATGCTTCAGCGGTTCCTGCCCTCTGATCCCCGCATTACGGCATATAAAGGAATTCACCCCGTCAGCAGCGACCACTACATGAGCCCGCAATTCATCGTCACCGGCACGAATGCCTACGATGCGATCTTTTTCAGTAACCAGTGAATCCACCCTGACACCTGACATGAGCATAACGCCCTCTTCTTCGCACTTGGTGGCCAGCCATTCGTCCAGTCTTGCCCGCAGTACAGATACAGCAGTTACGGACTGGGCTAACCGAGCGTCACCGTAATCCACGTTCACAAAAGATGATTCCGATAGAAAGCTTAGGCAATTGCGGGTAATACGCCGTTCCACAGGAGCTTCGTCTACAAACCCCGGCAGAATTTCTTCCATGATACGGCAATAAAATACCCCTCCCGACAAGTTTTTGCTGCCAGGAGTCTGCCCCCGTTCCACTAATAATACTGAATGCCCCTTGGTAGCCAACTGGTGCGCCGTAACGCAACCGGCTACGCCAGCTCCGACAACGATAACGTCAAAGTCAACGTCCCTAGTTACTACATCATCCACTTATTCCGTAACCTCCTTGCTGTCGTCCCCATACCGTAAGGTAAGCGACAAAATTGCAGGTCATTATTACTGAATGGACGGCATGACAGAACCTCATGCCGCCCATCATTTTATTATTCACCCTTGAGAGTCTTAATCACATGTCTTGCGGCCACACGTCCCGAAGTATGGGCAAACCCGTTGGCCGTACCGGGACAATCCAGATTGTAGGTATCGCCGTAAAGTCCGCTGGCTTCCATACCAACAGCATACAGTCCAGGAATGGGTTTGTAGTCCTTGTCGGTTACTTGCAGGTTACCATTCACACGGATGCCGCCGCAGGATACAAGCACGCTGGGTGCCATATTAACGGCGTAGAAAGGTGCCTTAGCTACGGGGCGGAGGAATCTTGCGGGCTTATAGAACAGCGGGTCATAACCCTTTTCGCACGCATCATTGTATTCAGCAACAGTATTGGCTAACACAGCGGGGTCAAGTCCTATGTTCTTAGCCAGTTCCTCGATTGTGTCACCCTTCCAAGCAATACCTTCGGCCACGTCCTGATCCAGTTCCGCCTGAAGTCGAATAAGCTTTTGCTTATACTCAATGAAATCGCCAAGTCCGATGTCGGAACCCTCTTCCATGAGGTGTTTTACGGTATCAGCGTCAAAGATGGCATATACAACGCCCTCAGGCTGCTTGGCCATGGTGTTGCCTGCATCAGCAAAGCTCATGGCTACTTCCTCACTGGCAAAACGGCGGCCGGTCTTGTTCACCCACAGTACAGGTTGGGAGCCGGCACCACTTGAGTGTGAGGTAAGGGTTTTGGAGCGGGCACAGGGAATGACCATCAGTGCACCTATAGAGTCCGTATCGGCGCCAACTTCAAGGGTCATTTTAAGTCCGTCGCCCGTGTTCTGGGTGGGTACACATTGATAAGTATAGTCAGCGACCCGGTGCTGCCAAGCATACTTCTTCACCATTTCGGGGTTATTGCCAAAGCCGCCTGAGGCCAAAATAACCGCCTTGGCTCCAATGTTCATGGTGTTTCCTTTCGAATCCAGTGCCTGAACACCCGCAACAGCACCGTCCTTCATCAAAATCTTCTTGGCTGGTGTGGATGTGAAAATATCTACACCTGCATTGATGCAGGCACGCAGCAACAATTGCTGTACTCGCTCACCCAAGCCATCCGGTCGGTGAAATGAATTAACTTCAAGAGGCTGATCATAGGCATAAATGGTTACATCGGTATACTTAACACCCAGCGACTTCATGATATCAATGGTTTCAGCTGAGTTATCCACAAACATCCGGACAACCTCCGGATTAGCGCGGTGGTGACTGTAATCAATATAGCGGCGGAATCCTTCCTCCCGTGAAGGATAATGCTTTTGATTAAGTTCACCAGCCTTCGGGGGCACTTTGCGTTCCTTTTGCTCACTGGATTCAAAGGCACACGTACCTTCGGCATAAATTGACGATCCACCCGTCTCAGCCATCTTTTCCAGCAACGCAACACGTAAGCCTCCCTGAACAGCAGTGAGCGCCGCAGACTTACCGGAACCGCCTCCACCAATGACAACAAGATCATATTCTGCGTCAAAAGAGATGTTTTGATTAGCCATGTTCATTCTCCTCCTTTTTGGATTTTTTATTTTTTTATGTCGCTTCGGATCATCCTATATTTTTGAATGCCGAAGTCAGTGCAGGGACAACCTTGTAAAGATCACCAAGAATACCGTAGTCGCAGTTTTTGAATATTCTAGCTTCCGGGTCATTGTTAACGGCAACCACGACCTTGGCATCGCGAATGCCGGACATATGCTGGGGTTGACCGGATATGCCCACAGCCATATAAAGATCAGGAGCAATCTGGCTGTGTGACGAACCAACCACGCGGTCTGAGGAAAACCAACGCATATCATCGCAAATAGACAGCGTACAAGCTTTTTCAGCGTGCAGGGCATTTGCCAGTTCGTCGATAAGCTTCAGGTCGTCCCTGGACCTTACGCCCAAACCGACGCCCACTACGCGAGCTGCAGTCAGCAATCCAGCGCTGTCCCCAGCCTCAATTTTTTCTACCACTTTTAGCCTTTTGCCAGGATCCTCAACGGGTATTAGTTCCACCGGAACAGGTTCTCCGGAAGATGCTTCAACGTCCTCCCCATCAAAAATCACGGCCAGAGTACCTTTAACCTCAATATCTTCCAAAACCTTGCCGTCTGCCGCGGACTGGCTTACCACAATGTGCTCGCCATCGATGGTAATATTGCGCACAGCACTGATCATTACGGCGTTCACTTTTGCTGCAACAGTACCGAGGAGCATGCGGCTGACAGGTGCGTCAGATGACAGCACTATCCTAGGCTGAGCAGCGTCGGCTGCCACAGCAACCTGCCCGGCATAAGCTTCTGCCGGAACGCCTTCAGCCGTCTCGAAACAAAGCACCTTGTCAAAACCTAATTTTGCCATGTTATCCGCCAAAGCGCGCGGCCCAACCACAGCCGCCGTAACCTGGCCGCCAAGGTTTTTGGCTGCATGAAGCATACCGCCGGCACGGCGTTCGTCTATAATAATTATCCAGCTGTTCATATTCATAGGATTCTCCTTATCCTCCTTCCATTGGGAACTACGACACCGAACGTGCTATAGCACACCGTCCGCACGCAGATACGCTATAAGCTGTTCGCATGCGGTCGCAGGGTCGGTTCCGTCTATTATTTTTGCAGGAGGTGTATCGGGGAACCTGCTCCCCCTGGAGTTGACATTTTCGGCAGGCGTAAGGCCCAAGTCAGCCAACTTAATGCGTTCCACAGGTTTTTTCCGCGCCGCAAGAATTTCCTTCATGCCCGGTACGTCCTTCTCAGCTCGGTTTGCCGCTACCGCTAGCACCACGGGACCCTCAACTTCAAGCATTTCTAATGAGCTGCCCATCTTTCGTGTAACCTTTAGGCGGCCTTGCTCCTTAGTAGCCGAAACAACACCGGCCACAGCCGGCCAGCCAAGCTGCCCCATCAATGAGGCAACCACGCCATAGTCCCAAGCTGAATCGCCTATAAGCACTGCATCAACACCATCAACGCGTTTGATTGCAGCAGCAAGAACCATAGCCGTCACTGAGCTGTCCAATTCCGTTTGAGCGTCAGCCACCACCATAGTACGTGTCGCACCTCGGGCAGCAGCCCAAGCGATGTCGCCATCGCCTATCGTGAGGCCGATAATCTCTCCCCCTTCGGCTATACTACCGGCAACTTCCATAACCGCAGGATCATCATCGTTTGCCGCCATCTTCACACCTCGCCAATCAATAGTTCCGTTCACTCCCACCCGGGCGTCCTGCGGATTTCTTGACCATTTAAACACAGTTATGATTTTCATGGGATTCCCCCTTAATTCTTAATGTGCCGTTTGTGCCGCATCCACCGGATAGACAGCGCCTGATATGAATGATGCCATCGGAGAAGCCAAGAAAAGGACTATACCCGCAATCTCTTCCGGGCTTGCGATACGGTTGGCAAAGTTGAAGGACTTGACCAACTCGCACATGGCAGGGTCAGCCATCCAGCCGGAGGTCATTTCGGTTCCGGTAAAGCCAGGAGCGATTGCATTGATGCGGATGTTGTGCTTGGTATATTCAAGAGCCGCAGCCCTGGTAAGTCCCGCTACACCATGTTTGGCTGCTACATAAGGAGCCATTCCCGGGTCAGCCACCATGCTGACCACCGAACCACAGTTGATAATTGAACCACCACCGCCCTGCTTCAGCATTTGGGCAATTTCATACTTCATGCATAGGAACACGCCCTTGCAATCAACCGCCATAATCTTGTCAAAATCCTCTTCGGTCTGCTCCACCAGATCGGCTGTCACCGGCAGTAAACCTGCGTTATTATAGGCCACGTCAAGTCGGCCGAAGGTTTTCACGGTGGTATCGATGAGGTTCTGTACATCGGCAGAAACACTTACGTCCCCTTTCACAAAAATGGCCTCTCCGCCAACAGCTTTGATACGCTCCATAGTTTCCTCAGCGTATCTGCGTCCGTTTACGACCACTTTAGCACCCTGCTCGGCAAAAGCCACGGCCGTCGCTTGCCCGATGCCTGATCTGCCACCGGTAATGAGAACAACCTTTCCGGTAAAATCTAATAGTTGTTTAGGCATTTGTCTTTCCCCCCTCCATAATGTTCATAAATTTACATGTTTTCAAATTCACATGCCCAAGTTAATTATATAAAGGGAAAATTTGGTTGTCATTGGAGAAACCTCCAAAATCATTTAGACCTATTATCCAATAAGAAAAGCACCCCCAACGGAGCATCCATAAATGGTCTGCTTCTTTTGAGGGTGCTATATTCGTATCACTGAATCGATTGAAATATGAGGTAATAATTAAAGACCATATTTTTTGATTTTACGATAAAGGGTCGCCCGGCTTAAGCCTAGAGACCGAGCCGCATTGGAAACATTATGACCGGACTCCTCTAAAGCTTGCCGTATACTTTCTATCTCTGGATGAGAAGCCGGTTCTTCTTCCCTCAGAACTGAAGTGATCCGGATTTCTTCGGGCAAATGTTCCGGCCGGATGATCCCGTCAGGGGAAACACTCGCAGCATAAGTCAGGCAATGTTCTAATTGCCGTACATTTCCGGGCCAGGAATACTTGAGTAGGATGGTTTTGGCTGTCCGGTTCAATTTCGGGCAAGGGATTCCGCGCTTTTGAGCGAAAACCGACAGAAAATGATCACAGAGAAGTAGAATATCTTGCCTACGTTCCCGTAAAGGGGGAATGACTATTTTGAAAATAGCCAGCCGATAATACAAATCTTCCCGAAACTGACCCTTTTCGACGAGGTCAATTAAATTTTTGTTGGTTGCGGTAATCAACTGAAAATCCACATGGGTGGAGCGGGTGCCACCAACTCGGACAATTTGTTTATCTTCCAAGACTCGCAACAAAATCGGCTGAAGATCCAAGGGTAGGTCGCCAATTTCATCCAGGAACAAGGTACCGTTATCGGCGCATTCAATTTTACCTTGACGTCCTTGACGTTCCGCTCCGGTGAAGGCACCACCCTCATAACCGAACAATTCGCTTTCGGCTAAGTTTTTTGATATGGCTCCACAGTTTATGGCGACGAAAGGGCGGTTAGGGCGGCTAATATTATGAATCGCCCGCGCAAAAAGCTCTTTACCAGTCCCGCTTTCCCCTAGAAGCAGGATATTAGATTCGTATCCAGCAAATCGTCGAGCCAAAGAAACAGCTTCCCGGATCGGTGCAGAAGAGCCGACTATTGCCTGAAAAGCATCGCCATTTGTGGCGGTAGGAGCAGTCTTACCGCGTTTTAATGAAATGATGCAACCGAATCTACTACCCTGGTAATCTTTAATCGGATAGGCTGAGCATTGGTATGCGCCAAGTTTGGGTATGGTTATATCGGTATAAGATAGAGACCGACCTAGTTTCACAGCTTTCTTTATCTTATTGTGGCTGCCAAGGAGCCTGTCGACCCGCTGACCGATCAAGTCTTCGTTCACATGCCGAAACAAAGAGACAGCAGCTTGGTTCATATAGGATACGAAGCCCTGGCTGTCGATTGTGAGCATCGCTTCATCTACAACCTCGCTGGTGGCTTTATACATATGTTTATACAAAATAAGCTGAAATTCTTTCTGTATCAGTTCTGCGATGGAAGCAACAAGGCTCAAATTAAAGGAATTCACACAATAATAAAAGACAGTGCCTATGGACAGAACTCCAGCTAAGTTATTTTTTATATCGAAAATCGGAGCGGAAGAACCGGCGACATTATGAAAATCTTCAAGGAAAATTTCCGTACCGCAGACTTGAATAGGCCGTTTCAAAATAGGGGCCAGGGACATGGCTGAAGTGCCAATTGTTTTCTCGTTCCAAACTGTACCCGGCACTAAATTGAACTTGTCGTAGGATATATCGTTGTTTTCTCCGAGCATGACAAGGAGATTGACACCGTTGGGGTCAGAAAGAATAATATCGTAATTGGCATTCAATACTGGCTCAAATTGGCGTAAGCTGGAGAGAGTGGCGTTAATGAGAAAACGATTTTCCACGAGGAGATTGTCTAATTCCGCTTTGGGAATAACCGGGCACTTTTGAGGAGATTGATGGACCTCCAGTCCATAATTGCGGGAGCGAATCCATGAGTCCATAATTTCTGGCTGGACGAGGTCAACTTCTGACGGATGGGCAACTCCTCTAAGAATTTCCAGTTTTAATTGTTTGACCCGTTCAATGTAGTTTTTGTCTTCGGTTTGAATGGTTTGGTTAATGACGGATCTTTCGCGATTGCGGATGATAGAACTGAGCATTAAATTCGATTCAATCATATTAATCCTCCTATAAGTGTTATGATGACTGGTATATTTTTCAGAAGGATGAAATTAATTCCAATAACATTATATCGCATAAAAATGTGTTATTTCAAGACAAAATGTATCAACCAAAACAATAAGCACTACCTAATGTGAGAATTGTATTTTATTTTACGGCATAATTTTGAGATTACTTAGAAAGGTTGAAACTTTAATAAAAAATATTCTTAACGCTTGCCTAATTAATGCCATTTAAAAGGGTTTGTGAAGGTTGGCACAAATTTTGCTATATATTGGTAATCGGATAGATTAGAATTTCCTATATCAAGTAAGAAAGAGATTATGTATGTTAGCAGAAAGGAGATGACACCATGTCGATTGCTAAAGAAGATATCTATCAATTAGTCGACGGTACCCTCGATAAAGGATTAGCCTATGTGGGTTCTTTCCTGAAAAGAATAATCGGCCGACAGATCATAATCACCAACGGCTGTGGATGCATTCACTATCCGCACATTTCGCTAAGTATTAAACATCTCAACAACTCCTTTGTTTCGCTCCCCAAGTTTAATAAGAACGACTATCTTTATTCTGAAACAGAGAAATGCTTGTATTATCGTATAAAATGCAGAGATGATTCCTACGCATATATCATTGTCAGGGATCTTCCTGCCTCCCTGGTTCCACTGACCCTCACAAGGCTGAAACAAGCTAAACTAGCTGTTAAATGTTATTTTACCCAAATTAATCCACTGCATAAAGACACGATCGCCTTTGAACGGGAAATGTACGAATATCTCTTTGGACAAAGCACAGCCGATATAACCAATATTTTGACCCTTGGCAACTACCGGTTATCTTCGGATCGTGATTATTACGTCGATATCGGCTTGAACCCCCATTATTGGAGAAAACCCTTTTAAAAACTTATTCTTACTTAAGAAAGCTCTAATTTACTAAGCAGCCGCCCTTGACATGGGGCCCCTGGTGCCCGTGTTCTTTAGGGCCGAGGCCAGCTGCATCAATGATTTAGCGGCCCTAGCCAAAGATAGGCTAACACGGGCACCTCCCCCATGTAAAGGGTCTTCGATAAACGGCTGCCCTTAGGCGATCATTTTTCCCCTAGCTATTTGGCTGTTTTTAACAGCTTCATAATACTTAGCTGGGGCCATATATCCTATACTGCCATGTCTGCGGCGATTATTATAATAAGCCATATATTCACTTATAACCTTGTAAGCATCTGTAAAACTGGTAAACTCATTTCTGCTATAACATTCATCTTCTAAGATTGAATGAAAAGACTCTATATAGGCGTTCATATTAGGTGTTTTAACCGGTATTCTTTCATGAGTTAATTTCCATTTCGAACATGTTTTTTCAAATACCTTAGCTATAAATTGGGGGCCGTTGTCTGTCCTTATTACCGGTAGATCCATACCAGGTTTTAAACCGCGTTTTTTAAGAGAATTTATAAGCACAGCACAGGCATCTCTGGCTGTAGCACTTAAGCCAAGATGATAGTCGATTACTGATCGGTCATATACATCTATCAAGGATAATTGGAAAAAGAACCTGGCCATACCCTCAATATAGCCGTACTTAATGTCCATTTGCCATTGCTGGTTTGGAGCTGTAATTTTTTCTCTTTTCGCCAGCTTTCTAGGACGATATGGATATATCTTCCTTTGGGGTCTTAATATATTTAGTTCTTTACAAAGCCTATATGTTTTCTTGTGGTTTATGATAAGCTGATAATCCTCCTTAAGAGTTACATTAATTTTTTTATAGCCATAGGGAAAACCATCTCCGGTAACTATTTCTTTTATATTTTCCTTTATTATTGCATCAGGAACCGCCTTACCTTTTACGTTGACTGAGTATCCTGGTATTTTTCGCCCAGGTGTCCTTTTTCTTAATCCCTGATTATCGGTATAAGGCTTGATTCCTTTAACTCTTTGATAATAGGTGGATGGAGATAGGCCGACAGAGTCAAGGACTAAAGAAGCGTTATAGCCCTTATCTATCCACCTTTTAGCTATAATAAATCTGTCGGCTACCGAGGGTTTTGGATATCCCTTAACTCTCTTAAAATAGCTAATTCCAGCTCTTTATCAGCAAGTAGACGTTTAAGTCTGTCATTTTCTGTACTAACTTCTTTAAGTCTTTTTTCCATGGCTTTCTCGCGTTGCTTTTTAGCCTTGGGTAAGGCTTTTACAGAACCATTTTTTCGATTTTTCATTAACCAAGTATGATTCCACTGCAAAAACCCCAAAAATATTGTAAAACAGCAGGATAAACCACTGTGAATATCGAAGTAATAGTTAGATATTTAAAGCAAATAAAAGATAAACTAACTTTAGGGTGGTTTTGCAGTATGTTCCGTAAAAACGATAGTCACTATCAAGATGAACTTTTTAGCCATTACCAGTCCATGAGACCAAGTGTAGCCAAACTACTAAACAAAACCTGGGCACCAGTTTTCTATGAACATGTTTTTTGTAAAATCAACGAAGATCTGTTTGCCCCCATGTATTGTCTTGATACCGGCAGACCCAATGTTCCAGTTAATATACTGATGTCATTAGAGATTATCAAAAACATGTTTGGTTATACTGATCAAGAATTAATCGAGCAGTTCTACTTTAACTTCCAGGTCAATTATGCCCTAGGTATAAGAAACCTGGGTGAGGTTTACCTGGCTGAACGTACCCTTTACGAATTCAGAGAAAGAGTTTATAGGCACATATTAGAGTATCCCGAGCAAGATGAAGTGATTTTCCAACAGTTTGAAATCCTAACCAAGAATTTTATCGAACAAGCCGGGATAAAAACCGATGACCAGCGTATGGATTCTACCTTGATTTCTCCCAATATCAAGAAAGCCGGTAGACTCTCGTTAGCCCTGGATGTATTGGTTCAAGCGGTAAGAGGCATTGCTTCTAACATGCTTTCCGATAATCTCAAACAAGTGTTAAGAGATAGCTTCAGAACTGATTTACTATACAGAACTAGAAATCAGGAACTGGAAAGCAGGTTCCAGAAAGTCCTTAACCTCATGCAAGAGGTAGATAACTTGGCAAATAAGGATCGTAACCTTGCTTCAAAACGAGAAATGGTTCTGCTTAAGCGTTTTCTAGGCGAACAGGCTGCCTTCGATGAATCTAAGGGAATATGGCTCGCCAAGCCCAGTAGTGAAATTGAAAGCGGTTCCCTGCAATCAGCTTATGATAGTGACGCTACCTTCCGTAACAAAGCGGGTAAGAACCATAGCGGCTACGTTTTAAACGTGAGCGAAACCAGTAGCAAAGAAAACCCGATTCAGGTGATTACCGACTTTTCAGTACAACCCAATAACATCAGCGATGTAGAGATGGCTAAGGAGCGCATACCCATCATCAAACAAAGGACGGATGTAAAGGACATCTACTTAGATGGAGGTTACTACGGCCAAGAGGTCATAGAAATGGCAGATGAGCTAGAGGTTAACCTACACTATACAGATATGACCGGACGTAAGGCTCCATCAGATAAACTTTCCACAACCAGTTTTAAGTTTGATGATGATATGAAAATAATCAGTTGTCCCCAGGGCAAGATCCCATTTAGAAGCGATTTCAATCCCGGTTCCAAGACTAGCAGTTGCCACTTCAAACACGAGGATTGCCAAGGATGCCCGAATTTTGATATATGTCCAGTAAAGACCCAGAAGAAAGACCGGATATTACGGGTTAGTTTAAAAACCATCCAGGCTGACCGGGTTAGAGATCAAATACACAATATTGCGGTCAGACGTGAAAACACCAGTTATCGTGCTGGAATCGAAGCAACCAACTCCGCTCTAAAAAGAGGGGAAGATCTGAATAACCTTTACACACGTGGCGTGCTAAAAACTTACTTGGTCACTGCTTACAAAATTATAGCCCGAAATATTAAGCAGTTTTCCCGGATGGCTCTGGGCAAGCTAAGGAAGCCGAAAAGGCCAAAAGCAGGGATATTATGCCCAAATTTAGGTTAACGAACACAAAACCATAGTAATGGAGGTCTAAATTAGCGATCTTCAGTTGAAAAAGAACTTTTTGAGCTATCTGCTCAAGACAATTTTTACTATTGAAAACCCCCATAGGGGTTAAACAACCTGTTTTTGCAGTGGAATCAAGTATGAATAGTGTTAGGTGACATCTCATGCCGCCGGGCTACTAAGGCCACATTACCTGTTTCCTGGCACTCTTTAATTATTAATTCCTTAAATTCATCACTGTATTGCTTGTTTTTCATTAAAATCTACCCCCTAATAAAATGTTAACATACTACACGTATTTTCTCCAAATCTATTAGGGGGCTATAGAGATATCATGGCGGTACGTGATGTAAAAAGCAGTGAGCAGTGGAATGCCATTGTTTCCTATTCCCGGGAATTATTAAAGCGGATTGCACCGGACGCATTAATGATCAGCGGGCCGCAGCTCTTGGTGTATATCTTACCGGTAGAACTGAAGGTGTCGAGAATTGAACCTTATAAAACCGCTATAGAAAAAAATTACAAAGTTATCGTATCCTTCGGCCGTGGCCGGCCTTATCCGCTATACAACCTGAGGAGAAGCTGCAATGAAGCACGTATTGCCCTCCACTATCCCCATGTTATGAAAATTAAATCCGAGGTCCAGTCCTTTGCAGATACCGGTATTTTTTCCATTATTTTTTCTCAGGAAATAGAGATTGTAAAAGCTTTCTGCCGGAACACTCTAGAACCTCTCCTCGACTATGATTCAAAGAATGAAAGCAGTTTGCTACCCACGCTCACGGAATTGGTAAATTCCAATTTCAATCTTAAAGAAACGGCTAAGAATTTATTCATACACGTAAATACACTCTATTATCGTATCAAAAGAATCGAACAGCTTCTTAAGGTGGATCTATCTCAAATGAGTACACGTGTCAATCTTTTTACAGTATTAAAGTCCTGGGCTTTGCTTCAAATAAGCGGGCTTTGGGACTGATCTTGGAGGAAAATGATGGAGAAAGCAGTATTAAAATCGCTTGCCCCTTTTCTAGTTATTCTTGCAGGATGTATGTGGGGTTCATTAGGTTACTTTGTAAGATACCTCAGTGCCATAAACTTAAGTAATATGACAATAGTTGAATGCCGTATGGGTGGAGCAATGATAATAATGGTCATAGGCCTAATGGTTTATGACAGAAATATACTAAAAATCAAACTTAAAGACATCTGGTGTTTTATTGGGACTGGCATGCTCAGCATGGCATTTTTTAATTATTGTTATAATGTTGCCATCAATATAACGTCTCTTTCACTGGCTGCAATTTTACTGTCTACCGCTCCAATCTTTGTTATTGTGCTTGCAAAAATAATTTTTCACGAAAAAATCACAACCATCAAGCTTATATCGCTGTAAAGTGTCCCCTTTGTCAAGACACAAATTTCAAAATCTAAATGTGCCAGATATCCCCATTTCATAACCTTGTTCGTCCCGTTTCATTTTTTTGATTTGTTCACATAAGCAGCCGCCTGCGATTAGCAGGTTGCCTTGAGTTTGGGGCTGGCAAATGGTATGCTTGCACGATTTGCGGGGGAGATATCAGTTTCATTCATAACCTCATCCCGCCCGCATCGCATCTTTACACCATTTGCCGGACACAAAGTCAAGGTCGGCGGTCAATTACGCTGCATGTCCCAGGTTGGTATAAGCTAAATAAGGGGTAAGATAATCCAATGACTGGTGTGGCCTGTCCATGTTGTATTCTTGTACATATGCCCCTATACCAGCTCTTAACTGTTTAGGATTTTGATATTCATTAATGTAAATATTGTCACATTTTAAGCTTCTAAACCAGCGCTCGATGATAACGTTATCCACCCATCTTGCTTTTCCATCCATGCTTTGGCGGATGCTTTCCTGTCGTAGGAATCCGGTATAATCCTCGCTGGTAAATTGACTTCCCTGATCTGAATTGATGATTTCAGGTCTTCCATGTACTGCAATTGCCTTCTTTACCGCTGCTAATACAGGAGCCGTATCTAACGTATCCGATAGCTCCCATCCTACGAGATACCGGCTGTACCAGTCTATAATAGCAGTTAAATACATATGGCTTTTGCCCATTTTAATGTAAGTGAGATCAATTGCCCATACCTGATTAGGCCTGGTAATGGCAATATTCCTCAGCAGATACGGGAATACCTTATGTTCTTTGTTACGTTTGGAGAGATTAGGCTTCGGATAGATGCAGTATATACCCATTTCTTCCATATATCGTCGAATCAGTTTCCGGCCGATTCGGATGCCTTCATTCTGAAGCTTACTTTTAAGCCGTCTCACTCCCAAATAACACATTTTGGTATGCCAGTAGTCAATTCGGCTTTTTACCAGCTCCTCATACTCCGTATTTCCTGTAGCAGGTGTATAATAAACGCTGGTTCGATTAATGCCCAGTATTTTACATTGCGCTTTTATAGTTAGCTTAGAATGGTGGCTTATTAAACCTTTTTTCGTAGTCTGGTCCAAACATTTCAACAGATTTTTTTTTAAGCCACTCATTCTCAATAGTGAGTTGGCCGACTTTTGCCATTAGTTCCTGTTTCTCTATCATTTGTTCTTTTTGTTGTCGTTTTTGCTCTTTTTCCAGTCTGCTGCCAGAGAACGCTTTAGATGCGTTTTCAATAAACTCTTTTTTCCAGTTACGCAACTGGTTCGGACTTATATCATGTTCCTTTGCCAGCTCGTTTAGTTGCTTTTCTTCTCGTAGCACTTCTAATACAATTCTTGTCTTAAACTCGGCTGTAAATTGTCTTTTTTGCATTTTTTGAACCACTCTCCGTCCGGCAGTTTTCTGCCTTTATTATATCAGGTTCATTTAGTTTTGTAATTTCGTGTCTTAATCTATGGGTACATTATACTGATTCTTGCTTTTGTGGGATGTATACTTGTTAGCGGTATCTTTGATGGAGATAAATCCTTCTCTTTATTCGGCTTTTTGGTAGGGCTTGCCTCTGGTATTGGATATGCCTTATACAGCATATTCTCACGTTTCGCCATAAACAAAGGTTATAGGTCATTAACGATAAATGTTTATAGTTTTATCTTCGCTACTATTGGAGCTGCATTTTTCTCTGATTTTAGTTCATTAGGTAAAGCATTGAGCCAATCAGGCTTATCACTAGGAATTTTTTTATTCTTTCACTCCTTAATTGGCTCAGCAGCACCTTATGTTTTATTCACATATTCATTAAAATATATCGATACTGGACGTGCATCAATATTAGCATCCTGTGAACCTGTAACTGCAACTTTTCTTGGAATCTGGCTTTACAAAGAAATTCCTTCTGTACTTTCTGTAATCGGAATTGTGCTTATATTAACAGCTTTAGTACTTTTAAGTAACCCAAACAGAACTATGTCTTTTAAATCTGAAAACAAGAAAATAGAAAAAGAGGTTTGAGGTTCATAATGACACACCAAAAGCGTCCCCCTGTGTCACAGCAAAAGCGTCCCCCTGTGTCACTGTGTCATCCAGCAGTGGTTCAACGGGCCGCTGCCCTTTCCTAAATTCAAATTGGCCTTTAATGCACAAGTAATAAAATCTTTCGCCCGCTGGACACTTTCATTTATACTGTATCCGGCGGCAATATTACAGGCGATGGCAGAGGACATAGTACAGCCGGTACCGTGAGTATTATCATTATCTATTCTTAATCCCTCAAACCAAGTAACCACTCCGTTATGATATAGAAGATCATCTGCCGTCTCTGTCAAATGTCCCCCTTTAATTAAAATATATCCCTGAAAACTTTCGCCAATTTTCCCGGCTGCTTTTATCATATCCTCTTTGGTACTGATATGTAAACCGGAAAGGCATTCAGCTTCCGGTATATTAGGAGTTATAACGCGAGCCATAGGAATCAGCCTGGTAATTAAGGCATCCATGGCGTTATCGCTTAAAAGTTTACTCCCACTGGTTGAAACCATCACCGGATCAACTACAATGTTTTTTGCCTGATATTCCTTCAGTTTATCAACAATTTTACGGATGATTTCCGGAGAAGAAACCATACCGATTTTAACTGCATCCGGGAAAATATCAGTCGTGGTATTTTGGGCTGTTAATGCGGTGATCACACTCATGGCATACATTTTATGTACGGTAATAGTTTTAATATCTGCCTGGATCCCAGCTCCTCCGCTGCAGTCAGATCCGGCAATAGTTAACACCTTTTTCAATTTTCGTCCCCCATTTCTTTAAAAGAGTCAATATAAAAATCACATAGGCTTTTTATTTCATCTTTATATCTTTCAGAATTTTTATCAGCCACCCCTACCACATAAAAACCAGCATTTTTGGCCGTTTTTATACAATGAAAGGCATCTTCAAAAACCACTAAATCTTTGGGGGCACAACCAAATTTTTCGGCAGCCAGCTGATAGATCTTTGGTTCCTCTTTACTACACCCTACTTCATTGCAGGTTATAATGAACTCAAAGTAATCTAATATCCCTAAACGATTTAATATTTCCCTGGTTATTTGATCGTCATTGGCAGTAGCCACAGCCATTCTTACTCTTTGCCCTTTTAATTTTTCCAAATACTCTTTGACATAAGGCTTTAAGGTTATTTTGAATTTATAGTTTTCTTCAGCTTTAGCGGTGATCAAATCAATAATTTCCTCCACTGATAAAGGCAAAGGGAAATTTTCTTTTAAATATTCTGCTGATTGCATTATGCTCAAGGTCACTAATTTTTCTCGTAAATCCTTCGGCGGAGTAATATTATGTGCCTCCAATATCTCATCACCGATATTGTCCCATATGTGCATGGAATCTATAAGAGTCCCGTCCAGATCAAATACTGCATAACTTATTTTCATGACCAAAATGCTCCTTTAGCAATATGAAATAAAGCGGAGGTTGCCTCCGACACATCAGGCTGGGCAAAAATAGCTGATACCACAGCTACCCCAGCGATACCGCTTCCTTTTAACCGGGAAATATTATCTTTATTTATGCCGCCGATAGCCACCACGGGAATGGAAACACTTCTGCATATAGCTTGCAAAGTTTCATAAGAAACATCATCAGCGTCAAGTTTGGTAGATGTATTAAATACGGCTCCTACACCCAGATAATCTGCTCCGTTCTTTTCTGCTTCCACAGCCTGTGCCACCGTTTGGGCGGATACACCAAGAATCTTATCAGGGCCGATGAGTTTTCGCACATCCTGGGCAGTCATATCACTTTGTCCCACGTGAACGCCATCAGCATCCACCTTTAAGGCCACCTGGATATCATCATTAATGACAAAAGGTACCCGATATTTATCGGTTATTTTCTTGATCCTTTCTGCTTCCTCCACAAATTCATTAAAGGAGAGATTTTTTTCCCGCAGTTGAATAAAAGTAGCCCCGGCTTTGATGATCTCCTCTACCTGATTGCTGAGGGAATTCTCCCCTAACCAGGTTCTGTCGGTGACTACATAAAGGAGCATAGATTTTTTATCGACTTTCAATTTTAATTCCTCCGTTTAAAAGTTCACTGTTAAGTTTACTCATAAAGTCTATCAGATAGGTTCGGAAACTGCCTGTGCCCCCATCCGTTTCCACAACCTTTCGGTAGGCCAATTCACCGCATAGTCCCATAGCGCACACTGCTGCTGCCGTAGCATCTAAGATATTGCCATAGTTAGCCCCACAAAAAGCACCGATCAGGGTGGTTAGCATACATCCGGATCCGGTAATTTTAGACATCATGGGGTGGCCGTTTTTGATAATATAAACCTTTTTACTGTCTGCCACAATATCGGTGGCCCCAGTGATAGCAATAACCGCACCGGTTTTATGGGAAAGGTCCTGGGCAATATTTATTACCTGGTTAATATTACTTTCATTAACAGAATCACTTTCCGCCGCATCAACACCTTTTGTGGAACCACTCCCGGCATATATCGTCTTAATCTCCGAGATATTTCCCCGAATTACAGAGAATTTCACTTCCTTTAAGAGTTTAAACACAGTTTCCGTGCGCAGAGCTGATGCCCCTGCCCCTACCGGGTCTAAAATTACCGGATGATTCAACTCATTGGACCTCTTTCCGGCAATAATCATGGAAATTATCGTTCTCTCATTGAGAGTACCGATATTAATCACCAGCGCATTACATATTGAAGTGATATCCATAACATCTTTGGCATCATCCGCCATAATGGGAGATGCCCCGCAGGCTAATGCAATATTGGCACAATCATTTACCGTTACATAATTAGTAATATTGTGCACCAAGGGTGATTTTTCCTGTACATTAGCTAAGATTTTTTCAAACATGTTTTCGGTCCCCCATTCACAATTGTACATAATACCAGAATAAATTTCCTTTTAATATTTTATATAAAAAAATATGAGACACACCAAAGTAGTGTATCCCATTAATTTAAACGTGAATTCCCTACGTTGGCATTATCCAAATCAGGTTCAAGGGTCGAAGGGACATTACCCTTCCTCTCAGCCTGCTCTTGCGCAAGCTCCCCTGTATTAAGTTGCAAATTAATAATATACCTGTTATTTACTAATGTCAACCATTGTTGGTATTACTTGAAACCAGAATTCTATTTGATAACTTTATTTATATAGTATGAAAGCATAATAAAATAGAATTAGGGAACTTTATAATATAATATAAAATCATAGGAAAGAAGGATTTTTATGATTCGGCTTGAACCCCCATTATTGGAGAAAACCCTTTTAAAAACTTATTCTTACTTAAGAAAGCTCTAATTTACTAAGCAGCCGCCCTTGACATGGGGCCCCTGGTGCCCGTGTTCTTTAGGGCCGAGGCCAGCTGCATCAATGATTTAGCGGCCCTAGCCAAAGATAGGCTAACACGGGCACCTCCCCCATGTAAAGGGTCTTCGATAAACGGCTGCCCTTAGGCGATCATTTTTCCCCTAGCTATTTGGCTGTTTTTAACAGCTTCATAATACTTAGCTGGGGCCATATATCCTATACTGCCATGTCTGCGGCGATTATTATAATAAGCCATATATTCACTTATAACCTTGTAAGCATCTGTAAAACTGGTAAACTCATTTCTGCTATAACATTCATCTTCTAAGATTGAATGAAAAGACTCTATATAGGCGTTCATATTAGGTGTTTTAACCGGTATTCTTTCATGAGTTAATTTCCATTTCGAACATGTTTTTTCAAATACCTTAGCTATAAATTGGGGGCCGTTGTCTGTCCTTATTACCGGTAGATCCATACCAGGTTTTAAACCGCGTTTTTTAAGAGAATTTATAAGCACAGCACAGGCATCTCTGGCTGTAGCACTTAAGCCAAGATGATAGTCGATTACTGATCGGTCATATACATCTATCAAGGATAATTGGAAAAAGAACCTGGCCATACCCTCAATATAGCCGTACTTAATGTCCATTTGCCATTGCTGGTTTGGAGCTGTAATTTTTTCTCTTTTCGCCAGCTTTCTAGGACGATATGGATATATCTTCCTTTGGGGTCTTAATATATTTAGTTCTTTACAAAGCCTATATGTTTTCTTGTGGTTTATGATAAGCTGATAATCCTCCTTAAGAGTTACATTAATTTTTTTATAGCCATAGGGAAAACCATCTCCGGTAACTATTTCTTTTATATTTTCCTTTATTATTGCATCAGGAACCGCCTTACCTTTTACGTTGACTGAGTATCCTGGTATTTTTCGCCCAGGTGTCCTTTTTCTTAATCCCTGATTATCGGTATAAGGCTTGATTCCTTTAACTCTTTGATAATAGGTGGATGGAGATAGGCCGACAGAGTCAAGGACTAAAGAAGCGTTATAGCCCTTATCTATCCACCTTTTAGCTATAATAAATCTGTCGGCTACCGAGGGTTTTGGATATCCCTTAACTCTCTTAAAATAGCTAATTCCAGCTCTTTATCAGCAAGTAGACGTTTAAGTCTGTCATTTTCTGTACTAACTTCTTTAAGTCTTTTTTCCATGGCTTTCTCGCGTTGCTTTTTAGCCTTGGGTAAGGCTTTTACAGAACCATTTTTTCGATTTTTCATTAACCAAGTATGAATAGTGTTAGGTGACATCTCATGCCGCCGGGCTACTAAGGCCACATTACCTGTTTCCTGGCACTCTTTAATTATTAATTCCTTAAATTCATCACTGTATTGCTTGTTTTTCATTAAAATCTACCCCCTAATAAAATGTTAACATACTACACGTATTTTCTCCAAATCTATTAGGGGGCTATAGAGGATTAACTTGCCTCTCACTGAAAAAGAAGTTGAATTTCTAAAAAAGTCCCTAAAACAGAACCTAGAAAGTTTTAAAGGCAGTAATTTTCCAAGTACCTCTGAATACACTGCCTTGGAAAATATTCTGAAAAAACTGCCCAATACAGAACTAGTATCAAGCAAGGAAATAGATTCAAGAGAAACCATTTTAGAACATTAAATATTTATCCTTAAAGAATCCAAAATAGGGACAAGGTACTTATCCCTTGTCCCATAACTGTTATCTGTTATCTGTGATCAGTTATCTGTATTTATTAAGTGCTTCTTCGAAAGCTTTAAAAGTTTCTGTACCAGGAAGTCCTTGCTTGTCCATTTTACTAACCCAATCTGTTTGTGCAATCGCACAAGCTTTATTCATCTTTTCCAGTTCTTCATCCGGCAGATCATAGAAAGTCATTCCGCTTGCTTCCAATTCAGTTCTGGCATCGTTAAATACAGTAGTTAATTGTTGAGCAAATTCATAGGACACTTCCTTACCTACCCGAACCATTAGTTCCTGAAGATCAGCAGGGATGGTATTCCAAACATCTTTATTGATTACCCACAGCATAATAAATCCATTAATGTCCAGGTTTCCCGTTGAATATTTTGATACTTCGTGTAACTTTTGAGGAAGTAAGCTTTCCTGGGGAGAGTACATGCCATCGATAGTTCCTCTTTGCATAGCTTCATATAATTCTACCGGAGGCATGGAAACCGGTGCAGCTCCTAATGATTGTACAATCAAATCCATGCTGCCCCCTGGACTCCGTAAACGTAAACCCTTTATGTCCTCCATAGTTTTAATGGGTTTTTTTGATGTTTGAATTTGATAAAGAGGAAAAGCTCCGGTAAATAACACCTTTACATTGTTCTTATCAAAATCATTTTTACATATGGTAGAATCAGGATCAGTTGCCAAATCATAATAAGCTTTGGTAAGCTGGATATTATCCGCTTTCCACCCAGGTAAATTTACTACATTACTTAGAGGTACCTGATCTGCAAATATTGCTGCAGGCGCACTGGAGATATCGACAATTTTAGTTTGCACCATATTAAGCTGATCTTTCATGGCCCCGGCTTGTTCTGAAGGGAAATGGACAAAATCTATACGCCCGTTACTTTCTTCCTTAACCCTTTCCATAAATGCTACACTACCGTATTTCATATAGGGATGCTCTGGCTGCAGGTGATCCGCTAATTTAAGCACGATTTTGGTTTCCCCTCCGGCATTTGCATCTCCACCCTCGGAATTATCACCCTGTTTACTTCCACAACCTGTTAGAGTCAACATCACAACCGTCACAATTGCAATCACAAATAATAGACCTTTTTTCCTCATTAGTTCTCCTCCCTTGTAATTAAATAATTTTCCTAGTGTCAAAATATGTTCTCCAAACTTTCAAAAGCATTTATGATGAGAAGTTCAAACCACCCCCAGACTACAAAATGCTATGAACAAATTATACCTTCATTAAGCTGGGCAGCCATAACACAAGGCCGGGGAAAAACATTAACAAAAGCACTACTACAGCTTCAGCCATAAGAAGTACCCCTACCCCACTGAAACCTTCATCTACAGGAATGTTTGCTCCGTCCGAGGCAATGAAGACATTAATACCTACCGGAGGAGTGACCAATCCCACCTCAATAAGTTTAGTTACCAAAATACCAAACCAAATCAGATCTAAGCCCAAAGCTGAGATAATGGGGGCCACAACAGGGATGGTTAGAAGAATAATGGCGATCCCATCCATGAAACAACCTAAAACTATATAAAATACTACTAACATAGCAAGGATCACCCAGGGGTCAACCGCCAAGTTGCTTACAAATTGAGTAATGCGAGTAGTTGTTTGAGAAAAGACCAAAAAGTAACCAAAAATCCTGGCACCAATCATAATAGTAAAGATCATAGTATTGGTTTTAACGGCCCGTACACAAGCCTCGTAGACCAATTGGGGATTTTGTTCTCTTTTAATCAAGGCAAGAATTAATGTGGCAAAAGCACCAACCGCTGCTGCTTCCGTAGGGGTGACGATTCCGCTGTAAATTCCCCCTAAGACCACAAGAATTAGTATCAATGCAGGACCAACAGAGAGTAACTCTTTCCACATGCCTGTAACTGAATCCTGTCCCTCAGCTACAAGTTGCCTTAAAACTTCATCAGCGGGGATATTCTGTTTTTTCTGTTCCCTTTTAAACCAAAAAACAATGGTAATACTATATGCCAAGGCACTTAGAAGTCCGGGAATTACACCGGCCATAAGTAATTTTCCCACGGATTCGTCAGTTAAAATACCATAAAGTACCAGCACTACACTGGGAGGAATCATTATAGCCAAGGTACCGGATACGGCCACAATAGCCGTGGCCATTCTGGCCGGGAACCCTTTTCTCATCATCTCCGGAATAGCTATTTTACTCATGGTGGCGGCTGCTGCCGTGCTGGAACCGCAGATAGCACCCATAATGGCACTAGCGACCACAGTGGCAATTCCTAAACTGGCTGGGAATCTTCGGGTCCTTTTGGCTGCAAAATCAAAAGATTCCTGGTAATACCTGTCGATGCTAATTCCGCCATTAAGATAAACATAGGACAGGTAGTCAAAAGATAACTGGCCGTGGTGCGATAAGGAACAGATTGAAAAAGCCCCATTACAGCATCAGGATTAATAAGCCAAACACCAATGGTACCTGCACAAGCTAAAGTTACTCCAATGGGTATCCCCGATATCAACATTAAAAACAAAAGACCAATTACTAATGCAACAATCAATTTGCCCACCTCCGTCTTTTTACCCTGCTATTTCAAGAGTCAAACATATATCAAATACGGTCATATTTCGCCTCAATATCCCGCTCATTATATTCCACAGGTTCTTCTTTTTGGACATCTCTAATAGTATCGTATAAATCTAATAGGGACTGAAGAACCATGATCCCACAACTCACAGGGATAATGATATAAGCGATATACATGGGCCAGCTGTAGGTTCCGGTAAATATCTCCATATTTGACCAAGCCCGCATGGTAAGTTTATATCCTTCCATGGTAATTAGGCAAAACACAAATATTGTAGCCAGGTGGGCAATTATTAGGAGAAGTTTCTTTACTACAGGATTAAAAAATCGAAAAAAGAAAACTACTCTGGTATGTCCCCCCAACATCTGGGTATAACCTAAGCCGAAAAATATAATCGCAGGCATTAAATAGATTTCGGAGACATTATAGGCTATACTGGTTGATGCACCGAAAAAATAACGTAAAGCAGCATCATATGTGATAATAATCATCATAGCAAAGATACAGACCGCAGCAATGGCCACCGAACCTTTACTAAGTCCATTAATAACTTTTCTCATCTGTCAACTCCTCCTACTTTGGCTTATGGCTAACTGTTGACAACCTTTTTCTCATTTTCTTGTTTGCTTTTGATATATTTACTGCCGCCTTTGGCGTTGATCTCCTTTACGTCCCGCAGTACAGGAGTGAAATCAATCCATTTAAAATTAAATTTAGGGTGTTTTCCATAGATTAAATCATCCAACCACAGAAGTACATGTCCAAATGCTGGCATACTTCTTACCATTTTAACGGCCAGTCGATGGTACCAGGTATCTTTTTTATTCCAAGGACAGCTTTTCATACAGTTAGAGCAGCCGAACCATTTTTCCGGTTTACTCAGCCAAAATTTAAAACATTTATCCTGATCTAACTGCCATTTTTTGAATCCCCTTACTTCTACTTTTTCACCTAAGGGAATTGAACGAGAGGGACAGTTGTGAGCACATTTTTTACAGATTTCACAAAAGCGATCAATACCATAATCCACTGGTTTATCGGGTATTAAAGGCATATCGGTAGTAACGGTAGTAATCCGGACGCAAGGCCCGTGTTCCGGAGTGACCAGGTAACCGTTTCGCCCTAATTCTCCTAATCCGGCTTCTATGGCGATGGGGACATGTATTACATAATCTCGACGGTGGTGATGTCCCATAGCAGAGTATCCGCATTCCCGGATAAAGGAGGCCAGCTGGCAACATAGAAGGGCTGCTTTTTGATAGGCAAAGCCGATTTCCGCTTCGTCTGCATAGCTTGGACTACAACTAATTAAATCTCTGTTCATAGGAAAAACAATGGAAATGGCATATTTGTGCTTAAGGTCAATGGGTTTTCCCCAATTACCTTCAATAGTGTCCACTTTCTGAGCTCTGTGGGAGTATACATGATAAGGTTTTAACTCGCAGATACCCACTTTTTCCGCCCCTAAGTATTTGGCGACTCCCTTGACAATCCTGGTGAGGTCCTTGGGATCAGCATTAGGGTTACGAAATTCCTTACGCACCGGACCGTCTGTACATTGGGATAAATGCCAGGAGATACAATTATCCATATCATTGTAGCCAAAAAAGGTAGACATTAAAGGATCCGTCAGATAATCCTCCGACCAGAGTTTTTTAATCTCGGGTCCGTAATCGCCTTGATAGGCTTTGCAAAAAGTGGTGTCTTTCTGATGAAATTGTTGTTTGGTGTAATCCATTTTACAAACTCCTTTCTGTTTTTATATTTATTAAGCTTTTGGCGGAATACCTGTAGACTGTCCAATGATAATTCGGGAAGGTAGAATGATATCACCTTTCTGCCGTTCATCAAGAGACATAATCTTTGAAATTTTTTCTGCTGCGATTTGACTCATTTCTTTTCGTAGGTCATCCATATATGTGAGTGTCGGTTTTATTAATGAGGGATAACTACTGTCTCCCAAAGAAGTAAGAGATAATTGTTCGGGAATTTTAATATTCTGTTCTTGGCAATACATAAGCACCCCAATAGCTATTAATGAACTTCCGGCTAATAATGCTGTGGGTCGTTCCTCAAAAGGGAGAGCAAAAATCTTTCTCGCAATTTCATAACCATATTCCTCAGAAAACTCACCATAATAGCAAGTTACAGAATCCATCGGCAGATTGTGATCATACAGGAAGTTTGTAATTCCCAAAAACCGGCTATGATTTGATGTAATTTTTCTATCCCCGGTGACAAGGGTAAATTTCCGATGCCCCAATTCATATAAATGAACCATAAGCTGATAAAAGCCTTCTTTTTTGTCAGATATAATGGCTGGAACGGATTGATCTCTGGAATGACGATCCAGCATTAAGACAGGAATGCCGGACTTAAAAATTTTAGCCAAATAATCATCATTGCTTCCGGTAGAAGTGATAACTATTGCCTCTACCTGCATCTCTACCATTGCCTCCACGCATTGTCTTTCCAAATCTGGTTGGTCATGGTGGCAAGCTACCATTAAGATATAACCTTGACTTCGAAGTGCCCGTTCCAGATAATGCACGATGTGTGCGAAGAAAGGCACGTTAAGATTAACCACAATTACCCCAATTGTATTAGTCTTATTAACTTTAAGAGATCGAGCCAAAGAATTAGGGGTAAAGCCTGTTTCTTTAATAACCTTTTGCACCTTTTCGCGCATTTCCTCGGAAACGTTTTCAGAATCATTTATTACCCTGGAAACTGTGGCAATGGATACCCCTGCCAGTTCTGCAATTTCTTTTATCGTATATTTAGCCATTTTTATCACCTGCATCAAGTTATTTTTAATTATTAAGTATTAAGTAATAATTTATTGAAATTAATAGTTTTTTGCATTGTAATAATTTAAATCGGAATTTTTATATGTAATCGTTTTCATTTTTAAATAAAAAAATATCCATCACGTTTTTTAGGTAAATTTATAATACAATGTTCGACTTAATATGTCAATGATACCATTAATTTTTAGTTGTTAGTAATCGTTTACATTATCCCCAGTTTTAAATTATCTTTAAAGATTATTATTAGTTTTTAAAAAGTTATAGCAACCCCATCATATAATTCTATTATCATTGTTCGATTAATGGACGGTGCTAGCTGGGGATATCATTTTTCTTAAAAGATAATACTTAACATTGCGTGTAAACGTTTTCAATTTATGATTTTTAATCATATATCAATGATTAAGATTTGTCAATCTATTTTTACCACATAACCATTCCAATTATTTTTGGCACCAATGTGGCAAGCACTGCATATATTAAACTGAGACAAGCTCTAATTAAATTTAATGGGGGAATTTAAATGTCAAATTTTCAAAATTTGACCCCGATAAACGGATTTGACTTTACGGATTTAAACAATGCCCGGCAAAATAACTACGCCTGGTCCATGAGCGAATTAGACGATTTTATTTATGTCGGGACCGGAAGAAATATTGTCTATAACATTATCAAGACGATCCAGCCCCAGACTCAGATACCGGCTTTAATCAAACCCGACCCGGTGGTGAACCGGGGAGAAATCTGGAGATATAAAAAAGACGGCTCCCTTCCCTGGCAAAGGGTTTATCAAGCTCCGCCCGACTCCGGCATTGTCGGTTTCCGGTTCATGATCAATTTTAAGCCGTTCAAAGGCAGTCCCGCCCTTTATGCAGCAGGATTCGGCGACAGAACCAAAATTGTCAAAAGCACCAACGGTGTTAACTGGTACATCTTGCCGGACACGGTACTCCAGGGCAATTCCTCACGGGCCATGGTGGTACACAAAGGGAAACTATATGTGGCCACCGTCGATGAGTTAAGTGACAACCCAACTCCATTTCTTTACTGCAGCGAGGATCCGGAATTCTATCCCTGGCAGCCGGTGATAGACCCTACCGCCCCGGGCTTCAAGCCTCACAAGAACCCGCAAGGCGGCATCTATAATATGGCGGTATTTAATGACCGGATCTACGTATCCACCATCACCGAGAACGGGGTGCAGGTTTGGAGAACAAATAAGGAAGAACCAAGATTAAATGACTGGACCCTGGTCGTGGACAACGGTTTTGGCGACCCGTCGAACCGGTACTCCCTGGCCATGGGGGTATTTAAAAATCATCTTTATGTGAGCGGGACAAAGCAGTTGCCCCTCTCCTGGTTTATTCCCATGGGCTGCGACATTGTCAGAATTGATAAAAATGATAACTGGCGGGTAGTCGTGGGAGGAAATCCCTTAATATCTTTCAATCTCTAAAAGCAGGGGAAGCACAAAAACAGAGAAGCATCTCCGGAATCGGCTCCGGTTTTAACAATCCCTTCAATGTGTATGCCTGGCAGATCCAGGAATATCAAGGCCGGTTGTTCGTAAGTACTTTTGATGACTCCAGCAATATGGAAGTAATCCTGACCACCCTTTTAGCCAACAAAGCTGCTTTAGAACAGCTGATAGGCCCAGCCATCACCAGATTATTAATCGAAATATATGAAAGTGTCGTGGAAATTTTAAGAATCATCAGATATCCGATGGGATTTGATTTGTATGTGTCAGAAGACGGAATTAACTTCCGATCTGTTCTGATGGGCGGGCTGAACAATCCCCACAATTATGGAGGCAGGATTCTCTTTGTAGACAACAAAAACGATTTGTATATCGGCACGGCTAACCCCTTCCAGGGCTGTGAAGTTTGGCGCGTGTCCGATTTTGACAGGCGGGATTTTTGCTCCTGTGATGAAAACCATTACAAGAACTTATGGGAAGCCGCCGAAATCATAAAGGAAAAATACAACATTCTCAGCGAAAATATGCCCGCGGTACTAAAATTTTTACCGAAAAATTTTAAATAAGGAATAGGTGGTAACGTCCCGAGTTTTGGGTAAACTCCAAAATTTGATGTAGAATATTGCAAATGAGTTAGGGGTTAAGAGCCATTATGAGGCGCTTGACCCCTAGTTGCATTATACCTATGCTAAAAAGCATGTCAATAAAATTAGTCTCTCACGTCTATCTGGCACGCTAATGACACACCAAAAACGTCCCCCTGTGTCATTTCATGGGGATAAAGAGCTTCTGTCCTACAAAAAGGTATTTATCAGGATCAATGTTATTAACTTGGATCAGGTTGTTGACAGTAGTGTTATTATCCCTAGCCACTTTATATAAAGTATCGCCCGCCTTAACTAAATACATGGTATAGATATTTTGAATGGTTTGCACTTTCGGGTCATTTTTTACCGTTGGAGAGGGAGTTTGGCCCATTTTAGCAGGAATTATTATTTTTTGGCCAATTAATATTTTATTAGGATTCTGAAGCTGATTCGCATTGATAATTTCATTGATCGTAAGTCCGTGCTTTTTCGCAATCTGAGAGAGGGTCTCACTGGGTTTTACAGTATAAATAACCGGTTGCGCTATTTTTTCGATGGAACGTACCTTAAGCTCCTGTCCAACATAGATCTTATTAGGATTACTCAGTTTATTCATGGTTATAAGTTTTTGAACTGTGGTACAAAAACTTTCTGCAATCATCTTTAAATTGTCGCCAGGCTGGACGACATAAGTATAATGGGATGCTTCGTTTGCCGCTAAACTAGATAACTGGATTTCATCCTGATAATCATCCCCCAGGACAGCCGCTGTAGAAACAAAGGCTAGTAGCAACCCCAAAATCATTGAACAAGATAGTTTTTTCATCATTTTGTCAATCTCCTTTTTGTTATGAATTATGTAATTGGATAAATTTAACTTGATTAAGCCAACTATAACTTTCGACAATAATTGATGTTTTATGGGGGTCAAGGGGAATTAATGTAGTTGGCCCGTGTAACACAGAGGGACGGTCATTTTTGACTGTTCGAGCATTCACAATCAAAAATAACCGTCCCTGTCTAGCACGCTAATGACACACCAAAAACGTCCCCCTGTGTCATCCTCTATTCTTTTTTTTCGTAATCCCGCCAAAGACAGGATAACCAATCCTGCAAAAACTAAAATCATCCCTGCTTGAGAAACGAGGGATAATTTTTCTTTTAGCAGAAACAATCCCAGAGCAGCTGCAGTAACCGGTTCCGCAAGAGATAAAGTTACTGCCTTAGGGAATGGTATTTTTGCCAAACCATGAGAAAATAAAACATAAGAAAGAGCAGTGGCTATTAATCCTAAATGCAGGGCTACGCCAATACCTTGCATGGTTCTCAGCCAACCCAGATCGTAAAAAAAGAGAACAGGAGAAAGAAATAACGCGCCAATGAAAAATACCACCCCGGTCACTGCTTCCGGGTGGTGAGACTCCAACAGTTCCTTGTTGACGGCGGCATAAAGTGCATAAGAAATACCGGCCCCCAAGGCCAGGAAAATGCCAATATAATTCACCGACAATTTCTGCCCGCCTGTAATAAGCAAAATACACCCAAGAACGGCGAGCAGGGTGGCAAAAGCCCATTTCAGCCCAGGATTTTCCCGGCGGTAAATCAGGGATATCAAGCCGGCGAACACCGGCGCACTGCCAATGGTCACCACGGTTCCCACAGCTACCCCTGTTTTCAAAACTCCGGCAAAAAAGAAAAGCTGATAGGCAGCTATACATCCGGCAGCTAAGAATGTAGTCCCGTTATACCATATTGTTCTTTCACCCAGAGCCCCCTGCTGCCAGGCAAAAATCAGCAGGGCCGCTCCTCCTACCGCGAGGCGAACAGATCCCACGGATAATGGCGAAGCACCGGGAGGGGCAAAAGACTGGGCTGTGCCTGTTGTCCCCCAAAGCATCGCTGCTGCCAGTACCAGTATTGAGAAAAATGTCTCATTTTTTTTCATGTTGTCTCCATTTCTTTAACATAATCCACAATTCTTGTTTGTGATGATGCACCACTGAACAGCAGAGTCCCGCTCCCAATTATTACACTAATGACACACCAAAAACGTCCCCCTGTGTCACTTGTCACTTGGTCGCCTTTATTGAAGCAGACATAATGTATTCTCCAACTCTTAGATTATGTGCCCATTTCTTAGCATATTCCTTAGATACCTCTTTAGTTTGAATATCTATACTACTAAATCCGGCTTTCTCTAAATATATTTTTAGTTCTTCAACTGAAGAAGCACCGGTAACTCAGCCACAATAAAGCTTTTCGTCTTGCTTCATTTCTTCTGTCAGCTCTTTAACTAAGACTATATCAGAAATAGCAAGTCTACCACCTTTTTTCAATACCCTGTATGCTTCATTATATACCCTTTGTTTTTTAGGGGATAAATTTATTACACAATTTGAGATAATTACATCTGCTGTGTTATCAGCTACTGGAAGATTTTCAATTTCACCTAATCTGAAATCTACATTCGTATATCCATGATCCCTAGCTAAAGTCCTTGATTTACTTACCATTTCAGGAGTCATATCTACCCCGATTACATATCCCTTTGGACCTACGGTTTTTGCTGCCAGGAAACAATCAATTCCTCCTCCGCTTCCAAGGTCAATTACTATTTCACCTTCTTTGATCTCGGCAATTAGTTGAGGATTTCCACAACCTAACCCCATGTTAGCACCATCTGGTACATTTAATATTTCTTCATCAGAATAACCTATTTTATTTGATATTTCTTTTACAGAATTTTTAATTTTAATACTGCCGCCACAACACCCTTCATCATTTACCGTGCCATCAGCTATTTTACCATAACTTTCACGAACAACATTCCTAATATCAGTTTTATTTGTATCATCCATATATACCCGCTCCTTAATTTATAGTTATTTATCAGGGCAAACATGAATTCAGGCACCGAAGCTTATTCCTACGGATTTTGCAGTTTTTACTAAATCCCCCTCTACAGGCACCCTCTTCAACTGTTCAATAGAATCTTTCAAGGGAACGGTCAGCACATTTTGACCTTTCAGGCAAACCATTACCCCTTTTTCTTTCCGGGCTAAAGCATGAACAGCAGCAGAGCCAAAACGGGTAGCTAAAATTCTATCCCTTGGCGTGGGGCTACCTCCTCTTTGCAGATGCCCGAGAACTGTAACCCTTGTTTCGTGCCCTGATTGCTCCGCAATCTTTTCCCCAACAAACTTGCCAATACCCCCTAATTTAACGGGGTTATAAATATTGCCCTCATTAATACCTGATATCACCTGCTCCCCGCCTAAAGGAAAGGCCCCCTCAGCCGCGACAACAATACTAAATCGTCGTCCTCGATCATTCCTTTCCTTAATTTTAGCGCATATTTTTTCGATGGTAAAGGGGATCTCCGGAATCAAAATCACATCGGCTCCACCCGCTAATCCAGCATGAAGTGCGATCCATCCGGCATCCCTGCCCATTACTTCCAATATCATTACCCGGTGATGACTTTCCGCAGTGGTATGTAATTTATCAATGGCTTCGGTAGCTGTTGTTACAGCCGTATCAAACCCAAAAGTCACATCTGTCGCAGATAAATCGTTGTCAATAGTTTTTGGTACCCCGATGACATTAATCCCTTTTTCAAAAAACTTTTGCGCAATAGCCAGGGTTCCGTCTCCACCAATAATAATTAAAGCCTCGAGACCATTTCTTTTGATCACATCTATCGCTTGTTCCGATTTATCCAGATACACATCCTGACCATTAACGCGAACCCGATAATGAAAAGGACTATCTCGATTAGTCGTTCCAAGGATCGTGCCTCCTTTGGGCAGGATCCCTGTTACCTGTTCTAATCCCAAAGGAACAAATTCTTCCTCTACCAAACCTTTATAACCATCTTTAATACCCAAAACTTCCATTCCGTAATCAGTTACAGCAGTCTTGACCACTGCCCGAATCACCGCATTTAATCCGGGACAATCACCGCCCCCTGTTAATACCCCAATGCGCATTTCAAATCCCTCCTAACCATCTCTTGTTTAAAAGCTTTGCGTAAAACAAATAAAGCTTCCAGATAAACTCTTTAGTTTTTGGAAGCTAATGAAGCTAATATAGAGAATCTGCTATCCGTTAAACTCGCTCAATTAGGAGAGGCTTCATCAAATGAACGAGTTAGTCTTATCCTTTCTCAATCATCACTTATATTCGCCACAATATACCAAACACCTTTAAATGTGATATGTTTTTACAAGTGGCTAATAGATCCATGATTCATACGAAACATCCATCGCACGCTAATGATACACCAAAAGCGTCCCCCTGTGTCACCCCTGTGTCATTACTTCTCATTTCCACAAATAGAGCTTATAAAAACCTTGATTTTTTTGTCAATTCCAGTTCTTATTTTCAAGAAATCACCTCTGTTTTCCACCCTATACCACCACCCAATCGCCGCTTCAATTCCCCGCTAAAAACTCCACTTCGGCTCATACCCCCAGCATTACTATGCTTGATATCTCTAGGCCTGTCCGGACCAAATATCGGTTCGATATTTCTACCCAAAGCTTTACAAAGTTCATGGTAACTAAGAAATGATATCCTGGTCAAATTCTAAATGTTTATAGCCCACATTATGTTTTTATCTTGGTGCTTGGCACCGAAGCCTTCTATCAGGCACCGCCATGTTTTATAAGAGATTCCGGGTTAATATTTTCTCCTAATTGATAGCAGTAAGTGAGAGTTTTCCAAAAATATGAGTCAGATTGATAGTACCTGCCTTTTTCAAAGCAAAACCTATCCATTTTTTCAATAAAGTAATCCTTAAAGAGACTGATAAAATTTTTTTCAAAATTACAATACCTATAATAAATCCCCGAAGAATACAGCATTATTGATTGAATAGTAACTTTCTCATGGTCTTTCCCCCAAAAAGAGACTGAGTAATCGGTTGGACCTCCATCAACTGACGTGTAATACATTTTATGTATAACAAGGTTTCTAATATTTATTACGTCCTTTATCCATGATTCTTGGGCTTCAAGTAGTTTATCTAATTTCAGCAGATCAATACGCCCATTTAATAAACGCTTTTGAAATTGCCGAAATGTACAACAATAATCTGAATTTTCCACATTCTGTTTCAAAAGTTCTTGATAAAAAATGGATGCCAAATTACACAATTGGTCAACTGCGACGTTAACGTATAGAATAAATGAATTTGCAAAAAACCCTAAGCATGATAATGATTCATCAGGATGGCATCGCGATTCTCCCTCAAATATATGACCCGAATAACGTCGAATAAAACCAAGAGTCTCAGCCATACTTCTTTCTCTATGATAACTAAAAAGGGATAACAACGCATATGGGCATTGCCATTCGGGTCTTGCATTTGCAAACGACTTCACCAAATCCGCAAGGTCATTTTCTATTCTAATTTGTTCCACTATAAGAATTATCCTTCCTTAATAAACTAATATTTTTTATCCAAAAGGCACCTTAACCTTTTCAAGCCTTTACCTTTAACCTACTTCCATCACTTACCGCTAGTAATTTAACTAAATATGTTTATAATATAATTAAAACAGGGCCTCCTTCAGGGGGGTAGCAAGTAATGGATAAAGTAATTGATCCATTCATTAACGGCTTGAACACCCATTATTGGAGAAAACCCTTTTAAAAACTTATTCTTACTTAAGAAAGCTCTAATTTACTAAGCAGCCGCCCTTGACATGGGGCCCCTGGTGCCCGTGTTCTTTAGGGCCGAGGCCAGCTGCATCAATGATTTAGCGGCCCTAGCCAAAGATAGGCTAACACGGGCACCTCCCCCATGTAAAGGGTCTTCGATAAACGGCTGCCCTTAGGCGATCATTTTTCCCCTAGCTATTTGGCTGTTTTTAACAGCTTCATAATACTTAGCTGGGGCCATATATCCTATACTGCCATGTCTGCGGCGATTATTATAATAAGCCATATATTCACTTATAACCTTGTAAGCATCTGTAAAACTGGTAAACTCATTTCTGCTATAACATTCATCTTCTAAGATTGAATGAAAAGACTCTATATAGGCGTTCATATTAGGTGTTTTAACCGGTATTCTTTCATGAGTTAATTTCCATTTCGAACATGTTTTTTCAAATACCTTAGCTATAAATTGGGGGCCGTTGTCTGTCCTTATTACCGGTAGATCCATACCAGGTTTTAAACCGCGTTTTTTAAGAGAATTTATAAGCACAGCACAGGCATCTCTGGCTGTAGCACTTAAGCCAAGATGATAGTCGATTACTGATCGGTCATATACATCTATCAAGGATAATTGGAAAAAGAACCTGGCCATACCCTCAATATAGCCGTACTTAATGTCCATTTGCCATTGCTGGTTTGGAGCTGTAATTTTTTCTCTTTTCGCCAGCTTTCTAGGACGATATGGATATATTGTGACTGTCAAGTACTTTTGAACAAATTTTGCTAAATAACTTTTAACACCTAGATATTTCCAAAGATGGTTTCTCGATGTTTGATTCTATAGCTATCACCACTTAAATGAATTATCTCACTCTTGTGAATTATTCTGTCTAAAATGGCTGTAGTGATTGCAGGATCGCCTAGCAATTCACCCCAATCTTCTGGTCCTTTGTTGGAGGTGATTATAACTGAGGTTTGTCCATAGAGCTTGTTAATAAGCTGAAAGAACATATTAGCTTCATTTCTATCCATTGCCATGAACATCAGGTCATCAATTATGACTAGATCCGAGGAAATTATCCGTTTCATCTTTGCCCTGCTGCTACGACTTATTTCCTGGGTCTTAAACAGGTTAATCAACGTATCCATCTGAATGAAGCTAACTTTATAACCTCGGTCTATTGCCTCAATGCCTAAACCTATAGCTAGAAATGTTTTACCAACGCCGGGAGGCCCTAAAAGTAATAGATTGTAAACCTGTTCAACCCATAAAAGCTCCCGTAGATGCTGTAATTGTTTTTTACTAAGGGATTGTTGCTCGGCTAGGTTAAACTTATCTAAGGTCTTATATTCCGGGAAAGCAGCCCATTTGAGCCACTTATCCCTTTGCTTTTCCTCTCGTTTCAACAATTCATAATTAACAAGTTTATATAAAAATTCCTGATAACTAAGTTCTTTGGTTTCAGCCTCTAACAAAAAATCGTCGAGAACCTTTGCCATTTCAGGGATCTTTAGTGTTTTCATTTGCTCTTTTAATTTGGTAGTGGTTCCTAGCATGCATTACCCCTTTCCAGAAGTTCTTGGTAGGACTTAAAATCTCTAACTTCCGGTTTAGTTTTAAATTTACTACGGTCTACTTCATTTAAAGGTTTAATTTCCGCAGGATTGGCCTCGGAAGGCATTTCTTTCGTCTGTAGTGTAGTAAAATGTTCCACTGCATCAATAAAGTCTGTGGCACTAAATAGCTTATATTTCAAACAATAATTTAGGGCCTTTTCAGTTACCGACGCATCAATATTTGCGATGTTTTTTTGAATTACTTGCAATTGGTCACGGATGTACCTTGGCTTTTCTATCCGGATTATTTCGAGCAATTCTCTAGCCTGTAAAGGGTGGGTAAAAAGTGCTGACACAGTTTCAATATATTTGTCAATACCTTTGGAATGATCCCGACTATGATTATTATTCTTGATTAGTTTGCCTTTTTCATGGCTTAAAGTGTGTCTGGCCAATTCTTGTTTAGTTTCTAAATCACGAATCACAAGAATATTGTCCTCAACTACTTGGACCTTGACCTCTTTTTCTGTACTATCATAGGTTCCAAGTGGAACAGAATATCGGTTGCCTTTAAACCACACGGTATTGTCTTTTCTTACCACCCTTGTTATACTATTGGTACAAGTGATATTCAATTTTTCAAAAACCGGTAGGAGATGTGGCTTTTCCAGGGCGAACATTTCAGCCGGTATTTTTTTCGTCGTGTTATGTATTTTGCCGTTACCTGTGCGCTCCAACCAAGCAAGACATTCCTCGTTAAGCTTCTCTAAGTTAAAGAAGGTGCGGTGCTTGGCAAAGTTCTTTTTTACAAAGCCTACAACATTTTCGATGCGCCCTTTACTTTGCGGGTCCTGTTTTCGACACATGTAAATTTGAAAGCCCCTTTTGTTAACGTAGTTAGTAAACTCATAGGTAAGAATTAAATCGCCACTATTTTCGCTGGTTAAAATGAGGTGGTCTTGGTCATAGACAATTTCTTTTGTTCTACCACTATAGAATGCAAAAGCATTTTCATGCATCTTAATGACATCCACGGTGGTAAAGGGCCTGTCTAACCATTCCACATATTTCTGTCGGGAATTAGAGAGTACAAAAGCAATAAACCAAAGTTTAACCAAATTCCCCTGAGCATTTTTAAGCTTCTTTTCACCGAAATCAACTTGCATCTGATGTCCCGGGGGTGGATCTTCAATAGCTTCATGGTCTCTTTTAAAGATAATTTTTGGAATATCATGCTCCTTTCTTAAGTTAGATACGTAATTTCTAACAGTACTTTCGCAAACATCTATTTCAGGATATCGCTCAATCAACCAGTCAAGTACCTGGGCTCCTGATATATCAGGAAACTCCTTGAGCCAAGATAAGATTTCATCTTTTTTATGGTCTAGTTTCTTTCGTCGTGTTTGCATATCTTCCAGTATTTGATTGTACTCATCCGGCTCAAGATCCTTGTACTGATACACTGTGTTTCGAGATATATCCAGATGTCGCGCAATTTGGGATACTTTTAAACCCAATTCCTTTAATCGCTTTATTTCTGAATACATATTCCACCTTTCCGTAAGCTTCATTTGATCCTCTCCCTGCTGATTTGGTTTTCCAGCTCAATCATACAGGAGAGGAAGTTCGTGGTAAATACTGTTCATTCTTATTTAGCGAAATCTATTGACTTTATTTTATCAGTCACATATATCTTCCTTTGGGGTCTTAATATATTTAGTTCTTTACAAAGCCTATATGTTTTCTTGTGGTTTATGATAAGCTGATAATCCTCCTTAAGAGTTACATTAATTTTTTTATAGCCATAGGGAAAACCATCTCCGGTAACTATTTCTTTTATATTTTCCTTTATTATTGCATCAGGAACCGCCTTACCTTTTACGTTGACTGAGTATCCTGGTATTTTTCGCCCAGGTGTCCTTTTTCTTAATCCCTGATTATCGGTATAAGGCTTGATTCCTTTAACTCTTTGATAATAGGTGGATGGAGATAGGCCGACAGAGTCAAGGACTAAAGAAGCGCGTTATAGCCCTTATCTATCCACCTTTTAGCTATAATAAATCTGTCGGCTACCGAGGGTTTTGGATATCCCTTAACTCTCTTAAAATAGCTAATTCCAGCTCTTTATCAGCAAGTAGACGTTTAAGTCTGTCATTTTCTGTACTAACTTCTTTAAGTCTTTTTTCCATGGCTTTCTCGCGTTGCTTTTTAGCCTTGGGTAAGGCTTTTACAGAACCATTTTTTCGATTTTTCATTAACCAAGTATGAATAGTGTTAGGTGACATCTCATGCCGCCGGGCTACTAAGGCCACATTACCTGTTTCCTGGCACTCTTTAATTATTAATTCCTTAAATTCATCACTGTATTGCTTGTTTTTCATTAAAATCTACCCCCTAATAAAATGTTAACATACTACACGTATTTTCTCCAAATCTATTAGGGGGCTATAGAGTTAAATTAATAGCAACGTTACTGGTTGCTAAGTTTATAATTGTATATCTATTTTAAAGGTTTATTTAAAAGGTTTAAGTGCTTTCGAAAAGGTTTACTTGCTTTATGTTTCATAACTAAAAGATTTGGAGGTACCTGTCCAGAAACAAATTGTTTCTGGTTTGGTATAGGTGCAAAATAAAATAAATCATAGAAGATAGGATTGCAGCAGCAGTCTTTTTTTATTGCGAAAATGAAGGCTAAACAAGTATTAGCATCTTTAAGGGCTTCTACCTTTCCTTTTAAATCTTCCGTCAGATACTGATTAAAATCATCTATCAATGCCCGGGTTGCTTCATCAAAACCCAAATGAGCCCCACCTTGGCCGACATTAAAATTACTGTACCACTTTTTTCATAGGTTCCCCTGACCACAATCATGAAAAGGTATTATCCACCCCATCTAAATCGATGGTTGTTTTATGGCCAAAACTATACCCCACCCTAACATCCGCGCCGTCATAGTCCTGATAATTAACTGTTTTGATATCTTCCATTTTCAGATTTGCCAGGGCATTGATAATCAATTAATCTTTAGAGGCGATCTTACGGTGGATAAACGGTGTCTGCCAAAGCAATGCATGCTTTTGCTAAATCATGATTATAATAGGAGGAATCAGCACTAAAAAAACATCATCCCAAAAAAAGTTTAATCCATACACCTGATCCTTGGTGCCGGCGACTTTTTCAAACCACTCTTTGAATCGCAGCCGGATGATATCGCTGTACTACGGCACCGTATTTATTGCTTTATATACATTTATTATCGCACAAACAATACCTAATATTGGTAAACTAACAAATGCAGAAATAGTCAGCATCAAGGAAATTTTGAAACATGTATACTTTCTTACAGTAATAATAGAATTATAAATAATCTCCTTTGCATAATCTTCTTCGCTTTTGGTAATATCCTCTTCCGTTTTTGAAGTATCGTTAAAATATTCCTTATATATCGAAAGGACATATTTACGTGAATTTCGACATTTTGCAATATCTCCATAAAACATTAAAATAGCATTTTGATGGTCATTTTTTTCTCCATCTGTTTCAAATTTACCGGTCATGGGAAAAAAAGAATATAATGAAATGCCTGTTGAAATCAGTAAAAGTCCTAACGCAACAATAAAATATATCCTTATAAGATAATGAATATTATAATCCGTTCCAAGAAGTAAAGTTAATAAACCAATAACGCAGGCTCCATTTAAAACTATAATTGCTCCATTCTTTGCCTCCGCATGATTTAACCAACTATTTACATAACCAAATATTTCTTTTAGTTTCTCTTCCATCTTAATTTTCTCCCTACACGGTCTATGTATCCCTGTTTTTTTAGTATTCTATATGCTTCATCCCCATGTGGCAGATCAGGTAAACTCCACACCCCTGTTCTTAAATATTCTTTATATTGATAGTAGAGTTTCCAAGCACTCATAAGTATTTTTACTGTTCGATGTTTATTAGGTACATCATTGATTTCACCGTCCGGATGGTGAGTACATAATCCTGTGGGTCGTCCATTAATTAATGTTCTATGTCTATATCTCTCAGGTATAAGTTCCCAATTAATAGCTCCACAAATATCTTCGACCTCAATATCCTCTTCTGGATAATTGCTGGAGTAATATGCCAGTATATATATTCCATATTTCTTAATATTTTCTTCTTTCTCTGTTGTATTACATAAAATATTAGGTAACAACCAACCATACATATAAATCTCTCTTGGCTTTACCGTAGGTAGCATACAAATGTTAAGTAAAGGAAAAAATTCTTTAGCAAACCTATAATCTGATAATACATTTTTAAAATACTCGTTATAATTTCTACCCACTGGAAATACTCTTATCAATTCATCAGTAATGAGAGGAGGACAATTAGTCCTCTCCTCATTTACTGTACAATTTTTCTGAATCATAGGCTATTTCCCCAAGGTCTTGTCTTTGTATTAACCTTTTCCCCCATACTATTTGTAATAAATGAAGCACAGAAAATTTCTTTAGCTTTTTGTTCCTGCTCTTGCCTTTTCTTTTCGTTTAGCTTCTGCTGAAATTCACTGTATATCATATCTGAAGAGTAATATCCAGTGGTACTAATAGCAGTAAATTCATCTTCAAAAACTTTATATTCCGTATAAGTTGAGTTTTTAGCTTCTGCTACTATTTCGTCATGTAATTGCTTACATATTACAACTGTATTCTTTTCAGCATAATCATCTTCCGCTTTATCTGCCGTCTTTGATCCTTCACTTAAAACTATATTATCTTTGCTGCCATTCATTCCCAATCTTGTTGCAATAATATTACCTGAACCACAACCGATTCCTATTGCAATATTATTCTTTTTTAACTTCTTGCTTATATCGCTTCTATTATTAAACTCCTGAATCCTCTCATTTAGCTTTAATGCACTACGTATCATTCTAATTCTAAAAGGATCAACCCCAGCAAAATCATTAAATAATGCTACTATCCTATCACCTTGATATTGGACTTTAACACCATCTTCTTCATTTATAGCCGCGCCCATAATGCTGTATAATTCTTGCATAACATCGCAAAGGTCATCCAAGTTGCTATCATTCTTATTAAACAGTTTTGTAAATCCCCTGATATCAGCACATAAAATACCACCATATAACCTTTTGTTATTATTTATTGATAGTTTACTAAAGTCGACTTTAACTTTTACATCAGAGAAAGTAATTTCACTAATATTAAGTTTATTAGCTTCCTCTTCAGTTCTCTTTTTAACATTTTCCAACTCTGCGTCGATATCAGCCATTATTTCATCCGAAAATATTTGGTTATATTTTGCTTCATAAACTTTTGAATCCTTAATTTTACCCTTAATTTTTTCCATTCTAGATTCATCAATCTCGGTGAACTTTTCTTTTATTCCTTCGGGAAGATTTTTATAAAATTTATCCATTATGTAAATATAATCCTTATATGCAAACGTCTGTATCTTTGCTGCGTTATTTGCAACCCCACCTATTGTAGTATCTTCATTCTCGTACACTTCATCTTCAATTTCATACCAGGCATATTCACCATAATCCATTCCTGCATTTACCTCAAAATTTGAATAATTATATTGAGTATATTTAGTTAAGGAATTGAATATATCATTATTAAATTTAAAACAAGCAACAGCAGTTTTCAATACCTCTTCTATATCAGCATCCTTGTTTTCCTCGCTAACTTCAAAAACTACATGGGCTCTACCACCCGTATATTTTTCTACCTGTCCAATAAAAGTATTAATAATGATGCTAGACTAAATAGTAGACACAGATTGTTATAATAAATATATCAACTATAACGAGGTGTGTCGGTATGGCAAAAGGTAACCAATTTGACGAAGCATTTAAAATTGAAACCGTAAAGTATATCAGTGAAAACAATAAGTCTGTAGCCCAAGTAGCTAGAGAAGTTGGTGTAAACGTGAATACTTTACATGGCTGGGTGAAGAAATATGGACAACAACCGGAAATTAAGGCTGTCCAATCATTTTCCTCAGAGTCAGCTGAATTAAGAGCTCTTCAGAAGGAAATTCGTGATCTAAAGGAGGAAAATGAAATCTTAAAAAAGGCGATGCACTACTTCGCGAAAAGCCCTCGGTAAAATATGAATTCATTCATGAACACCGCTCCCAATTCCGAGTGGAGAAGATGTGCAAAGTCCTGGGAGTTTCCAAAAGTGGTTACTTCAAATGGTTAAATCGACCGAAAAGTGACCGGCAGAAACAACATGAAGAATTATCACAAAAGATTCTTCAGACCCATTTAGAATTTAAACAACGATACGGCAGCGTGAAAATTACTAAAACCCTAAATAAACAGGGCGTGAAGGTAAGTGGGCGCACGGTTTCTCGCATCATGACAAAGAACCAATGGAAGTCTTGTACCGTTAAGAAATACAAAGCTACGACCAACTCTAAGCATCAACATCCAGTAAGTGAAAACGTCTTAGATCGGCAATTTAAAGCAAGTAAACCAAACCAGCTATGGGTAACTGATATCACTTATATTCCGACCAATGAGGGTTGGTTGTATTTGGCAACCGTAATGGACTTATATTCTCGTAAAATAGTAGGTTGGGCAATGGACAAAACTATGACAAAGGAATTAGTTATCTCGGCATTAAAGATGGCTTACAAGCGTCAAAAGCCGGGGGAAGGTGTTATTCATCACTCAGACCGTGGTGTTCAATATGCTTCCTCTGAATATCAGAAACTATTAAACCAGTACAAAATGATAGGCAGCATGAGCCGAAAAGGAAACTGTTACGACAACGCTTGTATTGAGTCCTTTCACGGTATTCTTAAGCGTGAACTCGTTTATCAAACAAAGTTTAAAACGAGAGAAGAAGCGAAGAAATCGCTGTTTGAGTACATTGAGTTCTTCTACAATTCCAAGCGAATCCATTCAACATTGGATTATTTTACACCGAACGAATTTGAGCGAATGTACAGAAATTCTGCAGCATAATTTTACCTTGATAAAAAAGTTTAAATCGCTCTTTATTTAAACTTTTTTATCAAGGCCTATAATGTACCCATAGATTAAGACACGAAATTACAAAACTAAATGAACCTGATATAATAAAGGCAGAAAACTGCCGGACGGAGAGTGGTTCAAAAAATGCAAAAAAGACAATTTACAGCCGAGTTTAAGACAAGAATTGTATTAGAAGTGCTACGAGAAGAAAAGCAACTAAACGAGCTGGCAAAGGAACATGATATAAGTCCGAACCAGTTGCGTAACTGGAAAAAAGAGTTTATTGAAAACGCATCTAAAGCGTTCTCTGGCAGCAGACTGGAAAAAGAGCAAAAACGACAACAAAAAGAACAAATGATAGAGAAACAGGAACTAATGGCAAAAGTCGGCCAACTCACTATTGAGAATGAGTGGCTTAAAAAAAAATCTGTTGAAATGTTTGGACCAGACTACGAAAAAAGGTTTAATAAGCCACCATTCTAAGCTAACTATAAAAGCGCAATGTAAAATACTGGGCATTAATCGAACCAGCGTTTATTATACACCTGCTACAGGAAATACGGAGTATGAGGAGCTGGTAAAAAGCCGAATTGACTACTGGCATACCAAAATGTGTTATTTGGGAGTGAGACGGCTTAAAAGTAAGCTTCAGAATGAAGGCATCCGAATCGGCCGGAAACTGATTCGACGATATATGGAAGAAATGGGTATATACTGCATCTATCCGAAGCCTAATCTCTCCAAACGTAACAAAGAACATAAGGTATTCCCGTATCTGCTGAGGAATATTGCCATTACCAGGCCTAATCAGGTATGGGCAATTGATCTCACTTACATTAAAATGGGCAAAAGCCATATGTATTTAACTGCTATTATAGACTGGTACAGCCGGTATCTCGTAGGATGGGAGCTATCGGATACGTTAGATACGGCTCCTGTATTAGCAGCGGTAAAGAAGGCAATTGCAGTACATGGAAGACCTGAAATCATCAATTCAGATCAGGGAAGTCAATTTACCAGCGAGGATTATACCGGATTCCTACGACAGGAAAGCATCCGCCAAAGCATGGATGGAAAAGCAAGATGGGTGGATAACGTTATCATCGAGCGCTGGTTTAGAAGCTTAAAATGTGACAATATTTACATTAATGAATATCAAAATCCTAAACAGTTAAGAGCTGGTATAGGGGCATATGTACAAGAATACAACATGGACAGGCCACACCAGTCATTGGATTATCTTACCCCTTATTTAGCTTATACCAACCTGGGACATGCAGCGTAATTGACCGCCGACCTTGACTTTGTGTCCGGCAAATGGTGTAAAGATGCGATGCGGGCGGGATGAGGTTATGAATGAAACTGATATCTCCCCCGCAAATCGTGCAAGCATACCATTTGCCAGCCCCAAACTCAAGGCAACCTGCTAATCGCAGGCGGCTGCTTATGTGAACAAATCAAAAAAATGAAACGGGACGAACAAGGTTATGAAATGGGGATATCTGGCACATTTAGATTTTGAAATTTGTGTCTTGACAAAGGGGACACTTTAGGACCATAATTACCACAATTCCAGTAAAGTTTTGCGGAATGTCTTTTTGATCCAGGAATTTTACAGCGATACGGTTGTTTTGTTGATCTGTCAAGTTCAAGGCCCGGGTTATCATTTGAGCTACTTTAATTCTTTTTGCCGGCTTGTTAGGATTAAAGGATGCTAAATCCCCCTGGGTCAGTATCCCTTCTTCATAAGCCACTTGAACATAACCTTGGGCCCAAGAAGGAATCTGTTTTGCATGTTTCACCACGGTAGACAACTTGGCTTCTTTAGCTTCATCTTCCAGACCTAATGCCCTTACAATCATTACTACAGCTTCTAATTCGCTCACATTATTGGAGGGCTTAAAAGAAGCATCTTGGTATCCCTGAAGATAACCTTTTGCGGTCATGGCCAATAGAACATCTTCTGCCCAATGGCCCTTTACATCTTTGAATTTTGCTTTTAGCTGTCGTTCAATCTTTACTTTCTGGTTAGCTTTTTGCTTGTCCTTTTTACCAAATTGGGCGGCATCAGCCACCGGTGCTGTGGAACTTACCAGAAAGGCCACAGCTAAAAGTGTCAGCAAAATTTTTTTCATAAAATCTCATCTCCCTTTTTTATTTTTGCTTTCGTTACTAATTATTCGGCGGGGGATGAGATTTCCCGGGGGTAGGAGGCAATTATTTCTATTTATTTTATTCAATTTAGTTACTTAACTCAGTTAAGCAATAAACATCTTTTCTTAGATGTTTCAACAAAGGCAATTCTTCCCTTACCTTTTCAATTTTTGTTAAATCTAATTCTTCAATAAGAATATTTTCTTCTCCAGATAATCTTTTTAGAACCGTACCCCAGGGATCAGCAATGAGTGAATTTCCGTAAGAAACATAGGAAGCAGTGACATCCCGGGCCGGTGCCGCCCCCAAAATGTAAACCTGATTATCCAAAGCCCTGGTGCGAAAAAGCAATTCCCAATGGGCAGGCCCGGTGGTCATATTAAAGGCCGCCGGCACAACAATGAATTTGGTGCCCCTATGCGCTAAAACCCGGGAAAGCTCAGGAAATCTCAAATCATAACAAATCATCAACCCAAGCCTGCCATAAGGGGTGTCGAAAACAGTTACCTGTTTGCCGGAAGTCAATGTATCTGATTCTTTAAAATATTGTCCGCCTTTAATATCAATATCGAATAGATGCATTTTGCGATGTTTGGCAATTTGTTGGCCCTTTGGATCAAATACGAATGAAGTATTATAAATATGTTTTTCTTCATCTATTTCAGGTATTGACCCTCCCACCAAAAAGATCTTATTTTCCCGGGCAATCCGGGACAGAAACTCCCATGACAAATCGCCTTCCCTTTCCGCATACAAAGGAAAATATTTATTATCATAGGGACAGTTGAACATTTCCGGCAGCACCACTAGTTTTGCCCCTTCTTGAGCCGCCTTTTTGATCATTTCTTCTGCTTTTTTTAAATTTTTTTCTTTAGAATCAATTACCAACATTTGAATCAGACTTACTTTTACTTTATTCAAAACCTTTCCTCCCATCCTTTAAGAGGTATTTTATACAATTATTATATATTGTCTCCAGGGAACTTTCCATGAACTGACCGAAATAACTGAAAAGTCCACTTCTATAAAAGCATCAAAGATTGTCATCCTGAGTGTTCGCTGGTCAAAAATACTAGGCATGGCTTCCTAATCTTAGGTAAAAACTATTAAAAAGAATTAACTAAATACATTAAAGAAGGTGATAGAATGAGAAAGTCTTTCACAAAGGTACTGATGTTCATAAGTGCTGCAAAAATAATTTTTAATGCCATTAATAAAATGTCAGAAAAATTTATCGGCATTTCCAGAAAACAAACCCTAAAATAATTAATTAGCACCCACTTGGGCAAATGATATTGGATATCAAAAAGTTGGGGACGTTCCTTTTTGATTTCATTAAACAAAAAGGAACGTCCCCTTTAACTTATATCATGACACCACACTGATACTATGGTATCATAGATGTGTATATATTTTTTCCCTTACCCCAATTTTTCGGTACCTTTAATTTAATACTTTTGGAGGTGTCTATTATGGACAAAAAGCTTAAGGTAGGAGTATTAGGAGGAACTGGTTTTGTCGGCCAGCGACTGATTACATTATTACATGATCATCCCTATTTTGACATTAATGTCATCGCGGCCAGCGAAAAATCAGCCGGAAAGAGTTATTTTGAGGCAGTAGACGGTAAATGGAAAATGTCCGAGCCTATTCCGGAAACAGTGAAAAATATTACCGTTAAAAATGTTAACCAGGTGGATGAAATAAGCTCGGATGTGGATTTTGTTTTCTGTGCCGTGGATATGGCTAAAGATCAGATTAGAGAAATAGAAGAAAAATATGCAAAAGCCGAGACTCCGGTAGTATCCAATAACTCTGCTCATCGGGGAACTCCAGACGTCCCCATGGTTATTCCGGAAATTAACGCCCATCATTTACAAATTATTGAGAAACAGCGTGAAAGACTGGGAACGAAAAACGGCTTCATTGTAGTGAAACCAAATTGTTCCATTCAGAGCTATGTCCCAGCCATTCATCCTTTAATGGATTTTAAACCGAAAAAGATTCTTGCTTGCACCTATCAAGCTATCAGCGGCGCGGGCAAGACCTTTGCTGATTGGCCGGAAATGGTTGATAACATTATTCCGTTCATCGGTGGTGAAGAAAGTAAGAGTGAAAACGAACCCCTAAAAATTTGGGGAGAAATTGACGGCAATGTCATTAAAGATACTACGGAAATGGTCATTACCTCTCAGTGCATTAGAGTACCCGTAACAGAAGGTCATATGGCAGCAGTCTTTGTAACCTTTGAGAAGAAGCCATCTAAAGAGACAATCTTAGAGTTATGGAAGAATTATCGTTCCAAGGCTCAAGAATTAAACCTGCCTCATGCACCGCAGCCATTTTTAACTTACTTTGAAGAAGATAACCGGCCGCAAACCCGCTTAGACCGTGATTTGGAAAAAGGGATGGGAATTACCATCGGCCGCCTAAGAGAAGATACTATATTTGATTATAAATTTATCTGCCTGTCCCATAATACATTGCGCGGTGCTGCCGGCGGATCTGTATTAACCGCTGAATTACTAAAAGCGGAAGGCTACTTGACTGCGAAAAATTAAGATCAGGGATTAAATGGAAACAAAGTGTTCAATTTGTTGCTGATAGTTGAAAATATTGACGAAATGCCCGAGAAGTATTGTATTTTTCTTCACAAAGATGATAAAATTAAATCGCGTTGAACAACCAACTTTGTTTTCCATTTAAAGTCCCCTTACTAATGTAAAAGCATTGACTTTATTTTTTTTAAACCGCATTATTAATGCGGTTCTTTTCTTTTTTACAATCTTTTCCTGATATAGCTTTGTATTTTATGGAGAAAATAGTATATGCATACCCGATCTAAAGGAGCGATGCATTTTATCATGGGTAAGAAGCGTATGGACTATAAAAGCTTAGCTCAAAGTAATCCAGGTAAAATTACAGCTCAAGCGAAAAATGTCAACTCAGTTGCAAAAGATGGATCATTAGATTTTGAAACAGCCGATAATTTACTCATGAAAAAGACCGCTCTGAATGATGATTCTTTAGCCTATGCCTCCAAAATTAGAAGTCGTTTGGGATGATAGGAAATTATTAACGGGTATGCATTAAAAGGGATAACCTCTTTTGGTTATCCCTTTATAATCTCGATATTTTTGTCGAATTTTTTTAGAAATCCATCTGATGCTAAGAACTCTGTTTATCTGTTGTTACAGCAACATTGAATAAATAGAAATATCAAACCAATAATAATTATTTGATCGAGACATCCATCTTCATCTCCCAGTATTCCGCAAGATCCCTTGCCACGACAGAACAAGCTGTTTAGTATACTCAAAACTTTTCCCCCTCCCTCTAATCCCTCTCATTACATGCTATGCTAGTACATCTATTTTGGACACAAAGGAAGGAAAAAGATTATTCGGTTTCCTAGCTCTAAATCAATCCCTTTTCTGCGAAACTAATATAGCTCTCACCTGATGCGATAATATGATCTACTACCTGGATAGAGATCGAGTTTAGCGCACTTTTTATTTTTTGGGTCGCTTCTATATCCTGACGGGATGGGTTGGCAGAACCCCCCGGATGATTATGAGCTAAGATTACACTATGAGCCTTGTGGCGAAGGGCAATCTCCACAATAATCCTTGGATAAACAGGTGCCTGGTTAATTGTACCCTCATGGGCTAGGGCAGGATAAATTACCCGACATTGGGCATCCAGGCAGATTACAAAAAACACTTCATATATTCTCCCGGTACACAATGACACCACATATTCCCCCGCCCTTGACGTACTGTCCAAACGAGGTCTTTCTCCCCAGCGGTCTTTTAAGTACCTTCGGGACAAAGATGGTATTAAACTGAGTAAAACGGCACTATTCTCACCGATCCCAGAAGTAGTGGCCAAATCTTTAGGGTCTGCTTCTAATACGCCGGAGAGAGATCCATATTTATTGATTAAGGTATGAGCAATCACGTTGGTATCTTTCTGAGGAATGGAGAAAAATAAGAGTAATTCCAAGACCTGATGATCATCAAAACTATCCAATCCTTCCTCTAAAAACCTGGCTTTAAACCTTTTTCTATGACCCTTATGTGTTTCCGGATGCATATGCGGTTACCTCATGGATAATAAATTATAGGCATTTTTATCTAGAATATTCTTTTAATACCGGAAAACTCCTTTATTTTTACATAAATATTATTCTTTTAAATTACTTTCAACTATCTCATCCTGAGTTTTTTCCCGTACGATAGGAAGTTCTGGATTATGGATTTGTTTTTCTAAATCAATGATTACAACTCCATTTTGTAACGTGACTGAATTCTCAACTATTGTGTGAAGAAAAGTTACCTCTCTCTGTAAAAATTTTGGATATTCACTATTAACAATCCAACATTCCTCCTTTGGTTTATTAGAGGAGAAATGGACTCTTAGAACCAGGGTATGCCCCTCCCTAATAGATGTTTGGACATCAGATAAATCTTTAATAGCCCCCAGGTATGCCTGAATAAAATATCTCTCTTTTGTTTCCCAAATTTCCAAAGGGAGAAAATCTAAACTTTGGCTTTCCTGTCTATTCCCCAAAACGGAAGTAATCTCTTTTAAATCTTGAGTAAATCCGCCTTTAAATTCCTGGACTAATTCTTTAAGCCCAAACAAATACTCTTTAAAAACATCTTGATTTTGTTTAAATCGATTTCTTTTCAAGGTAATGTCACTCCATTTGATTAAAATTTACTGTCATTACAGTATATTCTTTTAATCAAATAGCAGTTAATAAGTTATGGCAAGTCGGCAAAACAGATCTTAGCAAATACCCATTAACTTTTCCTGATACCGGACAATAAGGAGTACCCAAGGAACTTCCAAAGTTATCATATTAGGTGTATACTTCTAGTGAAAATATATAAATGATTATTTGATAAAGGCGGTAATTTTATGGCAAAGGTAGCCCTGGTCAGGTGTAACAGTTATGAATATATAGAAGTAAAAAATGCAGTAAACAGGGGTTTAAATTTAATCGGGGGAACCAAAACATTCGTTAAATCCGGGGAGAAGATTTTGTTAAAACCAAATCTTTTAACAGCTGAACCACCAGAAAAATGTGTCACCACGCACCCTTCTGTTTTTAAGGCAGTTGCTGAGGCATTATTAAGCGCAGGGGCAATACTGTCTTATGGGGACTCACCGGGATTCGGCAGCCCAGAAGCTGTTGCAAAAAAATCAGGAATAGGGAATATATCTAAGGAATTAGATATACCATTAGCTGACTTCCATAAAGGTAAGGAAGTCTCTTTCAAAGAGGGGAGGCAAAATAAAAGATTTGTTATTGCAAATGGGGTTCTTGAAAATGACGGCTTAATCAGTCTTCCCAAATTAAAAACCCATGGTTTTGCCCGAATGACCGGATCTGTAAAAAATCAGTTCGGGTGTATTCCGGGACTGCTTAAGGGTGAATTTCATGTTAAGTTACCGGATGCCAATGATTTTGCCAGGATGCTTGTTGATCTAAATATGCTGTTAAAGCCGCGGCTTTACATTATGGATGGCATCATGGCAATGGAAGGAAATGGCCCAAGGGGCGGAAAGCCTAAGAAAATGAACGTGCTGCTTTTTTCAACTGATCCAATTGCCCTGGATGCGACTGTCTGCCGGTTGATAGACCTAAATCCGGAATTCGTGCCAACTATTAAATTTGGGCAAGAGTCAGGTTTAGGAACCTACCGGGATACTGATGTAGAAATTGTTGGTGATAAGTTAGACGAGCTTCGCGTAAAAGATTTTAATGTTAAACGTCAGCCGGTAAAGCCCTTCAAGCCCGGAGGTACACTAAACTTCATGAAAAATTCAATTGTCCCAAAACCATATATTAGCGAGGATAAGTGTGCCAAATGCGGGATTTGTATAAAAATGTGCCCGGTAAAACCAAAAGCCGTTGATTGGCATGACGGGGATAAAAAGAATCCTCCAAGTTATAAATATGATAGGTGTATTAGGTGCTATTGCTGCCAGGAGCTATGCCCCGAAAACGCCATTAACCTAAAGGTTCCTTTCATTAGGAAACTGTTAGGCAGGTAGGCAAACATGTTGAATGTTTAACTTGGCTTTTAAAAGTCTTTTATGACACAGGGGTATGACACAGGTACCTGTCCCCCTGTGTCACCCCTGTGTCATACTACCACCTTCAGTCTTAGGAAAGGCTGATAAATTTGCGTAAAATGCTTTAAATCCGGTCGGTGGGGAAAGGTTCGGCTTTATGCCGGGTAAAAACATGTGGGTTAAGGTTAAAATCTTTAAGTAAAGCAAGGGCTTCATCAATATGCCGACCCAATTCCTCCAGTTTATGTGCATCTGAGCCGACAGTAAAGATTTTAGCACCTGCTTTTACCGCCATAGCAACAATCTCCCTAGAGGGATGAAATTCTTTCAGTCCTCTGCTCAGGCTTGAAGTATTTATCTCTAAGGCCATGTTTCGTCTGGACATTTCTTTCAGAATCGGTTCTACAATCCCCCGGTGAATAGTGGAGATTTGGTCTCCAAAATGTCTGCTGCCGTACCTGCAGTATATGTCTAAGTGAGCGATGGCATCAAAAAATCCGCTTTTTACCGCCTCCTCTAAAAGAGTAAAATATTCATGTCCAACTGTGGCTAAATCACGATTGGCAAAGTAGTCGATGCTTTCATATTTAGAAGCTATAGAATAACCTTGAAGGCAATGGATGGCTCCCAGTACATAATCAAAGGGGTATTGATTTACAATTTTTGCAATATCATTTTCATATTCCCTGTGAAAACCAATTTCCACACCGGCCTTTACCTTTAGCCCTTGCCTCTTGAATTCCTGCTGCGCCTGGTGGATTTCAGTAAAGTAATCATCCAGCCATTCCAGCCTTAAAATGCTCCAGGGCTTACCTCGATAGGAAACAAGATTATCTTTTCCCTCCTCCAGCAGACCAAATTCCAGATGAGTAGTGAAACAAATTTCTTCCAGGTTCAGTTCTAATGCTCGGTAACAATAGTCCTTGATTTTTGCCCGGTCGGCATCTATGGAGTAATCAGGATGTACATGATAATCGATTTTTCTTAGCACTTTTGCCACCTTCCTTAACTATAATGTCTGCCATCAATGTTATCATTAATTGACATCCCTGACCAGTGACTGAAAAACACGATAAGGGGAGCTTCCGGAGGTTGAATGACACAGGTACCTGTCCCCCTGTGTCACTTCGGTCAAAAATCTTCACGATTGGAGGAAAAGTAATCAAAATAAAAAGACTTATTCCCCCTTTTTATTTATGTTTATCAAGCGTGAAATATCACGCCGGATAAACTTCAATACCACTTATTCCATAAGCCTCCAGCGGATCGCGGCAGCATTTCCGTGGGCGTGTAATCCTTCCGCTCTAGCCATCCTTTCTGCTACACCCGCAATATTCGCAATACCTTTTGGGGTCAGCCTTTGACCGGTGCAGATCTTCAAAAACATACCAACAAAAAGACCGCCTGAATAACGGGCTACGCGCAATGTGGGCAGGGTATGATTGGTTCCGGCTACATAATCTCCGAATACCTCCGCAGACAATTCACCTTCAAACAAGGAACCGTAATTAGTTAACAGAGGTATAATCTGTTTATTTTCCCGGGTTTGAATCTCCAAATGCTCGGGGGCATATTGATTGGAAAAAGCGCAGGCTTCTTCCAGTGAATCTACAATTACAACAATGCCGTATTTTTCCCATGATTGCCTTGCCACATCAGCAGTTTCCAAGGTTTCTAATTGTTTTTCAACGGATGCCATCACTTTCTCCGCCAGTTCCTTACTGGTAGTGACCAGGATAGCTGCCGCCTTTAAATCATGTTCGCTCTGAGCTAGAAGATCAGATGCAATTACTTCGGCATCGGCACTGTCATCAGCAATTACCAAAACTTCACTGGGTCCAGCCAGAAAATCGATGCCAACCTGCCCGTAACACTGGCGTTTAGCTTCAGTCACATATTGATTACCAGGTCCCACAATGATATCTACCGGCTTTATTTGCTGAGTTCCATAGGCAAAAGCTGCAATGGCGTGGGCTCCGCCAACAACATAGATTTCGTCTACTCCGGCAATATCTAAAGCAACTAAAGTAGCAGGATGGATTTTTTCCGTACCGCGCATGGCAGGTGTGCAAGCGGCAATTCTTTTCACTCCGGCAACTTTAGCGGGAATAGCCAGCATCAGAGCACTGGAAAACAGAGGATGAAGTCCTCCCGGCACATAACAACAACAACTTTCTATGGGAATAACCCTGTGACTTAAGAATACCCCTGGGGTGATCTCTGTTTCTTCCAGATCGCTGATGGTGCTTTTCTGTTTCTTCGCAAATTCTTCTATGTTACGGGCAGCTATCTTCATATCATCGATCAATCTTCTGTCAACTTCCCGATATGCAGCAGCAATTTCTTCCCTGGTTACAAGCAAATCCTTTCTGACGTTTCCGTCGAACCTGATATTATAATCAACCAAGGCCTGATCTCCTTTTTCCCTCACATTTTGAATAATTTCTGAGACTATTTCCTTTAATCTGTTCCGGTCTTCTTCGATTCCTATTTCAATGGCTTTCTTTAAGTACTCCATATTTCCATTCCTCCCTATAATAAACGTTTCGTTAATATATACTGAACGTCTTCTGTATTATTCTTCATTTTTTTTATTTTTCCTGCGAGATTTTAAAAATAATTAAAAAATCCGTTCATGTTTAATGAACGGATTCAAAAAGGCCACATAAATATGAAAATGTTTACTTCCGTGTAGCAGCGACCAATAGCCTTGCTTTTTTGTCTGTATTATTGACAAAAAGGTGTTTTTTGTTACTGTCAAAATACCCACTGTCACCTTCATACAAAATATAAGTTTCATTTTCAACTTTTAATGTAAATTCACCTTCCAAAACTAAAAAATACTCTTCCCCCTCATGCCTGAAGGTATCACGTCCGGTGCTGTCGGAACAGGGAGGAAATTCTACTATTAAAAACTCTAAATTAGCATGAAGATTTGGTGTTAATAAATAATAAACCGTTGCTGAATCCGGTATGAATAACTTTACACGCTTATCTCTCCGGACTATATTACTATGATTTTTTTCCGTTAATTCTTCTTCCAGCTTAAAAAAATCAGTAATAGGAACACCTAATGACATAGCTATTTTCTCCAATGTGGCAAGTGAAGGAAGAATCTCGCCTTTTTCTACCTGGCATATTAAACTTTTTGATACTTTTATATCTCTTGCAAGAGCGGAAAGAGAAATATTCTTAGACTCGCGAATCATTCTGACAGTTTTACCCGTATTTTGAACCAAATAATTTTCACCCCACTCCCTTATTCAAAACGTAATCCAAAAAAATCAAAGATACATCGTTCAAAAAAATTATACCGTACTTTTACACCCTTGTCACTAAACTTCCTCTACGGTCTGGAATGTAATTGAGAAAGAGTTTCCAAAATCAAAGGAACGAATTAAGTCATTAATCTAACTAATGAAATACTTCTCTCCCAATAACGGTGAATCAGATGCTACCTACCAATCATATTTCTTAAAATTAGCCGTCAAACCCTATTTTGACTACAAAAAGGCCTCTGGGAAAAACCCAGAGGCCTTTTTACTATTGGTGCCGGAAACCGGAATCGAACCGGTACGATCTTTGAGGATCGCAGGATTTTAAGTCCTGTGCGTCTGCCAGTTCCGCCACTCCGGCAAGTTTGGAGGCGCCATCCAGATTTGAACTGGAGAATAAAGGATTTGCAGTCCTCTGCCTTACCACTTGGCTATGGCGCCTTGTCGCAAAAACTATATTAACATAGTTTTATTCCTTTTGCAAGCATATTTATTAATCTTTCTTTACACAATTCTATCCATTGATCATCATAGTACCAAAAATCTTAACAGCTATCTAGCTATAAGGTAATAATTAAAATTAAACCTGAGTAACTAAACCCTCCAACGATTTCTAATCATCAGATGGAGCAAAAGCTCCACCTGATGCTAGAACTCTGCTTATCTTTGTTATGCCTTTGCGTTAATCCTCATAAAGATCTTAATGATTTCATTCACTACTAAAGGTATTAAAGAAAAGACAATCACGATACCCCAATCCAAGACACTTAAATTATGCACTTGGAATGCATTTGCCAAAAATGGTATGGAGATCACACCTAGTTGCAGGATAAAACCTACGATAATCGCTCCGATTAGGTACATATTAGAAAACACACCAATCCGAAGTATGGATTTGGTTTCACTTCTCATGGACAAAGAGTAGAACAGCTGAGATCCCGCAAGCACTACAAAAGCCATAGTTCTGGCATAAATCATAACATCTCCAGGGATATCTTGGGCACCCAAACTATATCCATGTTCACTTAATCCAAAGTAAAAGGCGGTTAATGTCAAAATACCTATCAATACCCCACCGATTACAGATCGGAGCCATGCGCCGTGGGCAAAGAAGCTTTCTCTCGGGTTCCTTGGCTTCTGTTTCATTACGTCTTTATCTCCAGGGTCAATACCTAGAGCAATTGCCGGCAGTGAGTCGGTAATCAGGTTAATCCATAATATCTGAGTAGGCAGGAGAGGTATGGGCCAGAAAAGCAAAATTGAGACTAAAATTGTAACTACTTCTCCTAAATTACAAGACAATAAGAAGATAACTGATTTTTTTATATTATTATAGATGTTTCTACCTTCTTCAATAGCATGAACAATAGTGGTGAAGTTATCATCAGTCAAGATCATATCACTGGCACCTTTAGATACATCTGTGCCGGTGATCCCCATAGCCACCCCAATATCAGCATATTTTAAGGAAGGAGCATCATTGACCCCGTCACCGGTCATGGATACGATGTTGTCTTGCCCTTTAAAAGCCCTAACTATCTTAACCTTATGCTCAGGTGAAACCCGGGCAAATACTCTGTATTTGTTGATATTTTTTGAAAACTCATCATCTGATAATTCATCTATTTCCACACCGGTTAAACTCTGTTCTATAGAATCGGCGATGCCTAGTTCTTTTGCGATGGCCACGGCGGTATTTTTATGGTCACCGGTAATCATAATAGGAGTGATCCCGGCCTGCTTTGCTTCCCTAATAGAATCCTTCACCTCAAGCCGAGGAGGATCTATCATTCCCACCATACCAATCACAACTAAGTCTTTTTCCATTTCTTTAGGATCTATTACACTGTCTGTATCCTTAAAAGCAGCCCCCAGGACTCTTAAAGCATTGTTCGACATTTCTTCTGACGCTTTAAGATATTCAGTCTTCATTTCTTCCGTTAAGGGCACAATCTGGCCATTCACTAATGCATGAGTGGAAATCTTTAAAATATTATCCAGAGCACCTTTGGTATGAACCCGATAACCTTTTCCTTCTACATTCAAAGTGGACATGAGCTTTCGATCTGAATCAAAGGGTTTTTCTCCTACTCTTTTATGTTTTTCATTCAAATCATTTTTGGCCAGCTTATATTTGTCGCCTAATACAACTAAAGCAATTTCTGTGGGATCTCCTGTCCCCTGCCCATGTTCAAAGGTCGCATCTGAGCATAAAACGAAAGTCTTGATTAACTCCTTTTCATCTCCTGATGCTTCAAGATTAGTTTCTGTCTGAGATACCTCTTTGACATTGTTTAAGGTATAGTATTTTACGACTGTCATCTTATTTTGAGTCAGAGTTCCTGTTTTATCGGAACAAATGATATTGACAGAACCAAGGGTTTCCACTGCAGGCAGCTTTTTCACAATGGCGTTAATCTTAGACATTCTAGTGACACCAAGAGCTAAAACAATTGCTACAATGGCGGCCAAACCTTCAGGAATAGCTGCCACAGCTAAGCTAATGGCCGTTAAGAACATATCAAACAAAGGTCGTTCCTGGAATAAGGCAATAACGAATATCAGAGCGCAGATACCAATGGCAATATAGGCTAAAATTTTTCCCAGCTCATCTAATCTCTTTTGAAGCGGGGTCATATCAGTATCGCCTTCATCAAGAATTTTGGCGATCCTTCCAATTTCTGTTTCCATGGCAGTGCCCACTACCACACCCTCACCTCTCCCGTATGTAGAAAGGGTGGACATAAACGCCATATTTGATTTATCACCAATCGGGGTTTTGGGATCCTTGTGAAGGTCCTGGGCATTCTTATCCGAGGGTACCGATTCACCAGTCAGGGCCGATTCTTCTATTTGAAGATTAACACTTTCAATAAGCCGTAAATCTGCCGGGATATATCTGCCGGCGTCTATGACTACAATATCCCCGGGTACAATTTCCTCTGAACTGATCTCCTTGACCTCGCCATCCCGTTTTACTAAAGATTTGGGCGTAGTCATTTGCTGCAAGGCTTCAATTGCTTTTTCCGCTTTATGTTCCTGCACTACACCAATTACAGCATTTAATATAACAACAAAAAGGATAATTATGGCGTCTACATATTCTCCAATCAACACTGTGATTACAGCCGCACCCAAAAGAACATAAATGAGCATATCCTGTAATTGACCTAAGAAGAGAGACAAAAGGCTTTTTTTCGGTTTTCCCTTCAATTTATTAGGGCCGTATTTCTCTAACCTGGCTTTGGCTTCCTCAGAAGTAAGACCTGTAGAAGAGTCAACGTTAAACTCCTTTAAGACTTCTTCTGCCGGTTTTGCGAACCACATAAATAACACCTCTCTATAGTTTTTTAGAATAATAGATAAATTAAATTAGACGAATGACTTGAATTTGCTCATATAATCTCCATGTTCCCCCTCCCTTAAATAGTAATTCTAAAAACGGCTTTATTTATTCAGGGAACTTAAAAGTTAATAATAAAAAAACTCAAGGGCAGCTTAGATAAACCACCCATGAGTCTTGTTTATTATGGCAAACCAGACCTTTAGAAAAGGCGAAATGTTGATTTTACCACGCATTTAAAATGCGAAACTACTCCCCCATGGAAAGACAGTTTCATTTTAACAAACTTTTCCGATAACCGCAAGGTAAATATTAACTAAATATTTTCCATTTTGTTACATTTGCCTAAAACTCTCCAAATGCCCCGCAAAAAGCTTTTCTTATTTTAGCATAAAAAACTGTTAAAGAGTGAGAATAATACCAAGAAGCATAATAAGCTGACCAAGGAGGGTGTAATAATATGAAAAACAAAAAATTGATTTTGGTCGTTACTTTAGTTTTTATAATTACGGCCGTATTTTTTTTGACTAACCAGTCTGGTACTGCGCAATCAAGACCAACCCTATACTGGGGTAGTTCCGGAAACAATGTTATTCAAGTTCAGCAGCGTCTAAGCAATTGGGGTTACTACAAAGGCCCAATTGACGGATTTCTCGGAGCATCAACCTTTAACGCAATCAAGGATTTTCAGCGAAAAAACGGACTTACCCCGGACGGAATTGTGGGTGCCCAAACTTACAATGCTTTAGGATTGGGAACCGGCACAGCACCTGCGGCGCAAACAGGATATCAACCAAGCCAAGTATCAGTTAGTGACGATACGATGCTCCTCGCTCGAGCCATCCACGCTGAGGCAGAAGCGGAACCCTATATCGGCAAAGTTGCCGTTGGGGCGGTTCTTTTAAACCGGGTAGGCCACCCTGATTTCCCTAATACCTTGCCCGGTGTCGTTTATCAGGGTAGGGCATTAGAATCGGTAGCAAACGGGCGGGTTAACACCCAGCCTAGTGCCGATTCAGTGAAAGCTGCCCGAGATGCCCTTAATGGTTGGGACCCTACCTATGGCTGCCTATTCTTCTGGAATCCGTCAAAACCGGTGAGTGCCTGGATTTGGACCAGAAAAATAGTAGTTCAATATGGAGCCCATGTCTTTGGAATATAAACTTAAAATTCTTAGGTGGTGAATATTAGTATGCGTCGTCATTGGTTAACCGGTTTGTTAGCCATTGCTCTAATTGTAACTGGAGCATGGGGCTATAATCAATACCAAACAAATCAGCAAAATAGGATCCTTTTGGAAAATCAGCATCAACGATCATTTTACAATCTGGTGGAGAACGTAGAAAACCTTTCAGTTCTAACATCAAAAAGCATTGTTTCCGGTTCTCCTCAGCAAAACATCAGATTACTTTCCGATATCTGGTGGCAAGCAAACTTTGCTCAGGATAATTTAGGCCAACTTCCCTTGTCCCATATTACCTTAACCAGAACCCAAAGATTTCTTACTCAATTAGGGGACTATGCTTATACTATGGCTAAAAATAGTTCCAGCGGCCGCCCCATGAGTGCAGATCAGGTAAAAACACTGGAAGATTTACATAACCAAACCAGCCAATTAAGCAAAGACTTAATTGAGCTGCAAAAACAAGTAGCGGAAAACGGTATTAGCTGGCAAGAAATTAGAAGCACCAGCAAAGAAAAACTAGATCAAGAATCAACTAATTATTTAAACACTAATTTTACTAAAATGAATGAGCAGATCAATCAGTATCCTACTTTAATATACGACGGACCCTTTTCCGATCATTTAATTACAAAAAACCCCAAGGCAATTAAGGGAGACATGATCGGTTGGGATGATGCTAAGAGAATTGCTAGAGAATTTGTCGATCTCCGGGAAGGTGTTGACTATTTAGTTGCGGAAAACGGAAAAAGCACCAAGAATGCTAATATTCCTGTTTATTCTGTGCGCATCGCGCCACGGGTGCCCAATATGGGTGAAGTAATTTATGTAGATGTAAGCCAGCAAGGTGGACATGTTACTCTGGTGATGAATTCAAGAGATGTGGGCGAGGCAAAAATCGGCCTGGCAGAAGCATTGGAAAAGGCGAAAAGTTTCTTAGCCAAAACGGAATTCAAATCCATGGTACCCACCTATTCTTTGCGGCAGGAAAATACAGTAGTTGTGTCTTTCGCATATAAAGAGAATGATGTGATTGTTTATCCAGACCTGGTAAAGGTAAACGTGTCCTTGGATAATGGCCAGATCACCGGCTTTGAAAGTACAGGATATCTAATGCAGCATGAGGAAAGAAAACTTCCGGAACCAAAATTGACGATAGAAGAAGCAGCACAAAAACTTAATCCCCTATTAAATGTAAAAAGCAAACGCCTTACCCTGATCCCTACGGAAACAGGAAAGGAAGTATTATGCTATGAATTTAAGGGTTCATATAAAGAGGACGAATTTTTAGTGTATATTAACGCTCTGGACGGAGTAGAAGAGCAAATTTTACAGCTTCTCCATACCCCCGGAGGGACATGGGCGATGTAAACGGAATTTCGACTTAACCGCCACAGGGTTATTGCAAGCAAAAAGCCTGTAGGGGTTGTATATTATGCAACCCCCACGGTGTTTTAAAGGAGGTTTAGTCTACAAAAAAACACAGAGATCAAAAGATCTCTGTGTTTTTTGCCCTTGGAGCGGGCGAAGGGATTCGAACCCTCGACTTCAACCTTGGCAAGGTTGCACTCTACCACTGAGTTACGCCCGCAAAAGATGGTGCCTCGGGGCGGAATCGAACCAGCGACACGAGGATTTTCAGTCCTCTGCTCTACCAACTGAGCTACCGAGGCAAATGGCGGAACTGACGGGAGTTGAACCCGCGATCTCCGGCGTGACAGGCCGGCATGTTAGACCACTACACCACAGTTCCATATTATTGGTGGGCGATGACAGGATCGAACTGCCGACATCCTGCTTGTAAGGCAGGCGCTCTCCCAGCTGAGCTAATCACCCATACCTTGTCTTAACGACAAGTTTTAGTATACACAATTTTGCGCTCTTTGTCAAAGACATCTTTTGGAAATTCCCGCGAATGTTACTCTCGCTATTGATTCCGCTTCTTCTCTCAAGCGCTTTTTTATTATAACCAAAGTCCCCCAGCTTGTCAACATCATGAATTAAGTTTTTGCAAAATAAGTTTTTAAGAAAAAGGCAATTCAACAAAAGGTAAGCATGGCCTCTCTGATAAGTTTAGCAGCGAGTATAGAAGTCCTTTCGGACAAGTCATGCCCAGGCAGTACCTCAACTAAATCAAAACCCACCACATTAAGTTCTCCCAGCATATGCAGGCATTGAATTATTTCCCGAGAGGTACAACCCCCTGGTTCAGGCGTTCCCGTTCCAGGGGCAAAGGCCGGGTCTACCACATCAATATCCAAAGTAATATAAACCGGCCGACCTTTAAGAGAGGGAATTACCTCCTTTAGCGGCTCTATTAAGCGATCAATAAACAAATGGGTGTTTTCCTGGCCAAAAGAAATTTCCTCCCTATCTCCTGACCTAATGCCAAACTGGTAAATATTTTTTCCACCTAAAAGTTCTGCAATTCGCCTGATAACTGTGGCATGAGAGTTTTTTTCTCCCATATATTCCATCCTTAGATCCGCATGGGCATCAAAATGAATTACTGCCAAATCAGGGTACTTTTTATAGGCAGCTTTAATTAAAGGATATGTTACCAGATGTTCCCCGCCAATAAAAATGGGAAATTTCCCGTCCTCAAATAAATCTTGGGCGGCGTCTTCAATAATCTTCAGGCTTAAGTCCACATTACCGAAAGGAAGCAGCAAATCCCCGCAATCATAATAGCACTTATCCCTCAAATCTTTATCTATATAGCAGCTATAATCTTCCAAACCTACAGACACATTCCTAATACATTGGGGGCCAAAACGGGTTCCAGTACGAAAGCTTACGGTAAAATCCATAGGAATACCTAAAATGGCAATATCCGCGTTCTGATAATTGTCACATGACCCACTAAAACCATATGTCCGATCAACGTTTTTCATAGTATAGTTATCTCCTATTCTATGGCTTTTTTTAACAGATCTTGCACAAAAACCGGCAGGGCAAAGGCCGCTTTATGTACCTGGGGAGTATAGTACTTGGTATTTGTGTCAGGTATGGAGTTATCATCAATTGTCTCTGGATCATACCGCTTTGAACCTAAGGTAAAACTCCACATGCCGCTGGGATAAGTAGGTACATATGCAAGGTATAGTTTAGTAATAGGAAAAATAGCATTTACATCCTTAAAAACTCTCGTCATCAAATGTGCTGTCAAAAATGGGGACTCGGTTTGGGCGACAAAAATACCGTCATCCTTTAAAGCATCGAAAATTCCTTGGTAAAACCCTTTTTTGTAAAGTCCTACCGCAGGTCCTACCGGATCGGTAGAATCAACGATAATAATATCGTATTTTCCACTGGACTCTGCAATATGTTTAATCCCGTCTTCTACCCTGACCTCCACTTTGGGGTCGCTGAATCCGGCGGAAATTTCCGGAAAATATTTTTTTGAGGCATTGATAACTGCCGGATCGATCTCCACTAAGGTCGCTTTTTTAACTCTGGGGTGCTTGGCGATTTCTCTAATGGCTCCTCCGTCTCCCCCACCCACTACTAAAACGTTTTCCGGATGAGGGTGGGTATTCAGGGCAACCAGGGAGATCATTTCGTGATAAACAAATTCATCTTTAGTTGTTGTTTGAATTGCTCCATCTAAAACCAAAACCCGACCAAAAGCTTCTGTATCTAAAACCTCCAAGTATTGAAAATCAGATTTCTCCGCATGTAGGATTTTCTTGGTTTCAAGAGAAATGGTTACTCCGGGTTCTTGCAGTTCACTATACCATAAACCTTTCAATATTCTTATCCTCCTTTATTCAATTAGCCTCTTCCAGCAAATAAACAGACTGAGTTTTTTGATGCCAGCCGGTCTTATATCCCATGAATTCCGCCAGAGCACGGATGGGTACCATGAGATAGCCGTCCTTTAAGGCAGCTTTCCCCATTATTTTTCCCTGTTCTGTCCTAATTATATTGGATGAAGTGTCAATTACCAGTTTACCTTTAGGAAATATCACAACCGTCTGCCTTTTATCCCAGCGAACATCTCCTACGCAATGTTTAGTAACATCCCTTAAAGGCACCATGACACTATCATTTATTAGATATGGACTAACAGGAAGTTCATAAGTATGGTATCCCACGAAAATTAGTTTTGATCCCAAAACCATTTGAATATCAAACAAAGAAAGATTGGTTTCTAATTTTTTTACTGCTACTTCCAACTGCTTATGGGGATCAGTTTCAATATAATCAGGGGTTAAACCTTTTCCGTGTATATCCTGCCGGGCTCTGGTCAAATATTTTGCGGTAGTCAGTTTCAATCCGCCCCCGTTACTTAAGGAAAAAATAGTCTGGACACAGCCTTTGCCGTAGGTTTTGTTACCTACAAGGATGCCGGTTTTGGCATCTTGAATTGCCCCGGCTAAAATTTCCGCGGCACTGGCCGTCCCTTCATTAACTAAGACAACTACCGGAATACCCCGGGGAGTTTTAAAGCTTCTCAAGGTATATTCCCGGTTTCCCTTTTGAACTACATGGACGATAGCCCCTTTAGGCACAAAATTGCCGGCAATATCTATAGCTACATCCAAAAGCCCTCCCGGATTGTCCCTTAAATCTAAAACCAAGGTTTCCATCTTTTGTGCCTGCAATTCATCTAAAGCCTCTTCCATTTCCTGAGGGGAATCTGAAGTAAAACTATACAAATTAATATAACCGATGCCCGGGCCGATTAAGCGATATTCCAGACTTGGCAGGGTAATGGCGGTTCTAACCATGGTAAAATCAAGTCCTTTACCGTCTCTCACTACACTGACGGTTACTTTTGTCCCCTCAAGACCTCTGATTTTGCCTGATACCTCACTGGAACTTAATCCCTGCACAGATTTTCCATCAACACGGATGATAATGTCTCCGGGCTTTAGGCCGGCCTTTTCTGCAGGGCTTCCCGGCATGGGGTTCACCACTTGGACCTTGCCGTTAGCTTCGCTTATGTACATACCAACTCCTACATATTTTCCGTCCAAGGAAGATAAGAAATCTTGGAATAATGCCGGTTCAATATATGTAGAATAAGGATCATTTAAAGAATATACCATTTCATGCACCGATGTCTTATCAAAAACCTGATTTTCAACATCTTGATAGTAACGGGTATTAATCAAGGTTCTGACTTCATCTAAAGTATCTGCCCCGTATGCTGTTCCTAAGCATAGAAAAACAAGGATAAGTGCTAAACAAAAACTTTTAGAAATCCTCATATCTTTCATCCTCCCTATATTGACTTGACGGACATAATTGATTTACCGGACAGTTTTCACAATTAGGTTTTCGAGCCGTACAAATTTTCCGACCGTGCCAAATTAACCAATGATGTGCCTCTCCCCATTTTTCTTTGGGTATGATGGAGGTCAACTCCTCTTCCGTTTTTTCCGGAGAAGTTCCCGTACTTAAGCCTAACCGGGCCGCAACCCGAAAAACATGGGTATCTACTGCTAAAGCGGGGACACCAAAAGCATTACTTAAAATAACATTAGCTGTTTTTCTTCCCACTCCGGGGAGACTCATTAGTTCTTCTCTAGTCTGGGGTACTTTTCCTGCAAAATGATTCTCTATTAATTGAGCTGCAGCGATAATATTTTTTGCTTTATTTTTATATAGACCACAGGTCTTGATTTCTTGTTCCAAAACCTGGGGAGAAAGTTTTGAAAACTGTTCCGGTGTATTATATTTTTTAAATAAATTATCGGTAATTTTATTAACTTGATTGTCGTTAGTCTGGGCAGACAAAATTGTTGCCACCATTAATTCAAAGGGAGATGAAAAATGCAAGGCCGAAACACTGCCCTGATAAATATTTTCTAATATTTTTAAAATCTTTTGTTGTTTTTCTCGGTCTATTTTTTGCTTACTTACCTTTTTCATCTTAATCTAAAATACCTTTCTCAGTTTATTTTATATGGTATACCCAATAAGCATTAATGTAAACATAAAAAACATCATCAAAAAAATCGACTATAAAATGAAAGCATCAGATGAAGCTGAACTCCATCTGATGCTAAAATCTTTTTATTGCATTTGCATTTGTTGTATTTGGCTGTGTGCCTTAGTGATTTGACTTTGATCAGCATTTTGTACTTGATACCAACCATGTTGATTCATGTGATTAAAAATCTGATGACTGGCCTGCAATTCTTCTTGACAGATTTTAATTACATCAGAAAATAAAGAATCACAAGCAGTTTCTCTAGCCATACCGGTATAAGAATCCGCAAGATATTTTTGGTGCAAGAGACATTCGTTGGCTATTGCTTTATCATTTTGAGGCATCATTTTTCCTCCTTTATTCTCAGCTTATGACATCATTTTCCCTGTGGAGAGGTGTTTGCTTAAGGTATCAAAATGCCGCTGGTGCATATTAGCAATATCTTGGTACATCTGTTTACATTGAGGATCAGTTGTTTGACTGGCTGCTTCCTGAAACTTCTGCACATGTTGTTTTTCTATATCCAGATGATCCGTAAGATACATTAAGTCCTTTTGGGAAAGCTGCTGAGACATAAAAGATACCTCCCTTTAATTAGGATGTTTTTAGTTATGATTTAGGGCAAAAAGTAGCACAGTCAGTTTCTTCCGTGTCTCGGGCATTACGCGGCTGAATTTCAATTTCACTTGCTGTGCAGTGGTCACCGCTTTGGTAATATTCACAGCTATTCACAACGCATTTTACCCGGTTAATAGTACCGCTTTTATCTACTCTCATTTTTACACCTCTTTTTTTAAAATTTTTTAATGCTGGTTCTTCATTTATTATGACCTGAGTGCATTGCTTTTATTTTGGAAATTTTTTAGATTTTTAGATCGGTATTTCTAAACGTTCATTATATTTACATTTAGGACATTCGACTAAATGAATGCATATTAAAGCGCCCTGCTTGTTATTTTTATGCTCCCATTCAATTAATTCCGCGTCTTGGTAAGGACTATAAGGTCCCTTATAATCCTCCACCATACCCAAATCTTCCATCTCACTGCCGCATATCGGACATAATCCGGGAGTAGAAACTCCATTACATAACCCACAACCCACAAACATGTTTTAACCCTCCCCAAGAGAAATAAAACCCGTGCTACCGGGTTTTATTGTGTTTTTCCACCTCATGGATAAATTTTTCAATTTTATTGGCTCGTAAGCCATCTTCTTCCGCCCAATCTCGAAAACTTTTTTCCATTTCCGGATATTCTTCTTTTATCCGCATGGCAAATCTTTGATAATCTCTGACTAACTCTTGTTCATTTAAAAGGGATTTGGATAAAAAATCATATACACTAGGCTCCAATTTTTTCCCCCCTTTGGTTTATTATTTAAATTTAATCTCTTGGTGTAAAGGTTTCACAAGCAGTACCGTCAGAGTTCATAACAGACATACTATAATGTACCCATAGATTAAGACACGAAATTACAAAACTAAATGAACCTGATATAATAAAGGCAGAAAACTGCCGGACGGAGAGTGGTTCAAAAAATGCAAAAAAGACAATTTACAGCCGAGTTTAAGACAAGAATTGTATTAGAAGTGCTACGAGAAGAAAAGCAACTAAACGAGCTGGCAAAGGAACATGATATAAGTCCGAACCAGTTGCGTAACTGGAAAAAAGAGTTTATTGAAAACGCATCTAAAGCGTTCTCTGGCAGCAGACTGGAAAAAGAGCAAAAACGACAACAAAAAGAACAAATGATAGAGAAACAGGAACTAATGGCAAAAGTCGGCCAACTCACTATTGAGAATGAGTGGCTTAAAAAAAAATCTGTTGAAATGTTTGGACCAGACTACGAAAAAAGGTTTAATAAGCCACCATTCTAAGCTAACTATAAAAGCGCAATGTAAAATACTGGGCATTAATCGAACCAGCGTTTATTATACACCTGCTACAGGAAATACGGAGTATGAGGAGCTGGTAAAAAGCCGAATTGACTACTGGCATACCAAAATGTGTTATTTGGGAGTGAGACGGCTTAAAAGTAAGCTTCAGAATGAAGGCATCCGAATCGGCCGGAAACTGATTCGACGATATATGGAAGAAATGGGTATATACTGCATCTATCCGAAGCCTAATCTCTCCAAACGTAACAAAGAACATAAGGTATTCCCGTATCTGCTGAGGAATATTGCCATTACCAGGCCTAATCAGGTATGGGCAATTGATCTCACTTACATTAAAATGGGCAAAAGCCATATGTATTTAACTGCTATTATAGACTGGTACAGCCGGTATCTCGTAGGATGGGAGCTATCGGATACGTTAGATACGGCTCCTGTATTAGCAGCGGTAAAGAAGGCAATTGCAGTACATGGAAGACCTGAAATCATCAATTCAGATCAGGGAAGTCAATTTACCAGCGAGGATTATACCGGATTCCTACGACAGGAAAGCATCCGCCAAAGCATGGATGGAAAAGCAAGATGGGTGGATAACGTTATCATCGAGCGCTGGTTTAGAAGCTTAAAATGTGACAATATTTACATTAATGAATATCAAAATCCTAAACAGTTAAGAGCTGGTATAGGGGCATATGTACAAGAATACAACATGGACAGGCCACACCAGTCATTGGATTATCTTACCCCTTATTTAGCTTATACCAACCTGGGACATGCAGCGTAATTGACCGCCGACCTTGACTTTGTGTCCGGCAAATGGTGTAAAGATGCGATGCGGGCGGGATGAGGTTATGAATGAAACTGATATCTCCCCCGCAAATCGTGCAAGCATACCATTTGCCAGCCCCAAACTCAAGGCAACCTGCTAATCGCAGGCGGCTGCTTATGTGAACAAATCAAAAAAATGAAACGGGACGAACAAGGTTATGAAATGGGGATATCTGGCACATTTAGATTTTGAAATTTGTGTCTTGACAAAGGGGACACTTTATACTGCCACTAGATCGAACTTCAATTTCCCCGGCTTGGCAAATTTGGTTCTTATTATACTTACACTCTTCAACAACACATTTAATTTTTGACAATGAAGTTCACCTCCTCAAAATCTAAAATTAGCTTTCCCCAAAAAGAAAAAAATTAATAAAATCAAAAAATCTTAAAAAAGAAAAAAGCCCTAATGGGCTTAACGGGTAGGCACAAAAACTTGCCCCCTACTTAAGTTGTAAAATTCGCAAGATCTATACCTTTAAATTTGTACTTTCTCCTGGTTTTAAGATTAAGCATTTACTTTTTGTTTGTGATTCCACTGATCTTTTAAATAACTCAGGATCTTGGGATATCAATGGCCATGTATTATAATGCATGGGAACTACTGTTTTCGCCTTGAGCCAGCCGGCTGCAATCACAGCATCCTCCGGACCCATGGTGAAGTTATCTCCAATGGGCAAAAGTGCCAGGTCAATTTGATGATTCCTACCAATTACAGTATCCATATCACCAAAAAGTCCGGTATCTCCAGCATGATAAATGCATAATCCATCAATCCAAATCAAAAATCCACAAGGATTTCCCGTAAAAATAAGATCCCTATCATCAACAAAAGCCGAACCATGCCAAGCTTGAGTTAGTTTTACCTTTATCCCATCAAAATTATATGCTCCTCCGATGTGCATATTATGTACTTGAGCTCCTTTACGCTCACAAAAAACTGCTAATTCATTAGGAGCAATAATAGTACCTTGGGATCGCCGAGCAATTTCAATCGCATCACCTAAATGATCACTATGTCCATGGGAAACTAAAATATAATCCGCTTTAATATCTTCCGGTCTCTTCGCTGCCTTGGGATTTCCCGTTAAGAACGGATCAATAATAACTTTTTTATTTCCTTCCAGCATAAAACAAGCATGTCCAAGATAGCTGACCTTCAATAATATCACCCCATTTAAAGATATAGTTAGTACGATTATACAATAATATACATGAATTGGCAAAAAGGCTATCTAAGTGGCGAATTAATCCTGACAAAGAGCCAACAGAGCCAGGAAAAGTAAAAAAAGAATAAGTATAATCCAGAAATGAGGGAAAATTAAAGCGTACATAAAAAGCCCCACAGTGGCAAAGAAGATCAATAACCGGGCAATACTCTGCAGCTCACATAAAATAGCGGAAAATTTACTCCGACCAAACAAACTATAAATTTTTTTTCGAATCCAGCGGTTAAAATCAGTCATGGCAATCCCTCCTGTTCCTCTAAATCCCAATATTAGCTGAAATAATAGTATTGCTAAATATTGTTATTCAGAAAAAAAGGGATTCGTGCCAGTCCCAAAAATCTTTTCTCAATTTAATCAAATCTTATCATAAAAATAATCTCGAAAAGCAGTTTTATAAAAATTAAATTCGAAAAAAATATTTTTACACCTTTGAAATACCATACCATGAATGTCCGGCGAAATCACATTAATTTCCGGGATCTTTTTTCCTGCTAAAACCGCCCGCTTTATAAGATGGATAATATGCATATCTCCGGGAGGAAAAGAATATCCGACAAAATTAATCACATCGGCCTCCTTAATTTTTTCGAATGAAAGCATCCAAACATTATGCAGTTGAGGTACTAGAAACTTTTTATGATAAGTCGGCGTCACAATGACTTCCCCCAAAGGATGTTCATCGGAAGGACAAGTTATATTATGTGAGCTGTTTCTACTCCTTTTATCCGGTAGAAGATAAATATGATTACACCGGCTGCAATAACGCCAGTTTAACGAGCCATGAGGCTTTAATAATAACTGCCTTTCCCCCCCTTCCCTTAACTGTGTTTCCCCAAAACAATAGTCAAAGGAGAAACCATAATCTATCTCGCCCTTACAACCCATTAAAATGTGATCTATTACTGTGTCGTAGTTTAAGGAAATGACACTATCTTCACCTGTTAGTCTTTCGCAAAATTCCGTTAAAACCCCATTATACCCTTCATAAACAGCCATTTCCAAGATCTCACACATGACGCTAACCAGAATGTCTCTGATTTTTCTTAAGTCATCGCCTCTATACCGCCCCAGAGAAACATTTTGTTCTAAAGCTATATCTATAAGAGTTAAAAGTTCTGCCGTGTTAATATGCAACTTGGTATTAAATTTTGCAAAGTTTAGATATGCCGCAAAATCCAAGACCTTTTTTATAGATAAATCGCCGGTTTGGATAAATCTTTCCTGAATCTGCTCCCAAAGCTCTTCCTGCGTAGGAATCCCTGCTTCCCGGGACGCTCCGGCACCTAAAAAGAATACTTTTCGCATCACCAATCTCCTTACCGTCAACAGATGTTTTCTCCAAGTATTAGATTTGCCCTTTTATCCCAATGTCATGCCGAAACTAAAAAAGGGTTGCATTGATATGCAACCCCTACTCAATAAAGGAGACTTTTTTTTCAATTATGCTTTTTAACCGCTGATCAACATAGGCCTCGATTTGAATCCCTTCCGGAAGATATTCCTCTTCTATTACCCTTCCCTGATTGTGGATGTCTGTTACCAGAGATGCCTGATGAAATGGAATGCATACCTTAATATACTGCAAATTTTGGGGCAGGGTTTCCCCGATTTTTTTCAAAAGCCCCTCAATTCCAACTTGCTTCTTAGCAGAAATTGCAAGGGCAGGATCAAACAACTGCAGCAAACGATTTAAAACCGCATCATAGATAATTAAATCTATTTTATTGATTACGGTAATCACCGGCTTATCGGCAATTCCCAGTTCTTTTAAGACCTGATTTACCGTAACAGCATGCTCTTCCGCCTGCTCACTGCTGCCGTCAATCACATGAAGTAAAATATCAGCTTCCATGGTTTCCTCAAGAGTGGCTCGAAAAGCAGCAATCAAATGATGAGGTAGTTTTCGAACAAAACCTACCGTATCTGTAAGTAAGAAGGAACGCCCATCGGGTAGGTCTACCTTCCGGGTGGTGGGATCTAAAGTTGCAAATAATCTGTCTTCTACTAAAACTTCTGCTCCGCTCAAAACATTCATTAAGGAAGATTTTCCTGCATTAGTGTAACCAACCAAAGCCACCACCGGTATTCTTAAATCTGCCCATCTTTTTCGATGGAGAGCCCGGGACTTTTTTACCAACTCCAGCCGGGCTTCCAAGTCAGAGATTCTTTTTCTGATTCTTCGCCGGTCAACTTCCAATTTGGTTTCCCCGGGTCCTCTGGTACCGATCCCTCCACCTAGCCGGGAAAGAACTGTACCCTGCCCCACCAGGCGAGGCAGCAGATACTTTAACTGGGCCAGTTCCACCTGAAGTTTACCCTCGTTACTCCAAGCCCTTTGAGCAAAAATGTCCAAAATCAGCATAGAACGATCAATAATTTTTACTCCGATTAAATCTTCTAAATTCCGCTGTTGAGCCGGAGTTAACTCATCATCAAAAATGATCGCATTAATCCCTTCCGACTGAGCAATAAGCCGAAGTTCCTGTGCCTTACCCCGTCCGATAAAGGTGGCAGCATCCGGTCGATCTCTTTTCTGAATATCTTTTCCTAATACAACTAATCCTGCAGATAAAGTCAACTGTTCCAATTCATCCAGAGATTCCTCGGTTTTTTCTCTATGGTTATCCTTTAAGAGAGCTACTAAAAAGGCTTTTTCCCGGGTATTTTCTTCACCTGTCCGGTGCATATCATCGGTGTGTTTCTCTATTTCCGCGATCATGCCTAAGAAATCCATTTGTTCCAGAGCATTAAGATTCGACAAGACCATCTGAGATACTTTTTGATGGGAAGAACTTAAATCTTTAAAACCAATTCCCACTGTTCCGACAGACCCGTCCTCCAAAATACCTAAGGCTACCATACAGTCAAAATTCATAAGATCCAGAGCGGCTAAATCAACACTGCTTAAAGTTCCGTCTTCCCCAGGGTGGGTGTGTATACACCGGACTCCACTTAATCGTTTTTGGCCTCTTCTTAAAGAAACCTCCTCCAAGGGAACTGTATAGTCATTGCCAATAGCAACATGAATTACCTTACCCCGCCGGTTCAGGTAAACCGCAATTTCCTTATGGATAGCATGGGTAATCGCTGCCATTTGCCCGGCTAGAAGAGAATTAATGACCATTCCCCGCTCCACATTAATCTCATACAAGGCATCAAGTTTTTCGATGATTACTTGGGATAAACCTGTCAAGTTGCCACTTAGTTTCATTTTTCAGCTCCTTCGGGGTTTTCTCCCCTCAACTACAGCTACTACTCCCCCACAAAGATTATGATAAGCCGTATCGGTTAAACCGGCCTCTTGAAAAAGAGCCGCCAGCTCTTTTTGGTGCAAAAATGCTTTCGCTGAATAATGCAGATAATTGTAGGCAGACTCTTTTCTGGCCCATATTTTCCCCATGAGAGGTACTATTTTTTCAAAATACAACCAGTATATTTCCTTAAAAACAGGTATCTCTGGCTTACCCATATCCAAAGAAATTATCATACCACCGGGTTTTACCACCCGGCGCATTTCATTTACCACGGTAAAGATATCCGGTACATTACGGAGCCCCCAGCCCACTGTTACAGCATCAAAAGAGTTATCAGGAAAGGGGAGATCCATAGCATTTCCCTGCTTTATAGTAATTCTTTTTTCTAATCCGGATGCAGTTACTGACTTTCTTGCTACATCCAGCATCTTTTCCGAAAAATCCAGCCCGGTGACATGTCCTGTCTCTCCAACTCGCTTCGCCAATTCTAAAGTAATTTTCCCGGTACCGCAGCAAATATCAAGAGCAAGACTACCCGGGCCCACCTCTGAACGTCTTACGGCAAACCGACGCCACTTATTGTCCATGCCTAAACTCATCATCGAGTTAAGGAGGTCATATCTCCCGGCAATGGTATTGAACAAATCTCGGACATAACCTTCCTTATTTTCATTACTTGGTAAATCATTCATTAGGTTATTCTCCCTTAATGAATTTTGTCATTAATTCGGGACCGCTTTGCACAAATCGGCCGGAGGCCTCTGTCTCTTCTTCTGTATATGCTTTAGCATTAGATGGAAATTCCTTTCGGCTGTCAAAAATCATAAAAGGAACCGGATCTGCAGTATGAGTTTTGATACTGATAGGAGTAGGATGATCCGGTAGAATCAACATCCGGTAATCTTCTCCCATTTCCTTTAATCCCTGAAGCAATCTTCCTACTACCTGCTCATCAATTTTTTCGATAGCACCAATCTTTTCCTGGGGATTCCCTTGATGCCCCGCCTCGTCAGGTGCTTCCACATGGATATAAACAAAATCCTTACCTGCCTTTAATTCATCCAGAGCAGCGTCAGCTTTTCCTGAAAAATTAGTGTGCACCGCACCTGTTGCGCCGGGAACATGGGGTGCATCTAGTCCTGCGCAAATGCCCAGACCCTTAATTAAATCTACCGCGCAAATTACTGAGCCGTTAAGTCCAAACTTTTCACTAAAAGGCGTAAACGCCGGTTTCTTCCCTTGTCCCCAAAGCCAGATGGATGTTGCAGGTCTAAGCCCTTGAGCTCTCCTTTTATTGTTTACCGGATGGTCTTTTAAAATGTCATAGCTTTTTATCATCATCCGGGTTAGAATCTCACTTCCCTCACCTTTAGGCAAATAAGAGCCAATCACCCGGTCCGAAATATCATGGGGAGGTGTCAAGTCAAAATTCTCTCGGCCATTTTCCCAAACTAATAAATGACGGTAGCTAATTCCGGGGTAAAAACGAAATTCCTCGGTGCCAATTTCCCGATTAATATCGTTAATAAGAACTTCAGCTTCTTCGCTGGTGATCTCCTCGGAACTATAATCCATCATGGTTTTTTCCGCATAATTCTCATCTGATGATAATGTTACCAGATTACACCTAAAGGCAACATCATTCTCCCCTAGATCGACCCCTAAACTTACGGCTTCTAAAGGAGAACGACCGGTATAATAGATTTCCGGTTCATAGCCTAAAACCGACATATTAGCCACATCACTTCCCGGCGGATAACCATCAGGAATAGTCTTTACCATCCCTATCTCCGAAACCTTAGCAAGGTTGTCCATATGCGGTTTATAAGCAAGATGAAGCGGCGTTTTATTTCCAAACGCCGCTAATTTATAGTCTGCCATACCATCTCCAAGTACAACTAAATACTTCATATCATTTCCTCCTGGCAAAAAGATGATATTAACAGTTTAAAATATATATGCCCAAATGGCAACTGTCACTTAATAAAAATAGGCCCCTAGACAGGGCCCATTTTAGGTAGGTTAATCGAAAACGCAGCAGCAAAGGAACTCTAACACGATTAAGATAATAATTAAGTCTACAATGTCTTCGAATACGCCATTATTTTTTCTGGACATAATATTACCCCTTTCCTTAAGTATAAGTTTTTTGTCCTCTAGTACATGTTATGCTTGCCAATCTCAACATGACACAATTTGTCGTAAAAATACAAAAAAACTTATAAGCTTAAGGCGGGAAAGTGGGCTAAGTGCTCACCTACATAATTTCATCAATGTAACAGGAGACTTCGCCAAGGAGTTTTGAGCTAAGCATGAACGCCGCCTTGTCGAATACAGCAAGGTAGATACTAATATCGTGATCGGCGAGAAAGTCTTGTATGGCAAAAGTCGCAACCCGCAGGGCTTCGCCTTTTGGGTAGCCGTAAATCCCGCTTGAAATCAGCGGAAAGGCAATGCTCTCACAATTATTTTCTACGGCTCGTTTCAAACTGTTAAGATAGCAGGATCGAAGTTTAATTTCCTCTCCCTGCTTGCCATCTTTGTAAACTGGTCCTGCCGTATGTATGATATACTTTGCCGGCAGCCTGAATCCCGGTGTGATAACCGCCTCGCCGGTCTGAATAGGCGCGAGCTTATCACAGGCAACTTGGAGGTCATGCGCTCCCGCCGCCTTGAATATGGCACCGCAAACCCCGCCTCCCATCTGGAGTGCAGTATTCGCGGCGTTGACGATTGCGTCAACATGCATTTTCGTGATGTCCTGGCGAATTATTGTAAAAGGCATAAATACCAACTCCCAGTTATATTTCTTGTTTAGTAAGCTTGTCTTTTTATCTTTAAATCTATTGTGATATCTTCTTCTTAAACATTATATGATTTGTTAATTCCTAAAGTGGTATTAAATTTTTGTGATAAGCGCTCCCTCTATAAATAACAGTCGAAGTAACTCTTCTTCAATTCGATATTTCTCTGAAGATATCAAGCGCAGGGCGCAAACAGCAGACGAAGCCATAGCCATATGAACCAGCACATCAGTAAGATCCGGCCGGCGACCAAGTTTTAGATTATCTGCATTTTCGTACATCTGGCGCAATTCTGCAAAGTGTTTTTTCAGTGCTCCCCAATCATCTTCTGTTTCATTGTCCTCTAGATCCTCTTTAAAGTTCCACATGAAGTCCTTCTCATTTAACCAATTATTTATTTGCTTTTCCCTAAGATCGAACATAATGGTAGCTACAGAATACCAGCTGTCATCATAACCAACCGCATTCTGTTTAGGCGTATAAGAAATACAGCAATTCCTCTATTTGATAATGCAGATTCAATATCAGCCCTTGATATACCACGATTTAAGAACTTAATCGGGTCATATATCTTGGCCAGAGTAATGCACGGATATAATAAGCTCATTAAATTTATGGAACTTACGGCCCCATCGCGCATATTAAATTTCAGCCTGGGTGAGGGAAAGCGTATCTTGTTTTTCGGAGGAAAACAACTGCGGTTTTCCCGATCTTAGACAAACCGCATTAATTGTAAAAAAATTTGAAGACTCATCTGATAATCATAATTCCAGGTAATGTTGTTACCAATATCAGGATCTAATAGTGTCAGCTTTTTACTTGACTATCAAAGTTCATGTTACGTTTGAAAATATAATTTACACTTTTGATTTATTTTTGCAAGCGTAGTGTTTGAGTGAATCTGGTTATTATATATTTGAGTAAAACCTACAATTAGTATCTTTTTTAACTTCTTTTCATTACCCATCTGATATTGATAACATAAGCTTATTCTCTCTTTTGCTACTTTAAACAAGTCGTATGTACCATGCGCATGAACCCAGTTTTTTGGTGCAATAATTACAACATTATCAATTCCATAATCCATATAGATATGAGCTTTAAGGTAATCGTAAAGAATTTTCTCTTTATTGGCTTTCTCAATTTCAAATACAACATTCTTATCACCAATGCGCAAGGCAAAATCATAAGCAATATTAATTGGACACTGGGGGAAATTGGGATTAATCAATTTATTCCCATTATCAAGCAGATATTTTTTTATATCTGAATCTAAAGACGAATCTTTTTGATAACTATTTCTAGGGGAGGAGCATGTTAATTTGAACGCAAGGCCTTCCATTCCAGAAAGTTGCTTAATCAGCTCTTGGTTTCTTCCAGTTTCTATTTCAAAAAAATCTATACCCTTCAAGAAAAGATCGAAAGAAATCACTTAAATTCCCCCTTATTTTAAACTTTTTCTATTTACTGATATTATTACTAATCATTGTCACTTGCCCTTCTAATCTGCATAAGTATTTTATTCTAATACTTATTCATATGTCCTTCCACTTACACCTATAACTTTTCAATAATTTCATTAAACCTTTTCTCCAAATGTCGTAGTTTATTGAAACGCTGCCTAGTTTCATATACAATCCCCCATGCACATTCTTTTAATTTCGATACTGCTGTTGAAATTTTTTATGTACATAGGGTTTATGAAGGTGTGTCCGCTGAATAGCAAAAAAATAAGTGCCTCTAAACTAATTCTAGAGGCACCTTCGGAAATCTATTTCAAGTATGTATCTAAACGCTTCTTCTACAAAAATCAATTTAATCTTCTAATTCTTCCCCCATCAACCTATCTAAATCACCCGGGTCACAGAATAGATGGATATTTTTCCTCATTTTCTCCAGCAGCAGGTTTTCAAAATCTTTATTGATATACTCAAGTTCTCCATTGGTTACGTCATAGTCAAAAACTGTGTGCGCACAATCATTCTTAGGTGCAAGTAAATGCACCACATACCGTGCAAATAAATGCTGGAAACGAGTACTCAGGGGTGTAAATCATCAAATTAATTCCTTTTAAACCCTTAATATCTAGTCAAATTTTAATAGTTATTCTAAAATAGATTACGGTTCTTATGTGATGATTTTTTGTCATTTTAAGGCCGTATTCTTTTTTAGGAGATCTTTAATCATGCAGAAAATTTTTAAAGTTGATGTTCTACCTAATATTTATCATAATCAGGGTCAGGCATTCTCATTTCCTGACCTGACCCACACCCTTTGTCCCCACTGTCATAAGCAGCATCTCCGTCGTCATGGATTCTATCAGAGATATCTGATTGCTAAAGATTTTGAAGGCTTTATTCTGGTACGCCGTTACATCTGCCCAGATTGTCGCCGAACGGTGTCCTTGCTTCCATGGTTCTGCCATCCTAGGAGAACGTATTCCATGGGGTTCATACATTATTCCCTTTCCGGATTTTTGGCTTGGGCCGGAACCATAACTTCTTTTATCCGAAACTTTACACTAAACTATGGTATCTCTTTTTCCAGACAGCTGTTTTACCAGTACCGGAAACGGGTTCTTAGAAACTGTAACCGGATTCTAATGGATCTTGTCCGTCAGTTTCACCTTGATAATCCGGTATCAGCATCTCAAGATAACAGAAAAAGAGTTAAAGATGCGCTCAACCTAATAGAAACTGCGGCTCCTACCCCGTACTCCGTTTCTATGGACATGTTCTCACATGGGTCCTGCACATATTTAACCCTTTCAGCACTTTAAAATATATCATATGCAGCCCATTATGAGAAGTATTTCCGGGAGTATCTTTGCAACACTAATTTTTCCTTTGCAGCTCTTTTCGATAGTGATAGGCTTTTTCTATACGAAAGGAGGCATTTTTATGCTTGATGAAGCAACCCGAAATGCGATTGCACTTAAAAAATTTTCCATTATCAGCCCTTTGCTTAATGGCCAGGCGGAACATCAGGGGGAATACTGTGCCAAAGTGTCATCTTCTGTAATCGACATGCCTCACTATGGCATGAAGAATTATTCACCAAAGACCATTTCCTCATGGTACACGGATTATCTCCGTCTTGGACTTGATGCCCTAAAACCTAAACCAAGAACTGATAAAGGCGGTACCCGTAAGGTTACTACTGAGATATCCGATGCCTTGGCTGAAAAATGCCGCAAATATCCAAAAGCTCCCGCTACTGTCATCTATGATATGATGGTAAAGGAAGGCTTTTTTACGCCGGCAGACATATCTCTTTCTACGTTAACCCGCTATCTAAACCGAACACGGGCCTCTTTCCAGGACACCTCCGAGATTCCTAAAGACATGAAACGCTTTGCCCACGGCAAAATTAATCAGCTTTGGCAGACAGACGTAATGTACGGACCATACATAAAAAAAGATGGTAAAAAGGTACAAACCTACCTTCTAGCTTTTATTGATGATTGCTCACGTTTGATTCTTCATGCCCAGTTTTACTACTCTCAAGATTTTCTGAGCCTGCGGCATTCTTTCCGGGAAGCTGTCTTAAGACGGGGCATTCCGAAGCTTCTGTATACAGATAACGGAAAAATCTATCGCTGTGCTAACTTCGAATACCTGTGTGCCAACCTTGGTGTCACTCTGCTCCGGGCGGAACCCTTTACTCCTACCAGCAAGGGGAAAATAGAGCGTTTTTTTCGCAGCTGTCGTCTAAGATTTCTGTCAACATTGGAAGCGAATAAAATAAAGGACATTGACAATCTAAATACTTTGTTCTGGGAATGGCTTTCTTCCGATTACAATGAAAAACCCCATTCAGGTCTTGGTATGTCACCTTTAGACTGTTTTCTGGCTCAGGCTGAATCCGTTGTCTTGCCAACAGATCTTTCTCTGTTTAACGAGAAATTCCTGGTACAGGTGCCCCGGACCATCAAGCACGATGCTACTCTTAGTCTTAATAGCGTCCTGTATGAGACTTCACCTGCCTTTGCCGGCAGAAAAATTAATATCCGTTATGATCCGGACCTACTTGAACGTGGGCTTGAAGAAGTTTTTCTTTACTCAGATGACAAATGCATTGGTACGGCAAAAAAAGTCCATTTCTCCGACAATGCCCATATGAAACGTCAAGGCAGACCATCAGCCTCTTCAAGGAAAGACTACAAGAAAGATTCTGTCATATCTGTATCGGACAATGCTTCTTCTGACCATATACCCAAAAACACAATCTCTTTTTCTTCAATGGATAAGGAGGGGGTAATTTCATGATGTTTACACAATTCTTTGGACTAAAACACAATCCTTTTACCAAGGAAATCCCTGTATCAGAACTTTTTCAGGGTTCCGATTTTCTTGAATTAGAGTCACGATTGAAATATATCCAATCTACACGTGGCATTTTCCTTCTTACAGCAGAGGCTGGTACCGGAAAGACAACAGCACTCCGTCGGTTCTGTAATGGCCTCAATCCCGGGCTCTATCAGCCCTCTTACTATTCACTGACCACAGTTACGGTAATGGATTTCTACCGTGGTCTTATCATGAAGCTTGGCGAAGAACCTACTCATAAGAAGGTGACCATGTTTGAACAGTTACAGAAACTGATTTACTCTTCTTATCACGATCAAAGGATAACACCCGTCATTATTATTGATGAGGCACAAAGCCTTAGCAACAAGGTTCTGGATGACCTGCGCATTCTGTTTAACTTTTCTATGGACAGCGAGAACCCATTTATTCTCATCCTTGCCGGGCAGACATCACTGAGAAACCGCCTGCAAATGGGAATTAATACCCCACTCCGCCAAAGAATCAATGTGAAATATCACTTGCAGGGATTGAAAAAAGAGGAACTTAAGGATTACATTCACTCACGCCTAAAATACGCCGGGGCAATGGAAACAAATTTATTCTCAGATAGTGCCATTGATTCTATTTTTACCATTGCAAAGGGAGCTCCCAGACAAATCAACAACCTTGTAACTAGCTGCCTAATGTACGCTTGTGCAAACCAGATACGCTCATTGGACGAAGAGGTTGTTTACCAGGCAAACAGAGATATTGAACTATAAGGTCTAGTATTAAGCGGTTGGTCAAACGGCCGCTTTTTTCTATTCCAAAGTGACTTTGTAATTCATTTCTTGTATGATAGCCTGTTCAAATTTGACTGAAAAGGCTTGATTTAAAATGAAATAAAGTGACTAAGATGTCAGTTTTAATTTGACGATTCACACTTTAGCTTTGCGCCCCTATCTTTAGACAGGTTTGCCCTTAGCACAAATAACCCATTTATTATTTATAAATTCCGCTTAGCCATAACAAAGCCTTTATGATTTAATAAGATTAAATAGTAAAGCACTACTTCTTTCTGATGTCATTAGCCGAAATATTAAGCAACATAATTTACTGATTTAAAGCATGGTATTTGATTCCACAAATCATTTTATTATTCACAATACATTACAACTCAAGTGTAAAAGTAAAGGTTGTATATTCATTTTCCACACTTTCTGCATATATCTCGCCTCCTAGTCTCTCTATTATCGTTTTAGCAATTGATAACCCTAACCCATAACTGCCCGCTTCATGCGTTCTGGATGGATCTACCCGATAAAATCTGTCGAATATTTTTGGCAAATCTTGTTTGGCTATCCCTTTCCCGCTGTTTTTTATGGAAAATGCGACATGACGTTTTGATTCAGTTAAGGATATATCTATCTGCCCCTTTTTTTCCGTATACTTTACGGCATTATCCAATAAAATCGTTATAACCTGCTTAACTCTTTCAGGGTCGCTCTTAACAATTATGTCAGGCTTTATGGAGCTGATAAGTTCTATATCTTTTTCAGCCATTACAGCTTCCATTGATAAAATCACTTCATTAACTGCACTGCTCATATTGAACGGCACTTTTTGCATTACAAAGCTCAAATCCTCCATTTGTGCCAGAGACAAAAGGTCGTTAATAAGCTTTGTCATTCTGTTAGTTCCAATCTTTATATTGTCAAGCCATTTTAATTGGCTCTTAATGGTTTCTTCCTGATTTGCCAACAGCGCATCGTAATTTGCATTTATAATGGAAATCGGTGTTTTCAATTCATGAGAAGCATCGGCTACAAATTGCTTCTGCCTTTCCCATGCCTCGGATATTGGCTTGATAACCCGGTTGGCAAAGTAAAGGCTTATGATAAAAATTGCAAAAAGCATTATTAATCCTACAGAGAGCAATGTAGTAAGCAATTGAAACAATGTTTTTTTATACATTGTAACATCTAAAAACATTATCTGGTATTTGTTTTCCGCAACCGTATATGACTGCCCGTTCCCTTGAATCACCTGCTTTTTCATTTGTGCTATGGCATATCTCCATTGCTTGCCTTCCAGAGTTATTGCAGAACTGCTTTTTTTATTGCTCCATGCAATATCAGTAGCTTTTTTGTATGTTTCCTCATTCAAATTAAAAGGAGAGTCTATTTCCAAAATCTCACCATTTCCGTCTACCTGGATAATGAAGGAATAAGAATCATCTGGTGAAAACCTCCGATTAAGGGCTTTAGATTTATTATTTTCTGCATCGTCAAACATTTCTGTTCCTTCTATCACAGTTTGAATTCCGGCTTGCGGATTTAATCTTTTCGCGATTTCTGAATTTACGTTATTATAGCTAACGATATAAATGGCAGCAAAAGCAATAATCATAACCGTTGAAGTCATAGCCATATTAAGAATGAGAAATTTGTTGCGTAATTTTGTAAACATTTTACTGACCATCCTTTGCCGTTATTAAGACATACCCAGCACCCCGTATAGTTTGAATATAAACTCCGGAATCTAGTTGAGCCAGCTTCTTTCGTAAAAGGGATATATATATTTCTACACGGTTTTCTTCTGCATCAGTATCATAACCCCATAGCTTTTCAATAATATTATCCTTTGAAACAATTATTCCGTTTCTTTTTATTAACAGCTCCAATAATTGAGACTCTTTTAATGTCAGTACAGCCTCTTTACTCCCGCATTCTAGTTGAAGGGTATGCGGGTTCAGTTTGATATCTCCATAGCTGAGTATACCGTCATTTATCAGTGATTCCGCCTTTCTTCGCCCCAAAGCACGCAAACGAGCCAATAGTTCGTCGGTATGAAATGGTTTTGCCAGATAATCATCTGCACCGCTGTCAAGGCCGCGCACCTTGTCCTCTATTTCACCTCTTGCGGTTAATAAAATAACAGGCGTTTCAATTCCGTTTTTGCGTAATTCCTTAAGTATGCTTATACCATCCATTTTAGGAAGCATTATATCAAGAATGATGATGTCATAAATGCCTGAAAGCCCGCAGTCCAGCCCATCTTCACCGTTATACGCCAAATCAACAGTATAGTTATTCTTTTTTAGAACCTGGGCAACAGCTTCTGCCATATACTTCTCATCTTCAACCATTAATAGCCTCATTGGTATACCTCCTTGCATGCTATATGCATGCACATAGGAGCTGCGAACAGCTCCTATGTGCTTTAGAATGCCTATAGTTTTGCGTTATTTAATTATAATTTGCAACTACAGAACCGTCTTCATTCACCGTTACACCTTCGGGAGCATTTTGGCTCCAAGTCTTGCCGCCATCAATAGAGTAGTACCTTACACCATTTTCCGTTTTGATCAGCATTCCATCTCCTTCGCCATCCTTAGGTGGAATACCATTGGTGATGGTAAATTTGCCATCTTTGTCGCTGACCGTTACGCCTTCGGGTGCGTTTTGGCTCCAGGTCTTGCCGCCATCAGTAGAATAGTGCCTGACACCGTCCTCCATTTTGCTCAGCACTCCATCTCTTTCGCCATCCTTAGGTGGAATACCATTAGTGATGGTAAGCTTGCCATCTTTGTCGCTGACCGTTACGCCTTCGGGTGCGTTTTGGCTCCAGGTCTTGCCGCCATCAGTAGAATAGTGCCTGACACCGTCCTCCATTTTGCTCAGCACTCCATCTCTTTCGCCATCCTTAGGTGGAATACCATTAGTGATGGTAAGCTTGCCATCTTTGTCGCTGACCGTTACGCCTTCGGGTGCGTTTTGGCTCCAGGTCTTGCCGCCGTCAGTAGAATAACACTGAACGCCATTTTCTGTTTTCACCTGCAAAGGATTCATGGAGCTTGCCGCGTAGGCTGTTCCAACAGCAAGTGTGCCAAGAAGCACTGTGCTAAGAACAATAGCTCCAACTTTCTTTTTTGTTGTATCCAGCTTTGATAAAATTTTCTTGTTCATGATTATACCTCCTTAAGAAAATTCTTGTAAGCGGCCGTCTTACATTTATTATCATAAACTATCTACCTTTAGCGAACCTTTAATGAGAAAATAAATTTTCTATTTTTTGCTCAGTCGGATTCCAGTAATTAATCATAATAACAGCAGCTAAATTCCTAACTTTTTCCAATATGTCCTTTCAATGATTTTACCACTGAAATGCTATGTACCATCATTATGCAACATTTATTCTCAATTTTTGTCCAAAAATATGCCCTCGATATGTTCCCATGAACGCATTTTACCACTTTTGTTCGAGTAGATAAGTTGAATATAATCAAACAAATACTGTAAAATCAAGATTTACAAATTTGACATCGATGATAACACTCCACATGATTACAAGCTATAGATTCACTTCTATTTCTAATCCCGACTTAAACTCTACCATTAACCTGTCATCATATACAATCGCTTTTTCAACTAGTTTTCTGACCAGTTTATCATCAAACTCCGTAATATCACCGGTTTGCGTGTTAAGGAAGTCCGTCATCTCAGCAATCCGATCCCTCTTATCTTGGCGAAGAGCGTTTCTTGAAAGTGTTTCTTGCCTTAAGTCCCGCAACCTGTAAATTTCATTTACAATATTATCGTATTCTTCCTTTGAATTTGCTTTTTGGATCAACTCGGTTTGGAGTTCTTCCAGCCTTTTATCAATATCTGCTGTAGTCTCATCCAAATCCTCGCTTAATACGGTTTCAATATTCTTCTTCAGTATGGCCAGAAAAGAGTTTTTTCCGCTGACCGCTACATTGATGGCTTCTACAATTTTCTCTTTAAGCGTATCTTCAAGTATAGTGGAAGCGGTACAAAACAAACCGGTGTTTTCCAATCTGCTGACGCATCTCCATACGATTGATTTCTTTCCTCGGTTATTCCAATGAACCCTGCGGAATATTTCATGACAGTTGCCGCAGAAAACCATCTGTGATAAAGGATGCTTGTTGCTATAGTTTCTTTTCTTTCCGTTCTTACTTATATGCACACATCTTCTTTTGACAAGCTGTTCCTGAACCTGCATAAAAATTTCACGCGGGATTATGGGCTCATGGCTGTTTTCTACATAGTATTGTGGAACTATACCGTTATTGGGTACCCTTTTCTTCGATAAAAAATCTACGGTATAGGTTTTCTGCAGCAGCGCATCACCGATATATTTTTCATTCCTCAAAATCTTATTGATGGTGCTGGTATGCCATCTGGGATTGCCTGCACCTGTAAGAATTCCGTCAGCTTCCAAACCTCTTGCTATCTGCAGCATACTGGAACCTTCAAGGTATTCTCTGTAAATGCGTTTAACGATCTCTGCTTCTTCAGGTACGATAACTAAATTGCCATCCTTATCCTTTGTATAGCCAAGAAACCGGTTGTGATTGATATGGATTTTTCCTTGCTGATATCGGTACTGAATACCCAGTTTTACATTCTGGCTTAACGATTGGCTTTCTTGCTGCGCCAAAGAAGCCATAATGGTCAGCAGGATTTCCCCTTTGGAATCCAATGTGTTTATATTTTCCTTTTCAAAGTAAACCGGAATATTTTTTTCTTTAAGCTGCCTTATGTACTTTAGGCAGTCCAGCGTATTTCTTGCAAACCGGCTGATAGATTTCGTAATTATCATATCGATTTTGCCCTGCATGCATTCTTCTATCATCCGGTTAAACTCTTCACGCTTTTTCGTGTTGGTTCCAGTAATCCCTTCATCCGCAAATATGCCAGCTAACTCCCATTCCGGATTGCTTTTAATGTAGTTTGTGTAGTGCTCAATTTGCGCTTCATAACTGGTTGCCTGCTCCTCGCTGTCCGTAGATACGCGGCAATAGGCTGCTACCCGAAGCTTAGGCAATTCCTCGGCCTTTGCACTATTCCCAATTCGCTTACGGGCAGGAATTACCGTAACATTCCTGGTTGTCATCTAAAATCACCTCGCTCTTAATAAGACTATAAGCATACTCTGCCTGCTGAAATGGATCATCGTATAGATTATCTGGCATTGAAGCATGAAACCTAAAATTTAGGCATTTCTTTTCATTTCCTTTATGTTCATAAATCCTGCCAAGCGCCTCAGCTCGCCTGCGCCTTTCCAGTTGTGCTTTTTCGAATGTGTCTCTGCTGATAATTGGCGGATAGAATTTATCCTCAACATACCGCTTATCTGCTAACATTCTCGCAACAGATGTGTGGTAACGCTTAATACCCGCTTTTTGTGCCGCTTCGCTTAAAGAAAGCCCGGAAAGATAAGACCTCAAATAGCTTCTTAATCTTAACTGCTTCCTCTTCATTAATTACAGCCCTGCCGTTTTGAATGGTATATCCAAAAGGTATATGGCTCATCATTTCACCAACCTTTCCCTTAAGCTCAACCCGCATTTCATTTTGAAACCTATTTCTTCTTGTGAAAACACAATGATTTCTCGGGTAAAATCCTCAAATATTTCGCTATCGAATGCATCAATCTGCTTTTCAGCTTTCGTTGCAAATTTAAGAAGCTTCTCAACCTCAACAAGGATAGTCTGACTCCCATCGATTGCGCGTTTTATGGCTTCTTTTTGTTCTTTTAATATGGCTGCTTCTTTGAGCAGCTCATTTTTCTGTGTATTAAAAAGAGCGGGTTCCAGGTATCCTTTGGCCATAAGTCCCATAATCACCTGAACCCGCTCTGTATTTTCTTTGATTTTTGTTTCCATCTCCTGAATCTTTGTTATGTTATCTGAGTAATTTGTCTTCTTTAAGCTTTGTAGCAATGGTCTTAGAATGAACTTATGACCGAAAATAAGCTTATTAATCATAACAACGAAGGCCTGATGGATCGCATCCTCTCTGACAAACTTCATTGAACAGCTTGATGCGTCCTTTATGTGCTTTGTGCAGCACCAGGCAATATATTTACGGTCACCGCTGCCATGAATTCGACGCTTAAAACTGCTGCCACATTCTGCGCATTTGATTTTCCCCGAGAAAGGATAGCGTTTTTGATACTTGCTGCTTCCCTTGATTACACCTTTTTCTTTTCCTCTTTGCTTTAATATCTCTTGGGCGGCTTCAAATTCCTCATGGGATATGATGGCTTCATGATGATCCTTTATCATGTATTGATCTTTTTCCCCACGATTATAATGCCGCTTAAAATTCTCATCTGTATAGGTCTTTTGCAGAAGGACATCCCCAGTATATTTTTCATTGCTAAGGATACCGCGGATAGTGGTCGCTGTCCAATGCGAACCTCTCTTTGTTGGGATTTTATCCATATTTAACCCATCGGCAATTTTCTGTGTACCTTTACCTGCCAAAGCTTCAGAAAAAATCCGCTTTACGATTTCAGCCTGTTCTTTATTGATAAATAGCTTTCCATCCACATAATCGTAACCATAGGGAGGGTACGAAATTTTGTATGTTCCGTTTTGGAACCTACGCCTGATAGACCACTTACTATTTTCAGCAATGGATAATGATTCGTTTTCTGCAAGGCTGCTCAAAATTGTCAACACCAATTCGCCTTCCATGCGCTGGGTGTTTATATTCTCTTTCTCGAAATAGATGAAAACACCGAGATCGGTAAGTTTTCGCACCATTTCAATGCAGTCGGTTGTGTTTCTGGCAAATCTGCTGACTGACTTGGTTATAATAAAGTCAATTTTCTTGTTTTCACAATCTGCAAGCAGCCTTAAAAGTCCAGTTCGGTTCTCCTTTTTTGTGCCTGATATGCCTTCATCATAGTAAATCCCTGCAAATTCCCAATCAGGATTTGCTTTTATATAGGATTCATAATGGTCTTTTTGTGCTTCCAGGCTTGCCATTTGCTCATCGCTGTCGGTTGAAACCCTGCAATAAGCCGCTACCCTCACCTTTGGCTTGAAAGCTTGGAGAGCATTGCTTCCATCAATCCTCGTTACCTTTCTCACTGTTTTCACCTCCTTTGGGCATGTGACATGTTACCTCTGTGTGCCGCTAATAGCAAGCTAATTAGGCCATAAGCTGTGCGTACATCGGCGAGAAAGTTTTAAGATTTAACTTGTCGATTTTGTCGAATTCTTCCTCTGAAATCAGTCCCGCTTTAAGCATCTTTTGCAGGATTTTATATGCCCGCCAGTAATCAACCTCTCTTTGAATTTCCTCCTGTGTTATCTTTGTATAGTTCGTTTCCTGCGGGTTATATGTGAAATGATTAGCCGCCTCTATCATTCAAACACCTCCTATAAAAACTTAGGACAGCCGCGATTGGCTGTCCTTAATCGTTATTTAGGCAATTTCAGAACTTGTCCGGGGTAAATAGTATCCGTAGTCAGGCTATTCAGTTTCTTGATCTCCGGATATCTTGTTCCTCTGCCAAGTTCTTTTTCTGCTATTCTCCATAAGGTGTCGCCTTTTTGCACTGTATAGGTTCTATTGCTCTTGTTATCTGTAATACTGTTTACTATTACAAGGTTTTCTTTTGCTACCCAAGTGTTTATACCTGCAACCTCTAAACCGCCGGATTTCTTAACCTTTTTGCCAAGTAAAACACACTCTTTGCCGCCTTTTATGACCGGCTTGCCTTTATATAAAGTCTGTGTGACCCTGTGGTAATAGTCATTTTTGACCCACGTTGGAACTTCCACACTGCCGGGGTAGTAATTCTTTACACTGACCTTAAACTCCACCATATCTCCAATTCCAATATCAGTATTGATATCTGTACTGTTCTCCAGCGCTTTTTTTACTGCTTTACGGAAAGTGTCCATATTCTCCCCATGCTTGGGAAACCAGTGCATCACATCAGCATGGTTGCTGGCAATACCGAGCTTATATCCTTCGGAGTGGCAGATGATGTCATTCTCATTAAGACCGTACTTCTTGCAGAGCATAACGCAGAGTTCAACAGCATTCTGCCACGCTTTACGGAAATAATCTTCCTGCTTTGCTGCATCATAACCCACCATTACCGACCCGGATTTATACGAAAACCCAGCAGGCTCACAGATTTCAAAGCCAATATGGGTATTGTTGGCTGCTCCTCCCGCATGCCACCCGCGATGATCCCAAGGCAGGTATTGCCAAACCTCTTTATCGTCTACAAAAGCGTGAACACATACCTGCCTGTTTATTTCGCCGGCCTTGTAAGATTTGTTCCAACGGGAAAACCACTCAGCCGCCATTACACCCGGCACAGCCGTCGAATGTACCATGATTCCTTTAGGCGTGATTTTTCGGCCTGCTGTATAGCAATCGTTTCGCGTCATGTACTTCGTGTACAGCTTCATTTCTTTTCATCCTCCTCATTTGAGTGGCCATGCAGTTGTTCCAATGCGTTCTTCAGCTTTTCAGGAATGGGCAGTCCTATATGTGCTGCATTCTCAAGAATTGAAATTCCCTCGTTACTCAGGTAAAAGAAAATCACCGCTGTCCGGATTGCCCCGCCATTGCCGAGCACCTGGCTGTCGATGATGTGTCCTACTCCTACAAGTACAAAAATAAGCACTTTCTTAAAGATGCCCTTGGCCCCGACTTCACTCGAAAGCTTTCTGTCTACAACGGCACACATCACTCCGGTCACATAGTCAATGGCTACAAAAGCGATGAGTGCATATAAAAATCCATCCAGCCCTCCAAGAAACCAGCCAAGAAATCCGCCAATAGCAGTAAAAACCGCCTGTACCCAGTTCCATACTGTTTTCATTGTCTTAAACCTCCGTTCAACTTGAGTTTTGCATATAAAAAAGCGCCCTGCCTTAAAGCAAAGCGCTGAATAAATAAAACTTCTAAACTATATTTGCTTCGGAAGCGCCTCCCACAGCCGCATATCCTCCTGCCCAAGCGACCAGATGGCTATACCTCGCAGTTTCCACCGATAAGCCGCTTCATTTGCCCAGTAAACAAGGCTGTCCACATCCTGATAATACAGAATAGAAAAACCATCTGCATCTCCGAGGAAGAGACGGGATATCCAGATATTGATGTCTTTCGGTATAATCTTTACTTCATAGTCATTACCGCAAGAAAGAGCCAAAAGTTGTGAGTGGAAGAAGTCATAGTCCATCGAAATGTCCTCACTGCGAGTTATCGATTCCTCCACATCGCTATTTACTGAAAACACCTGAAATTCATCATCCCACGTGACACCAGTGCGAGCAAGCCTGCCAAAGCTGGTTATAGTTCCATCCGGGAGTTCCACATCAAAACGCTCGTATGGTTCATATACCCACGCATCGCCCAGCCGCAGCAGCTCGCATACCGTCCGGTTGTCCGAGCAGTACCCTGCATAACCACTACCACCGTTTACATTCACTGTGAAACGCAGGGTTGAAGCTGCACCAGAATATACTCTTACCTTATTGCCGCGTTTTCGCATCTCTATAGTATACATATTCGGATTAGCACGAAGATCGGCATCTGCAGTTTTTGAGAAACTGGTGGAATAGCTACCAAGCAAGGAATTACCTTGATAAAGCTCGACTCTTTGCGTGTCATAATTTAAGCAGCAGAAAAGATCTCCAAGGAACACCCCAGCCCGTCCGCTGCTATTTTGAGGGAAGGCCAGCCTTGCCCGGATATGAATATCGGAAAACCCGTCGTATTTCCATGCAAGTTTGCCATATCCCTCGAGCTGGGAATATGGGCGGCTTTCTGTGCTGTCTGGGTCTTGCCAAACATCCCATTCGCCATCCAACACAGTCCAGTAATTTTCAGGCAGGATGTTCCTGTCCCGAAAATCCTCATACCAAATAAGCGCCGAGTCGGGTTTTCTTCGCAACATTTCAAATGTCAGTTTAAAACCTCGATCCGGCTCAACCATCACACCATTTACATCCTTGAACCGACGAGGAGAGAGCATAAAGCTGGCTTCACCGGCAAAGGGATACTCCGAAAATCCACTGCAAACCCTAAAACCGTAAAACTGGACTCCCGGCACACCACCGCTTATGCTGACAGCATGCGTTCCCTCTTGGAGAAATACACCTTTTGCAAGTGTCAACCAGCAAACTCTTCTCCAGTATGGCCACCATAAACGGCTCTCGCTGAAAGTCTTTGATTCACCATCAAGGGAAACGGTAATCGCATTTTTGTCCCAGTAAGGAAAGCAAAGCTGTACTGCAATATCGTAATATCCCGCTTCTCTTATCTCAAAACGGTACTCTGCTGACGCCTGGTCATCTCCAAGTGAGGCCATCTCATCAGTAATAATGACATTTCCTTCGTATTCATCCGGAACTCCGTTCCTGTCAATATAAATGGTTCCGAACTCCGCTTTCTGCTCCTTGCCATAGCTTGTCAAATATCTCCGCCTGTTGTAAACCCCTTTTAGCAGCGGATATTCCCAAGATACAGCATCCCATCCTTCCATATAGTCATATACATGAGGAAGAGCCCAAGGTACTTTGTTATAGTCATCCCAGTAAGCCACAATTGGAATAAACGGCTGGGGCGGTGCATCGCCTGTGAAATTGTAAACCCCAGTCATCCAGTATTTTGCCGCATAGTAGGTATTAGACACTCCTCGATAGGTTATTCCGAGGTTTTCAGGTGTATCATGAATCCTCCAGTTCCAGCCATAAGCAGGCAACCCCATGAATATCTTGTTGGGTGACATAACGGAAACAGCATAATCATATATGCCCTCAAGCCAGTCACGAGGAGATACCGGGCCGGGAGCAGAGCCCGCCCATGCCATGCCATAGCTCATGATAGCGGCGGTATCGCAATAGTCGTTAAGATCGGCATAAACACACCAGTTTTCACCGCCCACTGAGCCTTGAACGCCGGTCATACCCGGAAGGCAGATGTTGACAAGCTTTGTTGCATCATAAGACTTAACTGTATTGTATATATCCCTAAATAAAGCATTCGCCGCATCCTTGTTTTCATAACCTCCACCGCGCTCAAGGTCAATATCTACCCCAGCGCACCATGGATACTTGTTCATTATTCGGATGATTTCAGTGAGAAACTTATCCTTTGCACCGTTTTCGTTGTTGCGAAGTGTAGTAAAAATATTGGCTATTCCATGATTCATAATAGTGAGCAGCCACTTAATGTGCGGCCATTTCTGAATATACGGAAGCATGCTGCTGATGCTGGTACCGGTTTCAGTGATTGTACCTGTTGCGTCAACCTCAAAAGTAAAAATGCCTACCGTATCAAGGCGGTCGCCATAGTCTCTAAGTGCTTCATACATTCGGGCATTTCCCATAAAACTCCACACCATGCACCGTTTGCCTTTTAAGAAATCCCTCACAACCGATCACCGCCCTCTTGCATCTCCTGAAATTCAAAGAGTACCCGCGCCGACTTTCTCTCTTCCAGCTTCACCATATGTTTGCTGTCCCATGCCGCAGAGTATTGATAAAACCCATCCTTAGGAGTTTGACTTCCGTTTTTTAGGCATTGGCGGGTGGAAGCCTTGAGTGTCAGCTCATCGCCTGCATTAACCGGGTCAAGGAACTTTACCTTATGCGCGCCCATACCTTGGGACATTTCAATACTTCCTGCGGCCATATCCTGTATAGGATAGATATAGCAGTCAAGACCAACAGAAGTTTTGCCCAGGTTGAATAAAATTACAGTCTCCGCTGTTCGCACCACACCGTTATAATGCCGGGGCGGAACTGGCTGCCCGTTTTCCTGCATTTTCTTTAGCATTTTGCTCGTGTGGACGGTATAGCCTGTCAACTGATCTCCATCCTGAAGCTGCATGTCGGTGAAATAGATTATTCCGGTACAGTCGGAAATCTTGAGAATCACAGTAACGCCCACCACATGTTTATTGCTTTTTAGTTGTATGGTTTCTGTAAATCTTGAAAACTGCATCCATTTCACCTACCCGTCTAATGTCCACTGAATTTCGCATACATGCCCGATCCATCCAGTGGAAACCGAACCGCCCTGAAGCAATAAGTCTGTAAAGTACACTGTGCCGGTGCAGTCAGTGACGCACAGCCTGATGGTGATAGATTTGACTCTGCTGATACTTTTGGGAGAAATACTGTGTGCAATCTGATTGAAATATGCCATATCATCACCCTCAAATCAGGTCTATAAATCTTGTTTCTGTTGTACCGTCCTCGTATTCAATGACTATCTCAACACCAACTTGGCCGTTTTCGCCCTTTTCAAGGTTTTCGGAAGCAATCTGCGCTGAAAATGTATAACTTTTACGTGTTGCTGGGTATACCGTCTGTGACAGACTCTTTGTCATACCAGGTACACCAACAGCCTTGAAGGAAGCAGTTCCCGAAACACCATTCTCAGTATCCACTTCAAAGCCGGAATTGACCCAGTAGGCAAAACCATCATCCGCTCTGGAATTGCGCAGATGGTTGAATGGTACCATATCTTTAATTTCCTGACGGTTTACCAACTCTGCTGAGGACAGCGCATCCGCTGCCTTGTCCCACTGTGCTGAAGAATCGCCGAGTTCCCGCAGTTTAGTTGAAAGCTCAATCACTGTTTTCCATGGCTCCTGCAAGTTATACTGCCTTCTCACAACACGTGTCTTTACCAAAAGGCCTAGTTCCTTATCGTCTACCGTTACAATATCACCCAGTTTCCATGCTTCGTGCTCATAACCGGTTAGCGCAGATAAATCCATTGCAGACAGTACATAAGAAACGCGAGGCTTCGAATATTCTGCAAGCCGCATTTTTGCATATTCCAGCATCTGATACGGATTTGTAAACGACGAACAATCAAGCGTCGACACCCTCACTTCACTGGAAAAAGTGTAATCTTCCACGTATGCCTTACCTCCATTAATTGAAGCGAAGGTCAATCCGTCCTTTCCATAAGCATAGAGCCTTGTCACTAATTCGCGTGTATCGACTACCCGCTGAATACTTTTCAAATTCTTTCTATATGAAAAAAGCGCTCCGCTATCAGTACCACTAAAAGTCAAAAGGTGTACCTGGCGGTTGGCGCTGTCAAACACCAGATCGCCGCCATAAATATTCTGTACGGCGCGAAGGATGGATAAGGCATTTTTTTCTGTACACTGCCATGTCCGTTTCGTAGTGACAGTAACATTTCCTACTGTCCAACCTGTACCCAAAAGTGCATATTGCATCGGAACATCTGCAGTATCTGCATTGAATTCTCTAGGTTCTTTTTCCGCACTGAAAGACAGATCGTAAAATACCGCTTCAGCATATACTTGCGTAATAACACGCCCATCTTCGCTTTTATTGTCCGTTAAGGTTCGGATCCGGTAAATGTCATTTACGATTTGCACTTGTTTTTCATTTTCCAGTGTGCTTCTTTTTGGATCATGGAACGGAAGCTTGAATTCCAGCGTATCCGCGCCGTTCACCTCACCAGTGACAATGATATCAAAGGCATTTTCAAGAACAGCTTCCCATGCTCCGTTTTTGTCCAAAATCACAGGACGGGCAAAGCCTAATTTCTCATAGGGCGCTTTCGGTATATCATGAAGCTGTATTTCCAGAAGTTTTGGCGTCCTCAACGGATCGCTGCTGGTAAGGGTAACACGGAACCTTATATATTGCCGATTTGGCGATTGAAGTTCACCGCTGGTTCCCACAGCCTGCCATGCAGACCATTCTTCAAGATCATCGCTTGTGCTGGTCTCTACTAGAGACACTGAAGTAACACCTGCAGTATATTCGCTTGTCACAGCTACACGACCGCTGCCCGATAATGCACATGGAACCGCCCTTGTATAAAGTACGCCACTTGCAGGATACTCGCCATCTGTTGCTTTAAGGGTGACTGCGCCAGGCTCTGCCAAAGCATCTACATCCGAAGCCGCATCCCCACCGTTTGCATGTAAAGACGACTTAAAATATAACAGCAAATCATCAGCTGTAAGCTGTGAGTCCGTTTCCAGAAACCAGTCGTCGAAGCCTCCGGCATAGTAGTAGGTATTTGCATGCATCCCCATAATAATGTTTGCTATACATTCCCGGTTCAATTCTCCCGAAAAGGAACGCACAGGCGACACCCAGGTTGCCCCGTCGCTGCGATCGCATATGATGTTCTGCACCTTTTTGTTGCTTACTTCAATGATGGAGGCGATAAAATACCAGCCGCCATTTTTCAAGGTAATGGTAGCCGTTTCACTCTGGTCGTAGATTAGTGTGCCGGAGGAGTTATACAACATCAGCCTAAGTCTTCCTTGATAAAGTGAAACATAAAAAATTGGCTGACCGGGTCCTTGGCGGGTATTGAATATGGGTATATATGTCTGGCCGACCGAATAGGTGGTAGGATTAATCCAACCGCCTACAACAATCTTTTCGCCCAGATTGCTAAAGAAACTCCCATCATTTTCTGCTATAAGATGGGTCTTTTCAGAAGTCGGATTAACAATATTTTGCCTGAAGTATCTTCCGAATCTTCCAGCAATAAGGTTTGCTGATGTACCTGACCAGCCGGAGATGGTAAAATGTCTGCCATGTCCCGATGAATCCATAAGCTGAAGATTTTCGTCTGGTGTTTTTTCATTAAATCGCCATAAAGCAGACGTCCTTGATGTTACAGGAAACTCACCGGTAAAATCCTCTTGGCTCGTTAGAATTGATTTTATCGCCATGTTATCACCTCCATCTGCTTTTTGCCTGTATTTTTAACTCAGTAAAGGTCGCGTTTTCTGCGGCAATCTCAATATGATTAACACCTTTCCTGAGAATTGGAAAATTCAGATCCTGCAGGCTGGGAAGACCATTTCTCAAGGTTCGGCCTGTTTCATCAATAACCTTAGCTGTTACCATGCCGGAGTCGACAATCAGAGTTTCACCTTCAGATAATGAGCCAACAATTCGCAATTCCTCGCCGTTCGTAATAAGCGAAATATAGCTTGATGAGGACGTTGATATCAAACCCTTCAAGAGATAAACCGGATTGGAATCCGCATTTCCTTTAACCCTCTCCAACTCATGCAGACCTGTTTCAGAAAGAACAAATATCTCATCTTCCAACGCGTAAACATACGGGTCGGGACAAACAAACCGAAGTTCAAAGCTGCCCGCTGTCCGCAATATCCGCTCACAGTCAACCGCTTCTGATAAGCGAGCCATGAAATATCGGTCGGGCAAATCATCTAGAACAAGTTGTTTAAGCCCGTTTTCCGGATTTAACCATTCAGCAACATTATCAAGAACCGATACAAGCTCGGCAAAACTGCGCTGGGGAAGCACACTACAGCTAATTATTATGTTTCGTTCTGATATGTCGCAGCCAAAATCTGCAATACCTGCTTTGCCCGGCACAGTTTCAAAGGAATTGCGCAGGGCAGGGGAGACCTGCCATTTGGTAAGTCTTGCTCGTATTTTCATACTTTGCGACGATATTCCATTGTAGATAAATCCCATATGCTTCCCTCCATTACGCTGTTATAAAACGTCCCTGCGCCCTTGAACCTGTCTGCATCAGGTTATATAACTCCTGTGAAATCCTGCGTATGTCTTCTTCACCACGAACAATCATCTGCTGCACCACAACAAGCGGCCCGGAAGCTAAACCGCTAAATCCACCTCGTCCACTTACATTAATGTCAGGAGATATATTAAAATCTGTCGGCACTGCATTTTGCATATCGTCTGCCACTCTGGCCATAGCCTTGTCAAATCCCTCACCAATACCCAGTGCCATATTGCCGCCAATACCTTCAAAAACAGTGGACGGAGATCTGATTCCGAGGAAATTCTTTACTCCATCAACAATACCGGAAAAGAAACCGGAAACCTTATCCTTAATCCAGCTACCAAGGCTTTTAATACCTTCCCAGATGCCTTTTACAATGTTCTTACCAATCTCAACCACTGAAACAACCGCCTTGCCCAAACCTTCTATAATAGCCGCAACAATCTGAGGTAAAGACTTTACTAGTTCTGGAATGGCTTTCACAAGCCCGGCAGCAAGCTGTACGATAAGCGTAATTCCTAATTCTATGATCTTCGGCATATTGTTCGTCACAAAGTCAATGATTGTTGTAATTATCCTCGGCAGTGCTTCAATTAGTTCTGGCAATGCATTTAAAAGTCCCTGCGCCAGTCCCTGAATCAATGTAAAAGCAGCTTCAAGGATTTTGTCCATATTATCCAGCAGCCCTTGCACAATGGTGATCACTGCTTGAACCGCTGCTGGAATTAGCTCCGGTAATGCTTCTCCAAGCCCCATTACCAACGCTGTGATTAGCTGCACCGCTGCATCAATGAGTAAAGGCAGGTTATCAATGAGTGCTCCTGACAATGGTCATGACTGCATCTACTGCTGCCGGAATCAGCTCCGGCAGCAGGCTCAAGAGAGTTTGAAGCACCTGAGAGAACAATTCAGTTACAGTTTGCAACAGCACGGGAAGCAGATCTTTGACTGCTGAGATAATCGCACCGGTTGCCTCCGGCAGAGCAGCCACTATATTTTCCAAAACCGGTACGATATTTTTAACTACAGCCTGAAAGGCATCCACAAGATTTTGTGTTAGGTTCGTCATATCAGCGTTCGCATTGCCAAGTCCTGCTATAAACGAACTTAGAGAGGCTTGTAAAAGACCAATGGAACCGCTGATGGTCTGGGTAGACTCTCTTGCGAAGTTGCCAGCATACTGTTCGGTTTTTTCTAAAAACATCTGCATGGCGATCTCGGCCTTTTCGGCATTGGTTGCGCTATTCCAGGCAAAGTCCAGCCCTTTTGCAAGAGCATAAGCTTCGATGGTAGTGGCGTTCATGGCGACACCCAGATTATCCATCATGGTGAAGTTACCCTTGGCTGCGCCAGCGATGGATTCCATGGCAGTCTGCATGTCAATGCCCATAACCGAAGCCATATCTGCCGCCCGTTGCATGGCCTTCTCAGTAAGCTCCAGACTTTTTTGCTGATCGACACCAGCACCCTGAAACAGTGCGCCCATTTTGTTGGCGGTGGCAAGGTACTCGGATTGGGACAAGCCCAGATTCTTGTAGGCTTCTTCTCCCGTTTTTTGGATACGTGCAGCATATTCTCCAAACACAGCTTCAGAACCGCCAAGGTTCTGCTCAAGCTCACCAAACTGCTCCACGACCTCTTTTCCCAGCTTGATGGCAGCCGCGCCCGCTGCGGCCGCTGCAGCACCCATAGCCGCGCCAACACCTTTAAGAACGCTGCCCAGCTTCTCAAATTTCGAGCTGGATTTTTCGGCATTGTCTCCACTTTCCTTCAATTCGTCCCCAAGCTCGTCTGCACTTTCAGCAGACTGTTCGAGCTCGCGCTCCATTTTGTTCAGTTCGGCTTTTGCATTATTAAGCTGTATTTGCCACGACTGAGTACGTCTGTCGGTTTCTCCGAAAGATGAGGCGGCATTGGCAAGCGCTTTCTCCAAAGTAGCTATTTTTTCTTTCTGCAATTCGATCTCTTTGTTAAGCACCTTGTTTCTTGCAGTAACAGCTTCAACTGACTTATCCTGCTTGTCGAACTGAGATGCGACCAGGTTCATTTCGCTACCCAGTACCTTAAAACTTTGGTTGATCTCACGAATGGCGTTTTTAAATTCCTTTTCGCCTTCAATCCCGATCTTCAAGCCAAAATTGTCTGCCACATAACCGCCTCCTTTCCTGCAAAATTTTTAAATTCCATAAGGTATCACATCATCAATGGTCAGCATGCGCTTCGGTTTGGACAGTCCTAAAAACTGCTTATGGCACTCCCATAAATCAAGCAGGTACCCAATAGGCATTAGCCATACTTCATCCTCTGAACGGTTGAGCTGGACAGTACCGTAGTGGAGTAGGAAAATGCCGCCTTGCCGCATTTCTACGGTAGGTTTGCACAGTCCTCTCCCGGAACCGGACTTACCCCTCTCAAGGTATCCGGCTCCCCATTGTTGTTTGGTCAGTTAAACTCTTAATGATGAATTGTGTTATGACAGTTTCTGCAAACCACCATAGTTTTTCGCCGTTTGGCTATCATCGCCACTTTCCAAGGCTCTTTCCCTTTGAGGTCTTTTACCTTGTGAATGTGATGAATTTCATAGTGTTCTGCATCCGTTGTCCCACATAGCTCGCAAACTTTCGCTTTCAACCTGTTTTCAAAGGTATTTCTTGCGCTCATGTGGATTACAAAAGCGTTTGGCAATATATCCGTACAGAATTTTGCCCCTTTGCAATCGGCTAATTTAGCGAAATAACAGCGCTTTTCACCCTTTTTAGTCGTATAAGGAATACCCCATTTGCCATGACCGTCTTTGAACTTCTCCTTGATTTTGCTAACCTTTGATTTGTGTTTTCCTGCAAGCGTTCGTAAACAACTATATTCCATCAGATATGCAAAATACCCAAGACTATTATAGTTGCTGGCTAATCTGTAATAATTGCATATTCCACGGAGTTCGGCGTTGTAGGTCATCACAATTTCAAGGTCGGTCAATCGTTCCAGGGCGGGTCTGTGCGTTGGGTAGACAGTACCGTTCAGCCGTTGTTTAACAACACCCTTTGAGAACAGGAATTTATTGATTTTATCTTCAAAGGGCACTAAGAGTTCCACATTATTGCTAAGCGTGCGTTTAGTACAACCATTTTTACCGCCGCGCTTAATTTTTCCATTTCTCCTCACACGTACATCGTAGCCCAAAAACCGCGCGTAATCATTGCTATGGGTAATCAACGTTTTTTCGTCGCTGAGTTCCATTTTCAAGGTCTGTCCGATAAATTCGAATAACCTGCGCTTGATTTCCGCACAGTCCTCACGACTTCCGTTGACGGCAATCAAAAAATCGTCTGCATATCTGATATACTTGATTTTCTTATCAGTTTGTGACTTCGCGGGGGTTTGTAATAACTGTGCGCGAGTTGCTTTATATTCATCAAGCAATTGCCCACGCTTGTCACCGTCCGCGTTTTCGATTTCCTTACGGAGTTTTTTCATCTTTCTTCTTATAACCCCGTATTCATACGTGGAATGGGTTTCTCTCGGCTTGTTAAACTCTGCCTTTAACATCATTACAAACTTATCCAGTTCGTGCAGATAGATATTGGCAAGCAACGGCGAAATAATTCCGCCTTGCGGAGTACCGCTGTAGGTGTTGTGGTACTGCCAATTTTCCATATAACCTGCTTTTAAAAATTTGTAAATCAGTTTGACTATTCGTGCATCCTTCACTTTCTTGTTCAGCATACTTATTAAAACGGCGTGGTCGATATTATCAAAACAACCCTTAATGTCGCCCTCGACAAACCAACGCGCCCCTGTAAACTCTTTCTTCAAACTTGCCAGCGCGGTATGACAGCTTCGGTTCGGTCTGAAACCGTGCGACCAATCCAAGAAAGACGGTTCATACACAGCTTCAAGTACCATACGAAGTGCCTCCTGCACCAGTTTGTCCGTAAAAGTCGGAATGCCCAACGGTCGCTTTTTCCCGTTTCCCTTATCGATATAAGTTCTTCGCACTGATTTTGGCGTGTAGGTTTCATCACTAAGCGATTTTATTATTTTATCAATTTTCGCTTCGCTAAAACCGTCTGCGGTATCATTATCCACGCCACGGGTCGCTGCTCCGTTATTGGCATACAGGTTTTTATATGCTTCAAAGTAGATATCTGGTCGCAACAAATAGCGGTAAAGTCTTGTAAAAACTTCATCCTTGTTTGCGTTAGAGTTTACGCTGATTCTTGCTAAAATCTCTATTGTTGGTTGCATATGAGGTTTTCCTCCCTAATCAATTTTGATTTTAGTACACAACAACTGCGTCCCTTCGCCATGTGGACGGCTTTCCCGTCCTCGGACTACTACGAACGCTCCGTACCCATGCAGGGTATTCAAGCCCTGTGGCTATAGCCGCGTTGTGGCGTTCCTGTTTAGGGTATCCCCAGTTAACACTGCCTACAGGTATGTGCGGATTGTCGGTTTTGCTTTCGTTTCGTTATCACAAGTTCTCTTGCGTGTTGAACAGGATATTTGATAACCGATTGTCCCTCTATTAATGACAACCTTTCCTGCTCCAGAGGTTACAAACACATTTCCTCCGCCTACGACTAACAGAAACTGGAAACTCGCATTCAATAAACCCAATTTAAACCTTATATCCGCTTAATATTGCAGTTCAGTCGCACCAATGTGTTTTAAGGTGACTTACCGCTTTCCCACCGTGCTTTGTTCCCGTGCCAGCTTTCGCCTTTCGGTTAAGTGGGTTATTTCCCGAGTTATCGTTCGGAGTGGCTCCTACACCACATTAGGCAATGCCCTATCTGGGCGCACATATAGAAGCCGAGTGAACAATTCCTCATCGCTCACTCGGCCGGTGTGTTTTTTAAGTCATCCTCACTTTCAACGTTTCTTTTGGTACCCTTGAACATTGCTTCCATGATAGCGTCTTTATATGCTGCCAGTTCCAAAGGAGATGTGAGAAGTTCCACTGTCTCTTCGGTAAGGAGTTCACGCTTATCCTGATTTTTGAGGTTGTGTATCAAAATGCTCTGGTTAGCCAGCAGTGTAATCAGCCATACCACTTCGTCAAGAGCCATCTCGAAGTTCTCGGTTTTCATCAGTTTCGTGCCGAGGTTTTCAAGACCGCCGTACCTTTTTGCAATCTCCTTTGTCGCTTTAGTGGTTAGAATAAGCTGATATTCTTCATCGCCGATTTTGATAATTGCGCTTCTGTCATTATCCTGCATTATTCGCTGCCTCCTCCCACAGCAAATACCGGCTCATAAACTTCCGTATACCAGCCGGTAATAGTTTCAGGCGATACACCGGGATCGTCTTCGCTGACCTCTGCCTTCCAAGGGTGCTTTCCCTGGCCATCTGGTTTGTTACGTCTCATGACTGTCCCTTCAATGGTGGGTGTCGAAAAGGTAATGCTGTCACCTTTCGTTTGGAGATTTGTCGCCGGGATTCCGAATTTTACCCTGTAAAGCCAAAAATACCTGTACTTGCCGTTAGCTTTCTTGGCTCTAAAGCCGATTGCCACAGGTGCGCCTCCATCCTCGCTGGTGGAAATCAGCACCTTATTGTCATCAAGGGTGGCTCCCGTCAAAACCTCAGCAGCGTCTACTCCGATATCTGCAACACCAAGAGTCAGGGTGCCGCTTTGAAATTCCTTGACCACTTCTGCCGCCCCGTCATCGGCATAAAGCGTCGCCTCTGCCAGCTCCACAGAAAGCTCTGCCGTAATAGCCTTAGCCAGCGGAACAGGCGTGTCGTATGTCTCTTCTCCGTTTTCATTCTCAGTTATTTTGGCATAATATAACCTGTCCAGTCCGATTGTGGCCATGTTTTTCATTCCTCCTTTACTTCATACTCTTTTGCCACATCAATGGCATAGTGGTGATAGCCGGTATCGTCCTCATGGCCTATATACCGCCTGTCGGTAATGGTAAAGCCCGCTTGGAGCAATGTGTTCACTATTTCGTTTTTACGTACAGTGTAGTTTCCCTTTATAAATAAAGACAACCTTACCTCCTGGGTTTCTACCTGAGGCCGGTTGTCTGCAAAAACTTCAAATGTATCTGTCATCGGAGTAATGACAAGGTACTCATCTGGCGGTACACCGCTAAATACCCCGGTTTCAATGGGGATACCCAAACCATCCAATAACGAGTTTAATTCTGACAATATGCTCATATACGACCCAGCTCCTGTTCCAGTCTTGACTTCATTACTTCGATGCAGGACTTCCTTGTAGCTGATTTTGCCGGTTTCAAAAAGGGCCTTGGAGGCTGCCCGGACTTGCCATACTCAATAATATTAGCAATCTTCGCATTGCTTTCCCCATCCTTCCTTGGTTCAGTAAAGCCGATTTTTATGTTGTGGTTTCCATCCCTGTCCTGTTTGGCAGGAGAAAGTCCCAAAGCATTTACCAATTCACCGGTTGCTCTGGACGGATATTTAGTGCCGCTCCCGATAACTGACTGAAGATTGGACTTTACTTTTGAAAGAACCACTTCCCCGCCTGCTTCCAGCACCTTAGGTATGATTTCGTCTGTTCTTTCTCCAAGTCTGGATAACTTGAGCAAGAACTCTTCCGGCATTTTAACTTCCACCTTAGCCACGTTGCAGCCCCTCCTTTTATGCTTTGCTTGATTTCACCTTTTCCGCAAGCACCTCAATATACATTCCGCGTCCTTTTACGTCCTCAACACTTATAATGTTGTACCTGCCATCGCTGCAAACGAGTACAAGATCTGTGGTAACTTCCAGGTTAGGTATCTTACGGAAGCGGAACAGGGCAGACGCCTGCGAAAACGCCGCCCTGTTTGCCCATTTTTCACTGCCATGCCTATCTTCCTTGTATGCCCTTACCGAAGCAAGAATGACATCACCTTTTTCAGTAAAACCCTCACTATCCTTAACCGGCTTGACTGAGATAATGTCCACGAAAGTTTTCATTTTCCCAAGGCCCATATTTACACCTTCCAATCCCGGTCGAGCCGCAGCAATAGATTAACTGTATTCCATACCTGCTGTCCAGCCTGCACACTATCCCCAAAAAAGCCAGCCGTCGAGCCATCCCTGCTTTCATAAAAATGGCTCGACAGCATAATGACAGCCTGCTCAGTAGTAGGCGGCATGGGGTTTTCGGCATAATATCCTTCCGGCTTTTTCTGGTAACTTTCCGCATAGGCCACTGCGGCTTTGATATACTCTTGTAAAAGTGCGTCATCTTCGCTGTGCTGCAATATGAGGTTTGCTTTAACCTTCTCCAAAAGTTCCATGCCGCAGCACCTCCGTTTTCATTAAGCTGATTTCTGCTGCAGTATCTTGACTGCTTCAGACAGTACCAGCTTGCCATCTACACGCTGGGTTGCCATGAATCCAACTTGTCCGGTCGCAGCATACAACTCATTAAGCCGCTTAAAAACCCTGCCCTGACGGTCTGCCACCCAGTAATAAGAAAAATCGCCGAATACAATCGTTTTTGCTCCGGCGGCAATGGCTGGCATAAATGCAGAAGTTTTAACTGGACGATTGAGGATAGTATCCGGTGTTCCAGCAGTTACAGAAGGCTGCCAGAGATACTGACCGTTGTTGTCTTTGAGCTTCCTTATAGCTTTAATTGTCGAATCATTCATAATGAATACAGCGTTCCTGCGGTACGGAGACTTTAGGCTGTAGAACAAGTCCATGATCTCGTCAAGGGTAATGGCTGTTGCACTCGCCGCAGTTACTCCTATCTCGCCACCGCCGTTATCTGCCAAGATACCGGTTGGCTTGCCAGATCCGTCACCGATAAAAAATGCTTCCTCCTCTTTTGCTCCGATTCGGCGGGCGAATTCTTTGGCTATATACTGTTCAAGGTTAAATACACTATCGTTTAACAATTCCTCTGACACCTTGATCATAGTAGCCAGCTTATATGCGCCGATGGATACCTGTGCAAAGGAGTCATCGCTTTCGGGAATCTGGCCTTCCTCATCCACCCAGGATGCAGTACCCTTGCTTGCCACCACAGGAATTTTCTTGTCACCGCTGGACGTGGTAATAACATTGGCAATCTGCCTAAAGATATTCTCCTCCTCCAGTGCTTCCACAAGAGTACGCTCAAAGTCGTCGGGAACAAGATATCCACCTTCGGTGTCCTCTCCAATCTGCAGCGCGTTGTGTACGTCATATTTGCGCCTGCCGCGCATCATGTTCCAGAAAGACTGCCTGTACTCATCGCTGGCACGTCCGGTTTTTTCATTGTTGCCAGATATGGAAGTGGGTTTGTCTGTAATAGGAATATTCAACGGTTTTGACAGTTCCAAATCTATGGCAGCCTGACGCTCAAGACGCTCTATTTCTTTGCCCAGCGCAATAACGTCGGCTTCCATTTTTTCATAAGTCGCGGTATCCTCCGGTGAAAGCAGTCCGTCGTTCCCGCGTTTGCTGTCGAGGAAAGCTTTAGCAGCTTCCCATACTTTAGCGCGTTTTTCACGCAGTTCCAGTATTTTGCTCATAATCAAATCCTCCTTAAGGTTTTAATAAAAAAAGCCGCTTTTCAAGCGACTCAATTGGTGTTCCTTTTGGTTTTTCTTTTGGTTTAAGCTTTTGCAGGATGGAATTTGTTACTGCCTGCCTACTGAAGATCATTCCTCCTGATACTTCAAATTCGGATGGGAATGATTCATCCTCCATAAACAAGATTCCATCGGCAAAGCCAAGTTCCACCGCTTTTCTTGCGTTAAACCAGCTTTCTGCATCCATTAGGTGCGATATTTTTGCCCTGGAAAGTCCGGTTTTCAGCTCATAAGCGTTGATGATGGATTCCTTTATTTCTTCCAGCATTGCGATAGCTTTCTCCATTTCTTCCGTATCACCGATGGCTATTGTCATAGGGTTGTGAATCATCATCATGCTGACTGGTGACATAAAGACGTCACCTCCGGCCATAGCTATGACCGAAGCGGCGCTGGCTGCAATACCGTCAATCTTTACCGTCACTTTGCCTTTGTAATCCATAAGCATGTTGTAAATTTGATTAGCTGCAAATATATCTCCGCCAGGGCTGTTGATCCAGATCGTTATATCACCCTCTCCGGACAACAGCTCTGATTTGAACTGTTTGGGAGTTACTTCGTCTCCCAGCCAGCTTTCTTCAGCTATTGGGCCGTCAATATATAATGTCCGGCTGCCATCATCGTTTTGTATCCAGTTCCAGAAGCGGCGAACCGGTTTTGGTTTTTGTGATTTGTTCAACTTTTGATCCCTCCGTTTTAGCATTGTTTTTGCCTGCAAAGGCACCTGCATCGGCAAGCCTGGTCATGTTACCGTTAACAAGATACAGATCTCCGCCCAACTCCGCCGGAATCCGGTTCATGTCCTCAAGCTCGCGGATATCGTTAGCAGACATCCAGCCGTTCTGTCGAGCTACAGCATAACCATTCATGCGGCTTGCATAATCACCGCGCAGAAGGCCATCTACATTGAATTTGACAAAGTATGCCCGCTTCTCTGATGGTAAAAGCAGCGCTTTTTGGAGAGCCTGTTCCCAACGCACCACCCACGGGTCAAGCGTGTATTTAACAAATTCCAGAGATTGCTGTTCGATGTTTGAAAAGCTTGACTTTTCAAGATCTCCAACCATATGGGGAGGTACTCGGAATATCCGAGCAATTTCATTTATCTGAAACTTTCTTGTCTCTAAAAACTGTGCCTGTTCGGGTGGAATGCCGATTGGTTGAAACTTCATTCCCTCTTCCAGAACTGCAATGCGATGAGCATTGGCACTTCCTTGATAAACAGCGTTCCAGCTTTCTCGCACCTTTGCCGGATCCTTTAATACGCCGGGATGTTCCAGAACGCCACCCGGATTTGCTCCGTTGGCAAAAAAGGATGCACCATACTCCTCACAGGCAATAGCCATGCCTATGGCGTTCTTGGCCATAGCAATAGGGGAGTATCCGATCAGTCCGTCAAAACCGAGTCCCGGGATGTGAAGAACCTCATCACTTCGTAGGTATATAAGGCCTGCTTTTGGATTAACCCTGCTCTCATCGCTGTCGCGCCGATAAGTGTAAAACAGTTCTCCGTTTGGAGCCCTGTCTACCGTCATTTTGTTTGGCAAAAGTGGATAAAGCGCCAGCACTCGTCCGGAACCGTCCCTAATAATTTGAGCGTAAGCATTTCCCCATAAAAGAAGATGACTCATCAGTGTTTCTCGGAACACGAATGAAGTCATCTCAGGGTTTGGTTCGTCATGGAGTAAATAATAGAGCGGGTGGGTCAACGCTTTTTCTTTGCCACCGTCTTCTTTATAGCGGTACACATGAAGCGGAAGCCCGGCGATGGCTTCTGCAAGTATCCTTACACAGGCATACACTGCAGTTGTCTGCATAGCAGTCCGCTCATTGACAGCTCTTTCCGCTGGATGTGCCGCCGAAGAAAAAGCTATATGCATTACCGAACAGGCTGTTTTTCGGCTTATCCCTTGCTTTGAACAAACGGGAAAAGATTTTCATAGGCATCACTCTCCGATAATACTTTTTATAAATAACTCATTGACATCTAATTTTACATATGTTATATTACATATGTAAAATTAACTACCTGAAAGGGGATTTGTATAATGAAAGCTACTTTTAATGATTTTCTCAAGGAAAATCCTAATTGCTCAAAATTTGCCAATAATCCTGATGCAATTGCTATTTTCAACATTCTCTCGAAAGAAGAAAACATAATTGCTATGATAGATGCTTCAAATGCAGGCAAGCCAGCATTATCAGCTTGTGTCAGCGAAGTCGAGAGCTTTTTTGATAATAGCAATAACCCCACCATAGACTTAAGGGACGGTTTCACAAGAACTGTCATCGGTCGTATGGTAAAGTCGATTCTTGCACCATTTGGTTATGAACCTAGCGTTCAAAAAGACTTACCTAAGGCTACACCCGCTAAATACTTTACTTCAGCATCCTGTTATGAAAAAACCGGTACGGCTTCAATGCGGATTGTTCGAACTATAGAAGAAATTTAGAGTATTAAAAGCCCACGCTCATCATAGACTGAACCGATATTTTCTCCTCCATGCCTTAACGCGCGGTCAAGCGCCATAATTAACGCTACCGCACCATCTATTCTCTCGGTGGATTTTTCTTTATCCGGCTTAATGTTTCCGGCGGGATCGGTTTTGACATAGATATTGTCCATCATCCACCGCAGTACTGGATTACCACCATGGGCGATGCGTTCTTCCAATGTCAGCTTCATCAACTCTTTTGTAGGCGGCGACATATCCTTGAAACCCTGACCGAATGGAACAACCGTAAACCCCAAAGCCTCGAGGTTTTGCGTCATCTGAATTGCGCCCCAGCGGTCAAAGGCTATTTCCTTAATGTTATATTTCATTCCGAGTTCCTCAATAAAGGTTTCGATAAAGCCGTAATGCACCACGTTACCCTCAGTGGTATATAAAAAGCCTTGCCTCTCCCAGACATCATAAGGCACATGATCTCTCCGCACACGCTGATCAATATTCTCCTCCGGTATCCAGAAAAAAGGTAGAATCTGATATTTGTCAGATTCATCAAGCGGTGGAAACACCAGCACAAAGGCGGTAATATCGGTAGTAGATGACAGGTCAAGTCCTCCGTAACAGGTTCTGCCGCGCAATTTTTCTGCATCAACAGGAAACGCACACTTATCCCATTTATCCATTGGCATCCAGCGCACCGATTGTTTCACCCACTGATTTAAGCGGAGCTGACGGAATAAATTTTCCTCTGCAGGATTTTGCTTGGCATTTTCACAAGCCACCCTCAATTTTTCGATGTCGACTGTAATGCCCAGTGACGGGTTAACCTTTCTCCATACCTTTTCACTTGTCCAGTCATCGGTATCGGCTGCGCTGTAGATAACAGGGTAGAAAGTCGGATCTATCTTACGCCCTTGAAGAATATCCTCAGCCTTTTGATGCACTTCCCAGCAGATGGAATTGCGGTCTGTGCCAGCAGTTGTGATCAGGAAAAACAGCGGTTGTTTTCTTGCATCGCCAGATCCGTGAAGCATTACATCATAAAGATCCCTGTTTGGCTGGGCATGAAGTTCGTCAAATACCACACCATGGACGTTTAGGCCATGTTTTGTATATGCCTCCGCTGAAAGCACCTGATAAAAACTGCCTAACGGTTTATATACCAGCCGCTTCTGTGACAGCATTGGTTTAATTCGAGATTTTAATGCCGGACACTGTTCCACCATATCTACTGCAACGTCGAAAACAATGGATGCCTGCTGACGATCAGACGCACATCCGTAAACCTCGCCGCCATGCTCGAAATCACCGCAGGTAAGGTATAAAGCAATTGCCGCTGCAAGTTCGCTCTTACCCTGCTTTTTTGGAATTTCTATATAGGCAGTGTTAAACTGCCTGTATCCGTTAGGTTTCAAGATTCCGAATATATCCCGGACAATCTGTTCCTGCCAGTCAATTAATTCAAAAGGCATTCCATACCATTCACCCTTGGTATGCTTCAGGCAGTTTATAAAAGTAACAGCGGCATCCGCCGCTTCCTTGTCATATCGAGAACCTTCCGCCATAAACTTGGTTGGTTTATATCGTTTTAACTTCCGCAGCTTTGCCGCCTCCTTTCCTAAAATTGAGCAAGAAAAAAGGAACCTCATGGATGAAGTTCCTCTCCTTAGTGGATTTCTATGAAACTTGTTACGTTATAACCGTTATCGTTTGCCTGTCAGGATAAACTCGGCATATTCTTTCTTGTGTTCATTAAGAAATACTACTAATTCATAAAACCCCATTTTATATGCCTCTTCCTGTACTCTTGGCAAGTCAAACATATTACAGGCACCGCTGTCCCGTATGGCCATAATCTGCCGATAAATCTTATCAGTTATCAGATTCTCGTTACCCATGTCCTACACCTCTGACTTCTCTGCCGCTGAAATTGAATCTCTTACCGCTTTATTGAGAAACGAAATATCAAAACCCGCATCTATATAGCCCTGCCGAATCACCTCGTAATAGTAACGACCCGGTGCTCCCAAAGGTCTACCTTCATTCATGATATACACCATTGCGGGTACCCACTGCCCTTTGAAACGTACCTTAACCGTTTCTTTCCGGTATAGATGCGGATAACCTTCATATCTGTCCAGCGCCTTCTCATCATTAGGCATGATTCTCCAAAGCAGTACCGGTACACTTTCACCTTTTTGTTTTTCTATTGTCGCTACTGCGCCGCCATTCCCTCCTCTGAATAACAGCCGGTATCCTGTGAGTTTTGCACTCCCCAGCACTTTTGCCGTTGGGCAGCGGTATGCCATCTGCCTTAAGTTCAGATTGCTTCCGTATGCTAAATATATGGTTCCTTTTTCTTTGCTCATCGTATCATCCTCCTTGTATTTACCAAGGCAGAGGCGGAGATCCACCCCTGCGCTTGTCTATCTATGCTGCCCGAAACCGCCATGCTGCGTTACCATCAAGGTGTTTGCAAAGATGCTCCCGGCAGTTTTTGAACTCATCACCAATAAGTCCTATGCGGTTGAGATATGTCCGCATGGCAAACTTCTCATTTTCAACCTGTGGTTTCTTGCTGGAAGCGCATTTTTGGGTTAATGCCTGATGGTTTAACGCAAGGGCAAGCACTATGTAGCTTCTAATTTTTCCCGCATGAAGTTCGCTGTTAAAGCCTCGAAGCTCAATTGTCCCATTGCCGTTAAAAAAGCTGTGCAGGTTCAAAAAGTGGTACCTGCTATTATGGTAATGGGTGCTTCGGCTTTCGCTGTAACCTTCGTACCAGATGCTCTCAATCGCCGCCATGGTTTTGGGCTTACGCCGATTCATCTTCTCAACCAGTGCCGCATCCATCTTTTTACAAAACCGCATCCTGTCCGGCTCAATCTGCAATGCTTTATAGAAAAGGTCATTCTTGCTGGCGATAATGTTGATAAAATTACGGATGCTTCGCGGTGTGTGGTCTGCACCGTCTATATGGATATGAATTCCACAGCTTGTGTTTGCAAAACCTCCAGCCTTGCGAAGCCTCCTTATCAATTCCTGCAGGGTTTCAATGTCTTCGCGGTATGTCAGTATCGGGCTTACCAACTCGACGCTATATTCCCGGCCAGCCGCCACAATCCTGCCGTTTTCCTTTTTCTGAGTCCGGATGCTCCCGTCGCTCATGAATTTCCATATCCGTCCATCCGGTGCAATAACCTTTTGGGTATCGTAATAATCTCCGCTGGATTCAACCCTCCCTCCAAGAAAAGCTGCTGCAGTTTTTGCCGCTTGTTTTCTTGTAATCCCCGTCAATTCTACCTCGATTCCAAATCTCGTTGTAAGCATTGCGCTTTCTCCTCGCTTTCTCTGTGTTTTTTGCCCTTTGGCAGTGTACATTAGGCCATTGAAAACACAGGATAGCAAGGCAATTCTGCGTGAGTTTCCACTGGATTTTGAACAATTTTACACATCTTGAATTGTGTACATTTACAGCTTTCTGATCACATCTATACCATAGGCTACACCCAAAGAAGAACCGCAGTCCCAGTTGATATGAACAGTTCCGATATCATCCACGAAAGATACTGTTCCTTGGTCTCCCGGTTTCAGCTTAGAATACGGATCATCCATGCAGATAAGCTCAACACGTGTTCCCGGCGGATACTGCTCTTTAATGCGAAGGACTGTTTCTTTTGAAGGGAAGCCTCTTGCACTCATAGTTCGTCCTCCTCTCCAGGATAATATGCGGCATACTTTGGGTAATCTCTACCATCCGGCATTACCAACACTCCATCAGACCGTCCCCGCTGCTTAACCAGCAGGCAACGCCACACTCCATCCTCATTAACGTGACAAAGCCCTTTATTTTCCTCAATGAAAATGCGATCAACACATAGGTCGGCAACGAAGTTATCATAATCAATCTTTGATAGCTCGATAGTTTTTACAACTACAAATCGTTTCCTCGTCTCATACCGATGCGGCACTTTTAAATCCTCTATTCTAAACGGATGCTTGACAAAGAAGGCGGTGCTATGAAAATTATTCATTTTCGTCCACCGCCTTTGCTCTGCCTTTCCGATACGCCCCGTTACCGGACAGCCTTGAAAGTAACACCTTGCGTTCAGTTTTGAAGTTATCACCTATAAACCCCAACCTAAGCAGGAAACAGCGAAAAGCATATTTTTCATTATCTGTTGGTTTTTCTTTTCGTAGTACTCGCTTCTGTAATTTTGCCTGTTCTGCCATCTGCTTTGCCAGCGTTATATAGGTCTGCACTTCATCAGCATTTAAAGTCGCGTTCCAGAAAGGGAAGGAAATCTCATCATTTTCAGCTAAGACTACAAGTTCCCCCTCAATCAACATCGCCTTCTTTATCAATGTCTCTTTGCTGGCCAGCATATTATTTAGGTTTTCAAGGCTAATCGCGCTAAAGCCCTCCAACGAAAGAGTAATTGTCATGGTCCCCTCTGCTGAAAAGCCCTCCACATTCAACGTGTCAATAACTGAACGGATGGTTTTTATTTCATTGAGACTGATTTTCGGTGAGTGAACCACACTGTCCCTGTCAATCGTCCAACTGCCAGCAGATTTTTCGTCTTTAATCTCATACAAAAACTCCGGTGCTCCGGCATAGCGCACCTGGCCTTCAAGGGCTTCAGCTATGACCGAGGCAATGGCTTTTCTCTCCTGACCGACAATCTTCTGTGAAAAGCGAAAGCTGTTATTGCTCATGCCATACACCTCCCCTCAAATAAGCTAAAACATTTTTGATTCCCATAAAAAATCCCACCTTTCCTTTTTGGTGGGGTACATTAACGCTCTGTTTTGAGGGGAAAGCAAGGACATTTTTAATCAATCTGTGTTTCCGCGTAAGGTATTTTTTCACTACCTGTTACCAAGAATACTGAATCTGCGCCAAATTGTGAAACATAGCGCTTTACAATCACATCGCAGTATTTCGAGTCAAGCTCCATCATAAAACAAACCCGCCCGGTCTGCTGCGCCGCAATCATTGTCGTACCAGAACCACCGAACAGGTCAAGAGCTAAATCTCCAGTATGGGAACTGTTGAGCATTGCCTTTGCTACAAGCGAAACCGGCTTCATGGTGGGGTGCTCCTCCGATACTTTAGGACGGGGTATCTCCCAAACATCTGACTGTTTACGGTCTTTAAGCGGGCAAAGGCGTGTTCCTTCAAGCCAACCATACCAGATCGGCTCGTACTGGGTATGATAGTCCTTTCTTGATAGTACCAAGCTGTCTTTTTTCCATATAATTGTGCTCGACCAGTGATACCCTGCCTCCCGCATGACGTTCATCAAACTGCCCCATTCCTGAGCACTCATTACCACATAGGTCATGCATCCGGCTTCAGAAACCTCTTTCATGCATTTAAAAGCGCGCAATAAAAAAGCGCCGAATTCTTCGGTGCTCATATTGTCATTTAGAATTTGTCTTGGCTTCCAGCTTGGATGCCTGGTATCTGAACCGTAATCAACATTCCAGGGTGGGTCGGTGAAAACAAATCTCGCCTTTTGTCCGTTCATCAGCTTTTGCACATCTGAAAGCATGGTGCTATCACCGCACATCAGACGGTGGCTGCCAAGTACCCATATGTCGCCCTTTTGGGTAACCGGAATTTTAATCTCTGCAATTGCCTTTTCTGTATCGAAATTATCCTCTTTGACATTAGCGGTTGTTTTATCACGGAACAACTCATCAATTTCCGAAGCATCAAACCCGGTAAGAGAAACGTCAAAACCATCTTCATTTAAATCCATAAGCAGATCGGTCAAAAGCGGAATATCAAACTCGCCACTGATTTTATTCAGAGCGACATTGAGCGCCTTTTCCCGCTGTTCATCCAAATCAACTACAACACAGTCGATCTCCTTATACCCCAAAGCTGTCAAGTACCTTATATCGCTGATGTCCGCCGACAATATTCCCGGTGCGTTTATTCCATATGACCGGCTCTACATATCCAAACTCTTCAATAGACCGACGTAATTTTTCATATTCAGGGTCACCAGGCTTTAAATCTTTCCGCGGATTATATTTAGATGGTTTTAGTTTTTCTGTTGGTATTTTCAGTATATCCATAAATCTTAACCCTCCAGTTTGACGGCTTTTTCACCGGTGAATTCCTCCCAGCGCTTAACAGCTAAATCACAGTAAACAGGGGATAACTCCATTGCGTAGCATTTACGCTCGGTCTGTTCAGCCGCAATTATAGTAGTTCCGCTACCAGAGAACGGCTCAAGCACAATACCGCCTTTGTCGCTGTGCATTTTGATGCACCGCCATGGAAGCTCCACAGGGAACATTGCAGGATGCTCCTTGTTTGCCCGTACAGTGGTCATCTCCCATATCCCAGCATAACCCCATTTCTTGCGTTCTTCCTTTGTAAGCCGTTTCACAAATTTATAACTGTGTCCCGCAAAGGCTGAAAGCCATACATATTCCTGATCGTTATATTCCTCAACTTCTCCTTTATTGCTGAAGGCTGAAATATACTCATACTGCTGAACCGGCTTGTTTGAAACAAGATGATAAGGTCCTACGCCGAAATTTTGCCCTTGTTTCTTCCAAATGCGGATCCAGATAGGGCGGTAACCGTTGTCCAAGAACATATTCACGCTGTAAACACTGGTGGGTTCAATAAACTGAGAGCCGGTGGCATAGAGATCACCTAAGTTCCAGCAGACAATATCTGCATACCTGCACAGGTTTCTAATCACTGGGCGTACTGTCTCGAACCATGGTTCAATCCCGGCCTTTTCATATTCTTTGCCTACCCCATATGGAGGGGAAGTCACTGCCATCTGTGCGTGACACCCTTCCATCAACTTCTCAAAATCCTCATCCTTAGTAGAGTCGCCGCACATCAAGCGATGATTCCCGAGAAGCCAGATATCGCCCCGCTTCGTTACAGGCTCGCACTGCACAATTTCCTCATGCGCTTTATCTATGTCAAAGCTGTCCTGCACCGCTTCCTTGGCATACCATCGGTTGAGCAGTTCGTCTATTTCAGAAGCGTCAAATCCTGTGAGCGAAACATCAAATGCACCTGCGTCCAACTCAGCCATCAGTTCAGCCAGTTTATTCTCGTCCCACTCTCCCTGAATCTTATTAAGAGCAAGATTAAGCGCTTTTTCTCTCTGCAGGTCAAGATCCACTACAACGCAATCTATCTCTGTCTGTCCCAAGTCCAGCAAAACCTTTAAGCGTTGATGCCCGCCTACCACATTACCTGTTTTTTGGTTCCAGATAACAGGCTCCACATAGCCAAATTCCTCTATTGACCGTTTTAGCTTTTCATATTCCTTATCGCCGGGTTTTAAATCCTTGCGCGGGTTGTATGCTGCTGGATTAAGTTTTTCAACAGATATTTTTTGTATGTTCATGCTGCATTCTCCTGTTCAATATTTTCTTAAGACCCTTTTTTGCGCCCTCACAATCTCCGTTTATTACTTGTCCCCGCAGAGTCTTAAACTGCTGCTTCGTTAAATGGTCTTTATATTTTCTTAGTTCCCTAAGAAAGATTGAATTTGTTTTATGCATCAGCCACCCCTCCTGGCTGTCAGTAGTTTTTCCATCACATCATCGTGGGGAGTGGCCCCCTTGTATTCGGTAGCACAGTTTTCCCGCACGACTTGATAAATTTGATACCACAGGTTATTGGCCTGTTTCATAAAGCTTTGACTCATAGCCACATAAGGTGACGGGATGGCATTGCCAGTCGTCGGATGCTTAGCAAGAAAGCCAAATTCAGTGATACATTCCTCGCACTGGATCCACCGCGCCACACTCTGGGCATATTGCTCTATAAGCTGCGCAGGGATAAGGTGAACACACCTGCGTTCCTTAAGCCACTGCCATGTTTTTTCGTATATTTCCACCGCCAGTGTTGTTTTTCCGTTCTTCTGCTTTGCAGCAAGATAATCCCTCGGTGGCGGCATGCTCTCTCCTTCCAGTTCCGCAGCATCCGTAAACTCCATTACCATGAGCTTTCGTCTGCCGGGATTTCCTTCCAAAATCTTATCCGCCAGAGGTTTTTTCTTCTGTCCTGCACCGATACGTGCCCCGCCGCGGTTGGTACCGTCCTTTGCCATACACATCACCTCGATTCATGTAAAAATAAACAGGGGATATACCCCGTTTGAAACTGCGATTTTTCGCGCGTGACCCCCCGCCCGTTGCACAAAACTACTCCGCCAGAGATTTTGACCCCCCTACCGTCTTGCCCATCGTTCTCCTTCGCGAGCAGTGAGCGATGAGTGACATTGTCTTGCACAGGCTCATAAGGTTATTGTCTGCATTGGTTCCGCCTTTGGATAAAGGGATAATATGATGTACCTCTTCGGCTGGTGTAAGCCTTCCGTACTTTTGGCACTCCTCGCAAAGCGGATGCTCTGAGATATATCTGTCCCTGATGCGTTTCCATCTCCGGCCATAGCGTTTTCTTGTTTGGGGATCTCGTTCGTATTTGTTGTAATAAGCATCCACTTGCCTTTGATGCATGTCGCAGTACCTTCCGTCCGTCAGTTCAGGACAGCCGGGAAAGGAGCAAGGCCTTTTTGGTTTTCTTGGCATCTGGCCACCTCCTTTACGGGTATAAAAAAAGCCCTCACAGGTTCATCCCATGAAGGCTTATCCATAACTTTTCACAATACCATTATATTTGGATTTATAATGAATTTCATCTCATAAAAATCTCATCTGGAATATTGAACAACACATTTGCTATTTGACCATGGCATCTTACCGTTATAATACTTATCGGAGATATACCGCTGCATATCGGGTGGTAAAGCTGCAAGCAAAAGATAAGCCTTTTTTCTATCTTCCTCTAACTCCTGGGTGCTTTTATAGAAGGAACATTTATCTTGCTGACACTTGTGTACAGTCAGGATATTGCAGCCATTCCTTCCGTTACTGCCAAAACAATTATCGTACATCTTTCCTCACTCCTGTTTTATGGCATAAAAAAAGCCCCGAAGGGCTTATGCGTTTTAATGTCATTTTTTCACGATATCATTATATATGGGATACCTGTGTTTTTCATCTCATGAAAATCTCACCTTAAAGGAAGCTAAAAATATCAGTTTATTTGTTCAAAGATAGCTTTCGAATATACTTCTATATCTCCAGGAGTAAGCATGTTGAATTTTTCTTTTACAGCTACAAAATATTTCCCGATCAATTCTTTGGGTATTACACGATTAGAATGCGCATCCACCGGCAAACCGTCTCTAGTATGCCGCCATGGTTTCTCCAGATGCGTAAACTTCTCTAGCGTTTTTCCGCTATAACAGCAGAAGTTCTTAATAACGCTATCCAATATCGCTTTTTCAGCAGTTGTAAAAACTGATTCATCGAAAGCTTCAACACTCTCAATGGGGTCAAACCGATAAGATGAATACCTGTTATATATATCTCTGTAAACCGGTCCATGAACCCATGCCTCACAGTCTTCTTCAAAAAGAAACCGTCCTTCAAAAGCATAATAAAAACCCTGGACATAATATAGCGCCTTTTGTAAAGCTAAAGGAGTTATGTCCTCGCATTTATAAAGCAGATATTGGATAATTGAGTCCAGCTTTGAACCCGTTTTGTTTTCTTCCCCAAGCAGTTCCTGTACCTTCCGCTTACTTTTTTCATATGCCTGCAGAGATTTTAAATTGTCCTTATTTTTCTCCAGTAATTCTTTATAATACGCTGGATCATCATAAATCTTTTGAAGAATATCTGAATACTGTTTTGTAGGCATATCACCTTCACAATATCTCGAAAAAGTCATTTCTCCCCAACCTAAAAGCAATGATAGGGGACGTTTTCCAATATTGTATTTCTGAGGTATTTCTAATATCTTCTCCAGCGAAATAATGCCGTTTTTTTGACGGTACGTGTCATACAAAGCCTTTAGATTTTCGTCCTCTATATCCGCTACATAGACTTCGCTCCCACATTCCGTACAAACAGCCTTCTTTCCAGTATACTCATATTCTTCGCCTTTAAGTTTACCCTTAATTGTTGCTGTTTCTACCATGTATTCGACATCTCTTCTGCATTCCTCGCAAAATGTCTTATTCCTATTCATAAGGCGGCCTCCTTTCAAACTCTCAAACTTTCTGATTGATCATCGAAAAAGATAATCAATCGGCTCGGCTTGAACCCCCATTATTGGAGAAAACCCTTTTAAAAACTTATTCTTACTTAAGAAAGCTCTAATTTACTAAGCAGCCGCCCTTGACATGGGGCCCCTGGTGCCCGTGTTCTTTAGGGCCGAGGCCAGCTGCATCAATGATTTAGCGGCCCTAGCCAAAGATAGGCTAACACGGGCACCTCCCCCATGTAAAGGGTCTTCGATAAACGGCTGCCCTTAGGCGATCATTTTTCCCCTAGCTATTTGGCTGTTTTTAACAGCTTCATAATACTTAGCTGGGGCCATATATCCTATACTGCCATGTCTGCGGCGATTATTATAATAAGCCATATATTCACTTATAACCTTGTAAGCATCTGTAAAACTGGTAAACTCATTTCTGCTATAACATTCATCTTCTAAGATTGAATGAAAAGACTCTATATAGGCGTTCATATTAGGTGTTTTAACCGGTATTCTTTCATGAGTTAATTTCCATTTCGAACATGTTTTTTCAAATACCTTAGCTATAAATTGGGGGCCGTTGTCTGTCCTTATTACCGGTAGATCCATACCAGGTTTTAAACCGCGTTTTTTAAGAGAATTTATAAGCACAGCACAGGCATCTCTGGCTGTAGCACTTAAGCCAAGATGATAGTCGATTACTGATCGGTCATATACATCTATCAAGGATAATTGGAAAAAGAACCTGGCCATACCCTCAATATAGCCGTACTTAATGTCCATTTGCCATTGCTGGTTTGGAGCTGTAATTTTTTCTCTTTTCGCCAGCTTTCTAGGACGATATGGATATATCTTCCTTTGGGGTCTTAATATATTTAGTTCTTTACAAAGCCTATATGTTTTCTTGTGGTTTATGATAAGCTGATAATCCTCCTTAAGAGTTACATTAATTTTTTTATAGCCATAGGGAAAACCATCTCCGGTAACTATTTCTTTTATATTTTCCTTTATTATTGCATCAGGAACCGCCTTACCTTTTACGTTGACTGAGTATCCTGGTATTTTTCGCCCAGGTGTCCTTTTTCTTAATCCCTGATTATCGGTATAAGGCTTGATTCCTTTAACTCTTTGATAATAGGTGGATGGAGATAGGCCGACAGAGTCAAGGACTAAAGAAGCGTTATAGCCCTTATCTATCCACCTTTTAGCTATAATAAATCTGTCGGCTACCGAGGGTTTTGGATATCCCTTAACTCTCTTAAAATAGCTAATTCCAGCTCTTTATCAGCAAGTAGACGTTTAAGTCTGTCATTTTCTGTACTAACTTCTTTAAGTCTTTTTTCCATGGCTTTCTCGCGTTGCTTTTTAGCCTTGGGTAAGGCTTTTACAGAACCATTTTTTCGATTTTTCATTAACCAAGTATGAATAGTGTTAGGTGACATCTCATGCCGCCGGGCTACTAAGGCCACATTACCTGTTTCCTGGCACTCTTTAATTATTAATTCCTTAAATTCATCACTGTATTGCTTGTTTTTCATTAAAATCTACCCCCTAATAAAATGTTAACATACTACACGTATTTTCTCCAAATCTATTAGGGGGCTATAGAGCGAAGGCAATGAAACTGTATCAGAGTCTTGTCAAGGAAAGTTATGCCGAGCTGTCTGACGGTGAGGTCACCATCACAAATGTACTGACAAAGCTCCTCCGTCTGTCTCAGCTTACGGGTGGTTTCATTGGCAGTGATGAAAGCAGCGCTACTGAACAGGTTAGTAAAGCAAAACTGGACGTGCTGGAGGATATCATCGATTCGGCTTTGGAGGAGAACCGCAAGCTCGTCATTATCGCCCGCTTTGTACCGGAACTGGATGCCATTTGCGCCATGCTTGAGAAAAAACGCATCAATTATTCACTCATCAAAGGCGGTGTAAAAGACCGCGACGAGCAGGTTGTAAGATTTCAGCATGACCCCGATGTACCTATATTTGTTGGACAGGTGGCGACTGCGGGATTGGGTATCACGCTCACAGCGGCAAGCACAATGGTGTTTTATTCTCTGGATTACTCAATGTCGAATTTCGAGCAATGCAAAGCCCGCATCCATCGTGCCGGCCAGCGTATGCCATGTACTTACATCTATCTCACTGCACAAGGTACAGTCGACGAAAAAGTGCTGAAAGCATTGAAGAACAAGGCAAACCTCGCAAAGACGCTGGTTGATGATTATCGCTACGGCAACAACCCATTTATTTAATGAAGGAGATTTTCACTATGGACAATTCAGAAAAAATGTTTGAACTCGCAGATAGGCTTAAAGCCCTACGCGATGAGAAAAAGGAAATTGAGCAAAGCCTCAAGGACATTAATGCCGAACTGGAGGAAGTCGACGCTGTACTGGCACAGCTTATGACGGATACCGAAACGCAGAATTTTACCCGTTCCGGCACTATGTTCTGCCTTACCAATACCACACGTGCAGCATCGATGGCCGACCGCAAAGAGGATTTGTTCGAAGCGCTTCGTGCCGAGGGTTATGGCGGATTGATTTACGAAACCGTCAACGCCAACAGCTTATCGGCTTTTGTCAGAGAACAGATATCAGAAAACGATGATGTATTACCCGATTGGCTTAATGGTCTGGTCAATGTGTTTGAAAAAAACACTGTGGGTGTCCGCAAAGCGACCCGCAAATAAGAACCTGACCCACTTGCCAAATCAAAGATTTGGAGTGGGTACCCCAGAACCTTGTTACTCGCAAATCTCGTAATAATGAAAGGATGAAAATATCATGAAAAGCAACGAAAACAAAGCTCTTACCACCAAGAACAGTGCGTTTATGGCACTGAAAGATTTTAACTTAAACGATGCGCTCACCGAGGAACTTTCCGGTTTATCCGGCAGTTTTGAACGCATTAAAATTCCTGCCGCCGGTATGACGGTATTTGAAATTCCCGGTGAAAATCCCGACAGTCCTGAAACCGTCAAGGAATTTTCGGCAGTTATCCTGCATCACCACCCGCTGTATGCCTACTATACCGACAAGTATACGGGCGGCTCCAATCCCCCTGATTGCGGCAGCTTTGACGGCATCACCGGCGTAGGCAACCCCGGCGGCGATTGCGCGGGCTGTCCGTTTAACAAATTCGGTTCTGGAGAGAACGGAGCGAAAGCTTGTAAAAACCGTCGCCGCATTTATCTGCTCCGGGAGGGCGAGATTTTTCCGATGATCCTCTCCCTTCCGACCGGATCGCTTAAGGACTTTACTCGCTATATTATGCGTCTGCTCTCCAAAGGCAAGAAATCTAATTCGGTAGTCACTAAATTCACCCTAAAAAAGGCTACCAACAACAGCGGTATTGCATATTCACAAGCGCAGTTCTCGGTCGACCGCGATTTAACGGGCGAGGAATTCGCTCTTATTTCAGGGCTTGCCGAACAGGTCAAAGCATTCTCCGTTCGTGTCGGCTACGACAACGAACCCTCCGTTGATGTAGCTGCAAACATTGACCCCGAAACAGGCGAAGTTATTGAGCCGCTCGCTTAAAACATAAAGCCGCAGGTCGGGTAGTACATGACCACCCGACCCCAGCGGCAGATTGGAGCAATTTATGGATTACAACATTATCTATGCAAATAAAGAAATACACGATTATATCAGCGGTGCGGACGTCGTTGCATTTGACTTTGAGACAGCGCCGGACGATGAATGGCGCGACGAGCCGAAGGCGGCACTTGACGCGCACAAGGCACACATTGTTGGCATAAGCCTTTCGGTCAAAGAGGACAGCGCTGTGTACATACCCCTCTCGCATAAGGTTGGCGTTAATGCAATAGACCCCACTGGTGTGATGGAATACTTGCGAGAAGTGGTGTTTGAAAATCCAAGGGTGGTCAAGGTGGCGCATAACCTTTCATTTGAGGCGATGTTCCTGTATGCACTGGGTATCGTCGTATGCGAGCCTTGTTATGATACCATCGCGGCAGCGCAACTGACGCTTAAGAGTAAATTTGAGTTTCGTAACCTGTCGGACAGCGGTTTAAAGCTGCTTTCGACGTCACTATTCGGTGCGAATATCCCGGATTTTGCAACTGTAACGGAAGGACGCCTTTTTGACGAGATGGATCCAGCGGATAAAGAAACTCTTTCCTATGCTTGTGCCGATAGTGACTACACCTTGCGGTTGTATCACAAATTCAACAACTGGTTTGCCAAAAACCTGCCCCATCACAGAGAAATCGTGGAGCGCGTTGAATCGCCGACTGCAGTTTATTGCGGCATTATGAAGTATAACGGTGTTCCGATGGATGTTGATACAATGCTGAAAAGACAGAAGGAAGCCGAGGAAAAACTCATTGCCCTGCGTGCTGAAATCGGCGAGATGACCGGTGGCGTAGACATCGGGGCAAATGCCTCGACATCAGCGTTCAAGATGTACCTCTTTAGTGACCTTGGTCTTCCGGTACTGAAAACAACCGATAAGCACCAGGAAGCAGCGGACGATGCGACTATGATAATGCTCACTGACTACTGCCGAGACAAGCGTCCGGAGCTTGTTCGCCTGTTTGAACTGGTACAGGAATACCGTAAATGGGGCAAACTCAAAAGCACTTACATTGACGGGTACTTAACGCATATCAATACGGCGACAGGGCGAATCCATCCCGACCTCATGCCCCTGGGTACAGAGACTGGACGTTTTGCCTCGCGTAACCCGAACTTACAAAACTGCCCGCGCAAAGATAATGACCCGGTTGGTGTGCGAGGTTTTATCGTAGCACCAAAGGGCAGCTTGATTGTCTCATTAGATTTTTCCCAGATAGAGTTACGCGTCGGTGCTTTTTATTGCCGTGATGAGCGGATGCTTCAAACCTATCGAACCGGCGGTGATATTCATGCGGCTACTACCTCGGTCATTTTCCGTATTCCGTTCGAAACGGCGGCGGATAAGAATGAACCGCACTACAAGGAGCGTCGTACTATCGCAAAGAACTGCAACTTCGGTGTGTTTTACGGGCTATTTCCGAGTGGGCTGCAAAAAACACTGAAGTTCAAGGCAGGGCTTGATATGTCCAAGGAACAATGTGCAGGTATCATCGACAACCTGAAGAACGGCTATCCGCGCTTGACCGAATGGCAGGACGAAACAAAGAAACGAGCCGCCATTACGCTATATGCGGAGACATGGCTCGGCCGCCGCAGGTATATTGTCGGCATCCTTTCTACCGACTGGAGCAAGCGTTCTTTTGCCGAACGCTGTGCCATGAACACCCCCATTCAAGGTACCGCCGCCGATATCATCAAGCTGGCAATGGGACGCATAGTCCAAGGCATCAAGGAACGCCCGTGGCTTAAGCCTTTTTTACAAATCCACGATGAGCTGGTATTTGAAATCCCAGCAGACAAGCTCGATGAAGCAGTATATTTTGTCAAAGCATGTATGGAAGAACAACCCTTTACTGATTTCGATGTGCCGATCATCGCTGAAGCCGCATACGGCACGAATTTCGGTGATCTGATTGAAATGGAGGGTGTGTGATGTGGATAGATAAATACAATTCTGAAGGTTATTACGACCCAACGACATATAAAGCCATGCGCATGGTACTGCGCGATGAGTTAAAACGTCACTATGGTACAGGATTCCGCCCTCTTGTATTCATTTGTTCACCATTCGCCGGGGATATAAAAGCAAATACCGAGCGTACAAAAAACTATTGTCGCTTCGCTGTGGAGCAATATGCAATCCCTGTCGCACCTCACCTGCTCTACCCACAGTTTATGGATGAGCACGATCCGGACAGCCGTAAGCTCGGTCTTTTCTTCGGGCGTGTACTGCTCGGAAAATGCCAGGAGTTGTGGGTTTTTGGTGATACCGTATCCGAGGGCATGAGCTATGAAATACGCAAGGCGCAGAAACACAACATGCTGATTCGGTATTTTACGGAAGATTGTGAGGTGAAAACAATATGACCTATCCAAAACTCTATAGCCCCCTAATAGATTTGGAGAAAATACGTGTAGTATGTTAACATTTTATTAGGGGGTAGATTTTAATGAAAAACAAGCAATACAGTGATGAATTTAAGGAATTAATAATTAAAGAGTGCCAGGAAACAGGTAATGTGGCCTTAGTAGCCCGGCGGCATGAGATGTCACCTAACACTATTCATACTTGGTTAATGAAAAATCGAAAAAATGGTTCTGTAAAAGCCTTACCCAAGGCTAAAAAGCAACGCGAGAAAGCCATGGAAAAAAGACTTAAAGAAGTTAGTACAGAAAATGACAGACTTAAACGTCTACTTGCTGATAAAGAGCTGGAATTAGCTATTTTAAGAGAGTTAAGGGATATCCAAAACCCTCGGTAGCCGACAGATTTATTATAGCTAAAAGGTGGATAGATAAGGGCTATAACGCTTCTTTAGTCCTTGACTCTGTCGGCCTATCTCCATCCACCTATTATCAAAGAGTTAAAGGAATCAAGCCTTATACCGATAATCAGGGATTAAGAAAAAGGACACCTGGGCGAAAAATACCAGGATACTCAGTCAACGTAAAAGGTAAGGCGGTTCCTGATGCAATAATAAAGGAAAATATAAAAGAAATAGTTACCGGAGATGGTTTTCCCTATGGCTATAAAAAAATTAATGTAACTCTTAAGGAGGATTATCAGCTTATCATAAACCACAAGAAAACATATAGGCTTTGTAAAGAACTAAATATATTAAGACCCCAAAGGAAGATATATCCATATCGTCCTAGAAAGCTGGCGAAAAGAGAAAAAATTACAGCTCCAAACCAGCAATGGCAAATGGACATTAAGTACGGCTATATTGAGGGTATGGCCAGGTTCTTTTTCCAATTATCCTTGATAGATGTATATGACCGATCAGTAATCGACTATCATCTTGGCTTAAGTGCTACAGCCAGAGATGCCTGTGCTGTGCTTATAAATTCTCTTAAAAAACGCGGTTTAAAACCTGGTATGGATCTACCGGTAATAAGGACAGACAACGGCCCCCAATTTATAGCTAAGGTATTTGAAAAAACATGTTCGAAATGGAAATTAACTCATGAAAGAATACCGGTTAAAACACCTAATATGAACGCCTATATAGAGTCTTTTCATTCAATCTTAGAAGATGAATGTTATAGCAGAAATGAGTTTACCAGTTTTACAGATGCTTACAAGGTTATAAGTGAATATATGGCTTATTATAATAATCGCCGCAGACATGGCAGTATAGGATATATGGCCCCAGCTAAGTATTATGAAGCTGTTAAAAACAGCCAAATAGCTAGGGGAAAAATGATCGCCTAAGGGCAGCCGTTTATCGAAGACCCTTTACATGGGGGAGGTGCCCGTGTTAGCCTATCTTTGGCTAGGGCCGCTAAATCATTGATGCAGCTGGCCTCGGCCCTAAAGAACACGGGCACCAGGGGCCCCATGTCAAGGGCGGCTGCTTAGTAAATTAGAGCTTTCTTAAGTAAGAATAAGTTTTTAAAAGGGTTTTCTCCAATAATGGGGGTTCAAGCCGAAAAGAGCTGATGGAACGAAAGCAATGGGTCAACTGGCGGCTCATCCCCGATAAGGATGGCGGCAAGGATAAAAAGATGCCGTTTAACCCGGTATCAGGCAAGGGTGCTGCATCCAATAACCCGGCGACATGGACGGATTATGCAACTGCCGCCGATGCAGTGGAGCGTTATGGTTTTACGGGTGTGGGCTTTATGTTCTCTAAGGACGATGATTTTGTGGGTGTAGACATTGATCATTGTTATGACCCCGAAACAAAGACATTTAACGATACGGCCAAGGCTATCATCGCAAGGCAACCAACATACATGGAGTTTTCGCCCTCCGGCACCGGCGTTCATCTTTTTTATAAAGGCAAAATACCCGGTACCGGCAACAAGAATACCAAGACCGGTGTGGAAATGTACGAGCACACACGGTATTTCACAATGACCGGAAATAAGCTTGACTGTGCTATTAATACCGTCGCCGAGGATAACGGAACGCTTAAATGGATTCACGAAACATATATCCGTCCTACCAAAAGAAAAAAGAAAAAGTCGCAAAAGAATACATCCGTACAGCTTACAGACGATGACCTTTTAGAGCTTGCAAAGAATGCTGAAAACGGCGAGGCATTTATGAAGCTCTGGGAAGGTGAGTGGCAAGAAAACTACGCCAGCCAGTCCGAAGCAGACATGGCACTTTGCTGCAAACTGGCGTTCTGGTCTGGCAAGAACAAAGAGCAGATGGATAGGCTCTTTCGGCAAAGCGGCTTGTTCCGTGAAAAATGGGATAAGCGGCATCATGCCAGCGGAGCAACCTATGGTGAAGAAACGCTGTCAAAGGCCTGTGACATCACCGAAGATGTATACGCTCCCGGTGGTGACGCAGCTGTATTTGAGTATAAGGGACAATATTACCGCAAGAGAAACGACAACATCTATCTGCTTACAAACTTCGTGTTTATACCGGTTGAAATGATTGTTGCCGATGAGGAAACACAACTTACTGCTAACCTCGTAACCGTGCGCGGTGAGACATACCGGTTGACCTTCATGACAACGGATTTTGCCAACCAGCAGAAATTCAAAAATGCACTCAACAAGCGCACCATTGCTCTAAGCTACACCGGCTCTGATGGGGATTTGGAACTGCTAAAAGCATATATCTCCGAATTAGACTGGCCTGTAAAAAAAGGCGTTAAGGCCATGGGTATCTACGAGCATGATAAAGAGATGGTATTTGTTTCTATGGACGGTGCGGTTGACGCGAACGGTACAGATGTCGATAACATCATTCAACTCGAAAAGTACCGCAGCATTGACAGTAGTATTCTGTCAGCAAAGCCCTTAACGGCGGCCCAGCTTCAGAAATTAGGTGAAAAGCTGATGTCCTACAACGAACCTGCAAAAACGACTTCAATATTAGCATGGATATGTGGTTGCTTCATAAAAGAGCATCTGCGAAAGAAGAATGTGAAGTTTCCTCATCTTATGCTCATCGGTGAAGCAGGTAGCGGTAAAAGCAATACGCTGGAGCGGGTTATTATGCCCGTCTTTTCAAGAGCAAAAATCATCGCAGCAGGCCAGACGACGGCATTCACTCTGATGAAAGACGCGGCATCATCTAATGTCATTCCGATGGCACTGGATGAATTCAAGCCGTCAAAGATTGACAAATATCGACTTGATGCGCTACTGAACCATTTTCGTAACAGCTATGATGGTCAAGAAGGTATTCGTGGACGCGCCGACCAAAGCATTGTAAGTTATGAGCTTCTCGCCCCGCTTGTGGTCGCCGGTGAGGAATCGGCAGATGAAGCTGCAATCAGGGAACGCAGCATCGAGCTTTTATTTTCCAAGAAAGACCTGAAACCCGTAGGATATCGTACGACTTTTCAAGAGTTATGCCGATGTGCCGATATGCTCGGTAGCTTCGGGCATAGTTTATTGAATATCGCACTGAAAACAACAGTAAACGAATGTTATTCATGGTATGAGGAAGCGCTTGGATGCTTCAGCAAGGAGCTTCCGTCGCGAATCGTTAATAACCTTGCCTGTATGGTAACCGGTTTGCGGCTACTCGAAAAGCTATGCAAGTCGCTCGGTCTTACTTGGCATGAGGCACTCCCACATAACCTTGAACGCTGCACAAAGTACATCGAATTTGCGGCAAAGGAATATTTGCTTGATGGCGGATTGAGCAATAAAAGCGTGGTCGAGCAGACGCTTGAAATAATGTCGCGCATGGGGCTGGATCCAAAAAGTGAATACACCCTCTGCGATGGTAACACCGTGTTGGCGCTTCGGCTCAACCCCGTATACGACAAATATACCAAATACCGCAAGGATTACGCCGTTGTCGGCGAAACACTGACCTACGCACAATTCAAAAAGCAGCTGGCTCACTCGGATTATTTTCTTGAAAGCAATGTGCAAAAACGCATCGGATCAGAAAATCGGCGTGTTTGGACACTCAATTATGAGCTGTTGAAGGCTCGATGTGATGTGTCCGGCTTTGAGATCACAGAGATAGAACCGCTATGAACAGTGTAAATGTAACCTCACAGGCCAAAACGCAACTTCCCGAAGAGGAAAAGTTACAAGAAAAGTTACGCCCAAAAACCGCTATATACAAGCACAATTTGATTTTTCTTATCTTTTGTAACTTTGTAACTTCTAAAATTAAGGGTATACACGCGAGAGCAACCATTCTCTATACGCGAGCGCGTGTGTGCGCGAAAATATATGCACACCTCTATATTCCGAGGTTACGAGGTTACAAACAGCAAATAAGTTACAAGGAGGATCGTGTGTCTGAAAAAGAAATCGTATCTAAAATCCTTCGCTATTTAAAAACTGTGCCGAAGTGCTTCGCTTGGAAAGAGCATGGCGGAATATACGGCACAGCGGGCATTCCAGATATCATTGCCTGTATTGATGGCAAATTTTACGCATTTGAAGTAAAAACACCGGTCGGTAAAACAACAAAACTGCAAGAGGCAACTATTCGTAAAATCCTCGCCTGTGGCGGCACCGCTTCGGTAGTCCGTTCGGTTGACGAGGTGCGAGCTATTATAAACGGCTCCCTGCAATGATTATGAAAACAACGCATCCGTGCTTTACATATACAATGCTAACAATGCGACACTGCTTCTTCAAAAAATAAAGTTTAGGAGCGTGTCACATATGATTGACAATTATAATAATCTGGCTAACGCCATCATTCTTCAGGCGGTCAAAGATTACCGCAAGGCGTTGCGTACTCTTTCTATGAATCCCAACAACCGTTCAGCGCAGTATGAGCGCAGGCGTATTGAACAGTTCTTCCGTTCCGGCTGGTTTGGGGTGCTGACGAGCATCGACCCGGAAATGCTCATCGCCAAGCTGAAAGCGGAGGTGATGGCATGACTGTTAAAGCATATCTCGGGCAGGCATACAGGCTCGACCAGCGTATAAATTCCAAGCTGGAGCATATTGCTTCGCTAAATGAACTGGCTACTAAATGCACCTACACCCTAACGGGCATGCCTCGCAATCCAAATCGTAGTACATCAACGATGGCCGATGCCGTGGCAAAGATTATCGACCTGCAAGCGGAAATCAACCGTGACATCAATCGGCTCGTTGACCTGAAGCGCGAGATAGTCAGGCTCATCAAAACCGTGGATAACACAGAGCATCAGACGCTTCTGGAGCTGCGCTACCTCTGCTTCAAGACTTGGGAGCAGATAGCTGTTGATATGGGCTATAATGTGCGCCATGTATACCGACTTCACGATGAAGCAATAGAAAACATTACAGTTCCGCAAACTCAGCAGTAAATGTCACTGTTTGTCATGTACTCCTTTGTGATAGTATATACTTAGGAAACCAGAATAAAGCAGAGCCTCGAGGGAAAATTCCCCGGGGCTTTTGTTATGCCCAAGGAGGTGACCCTATGCCAAAGAAACCAAAGCGGCCGTGTCGATACCCCTGTTGTCCAAAACTGACGGATGATTTGTATTGTGTGGAACATCAATGGCAGGCAACGCGCCACTATAATCATTTCCAGCGCGAGCCTGAAACCAACAAAAGATATGGTCGTGCATGGAAACGCATACGCGACCGTTACATCAAGGCTCACCCGCTATGTGAGGAGTGTAAAAAAGCTGATCGCTTAACTCCCGCTGAAGAGGTACACCATATTATCCCGCTCAGTCACGGAGGAACAAATGATGTGAGTAATCTCATGTCGCTGTGCAAGTCGTGCCACTCACGCATTACTGCAGAGAGCGGCGACAGGTGGGGGCGGTCAGATCTCTAAAACTATTGAAAGCGGACAGCGGCGGGGGGCAACGCGTTAAAAAATTGCGGTTCAAAGGGGGGATTAACGCCCTGCTCTGAAAGGAGGTGATGGCGCGTGGCAAAAGACGGAACAAACAGGGGCGGCAGGCGTGTTCGTGCAGGCGATAAACCACAGCCCCTTGCAGATAAAATAATTAAAGGAAAAGCAGCAAAAATACTGGAAGTGCCGGACATACTCCCTGAGTCGATACTGGATGTCGAGGACTTAGATGTGGACTCTGACCTTTACGGAGAAGATATGCCTGCGCCAAGCGACTACCTTAGCACAAGGCAAAGGACGGAAAGCCTTTAGGAGCGGATGCACTGTTTATCGAAACCTGGAAATGGTTAAGAGACCGAGGTTGTGAGAAATTTGTTAACCCAAGGCTAATTGAAGCTTATGCTCAAGCCTTTACAAGATACATTCAATGCGAAGAAGCCATCAGCACTTACGGGCTTTTGGGAAAGCACCCAACAACCGGCGGTGCAATTACCAGCCCCTTTGTGCAAATGAGCCAGTCATTTTCAAAAACAGGCGAATCTTTTATGGTATGAGATTTTTGACATAGTAAAACAAAACTGCACCACAGCTTTTGTGGGTAATCCACAGAACGATATTATGGAGGCCCTTTTATCAGATAGGAAGGGACGGTGATAATAAGTGAATTCAACAGAACGTTTTGAAAAAGTAAATATAGATAAGCTGGTACCTTATGCCAGAAATGCCCGTACTCACAGCAAGGAACAGATTCTCCAACTTAGAGCATCTCTCAGGGAATTTGGATTTGTCAACCCGGTCATCGTGGATAAGGATTTAAATATCATAGCAGGTCATGGCAGGAATCCCTGGCCGCCAAGGAAGAGGCGTCAAGGAAGTCCCTTGTGTATTTGCAGAGCATCTTAGCCGAAGCACAAAAACGCGCTTACATTATTGCTGACAATCGCCTTGCCTTAAACGCAGGCTGGGACGCTGAGATGCTTTCAGTAGAGATTTCTGATCTTCAAGGTGTAGACTTTGATATCTCCCTCCTTGGCTTTGACGATGCGGAACTAAATAAATTGTTGGGCGATATTGATGGTGTCCAAGATGATGACTTTGATGTAGATG
>JBMNKZ010000004.1:0-14198 GCA_050952465.1 Bacillota bacterium | reverse complement strand
ATTTTTTTTTTTGTGTATTTTGAAAAAAGGATATATTTAGATGCAAAGTTGAGTTATTTGTTAGACTATAATCCTTTGGCACATCTTTTAAATTTAGTAAGAGAACCATTCTTAAATGGAACTATGGCCCATTTCGTAGACTATTTATATGTTATTGGCTTGATAGTGATACTGGGAGCATTTTCTATCATGCTACTATATAAAAATGAAAAAGAAATGATTTTCTATATTTAATTCTAAATTTTTTGGAGAAATATAATGAATACTGTTTATGTAAAACTTAATGATATTAATTTAGATTATCCTTCATCACCATATAATGCTACAACTATTAAGGAATTCTTCTTTAATATAGTGAAAAAAGGGAAAAACAAAGGTATTATTAGGGATGTACATGCATTAAAAAACATAAATCTAACAATTGAAGAAGGGGAAAGAGTAGGAATTATTGGGTCAAATGGTGCTGGTAAAAGTACGCTATTAAAACTGATTGCCGGAATATATCCTCCTGTGTCAGGAACCTTAGAAATTAAAGGTGATATTCAATCTCTTTTCGATTTGAGTTTAGGTTTTGATGGATATGGTACAGGACGAGAAAATATTTATTATAGGTCATTTTTATTGGGGCATACCCCTAAGACAGTTAATGAAAAGATTAATAGTATCATAGAATTTGCAGATCTGGGAGAGTTCATTGATTATCCGTTAAGAACATATTCTGCCGGAATGCAAATGAGATTAGCATTTGCCGTTTCTACTACCTTAAAAGGGGATATCTTGTTATTAGACGAAGCTATTGGTGCGGGTGATGCATCATTTATGATAAAAGTAAAGAAAAGAATACTTGAAATGGTTGAAAACTCAAAGATAATGATTTTAGTATCACATGACATGAATACTGTTAAGCAACTATGTTCCAGAGTAATTTGGCTTAAAAACGGTAAAATTGAAATGGATGGCAAGCCGGATGAAGTTGTAAATAAGTATTTGGAATATGTTTATTCAGGCAAAAATTGAAAGTAGGTGTAAAACTTAATAATGGCTGTTAAAAAACCTAAAAGTATTTTGAGGGGATATTATAATATCTATAAAAATATCAATGCTGATTTTGGCGGCGGTAGTTATATGTCTAAAACCTATTTAATGGCATATTTGATTGAATCTTTTAACTTAAAGTATTATATAGAAATTGGGGTTTATAAAGGGAAAAGTTTACTGCCATTATCTTATGTAGTTGGTCAAAATAATGGAAAAGCCATAGGTATTGATCCATATGAAAAAGAAACTGCTAAAGAATATGATCTAGATGAAAACAAAAAAGAACTAATTAACAGTTTTATAGATAATTTGGATTTTGATTCAATATATCATGATGTAATAATGAAAATTGAGAATTTTGGATTAAACGATTATTGCAAGATAATTAGAAAAAAATCATCAGAAGCAGTAGCTGATCTTATAAAGAATAAAATTAAAATAGATATTCTGCATATAGACGGCAATCATGACAGCGTGTACGTACAAGAGGATGCTGATAAGTATCTACCACTTGTAAATGAAGGTGGGTTTGTAATTTTTGATGATATCGATTGGAATAGTGTAGATAAAATATATAAAGAGGTAAAGAAACATAATTATATCCCAGTGTTTGAATCAGAAACCTTTGGTATTTTAATGAAAAACAAGAGAACATTGACTAATTTAGATAAATGTGAAAGATTAAATAAAAAACTAAGTTATTTATCAAAAAAAATTAGCAGAATTGAAAAAGAATTAGAGGACGGCTCTTATGATAATAAGGTACCTCATATAGGAGTTGGAATACTAACATATAACCATCAAGACTATATTGAAGAATGCTTGGATGGAGTATTTTGTCAAGCAGGTAATTACAAAGTAAACGTTTTTATACTAGATGATCATTCAACAGATTACACATATGATTTAATTAAAAAATATATTAAAGATAATAGAGATAATATAAAAGATTTTAATATTCAAGTTATACAAAATGAAAAAAATTTCGGTGTTGTCAATTCCTTTAAAAAATTAACTGAATTTCTTAGGGGTTTTGATTATGTAACAATTTGTGAAGGTGATGATTATTGGTGTGATCAATACAGAATTCAGAAACACATAGATTTTCTAAGAGAGAAGCCAGAGTGTGTATTATCTTTTAACGGTTGCAACGTATATTATCAAGACATTAAAAAAACAGAATTTTCTGAAATACATAAGACGCTAAAAAAGAATAGGTACACCACAGAAGATTTAATGCATACTTATATAATTGGCAATGAAAGCTGTGCTTTTTATGATGGACAAGTATTTGATAATCTTCCTGATGATTTGTTTAATCTCTTTATCGGTGACTGGATGTTTAATATATTTTGCTCTAGCTTTGGAGATATAGGGTATTTACCGGATATTATGAACGTATATAGAAAACATAATGGGGGTATATGGAGTTGCGTAGATAATCTTAAGCGTGCCAAGATGATGATAAAAAACGTTGATGAATATAATAGATATACTAATTTTATGTTTGATAAGGAATTCACAGCAGTTATTAATCAAAGTCTGCTTGATATCAGTAGTCAATATGCCGAGGATTTGAACCTAGTAGTAGTTGATGATATCTTTCCACTTAGTTTGAGTGGATTTAGATATCAAGAGTTTACATCATATTTAAGCGAAATAGAAAACACAAAAGTGTTATGCACAGGGCAAACAGTGCCTCAATTTATAGAAATGTCCATAGATGAACTTATAATTGAGTATAAAAGAAAATATCCTGAGTTTTCCAGAAAGGTGAATAAATTTGAGCGCTGGATACCGAATAATTGTAGATTGTTGTACTTTATATTTCCAACAAACGCCTATAATTGCTTAGATATTATAGAACAATACGGGATTCCCTTTGTGTTTACTCTTTATCCCGGGGGAGGATTTCTTTTAAATAATATTGAATCTGATAATAGATTAAAAAGGTTAATGGATTCTCCGTGTTTTAAGAGAGTTATCGTGACACAGCAAGTTACCTATGACTATTTGCTAAATAAAAATTTCTGCAGTAAGGATCAAATAGACTTTATCTTTGGTGGTGTAATGCCTTTGGCTGGTTTAAACCTACTGCATAATTATAAAAAAAAGCATTATGACATAGATAAAGAGAACTTAGATATTTGTTTTATGGCTCAAAAATACTCAAAATATGGAAGAGATAAGGGATACGATGTATTCATTGAAGTAGCCAAAATTTTAAGTAAAGCATATAAGAACATAACTTTTCATGTTATTGGCAGTTTTGATGAGGAAACTATTGATGTCTCAGATATAAAGGATTCAATTAAATTCTATGGAATGCTAAATATTTACGAATTTGATGATTTTTTTATCGATAAAGATATTATTTTATCGCCAAACGTACCGAACATACTGGCAAATGGGGCTTTTGACGGGTTCCCTACAGGTTCATGTGTTGAAGCAGGATTGAGAAAAACAGCGGTATTTTGTACAGATATACTTAATTTAAATGGTGATAGAATTAGAGAAAATGAAGAGATTGTAATTGTGCCTCATAATGCATTAGAAATCTCAAAGATAATATCTTATTATTACAATAATCCAGATGCTTTAAAACAAATATGTGAAAATGGACAAAAAAAATTACTTGATATTTATAGCTATGAGAGTCAAATTAAACCCCGAATTGAAATATTAAAAAGTGAAATTACTCAACCATTTGAATTAACTATTGAAGATAAACTAAAGATAAAAAGTCTTTCCAGGGTAAATAAAAAACATTTTTTGGACAGTATAAGAGTGTTTCTGATACAAAGGTATGGCCAAGTATATATGGATTATTGTCCAGACCAAATAAAAAAAGTGTATAAGGGTGTAAAAAGAATTATAAGGAATAGGTATATCAGATGATAAATAGATAAAAATATGTAAGTCATAGAACAGGAACTTTTTATAAAAAAGGAGTCGGCACTAAAATGTCTTTATTTCATAAACCTAAAGTTAGTGTTATCATTCCTTCTTATAATCATGAAAAGTTTATCGGCGAAGCCATAGAAAGTGTTTTAAATCAAACATATCAGGATTTTGAGCTTATTATTATAGATGATTGTTCACATGATAACTCTATTAAAGTGATTGAAAAGTTTAAGTCAGAAAAAATTAGATTCTTTATAAACGAGAAAAATATGGGAGCGACATATACTGCAAATAAATGTATTAGCGAAGCACGGGGAGAGTATATTGCTCTATTGAACTCTGATGATATATGGGAATTGAACAAATTAGAAAAACAAGTACCCATTTTAGATAATAATAGAGAAATAGGAGCAGTATTTTCAAATGCATTATTTATAAATGAAAAGGGAGAACCCCTCAGTAATGATGACTATTCCTGGCCAAATATTTTTAAACAACAAAACAGAAGTCAGGCACGCTGGTTGAGAAGATTTTTCTTTGAGTTAAACTGTTTGTGCCATCCATCAATTCTTATTAGAAAAAGTATATATGATAGAACTAATTTATATACTTATGGGTTAAGGCAACTGGTTGATTTTGAAATGTGGGTTAACATTCTGAAATTCACCCAAATTAAAGTATTAGAAGATAAGCTAGTAAGGTTTAGGATATTCTCCAATAATATGAATACCAGTGCCTATACTGCTATTAATAAGACTAGAAATAAAAACGAAATATTTTTAATAATGGAAGATTTCTTTGAAGATATGCCATCAGATTTATTTATTGAAGGATTTTCTGATTTATTTCGTAAAGAAGGTCCCCATAGCACTGAAGAACTTGCTTGTGAAAAAGCATTTATGTACTTTAATGTAAAAAATGAGATTTCTTATTTATATACCATGATCGGAATAAAAAAAATACACCAATTATTGAAAGATGAGTATACACGTAAAGTTCTTAATGAATCGTTTGGTTATATGGAAAAAGATTTTTATAATCTTACAGGCGACTTTGAATTGCTTGATTCAAAAGATTTTAATATAGGAAAATTGGTTTTTAAATCAACTAAATTAAGATTAGAAGGTTCTCCGCGTATATATAATAAAATAAAAAGATTTTATCGCAAATATTTTTAATTTTTATAAAAAGTATTGCAATCTATTTAAAGAAGGAGAATAAAAGTGGATAAATTAAAAAATAAGATTTTTGTTACAAAATCTTTTTTACCTCCTTTGGAAGAGTACATAAAAGTAATTGACAAAGTTTGGGAAAGTAGTTGGTTAACTAACAAGGGAAACTTGCATCAAAAGCTTGAAACTGCGCTAATACGGTACTTGGATGTAAAGAATATTTCTTTATTTACCAATGGTCATTTAGCACTTGAGACTGGGATAAAGTTATTGGGTTTAAAAGGAGAAGTAATTACTACACCTTTTACTTTTGCCTCAACTACCCATGCAATTATAAATTGTGGTTTAAAGCCTGTATTTGCGGATATTGATAGATTTACATTTAATTTGGATCCGAATAATTTGGAACAGTTGATAACTGATAAAACCAGCGCAATTATCCCTGTGCATGTATTTGGCAATCCTTGTGAAGTTCATGCAATCAATGAAATTGCTCAAAAACATGGTATTAAAGTGATTTACGATGCAGCCCATGCCTTTGGAGTTGAAGTAGACGGTAAAGGTATTGCCAATTATGGTGATGTGTCAATGTTTAGTTTTCATGCAACGAAAGTTTTTCATACTATAGAAGGCGGTGCCTTGGTATTTAATAATGATAATGAACTAAAACGCCGGGCGGAATTGATGAAGAACTTTGGTATCAGTAGTCCGGAAAGTGTTGAAATGTGTGGAATTAATGCAAAAATGAATGAGTTTCAAGCTGCGATGGGGTTGATTAATCTAAGATATATAGATGGGGAAATTGAAAAAAGAAGAATTATTACTGAAAGATATAAAGAAAACTTGAGGGATGTTAAAGGGATTAGTTTTAATAAGGTAAGCGGTAGTATTAAATACAATTATGCTTACTTTCCCGTTTTAATTGATCCCAACCAAGGTGTATCACGAGATAAGCTTCATATGGAATTAGAAAAACATAACATTTATTCGAGAAAGTATTTTTATCCGTTATGCTCAGATTTTGCTTGCTATTGTAGTGATTTTGATTCTAGCGAAACTCCTGTTGCCAAACAAGTTGCCAACAATATCTTGACATTGCCAATTTATGGTACCTTATCGTTAGAGGAGGTAGATGTGATCTGCGAAATAATAAAATCAGTTATGTCATAACTGATTTTATATAGATATTATCATGGGGGTGTGTTGTTTAATGAAACCGTTAATTATAATAGGGGTTGGAGGTTTTGGCAGGGAGACGGCATGGATAGTACAAAAGATTAACAAAAACAATCCAACATGGGAGTTTAAAGGTTTCGTTGATCTGTATGACAATAATAAAACTCAAACAGTTGAAGGATATCCTATTCTGGGGGATCTTAAATGGTTAAAACAAGTATCGCCAGATGCATATCTGGTTTGTGCAATTGGTGATCCTGTAAAAAGATATAAACTAACAAGAGAATTAGAAGACATTGGTTTTTCCTTTGGAACCCTAATTGACCCTTCGGTTCAAATGTCAGATTTTATTAAAATCGGAGAAGGCTCGATTATTTGTGCAAGTTGTATTTTAACAACTAATATTAACATCGGCAAACATGTTCTGCTTAATTTAGGTTGCACTGTTGGTCACGATACTATTTTAGAAGACTATTTCAGTGCTATGCCGGGAGTCAATATTGCTGGTGACGTAAAAATTGGCACAGGAACCTATTTTGGAACAGGTGCCACAATCATAGACAAATTGACAGTGGGTGCTTGGTCTGTTATTGGTGCAGGAGCAGTAGTTACAAAAAATATCCCCGCTAATGTAATGGCTGTTGGAGTACCGGCAAAGATTATGAAAGAACATAAACCGATTTTACGATAAAAATTTTGACAATGCTATAATTAGGGCTTACAGAAAAACCCGTAACCATAAGAAAACAAATGAAATTTGGCAAATTTATGGTACAATGGTGTTAGGAAAACAATAATTCTCTTCATAAATCGTTACATCTGGAGATCAAAATGTACCGTAAACGTAACCGCACCCAAATATCACTTGAGCAAGATTTTTCCTCTCATTTGGGGATAAACACAATAAAAACATCAAAATCCTGGCAAAGCAAAGTAGTTTAACCCTGCTCTCAAGACCACAATGCAAAGAATACTGGTGTTTAAATAGCTATTCTGGCAGCATGTATCAAACCGGTACCCATCAGGTTGATGATCGAATAGTAAATATCAGCCAACTACACACACATACGCCCCATCGTAAGGGGTAAAGTATCAGCAGACGTTGAGTTTACGAGCAAAAGTAACCATTAGTGTCAATGACGTACTAACATTTATCGTGGCACTGAGTTTTGACAATTATAACAAGAGCAAAGTACTTTAAGAATTGGCTGAAAATTACAGACAGCGTCTAAGATGTTATCCGGAAGCCCATTATGGGCGGACAAAATCTTTCGGAATAGGGAAACCAATTCCGTTAAATTAATCACATTCGATTAAGTGGTCCTAGACTTGGCCGACCGTCAGCCAAAGAACTGGAGGAACATCGTTAGCTGAACGAAGTGACGAAGCCATTCGCAACGCAGTCGAAGGAAAGTTCGGCGAAGGAAAAAAGTACGGTTTAGGCCGGATCATGGCACGCCTTCAAGCAACCAGTGAATGTGTAATTGCTGTGCAATTTTTGGTAATAAACCTGGAGCACAAGCTCCGGAAACTTTTTTACTTTTTTAAAAGACAATTTATGCTTTATTTTTCTAATTTAAACTGGGCTATAGCGTGACAAATGATTTTTTCAGTAAACCCTAATTAATGGATAGTTTTTACAGAATGACGCAATAGATAGGAGTAAATGGATTATGACTCCTTTAGATATTATCATAGTAAATTTTAATTCCGGTAGTTATCTTGAAAAATGTCTAAGTTCTTTGTTTAAATATTCTATTAATCCAAGGTATAAAGCAAATGTTATTATTATTGATAATGGATCTACGGATGATTCATTAAAAATAAAGGATTCAATAAAATATAATATCAAAGTCATAAAAAATAAGGATAATATCGGTTTTGCAGCTGCTTGTAATCAAGGAGCAAAATTAAGTAATGCTCCGTATTTACTTTTTTTAAATCCGGATACTCAGTTGTTTGCATCTTCCATAGAAAAGCCCCTTTCTTTTATAAAAAGACCGGAAAATAGTGATGTAGCAATTTTAGGAGTCCAACTGGTCGACCAGAATAGCCATGTTTTAAGAACCTGCGCCCGGTTTCCTACCTTAAAGACATTTCTCTTTAAAGCACTAGGCCTAAGTAAAATTTTTCCTAATTATAATCATTTTATGGTGGAGTGGGACCATCAGGAAACCAAAGTTGTCGATCAAGTAATAGGGGCATTTTTTTTGATCAGGCGGAAAGCCTTTGAGAAATTAGGTGGTTTTGATGAGCGTTTTTTTGTGTATTTTGAAGAATTAGATTTGTCATTTAGGGCGGCTCAAACTGGCTGGAAAAGCATCTATTATGCCGAAGTCCAGGCACTCCATGAAGGCGCGGGTTCTTCAAGAAATATAAAAGCAAGGAGATTGTTTTATTTTTTACGCAGTCAGATCTTGTACGGCTATAAACACCTAGGGCGTTTGCAGGGCACTATTTTATTACTTTCAACGGTATTCTTAGAGTTTATGGCCAGAATTGTTTTTGCTTTTATAAAGGGTTCATGGCAGGCAGCGAGAGATACTTGGGGAGCATACTTAATGTTACTTAAGGATTACAAAAATATACTTCAAACACTAAAAAGCTTTAGAGGAAAAGAATGAAGATTTTGTTATTGAGTAAATACGGAAGCCTTGGTTCCAGTAGCAGGTTGCGATTTTATCAATTTATTCCTTATCTTCGGAATGCGGGAATTGAGGTACAGGTTGAGGCTTTATTGGACAACCGGTACGTACAATCTTTGTATGCAAATGAGCATCAGAACGCCCCTGCAATTCTTTTTTCATATTTTAAAAGATTTTTTTATTTACTGAAAAGCAAAACCTATAATTTAATATGGATAGAAAAAGAGGCTTTTCCTTGGCTCCCTGCCTGGACGGAAGTACTATTGAACAAAACAGGAGTTCCCTATATTGTAGATTATGATGATGCCATTTTCCATCAATATGACTTACATCCTAATCCTCTCATTAGGAAGATTCTTGGTAATAAAATTGACTTTGTCATGAAAAATGCTGCTTTAGTTACAGCGGGAAATGGGTATTTGGCAAAAAGGGCACGGTCCGCTGGGGCTAAAAATGTTGAAGTGATTCCAACAGTAGTAGATTTAAATCACTACAATATGAAGTGGAAGGAAAATAATGATATTTTTACTGTTGGCTGGATTGGTGCTCCAAGTACGGTTAAATATTTAGACATTGTGGAACCGGCCTTAGATGCTTTTTTTATGAATAAACCACATTCGTCAATTCAACATAATCAATTAATTCAGTTTCATCAGACAAATCAACAAATTCAACATGTGAAGCCAGTCAGACTATTAATTGTGGGTGGCGGGAAAATTGATTTAAAGGGAAATCCTCCCGTAGAGGTTCGACCATGGACTGAAGAAACAGAAGTAGCCTACATTAATGAATTTGACGTAGGAATTATGCCCCTGCCTGACGGACCATGGGAAAGAGGAAAATGTGGGTATAAATTAATTCAGTATATGGCGTGTGGGGTTCCTGTTATTGCTTCACCCATAGGTGTTAATAAACATATAGTAAAGGACGAAGTTAATGGTTTCTTGGCATCCACTACTCTGGAATGGGTAAGTGCATTAAATAAACTATATGATTATCCACATTCAGGGAAAAAGATGGGTAAACAAGGCAGGCTTGAAGTGGAGAATAATTACTCTCTTCAAGTAATTTTACCAAAATTAATCTCATTATTAAAAACAGTCTCTGGTGAAAAAAGTTAGTTTAAAGTTTTTAAGCATTATAGACGGAAATATATTATAATCTTATATAGGTTATATGAGTGCTATAATTATCAGAATGTCAAACGGGGTATTCTTAATGAGAAACTTAGTTAACATTAGGTTTTTCCAAATTATTTTAATCGCCATTGATGTCGGGCTGGTACATATAGGTTACATTTTAGCTTTTTGGTTCCGTTATTTAGGGGAATTTCCGGAAGCAAACTTCCCATCCTATGTGAAGCTCATACCATGGATCTCTTTATGGGCCGTGGTATTGTTTATGGTTTATGGCCTTTATAATATATCTTACCGGCGCTGGATTGATATATTTGCTAGCATTATTTGGGTAAGTGGATTTATTGTGGCCGGAAATACGGCTTTATCCTTTATGCTAAGGCAATTTGCCTTTCCCAGAACAGTATTGGCACTAGGTTTTCTTTTTCATCTGATTCTACTTTCCTTTTGGCGTTATTGGATATGGAACTACTCCAAAAAAGTCCATGGTCAGAAACGCACCATTGTTATAGGTAACCTAAAAGAAGCCGGTTTTATTGCGGAAAAAATAAAAACAGGGGCACCGGGTCTTTATAATATTCTAGGTATTATTGTAAACAACAATGCCTTTTCCAATCGAATTTATACTACAGAGTTTCCAGTGTTGGGGAAGATAGAAAACTTAGCAAAAATTATTTCGAATTATACTCCCCGGATGGTTTTTGTCTGTCCGGATTTATCCAAAGAAGATAAAATAGAAATACTGAATATTTGCATTAAGAATAATTGTGAGATCAATCTTATTCCCGACTTTTATGAGGTTTTGGTAGCCCAGGCCAGAGTGCATCAAGTTGACGATTTCCCGGTACTTTATATAAACAATTTTATGTTAAGCTCATCAGACCGTTTCATTAAACGCATCGTAGATTTTTCTATTGCATCCATCGGATTACTGATAACCATGCCTTTAATGTTAATGATCGCACTTTTCATAAAGATTGACTCCCCAGGGCCCGTTTTCTTTAAACAGGAAAGAGTGGGGAAGGAAGGCAGGATCTTTTTTCTTTATAAATTCCGTACCATGATTAATAATGCAGAAAAGTTATCTGGGCCTGTTTTATCATTTGAGGATGACAGTCGGGTAACCCGAGTGGGCCGTTTCTTACGCCATACCAGGTTGGATGAATTACCTCAGTTTATTAACGTAATTAAAGGAGAAATGAGCATTATCGGACCTCGGCCGGAAAGGCCTTTCTTTGTGGAGCAGTTTAATGAAAGTATTGAAGGTTATGATTTCCGCCACCATTTGACGGGGGGAATTACTGGTCTGGCTCAGGTCTCAGGGAAATATAGCACAACGGCGGAGGACAAGCTGCGTTTTGACCTGTTATACACCAAGAATTATTCTCCTTTAAGGGATTTACAGATTCTTTTTCATACTTTAAAGGTTTTGCTGATTAAGGATAAAGCTTCTTAAACAACTTAAGAAGCCTAAATATCTGAACATATTTTAAATTAATTTAAATTGTACTTATTAATGGAGTGTGAGTTATGGCTAAAGGTAAGAAAATGTCTTTCGGCCGGGTAGATAATGGTAATACATTACTGTCCATCGGTTTTGTTGGTTTACTGGTCTTATTATTTTATCCGCCCTTTTTTCGGGGACTCTTTTTCCAGGGCGAGCAGCAGTGGACTTTGATTTTTACTTCTCTTTTATTTGTAATCACCTGGTTTGGTAAGCTCTCTAACCGAGAAGTAGGTTTTCTTAGAAAACCCGTTGATTTTCTTGCATTAGCTCTGGTATTTTCATTTATCATATCCTTTTTCTTTGCGGCCAATCCCAGACTGGCCATGGCGGAGATTATAAAATACACTCTTTACTTCTTAGTTTTTTGGTTGTGTTCCCAATTGGTGAAGAATAATAAGGATGTAAAATGGCTCCTTCACTCCATTTATTTGGCTGGAATTGGGGTAGCTCTGGCTGGGTTGATGACCGCCAGCGGCATAATACATATTAAGGACGGTTTTTTGTATGGTCGGATTTTTTCCACTATGCAGTATCCTAATGCATTAGCGGCATACTTGGCGGCTTTAAGCTTTATTGGGGTCTATCTTTGGTTAAATGTAGTCCGAAGTGAAAAATACCTATATGATAATGATAAAATTACAGGCTTCCAGGCACTGGTTCCCGGGTTTTTATATGCTATCGGTAATTATATTTTACTTTTAATATATATCGGAACAGGCTCCCGGGGTGGATTAATCGTGTACCCGGCAGTGCTTTTAATCTATTTCATCGGACTTTCCAGAGAGTATCGCTATTTGGCATTCGGCCATTTTGTTCTAACCTTGATTTCCGCGCTGGTGGCAAATATCAAACTTATGCCTATGTTAGTAGATGGAAATGCCGGGGCGGCTTGGCTCTGGTTCTTTATTGGTGTATTTGTGGCCACCGCAGGCCAGGTTTTGCTAATTGGCCTTTCAAAAATTAAAATCAGCAGACAAGTCTTAGGCATCACTGCTGGGGTAGTGCTCTTGGCAATCGTAGTGTTTGGCTGGACTCAGGTAAAGAATGCCGATACAGAAGTGACATCAAAATTAATGCCCAGCCATTTGATAACTAGTTTCCGGAATATAACTCTGTCTGACAGAAACGTCCAGGAACGTTTTGTCTTTTGGCAGGATGCCGTAAAGATCGTAAAAGAACACCCAGTATTTGGATTAGGCGGGGGAGCCTTTGAGGAAACTAACCGAAGATACCAGTCCTATTATTATTCCTCTACCCAGGCGCACAATCACTATGTTCAGTTATGGACAGAGGTAGGGACAGTGGGGTTGATCATTTTTGTGGCTTTATGGGCATTCTATAAATGGATGGTGTTTAAGCTTTGTTGGCGGCAAAAAGATGGGGAGATAAAACTTTTGGTTTGGTCCATGTACGGGACGGCAGCGATGCTTGGGTTACATGCGTTTCTCGATTTTGACCTGTCGCTCTCTTCCATTACCATTGTCTTATTTGCTATGTTGGGGTTAACCCGCGGGATAGAACGTTACACCACAAAAGAACAAAAATATCTATCCTATGAAAAGCTGATAGCCTGGAAATGGGCTTATCAAGCTGGTGTAGTAGGGTTTGCCGTCGTTGTCATTATTTATATGTCGATGCTGAATATGGGATATTCCCATGCTGCAGCAGGATCCAAGGCCTATTATGCCAAGGATTTAAAGCAAGCCCGGGTGGAATTTGAGAAAGCAGTGAGTCGGGACCGGCTGAATGTGAATTACCGAAATGATTTGGCCAAAGTTTATCTGAGCTTGGACGAGAAGGACTTGGCAGTGAGTACCGTGGAAGAGTCTGTGGATTTGGCCCCCTATAATGTTGATACCCTTGGAAATGCGGTAAATGTTTACGCCCAGTTAAATGATATTGATAAAGTGCTTAGCTATTCGGAAAAGATGGTAGAGAATTTCCCCTTCAACATTAATATGTGGGAAGGGTTGAATTACCGGTATTTTGTCGCGGGCTATATGGCCTGGACCAATGGGGATAGCACCGGGGCTAAAGAAAACCTAGAAAAAGCAGCGGAGATCTCCGGTCGCATCGAAAATCAAATGTCAAGGGTAACGGAACAGTACCGAAGTATGTGGGGCATTCAGCACCTTCCTGTAATGGGCGTAACTCCTTCCGTCCAATTATATACGGGGGCGGCCCAATATATCCTTCATGATTGGGATCAGGCGGAAGGTAATTTGAAAGCGGCTTTTGATACCTTAGAGGATAAACAATTGAAGGGTGAAGCCGCCATGTGGCTGGCGACTCTTTATAATAAGCAGGGAAATGAGCTTAAGGCAAAAGAAATCTTGGATCAAGGAGCCGGTTTATTGGATAATTTAAAGGCCAGCGTCAGGGGATTAGTGAACCTGGAAGTGCTAGAATAATGCTAGTATAGGAACGGTTCTCTTGCTTCTTTGATGCAGAAAGCTCAATAGAAAAAAGGTGACAAAACTTGCAGTTTTTAATGCTTTTTAAGGAAATTCACTCCGATCTGAAACTAGTGGAAAAAGAACTAAATAAATATGTAGTAGCCGAGGAACCTCTTTTAACCCAAGCTTCCGGACATTTATTGAAAGCGGGAGGAAAGCGGATT
>JBMNKZ010000003.1:80000-106828 GCA_050952465.1 Bacillota bacterium | reverse complement strand
GGATACATGTAGCCCATTTTAACCATATGTTTCGTGGGGCGGAGGCGGAAGAAGAAGCGTTGTTTGTAGAGAATATAGCCTTTGCTATGGGGTTAGAGTGTACTGTGGAAACTCATGATGTTCCCCGATATCTTAAAGAAACAGGTTTATCCCCTGAGGAAGGGGCAAGATATCTTCGCTATGATTTTCTAAACAGGGTGGCAAAAAGCATTAATGCAGATGTTATCAGCACCGCCCATCATGCTAACGATCAGGCGGAAACAGTACTCCTTCATCTTTTAAGGGGAGCAGGCCCGGAAGGACTGGCGGCAATTTCTCCTCGGGAAGGGATGCTAATTCGCCCCATGTTAGGGATTACGAAAGAGGAGATTTTGGCTTATTGTCAGAAAAATAATTTAGAATATCGCTGGGATTCTTCTAATAACGAGAGTATATATACTAGAAATCGGTGAGGCTGAACCTAATTCCTTACTTAGAGCAATTTAATCCCCAAATTGTCCAGGCCTTAGTGAGGACGGCAGATATCTGTCGGCAGGAAAACCAGTTGCTTCTTGATTTTACCCAATTGGCTAAGGAGGAAGTTTCGGTTACTCTTGATACTCAAAAGGTAAGCTTGGATCAAACCAAAATTAAACTATTTCATCCAGCCCTGCAACGAAGGATAATTAGACAGATAATTGATGATTTTTACTGGAACCCAGGGTTATCTGAGTTTCGATCACACAGAGGAAATAATAGAGTTAAAACCTGGTAAGAAGTTATCACTTCCCGGGCCGTTATATGCCAGACTAGAGGGAGGAAGACTAATTTTCAGTAAGGAAAAACCTTCTTGTAAGAATATTGAGGCAATAGATCCGGTATTGCTGAATATACCGGGTATTACTTATGTACCGGAGCTTGATACTGAAATTAGTGTTAAGGTTGTTAATTGGCCGGATCCATCCTTTTCTGAGGGTCGCTATACCCGAGCTTTCAATGTGGAAAGTGCTAAACCGGCCTCTGACTTTAAGAAACCGTCGCCCGGGAGATCGTTTTCGTCCTAAAGGGCTGAAAGGAAGGAAAAAAGTTAAAGGACTTTTTTATTGACGAAAAAGTTTCTCCTTTAGAGAGAGACCGTATCCCCATTCTACTTTCCGGGGATGAGATTATCTGGGTGGCGGGGGTACCGGATAGGAGAAGGGACTGCGGTTCCCCTTGAAGATACAAAGGCCGTAATTATTACGCTGAAAAGTTATTTTGGTATAATAGCATAGTTTGAAAATAGAAATAAATTATGGTACAATGACTTAGTATGAGGATATTTCCCATTTTGGGATGATTTTTGCATATGTCGAGAGGAGTGTAACACGTTTGAACCGAATTTTTAAAAATCTTGCCATCTATGTACTCATAGTATTAATTGCCGTTACCAATGTATCAATGGACTAATGAACCCGTGCAAAAAGCAACACCTTTGAAATATAATGAGTTTGTTAAGCAAGTGGGTAATGGTAATGTGAAAGAGGTTAATATTAAGGCCGAGAACATGAATATATTATAGATGGCACCTTAAAAAACGGCGAAAAATTTGCCGCAACGGTTCCTCCTGATCCCAATTTGGTTGCATCTCTGGAAGAAAAAGGGGGTAACGATAAATTATGAAAAAGAACCCGGTCCTCCTTGGTGGACCGGAATTCTGTCTGCCCTTCTGCCTGTGCTGCTTTTGGTAGGGTTGTTCTTTTTTATGATGCAGCAAACTCAGGGTGGAGGTAGCCGTGTGATGCAGTTTTGCAAAAGCCGGGCAAAACTGCATACGGATGAAAAGAAAAAGGTAACTTTCGCCGATGTCGCCGGGGTAGATGAGGTTAAGGAAGAACTAGAAGAAGTGGTGGAATTTTTAAAGTCACCACGTAAATTTAGCCAATTAGGAGCTAAGATTCCTAAAGGAGTATTACTTTTTGGGCCCCTGGTACCGGGGAAGACTCTACTTGCCAGAGCTGTGGCAGGAGAAGCCGGGGGTACCTTTTTTTAGCATTAGCGGTTTCTGACTTTGTGGAAATGTTTGTAGGTGTTGGAGCATCCAGGGTGAGGGATCTTTTTGAACAAGCCAAAAAGAATGCTCCCTGTATTGTTTTTATTGATGAAATTGATGGCCGTGGGCAGACAGCGGGGGGCAGGTTTAGGGGGAGGCCATGATGAAAGAGAACAAACTCTGAACCAGCTTTTAGTGGAAATGGATGGATTTGCCCCTAATGAGGGAATTATTGTAGTAGCTGCCACCAACAGACCGGATATTTTAGATCCCGCCCTACTTCGTCCCGACGATTTGATCGGCAGATTACGGTAAATGTACCGGATATTTTAGGCCGGAAGGGAAATCCTTAAGGTGCATATTAAGGGAAGCCGTTAGGCAATGATATCGATATTGAAGTTCTGGCCAGACGGACACCGGTTTTACCGGAGCGGATTTAGCCAATCTTGTAAATGAGGCAGCACTACTCGCTGCGCGCCGGAATAAAAAAGAAGTTAATATGGATGAAATGGAAGATGCTGTTGAAAGAGTGATTGCCGGTCCGGAGAAGAAGTCCCGTGTTATTAGCGACTATGAGCGTAAACTAGTTGCTTACCATGAGGCAGGGCATGCGGTAATTGCTTATCTCTTACCTAATACCGATCCTCTCCATAAAGTATCCATTATTCCTCGAGGAAGGGCTGGAGGTTACACCCTGCTCCTACCTAAAGAAGATCGTAATTTATGTGACAAAATCTCAGATGCTAGATCAAATTGTCATGCTGCTGGGGGGCAGGATGGCGGAGGCTTTGGTGTTAAAGGAAGTTAGTACCGGAGCACAGAACGACTTGGAAAGAGCTACAGAAATAGTACGTAAGATGATTACTCAGTACGGGATGTCTGAGGAGCTTGGGCCGTTGACCTTTGGCCGAAGACAGGAACAAGTCTTTTTAGGTCGGGATATTTCTCAAGAGCGGAATTATTCTGAAGCCATTGCTTTTTCCATTGATAAAGAGGCGCGTCGTATGATTGATGAGGCTTATAATAAAGCCAAAACCATGCTGGAAAAGAATATGGATCGGTTACATGCAGTAGCAAAAACCCTCATGGAAAAGGAAACATTGGAAGCAGATGAATTCGCCCAGTTGATGAAAACTTTTGACGGTCCGGATAAGCCAGATTCTTCCGGAAATAGTATTACCAGCGGGGAGATTCTGCCCGTTATTAATTTCACCTTCGGCATGAGGAGGGAACTTGGTGGAACAAACCTTTGTTATGATCAAACCCGACGGGGTACGTACGAATTTTGAGTAGGAGAAATTATCTCTCGTTTTGAAAAAAGGGACTGAAATTATCGGCCTTAAAGATGCTCCATGTGACCAAAGAAATGGCTTATGAGCATTACCGGGAGCATGAGGGAAAGCCATTTTTTGAGGAATTGGGTTAACTATATTATGTCCCGGGCCTGTTGTGGCGATGGTCTGGGAAGGTAATAATGCCGTACAGGCGGCAAGAGTATCATCGGGGCTACTAATCCCATGGAAGCGACCCTGGTTCCATTAGAGGGATGTTTTGCCACAAATATCAGCCAAAACACATATTCATGGGGCAGATTCTATAGCCAGTGCCGAAAGGGAAATGAAAATTTATTTTTAACCTGTTGGAACGCATAATAATGCGTTCCTTATTTTACATCTAATATTTACTTAATACCTCCGCTTATATTATAACGAGCGTAAGATGCCCTCCACCTATATAGCCGGCAGCTATCTTTCAGATTTTTATTCGGTGAGCAAATTTTTTGCCTCGTTGATACACACTAAGGTAAGAAAATTTTCTACAATCGAAAAATTTACATAAATGCGTTATAATTATTCCAATTAAAGGGGGACTGGTCTATGAAAACGGGTACAGGCAATTTTATCTCATCCGGATTTTGATACTTATCTTAAGTTGAATGAACAGCAGGAAATTAACAGGGAATTCTGTTGTCACCAAATGCAGCATGCTTTGGATGTCGCCCGGATATATTACATATTGTTTTTGGAAAAATATCAGGACGGTATTTCGTCGGATTTAAAAAATATGAGTGTGGATCAGACCAAGGAATTGATTTATGCAACTGCACTTCTTCATGATATCGGCCGCTGGAGCAGTATTTGGATCAGTCCCTAGATCATGCGGAAGAAGGAGCAATTTTGGCTAAACCCATTTTACAAGATGCCGGTTTTAAGCCTGACGAAATCCGCATTGCTTTAGAGGCAATTCGTGCCCATAGAAAACCTGATGCGCGAAGGTGCCGGAAAGCTTTTATACCGAGCGGACAAGCTGTCCCGTAATTGTCAAAAATGCGTTGCCAGAGATAAATGTCATAAGCTGGATAGCATGGAAACCAGGGAAATGATTTTGTATAGGTTGTACAATTCTATAGAAGGGTGAAACGTCATGGAATTTAATGTACGAGCTGTTTCTATTAATAATTTTCAAAAAGCGCAGAAATTTCTGCCGAAACCGGAACCACATCCGAGGGTCTTAAGTTAATGCAAGCTAAGTCTTTATTTTTTACGGTGATGGTAGATAATGTTTCAGATCCGGCCGCACAGATTTTGAAGCAAGAAATGTTATCTAAGGGTGGAGAATGTTCCCGTCCACCGGATGTTATTGTACATAAAGCAGAGAGGTCTTTCTGTTCTTTTAATGGGGACACTGAAGCAGTATAAAAAACTGATCTCAAATCTAAAAGGACAGCCTTTTAAATTAGCCCATTTGTGGCTCAGGAATTGGAAACATTGATTAGTAATATAACCAATGATAATTTACGGGTAATGGAATGTAGAAACGGGCCTCTGATCTTGGGCGAGAGAACCTTAGTCATGGGTATTTTAAATATAACTCCGGATTCCTTTTCGGATGGGGGAAAATTTAATCAATTGGATCTTGCTTTAGAACACGCTTATCAGATGGTGGATCAAGGAGCAGATATTATTGATGTGGGCGGGGGAATCTACCCGGCCTGGACATCAGCCGGTAAATGCTGAGGAAGAACTGAACCGGGTGATTCCAATAGTAGAGGCATTGGCGAAAAAGATTAAAGTACCCATTTCCATTGATACTTACAAAGCTGAGGTAGGCAGAAGAGCAATGGAGGCTGGCGCATCTTTGATCAATGACGTGTGGGGATTTCAAATGGAACCGGCGTTGGCTAATGTAGCTGCAGAGTATGACTGCCCGGTAATTTTGATGCATAATCAAAATGGTACCAAATACAAGAACCTTATGGGTGATATCCTGCAATTTCTAAGGAAAAGCATCGAAATTGCCGAAACAGCCGGTGTTAGCCCGGGAAAAGATTATTGTTGACCCTGGTATCGGATTTGGTAAAGACCTAAAACAGAATCTGGAGGTAATGAACCGACTGGAGGAATTTAAATCATTGGGGAAGGCTGTGCTTTTAGGAACGTCACGAAAAAGAATGATAGGAGAAATCCTGGATTTACCTGTGAGGGATCGGCTGGAAGGTACTGCAGCCACCGTCGTCTTTTGGTATCACCAAAGGAGTAGATATTGTAAGGGTACATGATGTAAAAGAAATTGCGCGCGTCGCGAAGATGACTGATGCCATGGTACGATTCTCTTAAACAAAGGAAGGATAGGTGATGAGGATGGATGCTTCCGAAAGGAGGGAACTGATTAAAGAAATCTTGACTAACGCTGACAGTCCCATAACAGGAAGTGAACTCGCCGCTAGGTTTAAGGTCAGCCGCCAGATTATTGTCCAGGATATTGCCCTTCTTAGAGCTGCCGGACTGGAAATTTTAGCGACTCCCCAAGGTTATATGTTGGCGACTGCTTTAATGAGTACGCGAATTCTCAGGACCTTTGCTGTTAAACATAATTTTGAGGAGGTTAGAAAGAGAATTAAATATTTTTGTCGATAATGGTGCCAAAGTGCTGGATGTGGTTGTGGAGCATCCTTTATATGGGGAATTAAAAGGAATGCTGATGCTTTTCTTCCAGGCGAGATGTTGAAGACTTTATGAAAAACCTAAAAAAGGCTAATGCTCATCCTCTTTCTGTGTTGACAGAGGGAGTTCATTTGCATACAGTTGAGGCAGACCGAGCTCAAACCTTGGAGATGATAGCAAGAGATTTGAAAGAAGCGGGAAATCCTTCTATAAAAAAGGAATCTTAGAACTGTTTGAGAGCCACAAATTAAGGGGGCACATGGTCTTGGATAAAATAGTGTTACCAGGGATGGAATTTTATGGTTACCATGGGGTTTTAAAAGAAGAAAAACGGGTAGGGCAGCCTTTTATTATTAGCGTGGAAATGTACCTTGATTTATTTCCGGCAGGTGTGACGGACGACCTAACTAAGACGGTTAACTATGCCGAAGTTTATCAGGAAATAAGGAAGATTGCGGAGGAGGAAAGTTTCGATTTAATTGAAGCATTGGCACACGCCATTGGGATGATGCTTTTGGGAAAAGTATAAAATTTGTAAAGTAAAGGTTATTGTAGATAAGCCAATGGCACCACTTCCTGGGGGAAGTCTGGCTGCTCGGGTAGAAATTGAGCGGGAGAAAAAAGATGAAAGGTAATGTTGCATACTTAAGTATGGGCAGTAATATGGGGGATAAATTGGCATATTTAAGAAAGGCCCTAAAACATCTTGCTGAGACACCATTAATTAAGGTAACAGGCAAATCCTCTTTATATGAAACTGATCCCGTTGGTTATCGAGAGCAGGATTTTTTCTTGAATGGGGTAGTGGAGATAGAAACAAGACTTACCCCAAATCACCTCCTGAACATTACCCAGGATATCGAAAATAGATTAGGCAGAGAAAGAGTAATCCATTGGGGGCCAAGGACCATTGATATAGATATTCTGCTTTTTAATGAAGAAACAAGGATCGAATCAAGTTTAATTCTCCCCCATTCTCAATTGCATTTAAGACGTTTTGTCCTGGTACCTTTAATCGAAATAAACCCTAACCTAAATATTCCTCAATTAGGCCAGGTAAAAAAACTCCTTGAGGATTGCCCTGACCATGGTCGGGTTACTCTTGTACTAAAACCCAGTCAATGGTAATAATGTTCAGCAACATATCAGGCGGAAGAAATATTCGCCGTCTGAGAATCTAATAGGTATCCGTACCTATAGAGGCGGGGTACATCAAATGCCTCGTTATAAACGAATGATGGATTTCTATACCTTCCCGGGTGGGAAGGTTTTTTATTTGCTGGACAAGGCCAAATATTCTGACAAATAAGTTAATAGAAGAAGTCGTTGATTTACAAATAACTGAGATTTTTAAAGAAGGAATATTTAACCTGGAAAAAGAAGTATTTATTACGAAGTATTTACATTAAATATGACAGAGGGTAAGGGGATGGTTAGATGAATAGCCGAGATTATATAAAGCTGTTGGAAACAATTTTTGATTCAGTTAATGAAGGGATTTTGGTCACGGATCCTAATAAAAAAATTATTTATTATAATAATGAATTAGCTAAATGGGAGAACTTATCAAAAAAAGAGGTTATCGGCAAACATTTGATGGATGTTTATGATGTAACGGAACAAGAAAGTGATCATATCCTTGTAACAAAATCAGGGGAACCAATGTTGGAAAAGCATAAACATATTATTCCTAAACATGGAAAGAAAATAGACATTATGGCAAATACGATACCCTTTTTTAAAGATGGCAAATTAATGTGTGTGTATTCGATTTGCCGGAATGTCACTCAAATTAAAGAGTTGTTAGAAAAGACGATTCAATTGCAAGGTCAAATAGGTTCCGAAATGGGTACAGATAGAAAAAATGGCACCAGATATACACTTGAGTCAATAATTTATCGCAGTCCCAAAATAGAACAATTAATTATATCAGCTAAAAAAGCAGCTGTATCTGACTGCTCTGTCTTAGTATATGGTGAAACGGGGACAGGGAAGGAACTTTTGGTGCAAGGAATACATAATTATAGTAGCTATAATATGGAACCTTTTATCGCGATTAATTGTGCAGCGATTCCTGAGACACTATTAGAAAGTTCTCTTTTCGGAACTACAAAAGGAGCATTTACCGGAGCTGTGGATAATCCCGGGCTGTTTGAACAAGCGGGAAAAGGAACCCTTTTTCTTGATGAAATAAACTCTATGAGTCCAACTCTGCAAGCTAAACTTTTGCGGGTGCTCCAAGAAAAGTATGTCCGCCGCTTAGGGGGTAAGACTGATATCCCGATTTATTGCCGGATTATCAGTTCCATTAATGTTGATCCATGGGAATGCATTAGCCGGGGGAGAATTGCGGAAGGATTTATTTTACAGGATTGCCGTAATTTCTTTGTATGTACCTCCTTTACGGGAACGAGAAGAGGATATAGAAATATTAGTGGATTATTTTTGAAAAAGTTTCAAAAAATCTATGGTCGAAGAAGTATCAGGATTTCTTCGGACATGAAAAGTTTTTTAATGAAATATCAATGGCCAGGAAATGTCAGAGAATTAGAACATGTTATTGAAAGTGCGATCACGATGTTAGAGGAAGAGCAAATTATAAAAACCAACCATCTGCCACAATATCTCAAAATGAAACTTACTCAACAGGATCTGGGGGTACAGGATATTACACCCAGGGAGCGTGGGACACTTTCTCATATATTGACTGAAGTAGAAAGCCAAGCAATTCAAGAAACTTTAAGAAGGTATCAGGGCAATATTACCAAGGCAGCAGCAGCTTTAGGAATTTCCCGGCAGAACATGCAATACCGTATGCGAAAGTTAGGTATAAAGATTAAAACAGCAAATAGTTAAAATATTTCCGGCAGTAGTTTGTGTAAAAGGTCCGACGACACTCCCTTGACAGCATCTTTTTTGTATTCCATTTCAAATTCTATCGGTGCCGTTTTTTCTATTAGCTGGGAAAGCATCTGAGAAAACTCAGTTAATAGGCTGTGATCCAGTGTACGGTCAATAAAGATTTTCTCAATTTCCGGAACTCGTAATGTTGTTGGAGAAATTGCTCCCAAAACCAGGGAAGCATCGGTTATTTTCTGCGTTTGCTCATCAAAATTAATACCCATAGCCATATTGATCATGGCAATTGTTACTGTAGTTCTGGTGCCTAATTTAACAAAAGCACTGCGAAAAGACGGATGAGGAATCGGAATCTTAATGCTGACAATGGCCTCATTGTAACTTAAATTTGTTTTTCGCGGTGCCATTAGAATTTCATCAATGGTACATTCTTTAATCGAACCATGGGGATTAATTATGGATATCTGTGCATTTAACATAGACAGTACCGGCAATGAGTCCCCGGCAGGTGACGCATTGGCAATATTTCCTCCTATTGTTGCTCTGTTGCGAATTTGGACGGATCCAACCCGGGCTGCGGCCTCTGCCAGACATGGAAAGTACTTGAGGATTAAGTCGTTTTCTTTTATCTCTGTGAACGTTGTTAAAGCCCCAATGGAAATGAATTCATTTTCTTGTCTGATAAAAGCAAGTTCTTTTACTTTAGAAAGTTCAATGATTAAATCCGGCTTAATTTTTCTTTCATGCAGAGAAATTATAAGATCTGTTCCTCCGGCCAAGACCTTGCTATGGGGTGTTGCCTGACTAAGAGCTGTGATCAGTTCATTGATATTGTTAGGAGTACATATTTCAACAGGGTTCATTTTTATCCTCCTCTTTGATGACTATTAATAATTTAGTGTTTGCAAATTACATGCCAAACAAAGTGTCCACTAGTCACACTATCTATAATACATGAAAAAATTTCATTAATGCTAACACTGAAAAATAAAAGTAATTTTCCATTAACTGTTTCCTTATCAAAGGTAAATAAACACTATCCCTGATAATATTATTTTAAATAAAAAATCAATAAAAAAATACGCAAAATATATTAGCGTGCAAAAAAAATTTGCAAGGCTTGAAGCCCTATGTTTGCTGATAATATAGTTTGGCAAGCAAAAAAAACTTGCATGAACAGTTTGGCCAGCCAGCTTGAGTATAAAAAAAGCAACAAATTGGCGCAAAAAAAGTTTGCATATTAGGTTAGAAAAAGGATATCTAAACCTTGAATTGTCGGCATTTTGGATATTGGTATGTATTTTGCATACTATTGTAATCATGTCTATGCTAAGAGAGGTGTAATTAATGTATTTAACAGACGAAGAAAAAGACATGTTAGCCGGGAAATATGGGGCAGGGGCAGCCTTGGCCATGAAAATCCTGGTTGCCGTGGGAGAGTGTTTTGATGCTAAACGTATGGTGGAAATCAGTAAGGTTCATGTAGCTTTAAGCAACCAGGAAGCGGATCTCTGGTTTGTAGAAAAATTACTGAAAGCCGGTGCACATTGCAGAATTGCTCCCACGGTTAATCCTGGTTTTAACATAGAGTTTTGCCGGGAACATTTATCCGTATCCGCTCAAGATGAAGAATTGATGGAAAGAACCCGCAATGCTTATCGAGAGATCGGTGCTACCCTTACCTTCTCTTGTACCCCTTATTTGGAGGCAAATGTACCACGCTTTGGAGAAATCATTTCTTTTTCAGAGACCAGTGTTACTGCCTATGTGAATTCTGTAATTGGGGCTAGGACGAACCGGGAATCTGTGCAAAGTTCCCTCTGTGCGGCTATAACAGGGCGAGTTCCTGAATATGGGTACTTATTGAATGAAAACAGACAGGGAAATATTCTGGTCGATGTTCAAGCAGATATTAAAGATGATTTTGATTATCAGTTACTGGGGTATTGTGGGAAAAAAATTGGTCCTGGAGTACCGGTTTTTGTAGGACTACCGACTAATCCTTCTCAGGAAGCCTTAATTAATTTAGGGGCACAACTTAACACCATTGGTGCTTATGCTATTTATCATATTGTAGGGGTAACTCCCGAAGCTTTGACAATAGAAGCAGCCTTCGGTGGTAAAAAACCGGTTCGGACGGTCGTTATAACAAATAAAGATTTAGCCGAAGTACAGAAAAATATTTCTCGTCCTAAGGGCAAGATCTCTTTTGCTATGTTTGGCTGCCCTCACTTTACTATCAACCAGGTAAGGGAAATCGCACAAATGGTAAAGGGGAAAAAACTGGCTGCAGAGATGTGGATTCTTACCTCCAGCCTGACGAAAGAGTTGGCCGCTCGCACAGGACTAAAGGAGATTATTGAAAACTCCGGAGGTCATATTTTGGACAATACTTGTATTGACCAACCTTGCTGGCATCACCTAAAGGGGAAAGTGGGAGTGACTGATTCGCCCAAATGTGCTTACTATACCAAAAGGAGAGGACTTGAATTTGTGATCAGAGATCTCAGAACTTGTGTGGATGCGGCATTGAAGGGGGAAGTATTATGAACGAAGCAAAGTGCACCTTTTTCTGTCATAAAATTTCGGAGGGCAAAGTTGAAGGTCCGGTTTTGATTTCCCAAGATGAAATTTTGTTTTATCTTTGTGACCCGGAAACAGGTCAGGTTATAGAAGAAGGACATGATTTGGAAGGGCAGAGTGTGGCCGGTAAGATTTTAGTTTTCCCTGCCGGTAAAGGAAGTTCTTCTGTGCAAGTTGATGGATTGTATCAATTATTAACCCGAAATAATGCTCCCAAAGGGATGATTATTCAACGTCCGGATACTATTTTAGTTACTAGTGCTATTATTATGGAGATTCCTTTGGTGGATCGGGTAGAAGATGAGTTCTACCGAAAGGTGGAAAACGGAGATTATCTTTTTTTAGATGCAGACAGCGGAAAAATTATAATTAAAAAGCAAGAAAAAACAGTAGAGAAAGGAAATTGTCTATGAAACAGGCGATTTACTCATCAAAGGCACCCCATCCTATAGGTGCGTATTCACCTGCTGTGAAGGTCGGAGATTGGGTTTTTGTATCCGGTCAAGGACCTGAAGACTCAATAACCCACGAAATTAAGGGGAAGACAATCGAAGAACAAACCCAATTTACGGTAGAGAATCTTTTGGCTGTTTTGGCGGAAGCAGGTGCTAAGCCGGAGGATGTTGTACAAGTCCAGGTGTATCTTCGGGATTTAAATGATTTTTCCCGGTTCAATGAGGTATATGCCAAATATTTTCCCGATCCCAAACCGGCGCGTACAACAGTGGGCTGTAATTTGATTAATGGTATTATGATAGAGATAAATGCGATTGCCTTAGTTGGCAGGAATATGCGGGTATAGAAAACCAGAATAAACGGAGGTATAAACCAGTGAGGGGACAGTTTAATTATGTGGGCAAGAGTTACCCGATTCATGATGCTTTAGCCAAAGTAACAGGGGAATTAGTTTATGCCGGTGACATAAAATTTCCCCACATGTTGTATGCAAAATTATTACTTAGCCCTATTGCCCATGGGATGATTAAAGACATAGATACCCGGAAAGCAGAAGAACTTCCCGGGGTAGTTAAAGTTTTTACCTATAAGAATTCGCCGAGCACTCCCTATAATCGTTACAGACTTTTGCCCGAACAGGAAAACTGCCCGGAAGACCAAGTTTTATTTTCCCAAAAGGTTAGATACTATGGTGATTGGGTAGCCGTGGTCGTAGCCCAAAGTGAAGACATTGCTCATGAAGCAATAGGATTAATTGATGTTACATATGAAGAATTTCCGGCAGTTACAGATTTATCTGATGCTTTAACCACCGAAATAAAAATACATGAAACCGGAAATTTAATTCATGAATATGGTTATAACATTGGCAATGAAGGTAAAGATGCGGATGAATGTATAGAAAATGAAATCTCCGTGGAAAGCATTGTGCGTACTCCCCGTGTCCATCATGCGACAATGGAAACCCACGTTTGTGTAGCCCGTCATGATATCTCCGGAGGGATTACCATCTGGTCATCTTGCCAGGGGGCTTTTGGAGTCAGAACTGTGGTGGCAGATTTTTTGGGACTGAATTACAACAAGGTCAGGGTGATTAAAACTCCTGTGGGGGGATCTTTTGGAGGTAAGCAAGAGGCGATATTAGAGCCCCTTGCCGCCTTTTTGGCCAAAGAAACCCATTCTACGGTAATGCTCAGGCTAAACCGAAAAGAATGTATTATCTCAACTATGACTAGGCCGATGGTGGAAACCAGGTTAAAAACAAAATGTTCTCCTGATGGAAAGCTGTACCGCTGTGAGATTGATGCGGTGCTTGATGCGGGGGGTTATGCAACCAATGCCATGGATTACATTGGCGGTCTGATGGGGAAGATTACCAAATTATATAGAATCCCTCAAATCAAATACCGGGCCAAATCTGTTTATACCAACTGTCCTGTTTCCGGAGCTATGAGAGGGTGGGGATCTCCCGAATTTATTACTGCAGTTGAAGTGCATATGGATCAAATTGCTAAAAGGTTAAAGCTGGATCCAGTTACATTTCGATTAAAAAATTTAGTGCATCCTTTTGATATTGATGCAGTTACCCAAATATCCTTAGGTAATGCCGGAATTATTGATTGCTTGGAGAAAGGTGCGGCAAAGTTCGCTTGGGCAGAAAGATATCACGCACCAAAAGAAGCAGGACGATATCGCACCGGTGTTGGTTTTGCCTGCGGGTCCCATAAAACAAGTATGTTTGGCGGGGGTCCCGAATTCAGTACCATGACGTTAAAAATGAATGAGGACGGAACATTTGTATTAAATACAGCCGTACAGGATCTGGGATGCGGGTCGGTTCAGAGTATAAGAGTTATTGCCGCGGAGTCTCTCAGTGTTGACCCCGAACAGATTCTTGTCTTGGAAGCTGATACGGAAAGGAGTCCTTATGATTTTGGCTCATACGGCAGCAGGGTGACATATGTCTGCGGGGCTTGTACCCTAAAAGTGGCAAACAAAATAAAAGATCAGATTTTATATGTAGCCGCTCTGGCCTTGCAACAGCCAAAAGAATACTTAAAGGTTAAAAACGGCGAAGTTTATTATGTGAAAGACAAAAACCAAAAAATTAGCTTTAAGGAGATTGGACTCATTTCCAAAAGTAAATATCATGTAGATATTATAGCTACTGAAACCCACAATGGTGTTTCTAATCCCGGCGCATATGGGGCACATTTTGCGGAGGTAAAGGTGGATACGGAAACCGGATTGGTAAAAGTCACCGATTATTTGGCTGTGCATGATGTGGGACGGGTAATTAACCGCAGTATGTGTGAAGGTCAACTGCAGGGAGCTGTTCAAATGGGTATTGGTTATGCCTTATGTGAAGAAGTCAATGTAAACCCTCAGGGACGTGTAATCAATGACAGTTTCAAAAACTACCATGTAATCAATGCTCCAGATATGCCAAAGGTGCAGGTGCTTTTATTGGAACGGGGAGGGGATGACGGCCCATTTGGGGCAAAGAGTATAGGTGAAGTAGCGGTAGTTCCGGTTGCTGCTGCTGTGGTAAATGCGGTCAATAATGCGTTGGGTACAAATTTATCTATTCTTCCTCTAACCCCGAAAAAAATCATGACTGCTTTAAAACAAGTAAATATTTAGCTTTGGATACTCATGATACTTTATTTTGTAAGAGGTGACAAGACATGCAGATTTCATTTCATGTTAACGGGAAATTACATAAGCTTGACGTAGATCCGAAGAAACGGTTGGTTGATGTTTTAAGAGATGATTTGAATCTGACAGGCACGAAAGAAGGATGCGGTGAAGGGGAATGTGGGGCGTGTACTGTAATTTTAGATGGGCAAGCGGTTAATTCTTGTCTAGTTCTGGCCTGCCAGGTGAGAGATAAGGAGATCCTAACCGTTGAAGGACTGGCTCAAAACGGCGAACTTGATCCCTTACAAAAATCCTTTATGGAACATGGGGCGGTGCAGTGTGGGTATTGCACCCCTGGAATGCTGATGTCAGCTAAAGCATTACTGATGAAAAATCCTCATCCCTCGGAAAAAGAAATAAATGAGGCAATCGCCGGGAATTTATGTAGATGTACAGGCTATAACAAAATTATTACAGCTATTAAGAAGGTTGCGGAAGATAGTTAAACAAATAAGCTACATATAAATAAATAAGGGGATACCGAATGACCTTACGAGAAAGGATCCTATCTAACCTGGCACTAAAGCAACCTGACCGGGTACCTAAAATAATTTAAGTATTCGGAAGGGTAACACTAAGGGATGGAGAATTAGACAATGATAGTGTAATTTAAGGAAGGTTGGATATGTGAAAAAGCAGCATCTGAATGTATTTCTTTTTTTATGGGGAGCAATTTTTGCCTTCATCTGTTTTTTTCCGGCCATAACGGTACTCCCTTTATATGTTTACGAACTCGGTGGGACAGAATTTGATACCGGTCTGCAAATGATTTTGTATTTTTTGGCGGGAGTACTTTTTCGCTTTTATTTTGGCCCATTAACTGACAAGAAGGGAAGAAAGATTCCTTTAATGATTAGTGCCTTTGTCTTTGCTACTTCTTCCTTATTGTTCATAATATGTAAGAGTGTTTGGTTCGTGGCTTTGGTTAGGATTTATCATGCCGTGGGCCTGGCAACAATTTTCTCCAGCGGAGGAGCCTTAGCGGTAGACTTAGCTCCCCCTAACCGGGTAGGAGTATATATCGGAATTTTTCGCATTACTTTTTCCGTCGGCCTTTTAACCGGTCCTACTTTAGCCATGGCCATTATAAATTCCTATAGTTTTCAGGTCTGGTTTGTGGTCAGCTTTTTTATCGGAATGCTGTCTTTAATTTTGCTCGCTTTGATAAAAGAACCTCATCATAGGCCTGATGATCTCAAAGAATCCGGTCCTTTTCAGATGTTTGGTACGGTTTTAAAAGAGAAAGCTGCTTATCCTGCGCTATATGGTATTGCCTTGGTATCCTTAGTTTATGGGTTGCTTTTAACTTTTGTTGTTTTATTCGTCACGCAAACTACCGAAATTGTCAATCCAGGGCTTTATTTTACCTGTTTCAGCATTGTTGCCATAGTGGGTAACCTTACCTCCGGATACCTATCAGATCGCTGGGGCAGACCTGTTGTTGTTTGGCCGGCTATCATGTTTTTAGGGATCGGGGCAGGCAGTTTATTTTTTCTTCCTCAGACGCCGGTAATATTTTACTTAAGCAGTATTACTGCCGGATTGGGTTATTCCGGGGCGATGCCATCTTTAGCTGCCTGGCTGGTAGAAGTTACGAACAAGGATAACAGAGGAACCGTTTTGGCCCTGCAGGAAAACGTTGTTGATTTGAGTAATGGCGTTGCCTCCTTTGTTTTTGGTGTGTTAAGCGGTTTTCTAGGTATGGGGCTTTCTTTTCTTTTCGTTGGTATGACTGTGTTCACTTTATCTCTGATAAAGTTTCTGGCTTTTTGTTCTTTTAGGCAAGCTCTTCCTCATAAATAATACTAGAAACTGATTTTTTGGGAGCGGTTTTAGGTGAAGGGATTAATGCTCTTTGCTTTTTGCCTGATTTTTCTTCTCTTGTCTTTGTCCGTTAATGCGGAATTGGCTTCAATTATTAAAACCTTTATTGCCTGGGGAAGTTTGCTCTTTTTAGCTTTGATTGCGCGAGAAATATGGAAATTAAAGTTCGGTGCAGGAGACGGAAACAAGTGGGATGAGGATCCATAAGCTTTGAACATATATCTTGACTTTATAATTTTTTATGGTCATAATGTCAACCATAGGCTATTAGGGGGTTAACAATGTGAAAAATGCAATTTTAAAGCTTTTAAAAAATAGTACCGACTATTTATCCGGAGAGGAGATTAGCAGCGTTTTAGGGGTCTCGCGAACTGCAGTTTGGAAACATATCCGTAATTTAAAAAATGATGGATATATCATTGAATCTCAAACCAAGCTTGGATATCGGTTGCTTAAAATACCTGACCGACTTTATCCGGAAGAAATCAAAGAACACCTTAATACAATAAAAGTCGGGCAAGTTATCTTTTATTATCAATCCGTTAATTCTACAAACATATCAGCGAAAGAAATAGCAGAGAAAGGTTTTAAAGAAGGAACCCTGGTAGTAGGGGAAATGCAGACGGAAGGCAAAGGCCGATTAGGCCGGGAGTGGCATTCCCCCTATGGTACGGGTATTTGGATGTCTCTTATTGTGAGACCGGAGATTCCTCCGATGGATGCTCCTAAAATAACCTTGTTGACGGCGGTATCGGCAGCCCATGCCATATGGCAGGAGACAGGTCTAAAACCAGGAATTAAGTGGCCCAATGATATCCTGCTTCATGGGAAAAAGCTATGCGGCATCTTAACGGAAATAAAAGCGGATATGGATCAGATCCATTATATTATTGTGGGTTTGGGGATTAATGTTAACGACTGTGAATTCCCTGACGATATCCGAGATATTGCAACATCATTGAAATTAGAAACCGGCAATACTATGAATCGGGCTAAAATAGCTGCCGCTATTTTAAATAATTGGGAGGAAAATTATCAGGAATTTTTGCATCACGGATTTAGCCGGATTAAATCTCACTGGAAGGATTACTCTGTTAATTTAGGGCAGGAGATTACTGTTCATACTTTGAAGGATACCATTCAGGGAAGAATGGTAGATATTGATGATGAGGGACTGCTTTTGGTGGAAGATCGCGCAGGCATCATTCATAAAATTGTAGCCGGCGATGTAAGTTTACGAGGAGAGGTGAAAAAACATGAAAATTAAAGATATGACAATTGTGGCTATGTTTTCTGCCTTAACAGCCGTTCTATCCCAGGTTTCCATTCCTCTCCCTTTTTCTCCAGTGCCCATCACATTACAAACCTTTGCAGTTTTTCTTACCGGGGCTGTTTTGGGTAGCCGTAAGGGTACCCTGGCTCTTGCTATCTATGTTTTAATTGGGTTGTTTGGTTTGCCTGTTTTTTCCCAGGGAAAATCCGGTCTGCCTGCTTTAGTTGGGCCTACCGGGGGATACATCATTGGTTTTATTCCGGCTGTCTATATCATTGGTAAAGTCTTAGAAGAATCTGAGCATATTACTTTCCTCAGAAGCTTTGGAGCAATAACTTTAGGTTTGGTCGTGGTTTATACCCTGGGGGTAATCCAATTAAAGTTTGTTTTGGACCTAAGTTTAACAGAGGCAGTTACCATGGGTGTACTGCCATACTTAGTTTTTGAATTTGCTAAGGTTATAATGGGGGCCTATCTGGGGAGCAGAATAAGAAAAGCCATTCTTTTTGTATTTCCTGAAAGAGATTCATGATTATTCCGGTTGTTTCCAATGCTCAGACGAGACTGATGCTGATGTTCATGACCATTATTGTTTAACTCTAGGAATAGTTTAGGAAAAGGGATTCCTAGCCGGTAGTTTTATGCTATAATTGACAACGAACAAAAAATATGTTTGGAGGAAATGTTCTTGCTAGTCAACCAGGTTAAGTTAGGGATAAAAAAAGCACTACCCATTGGCATGGGTTATTTTCCTTTGGGACTGGCCTTCGGAGTCATTGCAGAAAATGCCGGTCTAACCGCCGCTCAAGTTGGGCTAATGTCTTTATTTATTTTTTCGGGTTCCGGTCAATTTGTTGCCGTAGCTTTAATTAGTGCCGGGGCAAGTTTTTGGGCAATTATTTCTACGATACTTTTGGTAAATTCCAGGTATTTATTATTCAGTGCTACCCTATCCCAATATGTAAAAAAAATGCCCCCCTGGCTTACGGCCATAATCTGCCAGGGACTTGTTGATGAAACCTTTGTTGTTGCCACAGCCCACTTTCGAGAAAATATTGTTAGTGCAAGGTTTTGGTTATCTCTTAATATTACTTCTCATCTTGTATGGATTACCAGCACTGTTTTAGGTGCTGTGGCAGGTAATTTTATTCCTAATTTGGATAGCCTGGGTCTTGATTTTGCCTTGCCGGCTATGTTTATTGCACTATTTTTTATGACGGCAGCTAATATTAGAGCGGTATATTGCGGAATTATTGCCGGCATAGTTTCTTTAGTTTTAATCCATTTTGGTTTTTCTAATGCCAATATCTTTTTAGCAACAATTTTCGCGGCAACGGTAGGGGTGGTGTTAAAATAAATGGATACTCGGATAATTTTCTTAATTATGGTATTAGGGGGAACCAATTTTCTCATCCGTTTTTTACCTGCGTTATTTTTAAATAAGCTTGCTCTGCCTAAAGTGATAGAGGACTGGCTTTCCTTTGTTCCGGTGGCAACTATGGCAGCTATTGTCTTGCCGGAACTGTTAAAAGGAGGGGGTCAAACTATATATTTTTCTATATCAAATTTAAATTTGCTTAGTGCAATACCAACCATAATAGTGGCAGCTAAAACCAAAAGCTTAGTGTACTCCTTAGCTGCCGGAATGGGCACTATGGCACTGCTGAGAATGTTTGTCTGATTTGTTTATCCCGATATCTAACAGTTCTAAAACTCCCTCTTTTTTTAAGAGGTAGATAAGAACTGTACAGCTCCTGGATAACGATTTCTAACCGTCAGGTGGAGTAAAAACTCCATCTGACGCTAAGAACTCTGTTTATCCTTTAAATCAATCGGGAATGCTGATAACGGAGTTATTTTTGAATGAGAGAGTTGGTGATTTATAATGCTTTTAGCAATTGATGCCGGAAATACTCACATTGTATTAGGTATTTATAGAGATAAGTCCTTGATTTCACAGTGGCGTGTTTCTACTGATCGGCAAAAAACAGCAGATGAATATGGAATTCTTTTAAAGAATCTTTTTGACTTTCGTGGACATAAGTTTAGTGATATTACCGCGATTGCGATTGCTTCTGTTGTTCCTCCGCTGATGACATCCTTGGAAGAAATGTCTTCAAGTTATTTTGGGATAACCCCTTTAATTGTGGGCCCCGGGATCAAGAGCGGTATGCCGATAAAGTTTGATAATCCTAAAGAAATTGGGGCAGATAGAATTGTTAATGCAGTTGGTGCTTATGAAACTTATGGCGGTCCGTTAATTATTGTTGATTTTGGAACCGCCACAACCTTTGATGTTGTGACTTCCCAGGGGGAATATATTGGAGGGGCAATTGCTCCCGGAATTGGGATTTCAACGGAAGCATTGTTTGTCCGGGCGGCTAAACTGCCCCGGGTTGAATTGGTAAAACCCCCAAATGTCATTACCAAGAATACCGTTAATGGGATGCAAGCAGGAATTATTTTCGGGTTTGCCGGACAGGTAGACGGGATTGTCAAAAGGATGAAAAAGGAATTAGGGGAAGATCTCTATGTGGTAGCTACAGGGGGTCTGGCTGAACTAATTTCTCAAGAGTCGGAAACGATTCAAAAGGTGGATCCTTGGCTTACATTGGAAGGGCTAAGAATTATTTATCAAAGAAACAAGTAACTGTGTGGTGATGATGTAAGTGAATATTGGCGTCGTAATGTTGGCTAATCCTGTCATAACAGCACCGATGGCCGGGATTACTGATAAGGCATTCCGTGAGATTTTGAAGTCTATGGGAGCAGGCCTGGTTTGTACGGAAATGGTCAGCGATAAGGCTCTTACTTATGCCAATAAAAATACCCTGGAACTTCTGGATATTGAAGGGGAAGGGTATCCCATATCTGTCCAAATATTTGGTTCAGAGCCTGATGTCATGGAGGAGGCAGCAAAGATTGTGGAAAATCGGGGTGCTCATGTTATTGATATTAATATGGGTTGTCCCACACCTAAAATTGTACGTAATGGTGAGGGCTCTGCCCTGATGAGAGATCTTCCTTTGGCAGGAAAAATTATTGACAAAGTTGTGCGAGCGGTAAAGGTACCTGTTACCGTTAAAATGCGCAAAGGATGGGATGAAAACTCCGTTAACGCTGTGGAATTGGCAAAGATTGCAGAAAGTATGGGTGCATCAGCTATAACTGTTCATGGACGTACCCGAGAACAGTTTTATACCGGGAAAGCTGATTGGAGTATTATTCGTGAGGTAAAAAAGTCTGTCCAAATACCCGTGATTGGTAACGGTGACATCTGGACGGAGAGGGATGCTGAGGAGATGATGAAGTTCACGGGTTGTGACGGGGTAATGATTGCCCGGGGGATGTTGGGAAATCCTTGGCTAATCCGAAACACTGTCGAAATGTTTCAAGGAAAAGAAGAGTTTTCATCTCCCGGTTTGAGAGATAAAATAACCATTGCCAGGAAACATCTGCATCGTGTGATAGAGTTGAAGGGTGAGGTTAAGGGTGTGAGACAAATGAGGAAACATCTCGCTTGGTATATCAGGGGAATTAGAGATGCTGCCCGAGTAAGGACAGAGATTAATAAATTGACTTGTGAGGAAGATATTGACCGATTGCTAGTTTCCCTACTGGATCAAAATTAATATTTTTTATTGACCTAACTAATACCCTGTTTTTTAGACAGGGTTTTTTCTTGCATAAAAAAGAAATGATTGGTAATATTAATATGTGCACACCTTTGTGCACAGTTTTTTTCCTTTTTATTATTTGATTCAGATGGGGTGAGACTCAATGGATTTTATCCGCATTGGAGACAAGGTGATCAGTAAAGAAAAACTATGGTCTCAGATTGAAAAAATTTTGGACTTAAGGGTAAAGGGTCTCTCACAGCAGGAAGCAGCCCGGCGTATGTCATTGGATAGGACTTTTATATCTCGACTGGAGGGATTGGGAGAGGTAAGAAAAGGGCATCGCATTGCCGTTATAGGTTTTCCCATCAAAAATAAAGAAGAGCTTGGGATGATGTTAAAAAAAGAAGGCGTGGAGTACTCTCTAATTATGTCTGAGGCGGAGAGATGGGCATTTGTTCAAGAGGACAGCGGTCTGGATTTATTTAATAAGGTGATGGAGTTAACAACAAGGTTAAAAAGCTTTGATTGCTTAATTGTTCTGGGTTCTAATAAAAGAATAAAATTATTTCAGGGAATTTTTAATAATGAGGTTGTAGGTCTGGAAATCGGCCAATCACCTATTGAAGAAGATAAAATTGTAGATGTGGTAGAGGTGCAAAAGCTAATTAAAACATTGAAGGGGACTGGATTTCAGGAGGTAAGTTTATGAAACGGGTTGTCAGTGTATCATTAGGTTCGTCAAAAAGAAATCATAGTGTAAAGGTGAAAATTTTAGGCGAAGATTTTTCTATTGAACGAATTGGCACTAATGGTGATGTAAAAAAAGCTATGGAGATTATTGCCTCCCTGGATGGCAAGGTAAATGCTATCGGATTAGGGGGTACGGATCTTTATATTTATGCGGGGGGCAGAAGATATACCTTTCGGGAATCTCTTAAATTGAAAAACTGTGCTTCCCATACACCGGTAGTTGATGGAAGCAGCTTAAAAAATACGCTGGAAAGACGGGTAATTGAATATCTCTCGACGAAAATGAATTTTTCCTTTAAAGGAAAAAAAGTTTTAATGGTTTCAGCTGTGGATCGTTTTGGTATGGCAGAGGCATTAGGTGAAGCAGGTGCGGACTTGGTTTTTGGCGATTTAATTTTTGGCTTGGGCATACCTATACCTCTGCATTCCTTAAATGCCTTAAGCCGGGTAGCGCGAATAGTTGCACCTATTATTGTGAATTTACCCATTAAATTTGTCTATCCTACCGGTGCTAAGCAAGAAAGTTCATCGCCAAAGTTTGAGAATTTTTATCAAGATGCGGAAATTATTGCCGGTGACTATCATTTTATTAAAAAATATATGCCCAAAAGCCTGGAGGGTAAAACAATTATTACAAATACTGTGACCCCAGGAGATGTGAAAGAACTATGCCAAAGGAAAGTTAATCTTTTAATTACTACCACTCCTGAGCTGGAAGGTCGTTCCTTTGGAACTAATGTGATGGAAGGTGTTTTAGTGACTCTGGCGGAAAAAAGCCCTGAAGAGCTTAAAAGAGCTGATTTTGAAGAATTATTAGATCGGATTGACTTTAAACCCCGGATAGAATTTCTCCAGAAGCTAAAAGAGGCATAATTTACCATATTCAGGGGCAGGCCTTAAGTGACTGCCCGTTTGTTTGGAATTAGTTTTGGTTGAAGGAGTTGAAACCTTTGAATGACTTTGCTTTTATGATTCATCCTTTGGATATTACTGATATTTATCGTAAATTTCCCTATGCCAAAGTAATGCCTAGAAGACTCTTGGAGAAAGCAGTGTCCTTTTGTCCGCCCCTTTACGTTTCCCATATTACCGGGGTGGCATCAAAATATAAAGAAACACAAGGATATTTTGTGGCTTGCCCTTTGACTTCCCGACAGATGATGGAATTACCTGAAAAATATGTTTTAAATAAAATTATTCAAACAGGTAGATATGCGGAAAAACTGGGCGTAAAGGTTTTAGGATTGGGTGCCATGACATCTGTTGTGGGGGATGCCGGGATTACTGTGGCGAGGAACCTTAGTATCCCGGTTACAACCGGTAATAGTTATACTGTTTATACGGCTTTAGAGGGAATGAAAAAGGCTGCTGAAACGGTGGGCATAGATTGGCAGAGGGCTGAGATCGCTATTATTGGAGCTACCGGATCCATTGGTAGTATCTGTTCACGCATACTTTCCAAAGAATGTCGTTATTTAACACTTGTTGCCCGGGATGAAATAAAATTAGAAAAACTAGCAGGAAAAATCCTTTATGAAGACGGCCTGGCAGTTAGGACGACTACAAAAATTGAAAATATTATCGGGCAAGCTGATATTGTTTTGGCTGTCTCCAGTGCCGTTACTGAGATTATTGACCCGAGAAAACTAAAACCGGGTGCTGTGGTATGCGATGTGGCTCGGCCTAGGAGTGTGTCACAAGCAGTTGCCAAAGAAAGGGATGACATTTTAGTAATTGAGGGAGGATTAATTGAACTGCCCGGGGATGTTAATTTTAACTTTAACTTTGGTTATCCTCCTAAACTGGCTCTTGCTTGTATGGCGGAGACGATTTTATTGGCTTTGGAAAACCTTTGGGAGTCTTACACTTTGGGGCGGGATTTAACCATCGATCAAGTAAAAAAAATTGGAAGAATTGCCGAAAAGCATGGATTTAAATTAGCCGGCTTTCGTTGTTTTGAACGACCGGTAGACGAAGCTAAAATTCTTCGTATCCGCTCATTGAGGATACAAAATCTCAAGCAGTCAAGTTAATCACCAAATTATATCTAACTAATTATCCCTTGACATTTTTTAGCACCGAGCATATAATAGCCTGTAAGATAAAGACCTATGATTATTTGCATGCAAGCACTGCCAGACTTCTATAATTTGGTAGTGCTTGTTGTGGTAGTTATAGACATTGTTTTAAATCGCGCATAAATATATGCATGACGTCATAATGATAATAAAACAAAATATAGCTTAACATTAAAGGGAGCGAAATCATGTCAGATAAAGAAGTTATTTTAACGGTTGAGGGCTTAAAAAAATTAGAAGAAGAACTGGAACAGTTAAAAAGCGTTCGCCGTAGAGAAGTTGCAGCCCGCATTAAGCAGGCTATTGAATTTGGTGATATCAGCGAAAATTCCGAATATGAAGATGCCAAAAATGAGCAGGCCTTCATTGAAGGTACTATTATGGCTCTTGAAAAAAAGTTACGCAATGCTCGGGTAATTGATGCCAATGACGTTGATGTGGCAACTGTTTCTGTAGGGTCTACCGTAAGAATTAAGGACATGAGTTCTGGAGAGGAGTTAGAATATACTATTGTTGGTTCAGTTGAGGCGGATCCGGCGAAAAACAAAATTTCTAATGAATCTCCCGTAGGAAAAGCTTTATTAGGTCATATTATAGATGATGTGGTGGAAATAAATGTTCCCGTGGGTACTATTAAATTTAAGGTATTAAGTATCAGGAAATAAAATAATTAATCATGTAGTGTTTATAGGGGTGAATGATTTTGGAATTGGATTTAAATGATCAAATGCGTGTGCGCCGAGAAAAAATGGAAGAACTCAGGAACATGGGCATTGATCCTTTTGGAGCAAGATTTGAACGGACAAGTACTTCGAAAGAGATATTATCTCATTTTAATGAAATGGAGAACCAGAAGGTCATTATTGCTGGAAGAATTTTAGCTATAAGGGGGCATGGCAAGGTTAGCTTTGCCCAACTTCAGGATAATGAAGGTCAGATTCAGATCTATATTAGATTGGACGATGTAGGAGAAGAACAATACCGGGTTTTTCAGAAGGTGGACATCGGTGATATTATTGGAGTGGAAGGAAAGGTCTTCCGTACTAAGCGGGGTGAAATCTCCGTTGCTGTTGAGGTACTAACCTTCCTTAGCAAAAGCCTGCGACCTCTACCAGAAAAATGGCATGGTTTAAAGGATATAGAATTACGTTATCGGCAAAGATACGTTGATTTAATTGTAAACCCTGAGGTTAAAAGGGTATTTGAACTCAGGAGTAAGATTATTCGATCCATGCGTCGATATCTGGATGAAAGAGGATTTTTAGAGGTAGAAACGCCAACAATGCATACAATTCCCGGCGGAGCTTCGGCGCGTCCTTTTATTACTCATCATAATGCTCTTAACATTGATTTATATATGAGGATTGCTTTAGAGCTTCATTTAAAGCGTCTGATTGTGGGCGGGATGGAAAAGGTATATGAGATAGGACGGGTATTCCGTAATGAGGGTATTTCCATAAAGCATAATCCTGAGTTTACCATGTTGGAATTATATCAAGCTTATGGTGACTATCATGATATGATGGAGATCACGGAGAATTCGGTTGCACATATTGCTAAAGAAGTATTAGGCACTACCAAGATTACTTATCAAGGACAGGAGATTGATCTAACCCCTCCTTGGACACGACTTTCCATGATTTATGCCATTACCAAATATTCTGGGGTAGATTTTAATACTATTAATACTGATGAAGAGGCCAGGGCGGCTGCCCAAAAACTAGATATCCATGTGGAGAAAAATGCGACAAAAGGTGAAGTAATCAATGCTTTCTTTGAAGAAAAGGTGGAAAGCCATTTAGTGCAGCCGACCTTTATCATTGATTATCCAATAGATATTTCACCACTGGCCAAACGTAAGAGTGATAATCCTAAGTTAACCTATCGCTTTGAAGCTTTTGTGTACGCCAGGGAACTTGCCAATGCTTTTTCAGAACTAAATGATCCACTTGATCAAGCAGAACGTTTCCGGGATCAGGTGAAGAAAAGGGATGCTGGTGATGATGAGGCTCATATGATGGATGATGATTATGTGCGTGCTTTAGAATACGGGATGCCGCCTACAGGAGGTTTAGGAATAGGAATGGATAGATTAATCATGCTGTTGACTGATTCTCCGTCCATTCGTGATGTGATTCTCTTTCCCACCCTGCGCCCCCGAGATTAATATAAACAGAATATATAAAGACATCTTGTAAATTTGGGACAAACCTTTTAATAATATTATTTTGGTTTGTCCCTTAATTATGAGGATTAACCTTGGTTAATTGAGGGGGTAGGTTTGCCTCTGATTATCATGAGGCGAAAAAATGCCCCATATCTCTATGGGTGGCGAGTACCGATTTAGCGTATAGACGCAAGCAAACATATCCCTCATCTCATTGAAACGGTGTGTTGTAAATGCTTACACAATTACTTCCGTTGTTATTAAGTTTTAGCAGATAATATCTTGACAATTATATAAATCAGGTGGTATATTAATAACTGTCGCTGGTACGGGAAGGCAATTCCCGTGGGAGGAATTTATTTCAAGAAAAGAACCGGTTGACAAAGCAATTCCAAGCTGGTAAACTAGTCAAGCCTTCGAGAGAGGGCAAGGCAAACGAATGAAGATCGATTAAGAACGCAACATTGTGTTGCAACATTGATCTTAGTGCATTTCGTGAACGTCAAAAAAGATCTTGACAAACTCAAAAGAGTTTGATAAGATATTCAAGCTGGTCTTTGAGA
>JBMNKZ010000003.1:0-77500 GCA_050952465.1 Bacillota bacterium | reverse complement strand
AACATCTAAGTACCCAGAGGAAGAGAAAGAAAACTCGATTCCCTGAGTAGCGGCGAGCGAAACGGGAAGAGCCTAAACCAGTGGCTTTGGCCACTGGGGTTGCGGGACTTTCAACAAAGGTATGGAAGCCTAGCCGAAGAGGTCTGGAAAGGCCCATCACAGAGGGTAACAATCCTGTAGGCGAAAGGCAGAAATGCAAGAGAGTATCCCAAGTACCGCGGGACACGTGAAACCCCGTGGGAATCAGGGGGGACCACCCCCCAAGGCTAAATACTCCTTGGCGACCGATAGTGAACCAGTACCGTGAGGGAAAGGTGAAAAGAACCCCGGGAGGGGAGTGAAAAAGAACCTGAAACCGTATGCTTACAAACAGTCAGAGCACTATATAAGTGTGATGGCGTACTTTTTGTAGAACGGACCGGCGAGTTACGGTAACGAGCGAGGTTAAGTGGAGGACACGGAGCCGGAGCGAAAGCGAGTCTTAAAAGGGCGTCTAGTTCGTTACTGTAGACCCGAAACTTGGTGATCTACCCATGGTCAGGGTGAAGCTTAGGTAAGACTGAGTGGAGGCCCGAACTGACTTACGTTAAAAAGTGAGCAGATGAACTGTGGGTAGGGGTGAAATGCCAATCGAACCAAGAGATAGCTGGTTCTCCCCGAAATAGCTTTAGGGCTAGCCTCAATTGATGATTTATGGCGGTAGAGCACTGTTAGGGCTAGGGGCCTAACCAGGTTACTGAACTCTCACAAACTGCGAATGCCATAAATTTAGATTGGGAGTCAGACTGCGGGGGATAAGCTTCGTAGTCGAAAGGGAAACAGCCCAGACCGACAGCTAAGGTCCCAAAGTGTGTGCTAAGTGGAAAAGGATGTAGAGTTGCTAAAACAACCAGGATGTTGGCTTAGAAGCAGCCACCATTTAAAGAGTGCGTAATAGCTCACTGGTCGAGTGACTCTGCGCCGAAAATGTAACGGGGCTCAAGCACACCACCGAAGCTTCGGGATTGTGAATAACAATCGGTAGGGGAGCGTACTGTACACGCTGAAGGTTGACCGAAAGGACAGCTGGAGAGTACAGCAGTGAGAATGCCGGTATGAGTAAGCGACAAGGCAGGCGAGAATCCTGCCCGCCGAAAGCCTAAGGTTTCCTGGGGAAGGCTCGTCCGCCCAGGGTAAGTCAGGGCCTAAGTCGAGGCGAAGAGCGTAGATGATGGACAATCGGTTAAAATTCCGATACCACCTAGACCCGTATGAAGGAAGGGGTGACACAGGAGGGTAGGTCAAGCGCACCGTTGGTCGAGTGCGTCCAAGCCGGTAGGGAGAAAGATAGGAAAAACCGTCTTTCAAAATCCCGAGAGGTGAAGGGGAGCGAAAACAAGTAGCGAACTGACTGATCCCACACTGTCAAGAAAAGCCTCTAACGAGGGTATAGGTGCCTGTACCGCAAACCGACACAGGTAGGTGGGGTGAGAATCCTAAGGCGCGCGAGAGAACCCTCGTTAAGGAACTCGGCAAAATGACCCCGTAACTTCGGGATAAGGGGTGCCTTTGTAGTGTGAAGTCTTAAACGGATGGAGCATGAAGAGGCCGCAGAGAATTGGTCCAAGCGACTGTTTAGCAAAAACACAGGTGCCTGCCAAGTCGAAAGACGACGTATAGGTGCTGACGCCTGCCCGGTGCTGGAAGGTTAAGAGGAGAGGTCAGCGAAAGCGAAGCTTCGAATTGAAGCCCCAGTAAACGGCGGCCGTAACTATAACGGTCCTAAGGTAGCGAAATTCCTTGTCGGGTAAGTTCCGACCCGCACGAAAGGCGTAACGATTTGGACACTGTCTCAACGAGGGACTCGGCGAAATTGTAATACCGGTGAAGATGCCGGTTACCTGCGACAGGACAGAAAGACCCCGTGGAGCTTTACTGTAGCCTGACATTGGATTTTGGTATATCTCGTACAGGATAGGTGGGAGACATAGAATCTGGGACGCCAGTTTCAGAGGAGTCGCTGGTGGGATACCACTCTTGATGTACTGAAATTCTAACTTCACGCCGTAAGCCGGCTGAAGGACATTGTCAGGTGGGCAGTTTGACTGGGGCGGTCGCCTCCCAAAGAGTAACGGAGGCGCCCAAAGGTTTCCTCAGCGCGGATGGAAATCGCGCGAAGAGTGTAAAGGCAGAAGGGAGCTTGACTGCGAGAGAGACATCTCGAGCAGGGACGAAAGTCGGGCTTAGTGATCCGGCGGTACCGAGTGGAAGGGCCGTCGCTCAACGGATAAAAGCTACCCCGGGGATAACAGGCTTATCTCCCCCAAGAGTCCACATCGACGGGGAGGTTTGGCACCTCGATGTCGGCTCATCGCATCCTGGGGCTGTAGTAGGTCCCAAGGGTTGGGCTGTTCGCCCATTAAAGCGGTACGTGAGCTGGGTTCAGAACGTCGTGAGACAGTTCGGTCCCTATCCGTCGCAGGCGTAGGAAATTTGAGAGGCACTGTCCCTAGTACGAGAGGACCGGGATGGACAGACCTCTGGTGTACCAGTTATCCTGCCAAGGGTATAGCTGGGTAGCTAAGTCTGGCAGGGATAAGCGCTGAAAGCATCTAAGCGCGAAGCCCCCCTTAAGATAAGATTTCCCATACCATAAGGTAGTAAGACCCCAGAGAGACGATCTGGTTGATAGGCCGGATGTGGAAGGGCAGTAATGCCCGGAGCTGACCGGTACTAATTGGTCGAGGACTTGACCTTGAAAAGAAAACTAAGCATTAATTGCTCACTGTGTAGTTTTGAGAGAACAAAATACATTTTCCTGGTGATGATGGCGGAGAGGCCCCACCTGTTCCCATTCCGAACACAGAAGTTAAGCTCTCCAGCGCCGATAGTACTTGGGACGGGAGTCCCTGGGAGGGTAGGTCGTTGCCAGGATCTAAATTTAAATATTCCTCGATAGCTCAATGGTAGAGCACTCGGCTGTTAACCGAGTGGTTGTTGGTTCGAGCCCAACTCGGGGAGCCAGTTTTCAAAAGGGAGTGTCATTTAACTACTTTTTTAGTAGTAAATGACACTCCCTTTTGTATATGCGCCCGGTAAGGGAACGGTCTAACGGGATCAAGTACCGAGTGCGGGTTAATAGTGGCAAGCTGATTGAAGAGGCTTAGGTAATTTAAGTTATCACTGAAGATAAAAATCCACTGTTAGAAAGTCACAATTTGGCCTTCTAAAGTGGATTTTGTGTTTTTTTCGCACTGCATAATAATTTGGGGTCGTTATTAAAAAAAGTAACACATTATTAAAATATTTGAAGCATTAATTTAAAATTTTCAGAGTATAAATGAATATTAAAGCAAGTAGATTTCAATAAAAACTTGAGAAAGGTATGAGGTAAAAAATGAATTTAGCTAAATTTCCAAGAAGAAGGTATACAGAAGGGAAAACCCCTTTGGAAAAACTCACAAGGTTAACTAAACATTTAGGTGGACCCAATATATATATGAAACGGGATGATTTATTAGGTTTGACTGCGGGTGGTAATAAGACCAGGAAATTAGAGTTTTTAATGGCCGATGCTTTAGCAAAAGGTGCAGATACCATAATAACCTGTGGAGCTGTGCAATCAAATCACTGTCGTTTAACTTTAGCAGCATCCGTTAAGGAAGGGTTAAAGTGCCGATTAGTATTAGAGGAACGGGTGAAAGGGAGCTATGACCCTAAGGCAAATGGGAATAACTTCTTATTTCAGCTGTTGGGAGTTGAACAGACCAAATTAGTACCTGGTGGTTCCGATATGATGAAGGAAATGGAGTTGGTTGCTGAGGAAGTGCGAACTGCTGGAGGCAATCCGTATATTATCCCAGGAGGCGGTTCTAATGAAATTGGTGCTCTTGGATATGTGTCCTGTGCCCAAGAAATTTTAGAACAGGCTTTTGACAAGGGAATCAATATCAACTATGTCGTTACAACCAGTGGCAGTACAGGAACCCATGCCGGCTTAATAACAGGGTTATATGGCTGTAATAGCAATATCCCTGTCATTGGTATTGGCATAAATCGTAAAAAAGCTCCTCAAGAAGAAGCGGTATACAAACTAGTAGAAAAGACCGCAAAATATATTGGCATTAAGGATACCATTCCCAGGGACGCAGTCATTGTCTTTGACGATTATATTGGAGAAGGATACTCTATTCCGACAGATGCCATGGTTGAGGCCGTTATCACACTTGCCCGTACCGAATGTATTCTTATGGATCCCGTTTATACCGGTAAGGCAATGGCAGGATTTATAGATCTAATCAAACAGGGATTCTTCAAAAAAGAGAATAACATAGTTTTTGTGCATACCGGAGGATCACCGGCTTTATATGCATACGCACCCACATTTTGGGGACACATGGAAGTTAAATAGATATTTTAACTAATTGAGGGGTGATTATGAAACGGATAATAAATACAAAAAAAGCTCCAAAGGCGATTGGCCCATATTCTCAAGCAGCTAAAGCTGGACAATTACTTTTTATTTCCGGACAAATATCTGTAGATGCAGCAACTGGGCAATTAGTACAAAGTAGTATTGCCACCTGCACGATCTTGTGTGGAAGTTGGCAGATTGTCGAAAGATGATAATTTAGAAATAGAAGCAATTGCTTATCTAGGCTAAGTATAGTTAAGTAGTAAAACTAAGTTAAAGTTTATTTATGTTATTGATGGAGGCTATTATGAATCAAGTAGATATACATCCAGTCTTGCTTAAGCTAATACCAATAGCGGAAGGACTCGCGAAAACTATAGGTGACAATTGTGAGGTTGTAATTCACGACCTGAAAAATCCTGAAGCTTCACTTGTTTATATTGCAGGAAATCTTACCAGACGCAGATTAGGAGCCCCGCTTACTAACCTATCTCTACAGATATTAAAACAAAAGGGTAACGATGCCCATGACTTAATAGGTTATGAAACTACGACTAAAGACGGCAGGATTTTAAAATCTTCCACGATATTTGTGCGTAATGAAAATGGGGCAGTCATTGGCTGTCTTTGTATTAATTTTGAGATAAGTAATTTATTAACCTGTATCAAGCTTTTACAATCATTTACCAAGCTCAACAAAGGAGATGATGCCACAAAGGAAAAGTTTTTTGAAGATGTTAATGAGGCCATGGAAGAGATCGTAAGCGGAGTTCTAAAGGAGTATCACATCCCTGTCACCTTAATGGAGAAGGACGATAAAGTCCGGGTAGTAAAAAATTTGGAAGATAAGGGGGTATTTTTAGTAAAGGGATCCATCGATTATGTTGCCAGTATTCTGGGTGTTTCCCGTTATACCATTTATAACTATCTGGATCAGGTTAGATCTAGTGCGGGAAACAATAAGATTTCGTAACTAGCAGGAAGGTTTTTGGAGGTGTATTTTCCCGTGTGTAGTAAAGTTGTAGGAATAATCGGCGGGATGGGTCCTGACGCAACTGTGGATCTAATGGTTAAAATTATTAGAGCCACTCCAGCTAAAGTGGATCAGGAACATATCAGGATATTGGTTGATAATAATCCCCAAATTCCTCCCCGGGGAGAGGCCATTATGGGAGAAGGAGAAAGCCCCGGTCCTGTTATGGCCGAGATGGCCAGCCATTTGGAAAAATGGGGGGCTGATTTTCTCGTTATTGCCTGCAATACAGCTCATTTCTATCTTCCGGATGTCATTAGTGCGGTAAAGATACCTGTATTAAATATGATTGAAGAAACCATAGAAGTGATAAAAAAAGATGGGGTTAATAATGTGATGCTACTGGCAACGGAAGCGACGGTGAAAACAAAGTTATTTGAAAAGGGACTTACTGAGGTTGGGATAAATCTCTTAATCCCTACCCAACCATATCAAGAAAAGGTGCAGCAAATTATTAATACTGTAAAAGCAGGTCGTTTTGATGAGATGGGAAATCTTATTGAAGAGATATTAAATCACGGTATCGAGCATTGTGCAGAAGCACTTATTTTGGGCTGTACAGATTTGCCAGTAGTTTTTAATCTGATCAAAGATCCTCCCCTAAGTTTGTATGACCCTACGGAAATAATGGCTCAGGCGGTTGTCAAAAAGGCCCTATGCCAAAGTGCACATACCTGCTAAGTTAACCAAATAAGGAGGTAAAACCATGAAAAAAATGGGTTTGGCTACCAAAATTCTCATTGGTCTCATTTTAGGTGTTATTGTTGGCCTTTTTATACCTCTTGAAATTGCTGACACATATTTGAAACCCATAGGCGCTTTGTTTTTGCGCTTAATTAAAATGATCATTGTCCCCTTGGTTTTCGCTTCTCTGGTGGTGGGTGCTTCCAGTGTCGGTGATGTGAAAAAGTTAGGCCGTATGGGCGGGAAAACAATAGCCTATTACTTAGTTACAACTGCCATAGCCGTTACCATCGGCATTGCGTTAGCCAATATTTTACAGCCGGGTGCAGGGTTAGTACTCCCCGTTGACGCTACATACGAAGGAAAAGAAGCACCCAGCATAGTTAATGTTATTTTAGAGATTTTCCCGGATAATCCTCTCCAGGCTTTAGTCAGCGGCAACATGCTGCAATTAATTGTCTTTGCCCTCTTTATTGGCATTGCGATTACCCTTGTTGGGAAAAGAGCAGAGCCTGTCCGAGTTATTTTCGAAGGATTTGCGGAAGTAATGTATAAGATAACCGGTATTATCATGGAAACAGCTCCTTACGGTGTTTTCGGATTAATTGCCCCTGTAGTTGCTGCTCATGGCCTTGATGTACTGCTTCCTTTACTCATGATCATTATTGTTGTTTATCTAGGCTGTATCCTCCATGCGGGAATAGTCTATTCAACTTTTGTCAAACTCCTTGGAAAAATGAGCCCAATAACCTTCTTTAAAGGCATTTTACCTGCCCAATTAATTGCTTTTTCTACTTGTTCCAGTGCGGCAACATTACCGGTAAATATTAAGTGTACAGAAGATAACCTTGGTGTTTCCAAAGAAGTATCCAGTTTTGTCCTACCCTTAGGAGCTACCATTAATATGGATGGTTCTGCACTATATCAAGGTGCGTGCGCTATTTTTGTCGCCCAAGTCTACGGATTGGATTTATCACTGGGACAGCAATTGACAATTGTTTTAACGGGCACCCTGGCTTCTATTGGGGCTGCCGGAGTCCCAGGTGCCGGACTGATCATGTTAACGATGGTGCTTGCTTCTGTCGGTTTGCCCTTAGATGGGGTGGCCCTTGTAGCCGGAGTTGACCGGATTTTAGATATGGCGCGTACTACTGTAAATATTACCGGTGATGCCTCAGCCTCGGTTATTGTTGCTGCCTCAGAAGGTGACCTTGAAGTTGCCCAGCCGAATAATTTAAGTGTATAAGTTAATAAGTACATAAGTGAAAAAGAAGGAAAAGAGCACCTTTCCATTCTGTACCGACCCCCAAAAGTTAGACCCAAAATCTAACGATTGGAGGTCGGTATTTTTATGGCTGCATACAGTTATGAGTTTAAAAAGAAAGTTGTAGATGCATATTTACGTGGCGAAGGAGGTTATACTTTTTTAGCAGAAAAATATGGAGTAAAAAACAGAAGACAAGTTCTCAATTGGGTACATTACTACGAAGAACTTGGTGATGATGGATTAAAACGTTCAAGAAAGAACGAAACTTATTCTTTTGAATTTAAGCTTGGTGTGGTAGAGTCTTATTTAACAAGTGAGGTATCTTATCAGGAACTGGCTCTTTCACTAGGGATTAATAATAATGCTCTTATCGCCAGGTGGGTAAATGATTATAGAGCGGCTGGTCCTGATGCCTTAAGAGATAAGAAACGTGGAAGAAGGGCTAAAATGAATTCATCAGGTAAGGCTGTTAATATACAACGTCAAGATGATTCAGCTCCTGTTGATACAAGCACTGAGCATGTTAAACAGCTTGAAGCTGAACTCTTAAAACTAAAAATCGAGAATGCTTATTTAAAAGAACTGAGGAGGCTGCGTTTAGAGGAGGAAGCTCTTCTGAAAAAACAGCGAGAATCGTCCACAGCCTCCGAGGAGAATTCAAATTAAAAGACATTCTCGCTGTAGTTGGCTTCCCTAAAGCTACCTACATGTATTGGCAAAAAAGATTTGATAGAGAAAATCCTGACAAAGAACTCGAAGAGAAAATCCTAAAAATACATGAAGATAATAAAGATTATGGATATCGACGCATGCGAGCCGAATTAAATAATCAGGGAATTCATGTTAACAAGAAAAAAGTCCAGCGAATAATGCAAAAACTCAATCTTCAGGTGACCTCATTTACACGTAAAAGTCGTAAATACAGCTCGTACAAAGGCAAGGTTGGTATTGTGGCACCTAATAGAATCCGTAGGCGATTCAATACACATATACCGCATCAAAAGGTTACAACTGATACAACCGAATTTAAATACTATGAAGTAGATTCAAAAGGCCATATGACAATGCACAAGCTTTATTTGGATCCTTTTATGGATATGTGTAATGGTGAAATTCTTAGTTATGGTATTGCCAAGCGTCCTACGGCCAAGAGTGTAATGGATGCACTAGATAAAGCCATTGAAATAACCTCAGATTGTCCTTATCGCCGAACATTCCATTCAGATCAAGGATGGGCTTACCAGATGAGAGCATACTCTAACCGGCTTAAGGAAGAACGTATTTATCAAAGTATGTCTAGAAAAGGTAACTGCCATGATAATTCCGTTATGGAGAACTTCTTTGGACTGCTTAAACAAGAGATTTACTATGGTGTCGTCTATTACAGCTATGAGGAATTGAAGTTGGAAATTGAACGATACATAAATTACTATAACGAAAAGAGAATTAAAGAGAAACTTGGATGGCTAAGTCCAGTGCAATACAGACTTAGTCTTCAGGCTGCATAAAAATAGCGAGGCAGCCGAAACTGTCTCGCTAATAAAGTCTAGCTTTTAGGGGTCACCTCATTCGTAGGAAAGGCGCTTTTTTTAGCATGAGTTTTTGCCTAGTCTATTAGAAAGTATAGCTTCTTTCTGATAGATCTAAGTGCAACTAAGGCTTGGCGCAAGCCGAGTTTTCTTTAACCACATATTTACAAGACTACATTTTCACTATGCTATATTTATGCTAATATAGGTAAGTACTTTATAGAATTTTAGGAGTTGGGCCTATGTATTATGCGGTTACCAAAAGAGGAGTGCAAAATGGGCTATATGTTGCATTAGAATTAGCAAAAGCAATTATTCCGGTATATTTGTTAATTAAAGTAATGGAGAAAAGTGGCGTGCTACATATACTTGCCCAGTGGTGTGAACCTTTTATGAAACTTCTTGGCTTGCCAGGAGAAGCGTCCCTGTTATTGGTTATTGGAAATTGCCTTAATATATATTCAGTTTTAGGCGGAATTAGTGCAATGAATTTAACGTTTAAGCAAATTAATATTATTGCTTTAGTTTTACTGTTTTCTCATAATCTTTTTGTGGAAAATGCAGTTTTAAAAAAAACAGGGATCAATGCTTTAGCCTTAACGCTTTTTAGACTTATTTTTTCAATAATTTGCGGTATCATCATAAACATTATTTGGTAGGGAGTGGCTGAAAATGGACTGGATATGGCTGATGGAAACCATCAAAGGATGCATGGGGACCATAATTAAACTTGTTTTAATAGTCATTCCTTTGATGGTGATAATTGAGTTTTTAAAGGAATTCAGAGCTATTGAAAAAATAGGACCTTTACTTTTTCCGTTATTAAAGATGCTAAGACTGCCTAAGGAGGTGGTTTTACCTTTAATGGCAGGATTGATTTTTGGAATTGCATATGGAGCAGGTGTGATCATACAAAGTGCCCGTGAAGAAGTTGTGCAAAAAGAGGACTTATTTACTGTTAGTCTATTTTTAGTCGTTTGCCACTCAATAATTGAGGATACTATGCTTTTTCTAACTGTGGGAGCAAACTTTTGGATTATTGCTCTGGCTAGGTTTTTGCTGGCTATTTTAGTAACGTTCGTTTGGGTATTGCTGAGACAAGGAAAGCAAAGACTGGAAATAGAGCAAACCTAAGAATTAAATCATACGCCTTTAAGGGCGTATTTTTTAGTTGTCAGAAAGTATAACCTCTTGCTTATGATCTACACCCAACTAATGATTCCGGGTCCCAAAGGTTACAGCAGCAAAATATTTTAAAAATTGGAGAAAATAGAAGCTACTGGGGGCATTTCCGTATTTTAAGAACAATTTATTAAAATTTTAGTTAAGATTTCTATTGCATAGATAGTAAAAATGTTGTATATAATATATATAAGGTCAGGAAAGGTCAAAAAATCAGAAATGGTCAGAAGGTGGTCGATATTGTGAGCACATTGGCAAACGAGATTGAACGATATTTAAAAAAATTATTAGATATGAGCAAAAGCGGCTTTTTAGAAATTAAGCGTAATGATTTAGCAGAAATGTTTATGTGCGTACCGTCTCAAATTAATTATGTTTTAGAAACCCGGTTTACGAATAATCAAGGGTATCATGTGGAAAGCCGCCGGGGCGGTGGGGGATATATTAAAATTATAAAACTAGGTGTCAAAGGGGATGAGGATTTATTAACTATGGTTAACAGCACTGTCGGGAAAATGATTTCCCAGCAGTCAGGGGAAGGTCTCATCACAAGGTTGGAAGAGGAAGGGTTTTTAACAAAGAGGGAAAGTATTTTAATTAAATCTATTATTGATCGGAACACATTGGTGCTGGATCTGCCGGATCGGGATTTGATCAGGGCTAGGATTTTAAGGTCAGTTTTAATTTCTCTGTTAAGGGAGGATTTATAATGCTATGTGATAAATGCAAACAACGGCCTGCTACGGTTCACTTTGCAAAAATTGTAAATAATGAAAAATATGAGCAGCATTTATGCGAAGAATGTTCTAAAGGAATACCTCATTTTAGTTTTGGTATTGATCCCAATTTTTCTTTGAATAAGTTTTTGGCGAATCTTCTTACCCATGATCCTGCTTTTTCTGGAATGGGCCTTGCCTTCAAGTCAGATAAATGCGAAAATTGTGGTTTGACTTACAGCCAATTTTCCCAAACAGGCAAACTTGGGTGCAGCAATTGCTACGAAGTTTTTCAAGAGAAACTTAACCCGTTAATAAGAAGAATTCATAGTTCGGAAAAGCATAAAGGAAAGGTACCAGCCCGGACAGGCGGCAGGTTAAAGCTGATTAGGGAAATTGAATCCCTGAAATATGAATTGGGTAACTTAGTTAAGAAAGAGGAATTTGAAAAAGCGGCAGAGGTGCGGGATAAAATCAAAGACTTGGAAAAGAGATTAGATAATTAGGAGGTGGGTAAGATGAGTGCTGATATTTTTTCAGAGCCTGGCAGTAAGTGGACAGAGGGTGTGGGACCGAATTCTGATATTGTTATCAGTAGTCGGGTGAGATTGGCAAGGAATATCCATAATATACCTTTCCCTGATATGCTTGGTGAAGAGAAAGAAAAAGAAATCCTAAACTCAATTAAGTATATTGTGGATACTCCGAAGTTTAAAGAAAAAATGGGCAGTTTTGACTTTATTGCCTTGAATGAATTAAGCAACCTGGAAAAATGGGTTTTGGTAGAAAAACATTTAATAAGTCCCCAACACGCCCAAAGTCATGGGCCAAAAGGTGTGATTATCAAAGATGACGAGTCTGTAAGTGTGATGGTAAATGAAGAAGATCATTTGCGGATCCAGTGTCTTCTCTCTGCAATGCAATTAAATGAGGCTTGGTCTTTAGCAGATAAAATAGATGATGTTTTGGAACAGTCGCTGGATTTTGCCTTTGACAAGGATAAAGGTTATCTTACATCCTGTCCTACTAATGTAGGCACAGGAATGCGGGCCTCTGTGATGCTCCATCTACCCGGATTGGTTTTGACTCGGCAAGGTTATCAAGTTTTTGCCACGATGGGTCAGATCGGCCTTACTGTACGTGGTATGTATGGGGAAGGCTCGGAGGCTTTAGGGAACTTGTTCCAGATTTCAAACCAGGTTACCTTGGGACTTACTGAGGAAGAGATTCTTAATCACCTCAATGCAGTCACCCTGCAAGTCATAGATCAGGAAAGAAACGCAAGGAAAATGCTTTATCAAGAAACAAAGGAACAGCTAGAAGATAGGGTCTGGCGCGCATATGGGATTCTTTCCCATGCCAGGAGTATTTCCTCGCAGGAATCTATGAGCCTTTTGTCTGAACTAAGGTTAGGTATTGATATGAATATAATTCAGGGAATTGACCCAAAGGTATTTAATGCTTTAATGGTTTCGATCCAGACGTCTTTTTTACAACAGAAAAGTCAAACTGAATTGCAGCCGCACCAGCGGGATATTATCAGGGCATCGACCATTAGAGAAAAACTATCAAAAGTTTAGGAGGGAAAAAGATGCTAAATAGATTTACAGAAAGAGCGCAAAAGGTAATATACTTAGCTAAAGTAGAAGCTAAAAGATTGAAGCACCCGGCAGTAGGAACAGAACATTTGCTTTTGGGACTTTTAAAAGAAGGGGACGGAGTTGCCTCAAGGGCACTCCAGAGCCTGGGCGTCAATTTGGTGGGGGCCGCTCAAGATATTGGGAAAATGATAGGAACTAGTGGAACCCAAGTCATTGGGGAACCGGGTTTTACGCCCCGGGCCAAAAAGGTATTGGAGTTGGCGGGAGAAGAAGCTTTATCCCAAGGTGTTAATTATGTAGCGACTGAGCATATTCTATTAGGCCTAATCCGAGAGGGCGAGGGACTGGCTGCCCGTATTCTGGTTTCATCCGGCATTACATTAGACGTGGTGCGGGAAAGAATTATGGAGATTTTGGGGGGAGTAACTCCCCAGGCTTCAGCCGGGCCGGGCATGGGTCAATTTAAACCGAGGGCTGCAAAGCAGGCTAAACCTAACTCAAAGACACCGACTTTAGATAGCTTCAGTCGGGATTTAACGGAAATGGCTCAACAGGATAAATTGGATCCGGTTATCGGTCGTGAAAAAGAGATTGAGCGTGTGACCCAAGTTTTAAGCCGTAGAACCAAGAATAATCCGGTCTTGATTGGCGAACCTGGGGTAGGAAAAACCGCTATTGCGGAAGGACTTGCCCAAAGAATTGTGGAAGGTAAGGTTCCGGAAACTTTAAAGGGGAAAAGAGTCGTTACCTTAGACTTATCTTCTTTAGTTGCCGGTTCTAAATATCGGGGTGAATTTGAGGAACGGCTTAAGAAGGTTATGGATGAAGTAAGAGAAGCGGAAAATATTATCCTTTTCATTGATGAAATGCATACCCTAATCGGTGCCGGAGCAGCAGAGGGGGCCATAGATGCGGCAAATATTTTGAAGCCGGCCTTGGCCAGAGGCGAGTTACAATGTGTGGGTGCCACCACATTGGATGAGTACCGTAAGCATATTGAAAAGGATGCTGCTTTAGAACGAAGATTTCAGCCCATTCAAGTGGATGAACCGACCAAAGAAGATTCAGTGGAGATTTTACGGGGCTTAAGAGATCGTTATGAAGCCCATCACCGGGTAAAGATTACCGACCAAGCCTTGGCAGCTGCGGTAAATTTATCTGACCGTTATATTACTGATCGCTTTTTGCCGGACAAAGCCATTGATTTGATTGATGAAGCATCATCTAAGGTACGGTTATCTGTGCATACTGCTCCTCCGGATTTACGTAAGCTGGAGGAAAAGTTGGAAACTGTTAAAAAAGAAAAAGAAGCAGCCATTAATAGTCAAGAATTCGAAAAGGCGGCTGAATTCAGAGACCAAGAAAAAGATATATTAAAGGAGCTGGAGGATTTAAAGAGCCAGTGGGTAAAAGATAAAGAAACAGAAAAATGGGTAGTTGATGAAGAAGATGTGGCAGAAGTTTTATCCAGCTGGACTGGGATTCCTGTAAATAAGCTACATCAAGAGGAAACAGAGCGTTTACTTCACATGGAAGATATTCTTCATCAGCGGGTAATCGGACAGGACGAAGCGGTTAAGGCGATTTCCCGAGCTATAAGGAGAGCCCGTTCCGGGTTGAAAGATCCAAAACGGCCGGTAGGTTCATTTATTTTTCTTGGTCCCACCGGGGTAGGAAAAACTGAGCTGGCTAGGGCTTTGGCTGAAGCTATGTTCGGGGCGGAAGATGCTCTGGTACGTATTGATATGTCAGAATATATGGAGAAACACGCCGTTTCTCGTTTAGTCGGTGCTCCTCCCGGATATGTAGGTTATGATGAAGGGGGCCAACTTACAGAAGCGGTGCGGAGAAAACCATATACCGTAGTTCTTTTGGACGAAATTGAAAAAGCTCATCCGGAGGTTTTCAATATTCTGCTTCAAGTATTGGAAGACGGTAGATTAACTGACTCCAAAGGCCGAACTGTAGATTTCCGGAATACGGTGATTATCATGACATCTAATGTGGGAGCGAGAACGATTCGCAGGGAGGCGACTTTAGGATTTACCGTAACGAAAACGGATGAAGATGACTACAACAGCATGAAGGAACGCGTAATGGACGAAATGAAAAAAACTTTCCGTCCGGAATTTTTAAACCGGATTGATGAAATAATTGTATTCCACGCTCTTAAACAAGAGCATATTAAACAAATTGTCACATTAATGATTAATGAATTAAATAAACGAGTAGAGGAACAAGGATTTACGCTGGAAGTGACGGATGAGGCTAAGGAGTTTTTGGCTAAGGAAGGCTTTGATGAAGTATTTGGCGCGCGTCCTTTGCGGAGAGCAATTTTAAGACATGTAGAAGATAGTTTATCAGAAGCTTTACTGAAGCAAGAGTTTAAAACCGGTGACCATATTGTAGCTGATGTACAGGATAACAGATTAATCTTAAAAAATAAAAAGGAATTACTATTAAATGCGTCGAAATAATAGATGTGGGCAGGGCAGCAGTTTAAGCCCTGCCTTTTATTTGTTTAATAGGAAGTATAACTCTTTCTGATAGATATAAGTGAAACTAATGCATTTGCCGGCCCTAGGAGGCTTAGCGCGGCCAATTTTTCTTTTATACTAGTTTTTAAAGGAGGCTTTAAGTTGGCTAAAATAAAAACTGTTTATGTCTGCCGGGAGTGTGGGTGCGATTCTGTAAAATGGCAGGGGAGATGTCCGGGATGCGGGGCCTGGAATACCATGGAAGAAGAAATAATTGCCGGCAAAAAAAACGGTGTTATTCCTTTTGAAGGCTACCTTAGTTCTACTAAGCCGGTTTCTATTAATGACGTAAAAACCAAAGAAGAAAAACGGATGATTTTGAATAATGAAGAACTGAAAGGGGTTCTTGGGGGCGGTATTGTTCCTGGCTCGCTGATTTTAGTAGGAGGAGAGCCGGGAATCGGAAAATCTACACTGCTTTTGCAGATAGCATATGAAATCGCATTAAACTATGGAAAAGTGCTTTATGTTTCAGGAGAGGAATCTGCCCATCAGGTAAAAATGCGAGCGGAACGGTTAGGAACTATTAACCCTAATATTTTAGTTCTTACCGAAACCAATATGGAAAATATAATTACCTATGCCAAAAAAGAAAACCCAGTTTTCATGATTATTGATTCTATCCAGACCGTCTTTTTACCGGAGCTTTCTGCAGCACCGGGGAGCGTATCCCAAGTTAGGCAGTGTGCCGCTTATGCCATGCGATATACCAAAGGTAATAACTTGGCCTTGGTTTTAGTAGGGCATGTGACAAAAGAAGGCATGCTGGCCGGGCCTAGGGTTCTGGAACACATGGTAGATACGGTTTTATATTTTGAGGGGGAAAGACATAATTCTTTTCGCTTATTAAGGGCTATTAAAAACAGGTTTGGATCCACCAATGAGATTGCGGTCTTTGATATGCAGCATCAGGGGCTGGTTTCTGTGGCTAATTTATCCCAGTTATTTCTCTCTCAAAGACCTCAGGGTGTATCGGGGTCAGTAGTAGTAAGTGCTATGCAGGGGACAAGGCCGGTCTTATTGGAGGTGCAGGCTTTATCCGCTTCAACCTCTTTCAATAATCCCCGCCGCTTGACTTCAGGGGTAGATTATAATAAGACTCTCATTATTCTCGCGGTTTTGGATAAAATAGTAGGCATGAATCTTGGCTCCCAGGATATTTATGTTAATATTGCCGGTGGGGTAAAGATTGAAGATCCTGCCGCTGATTTGGCCATTGCCGTTGCGGTAGCATCCAGTTTTCGAGAACAGGAAGTTGATGGGCACACGGTGGTGATGGGAGAAATAGGCTTAAATGGGGAGGTAAGAGCGGTAACTAACCTGGAAAGAAGATTAAAAGAAGCTGAAAAAATGGGCTTTAAAACTGCAGTCATCCCCAAAGGAAACAGGTTACCCAATTTCTATAATCTGACCTTACTTCCAGTTAGCAGTGTGGCAGAGACATTAAAAATAATAATGGGAAGATAGCCTAGTTTTTTGGATATTCCTGTTTCCAAAGAACTGTCTTTAACTTCGGCAGGTGTGTCCCCTGAGGTAGTTTTAGAACTGATAGCTATCGCATAAAAAATAAAGCACCGCAAAATGTACCGACCCCCAAAAGTTAGACCCAAAATCTAACGATTGGAGGTCGGTATTTTTATGGCTGCATACAGTTATGAGTTTAAAAAGAAAGTTGTAGATGCATATTTACGTGGCGAAGGAGGTTATACTTTTTTAGCAGAAAAATATGGAGTAAAAAACAGAAGACAAGTTCTCAATTGGGTACATTACTACGAAGAACTTGGTGATGATGGATTAAAACGTTCAAGAAAGAACGAAACTTATTCTTTTGAATTTAAGCTTGGTGTGGTAGAGTCTTATTTAACAAGTGAGGTATCTTATCAGGAACTGGCTCTTTCACTAGGGATTAATAATAATGCTCTTATCGCCAGGTGGGTAAATGATTATAGAGCGGCTGGTCCTGATGCCTTAAGAGATAAGAAACGTGGAAGAAGGGCTAAAATGAATTCATCAGGTAAGGCTGTTAATATACAACGTCAAGATGATTCAGCTCCTGTTGATACAAGCACTGAGCATGTTAAACAGCTTGAAGCTGAACTCTTAAAACTAAAAATCGAGAATGCTTATTTAAAAGAACTGAGGAGGCTGCGTTTAGAGGAGGAAGCTCTTCTGAAAAAACAGCGAGAATCGTCCACAGCCTCCGAGGAGAATTCAAATTAAAAGACATTCTCGCTGTAGTTGGCTTCCCTAAAGCTACCTACATGTATTGGCAAAAAAGATTTGATAGAGAAAATCCTGACAAAGAACTCGAAGAGAAAATCCTAAAAATACATGAAGATAATAAAGATTATGGATATCGACGCATGCGAGCCGAATTAAATAATCAGGGAATTCATGTTAACAAGAAAAAAGTCCAGCGAATAATGCAAAAACTCAATCTTCAGGTGACCTCATTTACACGTAAAAGTCGTAAATACAGCTCGTACAAAGGCAAGGTTGGTATTGTGGCACCTAATAGAATCCGTAGGCGATTCAATACACATATACCGCATCAAAAGGTTACAACTGATACAACCGAATTTAAATACTATGAAGTAGATTCAAAAGGCCATATGACAATGCACAAGCTTTATTTGGATCCTTTTATGGATATGTGTAATGGTGAAATTCTTAGTTATGGTATTGCCAAGCGTCCTACGGCCAAGAGTGTAATGGATGCACTAGATAAAGCCATTGAAATAACCTCAGATTGTCCTTATCGCCGAACATTCCATTCAGATCAAGGATGGGCTTACCAGATGAGAGCATACTCTAACCGGCTTAAGGAAGAACGTATTTATCAAAGTATGTCTAGAAAAGGTAACTGCCATGATAATTCCGTTATGGAGAACTTCTTTGGACTGCTTAAACAAGAGATTTACTATGGTGTCGTCTATTACAGCTATGAGGAATTGAAGTTGGAAATTGAACGATACATAAATTACTATAACGAAAAGAGAATTAAAGAGAAACTTGGATGGCTAAGTCCAGTGCAATACAGACTTAGTCTTCAGGCTGCATAAAAATAGCGAGGCAGCCGAAACTGTCTCGCTAATAAAGTCTAGCTTTTAGGGGTCACCTCAAAAAAAGGGTGCTTTAGGTTAAATTAAATATACGTAAAGTGGATAATTTCTTGTGTTCCTTCAGTAGGACGTCATAAAGATTCAAATCCAAGGCATTACATAAGGCTGCTATATAAAAAAGAGTTTTTCCTAATTCATTTTCTATAGTTTCCTGACACTCAGAGCAAATTTTACCTTCCAAGTTGTTGTCCAAGATTTTCATAATAGCATAATCGTCAAAAGTTGCATCAGGAGGAATTTCTTTTTTTGATGCATGAATCTGTAAACAGCCGCAATTAGTTACCGTTTTTACCGTAGCTCTATTAACTCGGGCACTTGATTCTTGAATTTTTGATAAAATATCCAGTATGCTTTGATGTCGTACTAAATATTTAGAAACGGTATTTTGAAATTCATCACAGATGAGATCCTTCATCCAATGCCCACTCCTTTAACGTGCTTTATAACGCAACGGAAAAAAATTTCTTACTTCAGTGCGTTTCAACAAGGCGGGAGATTTACTCACTGCGCAAAAATCTAAAAGGTACCCGCTACCTATGAAGGTGGGGGACATATAACGCCTCGTTATATTGTTATTATACTTTTTATTATGATGCATTGTCAATGTGAAGGAGATAATTATAGCATGCTAAAAAAATGCTAAGAAAGTTATTGACACTATACAAGCAGCTGTGATAAAATATCGTTTTAATTGACAAAATAGATTTTCTTTGATAGAATTAATGTATTAGTTGATATTGGGGGGTCGCGGGATGTTTCATGTAGGTGATAAAGTAGTTTACCCCATGCATGGTGCCGGTATTATTGAGTCTATCGAAGAAAAAGAGATACTAGGGGAAGTTAGAAGCTACTACGTGATGAGAATTCCCATTGGTGATATGAAAGTTATGGTGCCAATGGATAGTGTCGAGGAAATCGGGCTTCGCCAAGTGATAGATGATAAGGGATTTCAAAAGGTTATGTCTATCTTAAATGATCGTAAAAGTCCTATGTCGCCAAACTGGAATCGCAGATATCGGGCAAATATGGAGAAAATTAAGAGTGGAAACATTTATGAGGTGGCAGAGGTTGTTAGAAATTTAATGCTGCGGGATCGGGAAAAGTCATTGTCATCCGGAGAAAAGAAGATGCTGGACTATGCAAGACAAATACTAATTAGCGAGTTGGTATTATCTAGGGGTCAGGAGGAAGCAAAAGTGCTTTCTATGATTGAAGGTGCGCTTGGAGGAAATGCTAAGGCGCTTTGTTAGTCACTTATAAAGCCCAATATTATATGGGCTGTTTTTTTTCTTAAGGGTTGAAACATTTTCCATTCATAACGTATAATGTTAATCATGGTGTACAAAATATTAATAGTGAAAGAAAGGGGGTGGATAAAATGCTTAGAAGGTTAGTCCAAATTATTATTGGATTGGTTTCTGCCGTAGGAGGGTATTTCTTAAGCAAGTTTCTAATTGACTATTTTTTTGTTTCTCCGTCTGACGAAATTTGGTGGTCTACGATATCTTTTGGGGTAGTCCTTTCTCTTTTGATTGGTTTTAGTATTGCGCCAAAGATCATGGTAGCCGTTCAGCGTTTTACCAACTGGTCTCTAACCCAGTTGTTTAAGGTTCCTGTTCAAGATATTATAGGCGGAGCAATTGGACTTATAATTGGCCTTTTTATTGCCAACCAGTTTGGCTCTTCTGTAGCTCGAATTAAATATGTTGGACCTTACTTGTCATTAACGGCCAGTTTATTCTTAGGATATGTAGGACTGATTTTCGGGGTGAAGAAAAGAGATGAAATGTTGTCTTTCTTTTTTGCCCTGATGCGGTTTGCCAGTAAGGATAAAGATAAAACGAAATCCGCTAGTCATAAAGCGGCGGGTAAAATTCTTGATACCAGCGTGATCATTGACGGGAGAATTTCTGACATATGTCGAACAGGTTTTGTGGAAGGAACTTTAATAATCCCTAACTTTGTTTTGGAAGAATTGCGGCACATTGCCGACTCCTCTGATTTACTTAAAAGAAACCGGGGTCGACGAGGCCTGGACATTTTAAATAAACTCCGGCAGGAGTTTGACATGATGATTGAAATTGTGGACAAAGACTATGAAGATATTTCCGAAGTGGACAGTAAACTGGTAAGATTAGCCCAAGATATGAAAGGTTTTATTGTGACTAATGATTTTAATCTGAATAAGGTTGCCCAGCTGCAAGGGGTAACAGTTTTAAATATCAACGAATTAGCCAATGCGGTGAAACCGGTGGTTCTGCCTGGGGAAGAAATGATTGTCCGGGTAATCAAGGACGGGAAGGAAATGAATCAAGGCATTGGGTACTTGGATGATGGAACCATGATTGTGGTTGAAAACGGCAAAAAATATATGGGTCAAGCTATTGGGGTGGTGGTTACAAGCGTACTCCAGACAGCAGCCGGCAGAATGATATTTGCCCGTCCGAAACAAGCTGACAAAAAAAATGGGGATCATTCATGAATTGGATAACAGGAGTGAGTATCAGTGTCTTACATAACCGCAGTGATACCGGCAGCAGGCCAGGGAAGTAGAATGAAAGCAGGTTTTAATAAACAATATATTATGCTTCAGGGAAAACCGATACTGGTTCATACCTTAGAAGTATTCGAAAATTGTAAACTTATAAAAGACGTGGTTGTAGTTGCCTCGCCTGGGGAAGAGGACTATTGCCGAGAATTGCTCCAAGAATATGGTTTAACAAAAATTACCCAAGTTGTGACCGGAGGCCAGGAAAGACTGCAGTCAGTTGCTTTAGGGTTGGCTCAGGTTTCAAAAAACTGTGATATAGTGGCCGTGCATGATGGAGCGCGGCCACTATTACTGCTTTCTCAACTCAATGAGGTTTTAAGTGTGGTACCAGCCAATGACGGAGCAGTTTTAGCAGTTCCGGTTAAAGATACTATAAAAGAAATTGATGATCACCACCTGGTTAAAAGCACATTAGAGCGCACCAAGCTATGGGCCGTTCAGACTCCCCAGGTTTTTAAAAAAGACGTAATTACTTATGTTTATACTAAAGCCAGGGAGGAAGGAATCACCGGGACAGATGATGCTTCTTTGGCGGAACATTATGGTTTCCAGATAAAAGTGATTCCCGGGAGCTATGAGAATTTAAAAATAACTACCCCGGAAGATCTGGATTTGGCTGAGTTAATTTTAAAAAGGAGAGGGTAAGGTGCGTGTAGGATTTGGATATGATGTGCACAGGCTAGTAGAAGGGCGGAAACTAATGCTGGGTGGAGTGGAAATCCCCTATCAATTTGGGCTCTTAGGACATTCCGATGCAGATGTATTGGTACATGCTTTAATGGATGCCCTTTTGGGTGCTATGGCTTTAGGAGATATCGGAAAACATTTTCCTGATACAGATTCTAAATATAAAGGGATTTCCAGTATGCTGCTTTTGGAAAAAGTAAAAAAATTATTGCATGAGAAAGGTTACGTGGTGAATAATGTAGATGTCCTGGTCGTAGCAGAACGCCCAAAGCTTGCTCCTTTTATTGATGCGATGCGTAAAAACATTGCCCGAACATTAGAAACAGATTTAGACAGGATAAATATCAAAGCTACCACTACTGAGGGACTGGGTTTTACCGGAACGGGAGAAGGGATGGCCGCCCATGCTGTGGTGACAATTTCTTAAATAATGGGGGATGAATGATGGGGGAAACGTGGCAAATGCTGCTAATAGTAGTTAGCTGTATTAACCTAATACTCTTAATTTACCTACTGATGCGAAAGCAGGACACAAATTTAGCGAAACTGGAATTATCTCTGTCCGGAATTGAAAAAAATCAGGAAAGGCTGGAACGCACCATTAGGTCAGAACTGGCCCAAAACCGAGAGGAATCCTCCCTAAGTGCTATAGAAGGAAGAAAGGAAACCAGGGAATCTTTACAAAAATTTGGAGAACTTCTGTTAGGACGTATGACAGAAATTGTAACCCTTGAAAAAAGTCAATGGGACATTTTTTCACATCAGCTATCTAATCTTACTAGACTAAATGAGGATAAGCTGGAAAGAGTGCGGGAAACGGTAGAGCAAAGGCTGACTTTGCTTCAGGAGGATAACAGTAAGAAGCTGGAGCAAATGAGGGCAACTGTAGATGAAAAACTCCATGCTACTCTCGAAAAACGCTTGGGCGATTCCTTCAAAATGGTCAGTGAGCGATTAGAACAAGTACATAAAGGCCTTGGAGAAATGCAGTCTTTGGCAGCGGGAGTTGGAGATTTAAAAAAAGTATTAACTAATGTTAAAACCCGTGGTACTTGGGGAGAAATTCAGCTGGGTAATCTTTTAGAACAGATTTTAACCAAGGATCAGTATGCCGAAAATATAGCGACCAAAAAAGGAAGTTCCGAGCGGGTGGAGTTTGCGCTTAAACTGCCTGGGGCTGGTGAAAAAGACCAGGAAGTTTGGCTGCCCATTGATGCGAAATTTCCCCAGGAAGATTTTCAAAGGCTTTTGGAAGCGCGGGAAGAGGCTGATTTAGCACGGGCTGAAGAGGCAGGAAGGATGCTGGAGGCAAGAATTAAGAGCGAGGCAAAAGATATCAAAGAGAAATACCTAGATCCTCCTTATACTACCGATTTTGGGATTATGTTTTTGCCTACGGAAAGTCTATATGCCGAAGTTCTGCGTCGGCCGGGCCTTTCAGAGGAAATGCAGCGGGTTTACCGGGTGGTGGTTGCCGGTCCAACTACTTTGGCGGCTTTATTGAACAGTTTGCAGATGGGTTTTCGCACTTTAGCCATAGAAAAACGATCCAGTGAGGTATGGACTTTATTAGGTGCTGTAAAAACTGAATTTGGTAAGTTTGGTGATATTTTAGAAAAGACCCAAAAGAAACTTCAGGAAGCCAGCAACACTATTGAGAATGCGGCGAGAAAATCCCGCACCATTGAACGTAAATTAAAAAAGGTGGAAGAATTGCCGGTTACCCAGGCAGAAGAGATGTTGATTGAAGATGAAAGATTAGCTTAAAGGGCTTGGCGGAAGCCAAGTTTTCTCTTTGTTTTGTTTTTTGATACTTCTGGGCATGCTAAATAAACAAAACCGTAAACCAGGGAGGTTTTTTGCATGCACCTAAAAACTAAATTCATCTTTTTTATATTTTTTATATGTATATGCTTATTGTTCTTGGCTTTGCCGGTTATGGCTGATGCAATACGGGTCATAAGTTATGGGGCAGATCTAACTGATGAGCAAAGAGACAAAGTATACGGAATTTTTGGCCTGAAAGAATCAGAAAAAGATGATATTGCTGTTACGGAAGTAAGTAACAAAGAAGAAAGGAAATACCTTGAAGGCTTGGTGGAATCAGAGATTATTGGAGAGAAAGCTATTTCTTGCGCTTACGTTAAACTTTTGGGTAACGGCGCGGGTATAAATGTGAAAACCCATAATATTACCTGGGTCACACCGGAAATGTATGCCAGTGCTTTGGTCACAGCGCAGGTTAAGGATGCAGAGATTATGGCAGCAGCTCCTTTTCCTGTTACCGGAACAGCAGCTCTTACAGGAATTTTTAAGGCTTTTGAGGCAGCTTCCGGGAAGACTTTGGATAGGGAAGCAAAAGATGTAGCTAACGAAGAAATGGTGCGCACCGGAGAAATCGGTGAATCAATTAATGATGAGCATAAAGCATCGGAATTAATCATTCGCATCAAGGAAGAAGTTATTGAAAGAGATTTAAGTGATCCCAAAGAAATCCGTCAGGTGATTATTAATATAGCCGCGGAGCTAAACATAAATTTAACAGATGAACAAATAGATAAATTGGTTTCCCTGATGCAACGGATTAATAGCTTGGATTTAAATCTGTCTGAGATCAATAGGCAATTAAAAGATATTCGTTCCAGGCTGGATACTTTAGTGGCTCAGGGAGAAGGGATTAAAGGAATACTCCAGCGCATTATTGATTTTTTGACAGCTATTCTTAACAGTATCAAAACCTTATTTAGTTAATGTAAGGGCGGGTCTCCGGGCCTGACTACTACCACCCTCTGGTGTTCTATGATATAATAAGGAAGATTGTGCATGGTAATGGAGGTTTTTACATGGAAAAAGTTAGAGTGCGATTTGCCCCCAGTCCAACGGGGCCATTACATATAGGGGGAGCAAGATCAGCCCTTTTCAATTATCTATTTGCCAAAAAAAATAACGGAGATTTTATTCTCCGCATGGAAGATACTGATCTGGAACGTTCTTCCCGGGAATCTGAAGAAAACATTAAGAATTCTTTGAAGTGGTTAGGCCTTGATTGGAATGAAGGAATTGATCAGGGAGGTCCCCACGGGCCTTACCGGCAAACCGAGCGATTGGCAATTTATCAAAAAGCGGTAGAGAGACTCATCAAGGATGGACATGCTTATTATTGTTACTGTTCGGAAGAAGAATGTGAGGCGGAACGTCAGGAATTAATTGAACGGGGTGAAACCCCCCGGTATTTGGGTAAGTGTCGGAGTCTCACAGAGGAACAAAAAAGACAGTTCGAAGCGGAAGGAAGAAAGCCGGTAGTACGTTTCCGGGTACCGGACAATTATACCATAACCATAGAAGATATGGTACGGGGGGAAGTCTCTTTTGAGACTGAGGGTATGGGAGATTATATCATCGTTAAATCCGATGGTATTCCTACCTATAATTTTGCTGTGGTGATGGATGATTCCGATATGGAAATTACTCATGTAATCAGGGGTGAGGAACATTTATCTAACACTCCCCGGCAGATCCTAATTTATCAGGCCTTGGGGTTAAAAACCCCTAAATTTGCCCATGTTTCTTTAATTCTTGGTAAGGACAAGTCTAAAATGAGCAAAAGGCATGGTTCTACGTCTGTTGTTGCCTACCGAAATCAAGGATATTTGCCGGAGGCTTTGGTAAATTTTCTTGCTCTGCTTGGTTGGGCTCCGGAAGGGGAAGAGGAGATATTCTCCATGGAGCAATTGATTAATATGTTTAGCCTGGATCGGGTCTCCAAAAGCCCGGCGGTTTTTGACATGGATAAACTGAAATGGATTAATGGTACTTATATTAGAAATACAGACCCGGACAGATTAAAAACCTTAGTGCTACCCTATCTTAAAGAGGCTGGTTTTATCGGACAGGAATTAACAGAAAAAGAAGACGTTTGGGCAAGTTTAGTTATAGAAACTTTGCGTAATTATCTGTCCTGTTTGGAAGATGTCAATGGGCTGTTACAGATGTTTATGGGAAAGACCGTTAGTTTTGAAACAGAAGAAGCTCGGGCTATTTTGCATCAAGAATTCATTCCACGGATAATAAATTTGTTTGCAGAAAAGATTAAAAATACGGACATATTAACACCAGAGGCAGTCAAAAGTATTTTGAAACAGATCAGAAAGGATACCGGTTTAGGGGGAGGTCAGGTTTTTATGCCCATCCGGGTGGCTCTAACCGGTCAAATGCACGGTCCTGATTTAGATAAACTTGCGGCAATACTAGGAAAAGAGGTAGTGCTGGCCCGTTTGTCGGATAGTGCTAAGCAAATCGGATACAATATAATTTCTCTTGACTAGTTCCGTATTTTGGGGTTATAATTCAGCTTAATTATTTAATCATGTTAGAGATGATGAGGGGAAAGAGTAAACTATCTAGGGTCCTTCAGAGAGAATCCGCCACCGGGTGTAAGCGGGTTTAGGATACAATAGTTGAAGTGCATCCCGGAATCCGCAGCCTGAACTAGTGCTAGATTAGTATCATTTTAGGGTTGTGCGTTGCCTGCGTTAAAGGTTTTTAAGATGGAGCTTCTGGCTCAATCAGAGTGGAACCGCGGAAATCCCGTCTCTGTAGTTAATACTGTAGAGACGGGTTTTTTTAGTCTATCACCTCGCCAAAGGGTTGGCGCAAACCAAGTTTCTCTATTTCTGCAACTTAAGAGTTTTTTAGACATAATATAGTAAATGTGATATTCTAGAAAGGAGAGTATCAATGTTTCGGCAGATGAAGAAAGACATACGCGTGATATTTCAAAGAGACCCGGCGGCTAAAAGTCTCTGGGAGATACTTCTTTGTTATCCGGGATTACATGCTATTTGGCTGCATAAAATTGCTCATAAGCTCTACAAAAAAGGATGGGTTTTTTGGGCTAGGTTTATCTCTCATATTAATAGATTTTTTACTGGGATAGAAATTCATCCTGGAGCATCCCTCGGTGAGGGGTTATTTATCGATCATGGTATGGGGATAGTCATTGGAGAAACAGCGGAAATCGGCAAAAATGTTACCTTATACAAAGGGGTGGTTTTAGGAGGGACCGGTAAAGAAAAGGGTAAAAGGCACCCTACTATTGGGGATAATGTAGTAATTAGCACTAATGCTACCGTTTTAGGATCAATTAAAATTGGCAATAATGTAAAAATCGGTGCCGGTTCTGTGGTGCTAAAGGATGTGCCGGATAATTGCACGGTGGTGGGAGTACCGGGAAGAGTAGTGGTACAGAACGGTCGGAAGATTGCTGATGCCAGAATAACGGAAATAGACTTAAATCATGCGGAGTTACCAGATCCTGTAGCCGAAATGCTTCTTTGCATGCAGCGGCGTATTGAGATATTGGAACAACGGATGGTGGAATTGGAGGGAAAAAAAGATGTCGGTCAAAATTTTTAATTCACTGACAAAAAATAAAGAAGATTTAATCACTAGAGAACCGGGTAAAGTTTTTATGTATGTCTGCGGCCCGACCACCTATAATTTTATCCATTTAGGTAATGCCCGCCCCATAGTGGTCTTTGATACGGTGCGGCGGTATCTTAAGTATCGGGGCTATGATGTTACTTACGTTCAGAATTTTACCGACGTAGATGATAAAATCATTAATAGGGCTCGGGAAGAAGGAGAAACTCCTCAAAAACTTGCCGAAAAGTATATTGATGCTTATTTCCAAGATGCTGATGCCTTGCATGTTTTAAGAGCTGATGTGCATCCCAAGGTCACAGAGCATATGAATGAGATCATCAGCATGGTTCAGGGAATAATTGAGAAGGGACTGGCCTATGAGGTTAACGGCAATGTTTATTTTGATGTACGTAAGTTTTCAGGATATGGCCGTCTTTCGGGTCGGGATTTAGATGAAATGAAATCAGGAGCCCGGGTAGATGTGGATGAGGAAAAACACGATCCTCTGGATTTTGCCTTGTGGAAGGCAGCAAAACCGGGGGAACCTAGTTGGCAAAGCCCTTGGGGTAAAGGAAGACCAGGATGGCATATTGAGTGTTCCGCCATGTCTTTAAAGTATTTGGGAGCAGGTTTTGATATTCATGGTGGTGGGGCGGATTTGATTTTCCCTCATCATGAAAACGAAATTGCTCAAACAGAAGCTTATACCGGACAGCCTTTTGTGCGTTATTGGCTGCATAATGGTTTTATAACGGTTAATGAAGAGAAAATGTCTAAGTCTTTGGGTAATTTCTTTTTAGTACGGGACATTTTGGCTAAATTTTCTCCTGATGTGGTGCGTTTCTATCTACTTTCTACTCATTACAGGAGCCCTCTTGATTTTGACGATCAGAAGCTGCATGTGGCAGAAAAGGGATTAGAAAGGATTCGGACTTCTTTAAGATTGGCGGAAAGTACATTGACGGCTTGTGAAAAATCTGAGGGGCAAGGACAGGCGGAAAGCCCTGAAGAATTTGCCCAAAAGATCGATAGAATTAAAGCTGATTTTATTTCTGCCATGGATGATGATTTTAATACTTCCCTTGCTTTAGCCGCTGTTTTTGACTTTTGCCGTGAGGTGAACAGTTTTATCAATGACCCAAGTTTCCAGCCGGGAAAAGGAGCGGTACCCTATCTTAATAAGATCTTAGGCATTTTTGATGAATTCCACAGTGTACTGGGCATGTTGAAACCGCATAAAGAGGAAGGGATAATAGATCAAGGAATGGAAGATAAATTAATGGAAATAATTATCAATATTAGGCAGGAGGCAAGAAAGAAGAAAGATTGGGCTACTGCCGATGCTATTAGAGATCAGCTGAAACAAACCGGTATACTACTTGAGGATACTCCCCATGGTGTACGGTGGAAAAAGATTGATGGTTCCCATGAATAATACTTCTTTAGACCCTGAGACCCTGTCTTCTTTGACTTTAGCCTATATAGGAGATGCTGTATATGAACTATGGGTCAGACGATACTTAGTGTCAAAGGGTTCGCATCGGGTAAACGATCTTCATCAAGAGGCTGTTAAATATGTTAACGCCGGCATGCAATCAAAATTGGTTGGGCTATTGGAACCTCTTTTGGATGAAAAAGAAATGGCTGTTTTAAAAAAAGGACGTAATGCAAAAAGTGGTCGTCAGCCCAAGAACATGGAGATGATTGATTATCGACGGGCTACCGGATTAGAAGCCTTAGTGGGCTATTTATACTTATCAAACAAGCAGGAGAGGCTGGAAGTGATTTTTTTGCGTCTTACGGAACTTATGGAAGAGGAGCATTAAAAAAATCCAGTAACAGAGAATGGGAGAGAGAACAGTGAAGGTGAAATTGATTAATTATACCCCAAATCCTGATGAAACAGTAGCAGCAGCAGCTCGGTTATGTTATTCTCCTCTAGGAGCGGAAAAACTGATGCAGAACTTTTCACCTGGGGAAGTAGAGAAGTTTTTGGATAAATTATTGAAATTGGGACATTTATCCCCTGTGGAGCATATTTCTTTTACCTTTGCCATTGAAGGAGTCAGTCGGGTTTTATCTCATCAGCTGGTGCGTCATCGTATTGGGGTATCCTATTCACAAAAGTCACAGCGTTATGTTAAGGAAAACCAATTTTCCTATATCATCCCTCCTTCCATTAAAAAAAATGAAGAAGCGGAAAAAATATTTATAGACCAGATGGCAAAAATTCAAAAGGCTTATAATGAACTAATTAAATATGTACCGGCGGAAGATGCCAGATATGTTCTTCCTAATGCTACTGAGACAAAGCTTGTGGTTACATATAATGCAAGAAGTTTACTGCATTTTTTTGAGCTAAGGTGCTGCCGAAGAGCTCAGTGGGAAATCCGAAACTTGGCAGATCTAATGCTGGAGGAAGTACGTAAGGTGGCACCTACTATATTCAAGAAAGCGGGACCGACTTGCGTTACTCAGGGAATATGCTTTGAAGGAAATATGTCCTGCGGAAGGATTACTAATATTCAAAGTAGGAGTTGAGTTTATGGCCGAATATATAGCAGGCCGCAATAGTGTTTCAGAGGTATTAAAGTCTGGACGATCAATCAATAAGGTATACATTGCTCGGGGTAATTTGGAAGGTTCTATCCGGGAAATAATCGGTGCTGTTAAAGACAGAAAAATTCCCATGCAAGAGGTAGAGAGAAGTTATTTAGATAAACTTACAGGAGAAAGACATCAGGGGGTGGTGGCTGAGGTCGCCCCCTATGAATATGTAGAAATAGAAGATATTTTGGATCGAGCCCGTGACATGGGTGAGGAGCCCTTGGTGCTGATTCTTGCTGAATTGGAAGACCCCCATAATTTTGGAGCGATTCTTCGGACTGCAGAGGCAGTTGGTGTGCATGGCGTGATTATTCCCAAAAGACGGGGGGTACAGCTTAATGCTACTGTGGCTAAAGTTTCTTCTGGGGCAGCGGAATATGTTCCGGTAGCTCGGGTGGCTAATTTAGGACAAGCAGTAGGAAAATTAAAAGATTTAGGCCTTTGGATTACCGGAGCAGATATGCATGGGGAGAATACCTTGTGGGAAGCAAACCTTACCGGATCTCTTGCTATAATCATTGGCGGGGAAGGTCGGGGAATTCCTAAGTTATTAAAAGAAAAGTGCGATTTTCTTACCCACATCCCCATGAGGGGGAAAATTTCTTCCTTAAATGCTTCTGCTGCAGCATCGGTATTTTTATTTGAAGTGCTGCGTCAAAGAAGTAAACAGAGGAACGAATAAAAGGAGGAGTTTATATTGAAAACATTTAACGAGGAAGATTTACATAACAATAAAGAAGAAGCAAGTTCTACCGGTGTATTTACTAATTTTATTCAGACTATAATTAACGAGGATTTAAAGGAGAACAAAAATAACGGCCGCGTCCATACCAGATTTCCTCCGGAACCTAATGGCTATTTGCATATCGGCCATGCAAAATCTATATGTTTAAATTTTGGTATTGCCGCCAAGAATAACGGATTATGTAATCTGCGTTTTGATGATACTAATCCCAGTAAAGAAGAAGTAGAATATGTGGAATCAATAAAAGAAGACGTACATTGGCTGGGATTCGATTGGGAGGACCGGCTGTTTTATGCTTCCGATTACTTTGAGGAACTTTATCAATTTGCCGAAGGATTGATTAAAGATGGTAAAGCCTATGTCTGTGATCTGACACCCCAGGAAATTAAGGAATATCGGGGTACCTTAACAGAACCGGGAAAGGAAAGCCCTTATAGAAACCGCTCTGTTGAAGAAAATCTTAAGCTCTTCCGCGCTATGCGGGCAGGTGAATTTGAAGACGGTGCTCGGGTTCTAAGGGCAAAAATTGATATGTCTTCTTCCAATTTAAATATGCGTGATCCCGTTCTTTACCGGATTCAAAGAACTGAGCATCATCGAACAGGTAATAAGTGGTGCATCTATCCCATGTATGATTATGCCCACCCACTATCGGATGCTTTGGAAAAAATTACGCATTCCATTTGCACCCTGGAATTTGAGAACCACCGTCCCTTGTATGATTGGGTTTTAGAGGCGTGCAACATTAATAACCCCAGACCTCAACAAATTGAATTTGCTCGTTTAAACCTTACTTACACTGTCATGAGCAAGAGAAAACTACGGGAACTTGTAGAAAAAGGACATGTTAGCGGATGGGATGACCCCAGAATGCCTACCATTTCCGGGCTAAGGCGGAGAGGCTATACCCCGGAGTCGATTAAGGATTTCTGCGAACGAATAGGGGTTGCTAAAAGTAATAGCACAGTAGATATTGCCCTTTTGGAGCATTGTTTGCGGGAAGATTTAAATAAGCATGCTCCCCGGGCAATGTGCGTCCTCCGACCTTTGAAGGTGGTAATTGAGAACTATCCGGTGAATCAAGTAGAAATGCTGCAAGCTGAGATTAATCCTGAAGATTCAAGTATGGGGTTCAGAGAAGTTCCTTTTTCCCGGGAGATTTATATTGAGCAGGAAGACTTTATGGAAAATCCCCCAAAGAAGTTTTTCCGTTTGTCTCCCGGTTCTGAAGTACGCCTAAAGTATGCGTATATTATTAAATGTACAGAAGTTATTAAGGATGAAAAGACTGGGGAGATAAGGGAACTGAGATGTACCTATGATCCTGAAACTAAAAGTGGTATGTCTCAGGCAAACCGTAAGGTAAAGGGTACACTGCACTGGGTGTCAGCAGGAGAGGCTTTACCGGCAGAAATTCGCCTGTATGATCATCTGTTTGTTAAAGAAAATCCGGAAGATGAAGAAGACGGGGATTTTAAAGTGAATTTAAATCCCAAATCTATAGAAGTATTAGATACAGCATTAGTAGAACCTAGTTTGGCAAAAGCAGAACCGGGGAGTCGTTATCAGTTTTTAAGACAGGGATATTTTTGTGTAGATTCGGATTCAACTTCTGAACGGCTGGTATTTAATCGAATTGTTTCTCTTAAAGATACCTGGGCCAAGATGCAAAAGAAATAATACGGCTAAACCTGTAATATAGTATTTTCGAAATTCATTTTGGTATTAGGATGTCGTATTGATTTTTTGATTACCCTCAGTTATAATAAGAATATTAAATAGACAGGCATACGTCTCATATCTCCATGATAATATGAAGTTTGTGTTTGGGAGATTGTTTACTACTGTGATGATGTAATAGCTCGGGTACCATTACTTGTAGAAAATGGGGTGGGGACGAGAAGATGAGTGTAAATTTACAGCGGGAAATTTTCGACGGGTTTGGGCTTATGATGGATGAAGAAGTAGTTGAATTAGCCAAAGATGGAGATATTGGCGCACAAGAGTATCTGATCAATAAGTATAAAAACTTTGTGCGGGCTAAAGCCCGATCTTATTTTCTCATTGGTGCGGATCGGGAAGATATCATCCAAGAGGGCATGATTGGATTATACAAAGCAATTAGAGATTTTCGCTGTGATAAGTTGTCCTCTTTTCGTGCTTTTGCCGAGCTTTGCATTACTCGGCAGATTATTACGGCTATAAAGACGGCTACCAGACAAAAACACATTCCTTTAAATTCCTATGTTTCCCTGAATAAGCCTATTTATGATGAGGATTCAGATCGGACTTTGTTAGATATTATCTCCGGATCCAAAATTACGGATCCGGAAGAACTTATCATCAGCCGGGAAGAATTCGATGATATCGAGGAAAAAATGGGAGAAATTTTGAGTACATTAGAATGGAAGGTATTGATGTATTATCTGGAGGGTAAGTCCTATCAAGAAATAGCTGTAGATTTGAAGCGTCATGTTAAGTCAATTGATAATGCATTGCAAAGAGTAAAAAGAAAGTTGGAACGATATTTAGAGAATCGTGAAGGTACATCCTAGTGCCGGTCTTATCATGGCCGGCTTTCCTATCATATATCAGTCATGATAAGTGAAGAAGTTGGTTTAACTGGAAACAAAATTTAATTAAAAAGTCATTGACTTTCAAAATATAAATTGATATAATGTGTTTTGTCAGTCACGCCGACGTAGCTCAATTGGCAGAGCAGCTGACTTGTAATCAGCAGGTTGCGGGTTCGAGTCCCATCGTCGGCTCCAGTAGCTAAAGGATAATGCTTGAAATTCTAATTTTCAGCACTTATATATGGAGGGGTTCCCGAGTTGGCCAAAGGGGGCAGACTGTAAATCTGCTGGCACCGCCTTCACTGGTTCGAATCCAGTCCCCTCCACCAAAAAATATCGCGGAGTGGAGCAGCTGGCAGCTCGTCGGGCTCATAACCCGAAGGTCGTAGGTTCAAATCCTGCCTCCGCAACCAACTTGCCGCTGTAGCTCAGTAGGTAGAGCGCATCCTTGGTAAGGATGAGGTCACCAGTTCAATCCTGGTCAGTGGCTCCAGTGTTAGTTAAAGAACGGGGTTAACCCGTTTTTATTTTATTAATAAGTTTATATCTTGCATCGCGGAGTGGAGCAGCTGGCAGCTCGTCGGGCTCATAACCCGAAGGTCGCAGGTTCAAATCCTGCCTCCGCAACCAACGAATAAGAAGCCTTTAGGAAGATGTTCCTAAAGGCTTTTTTAGTCTATAAGAAAGTATCTAAGTGCAACTAAGGCTATCCTAAAGAACTGGAATTTCTATGCATTGCAAAAACACTATGTTAGAAATGGAAATAATTTTCTGTTTTAAAAGGAAAAATGGATTGTATTGTAGAAATAGTATCATACTTTGACTTGAACTAACTGCAGAACTTCTTTGGCATAATAAGCTTAGTTAAATATTAGGGGGGAAGAGAATCATGGCGAAACAAAAATTCGAAAGGAACAAACCGCACGTTAACGTAGGTACCATTGGCCACGTAGACCATGGCAAAACCACATTAACTGCTGCAATCACCCAGTGTTTATCTAAGGTAGGAGGCGCAGTAGCAACAGCGTATGATCAGATTGATAATGCTCCGGAAGAAAAAGCACGGGGAATCACCATTAATACCTCTCACGTAGAATATCAGACAGAAAAAAGGCACTATGCCCACGTAGATTGCCCGGGACACGCTGACTATGTGAAGAACATGATTACAGGAGCTGCCCAAATGGATGGAGCAATTCTTGTAGTATCGGCAGCAGACGGCCCCATGCCTCAGACCAGAGAGCACATTCTTTTGGCACGTCAAGTAGGGGTTCCTTACATCGTAGTGTTTTTAAACAAAGCAGACCAGGTAGACGATGAAGAATTAATGGAATTGGTAGAAATGGAAGTACGGGAACTACTTTCTGAGTATGAGTTTCCCGGAGACGATATTCCTATTGTAGCAGGTTCTGCATTGAAAGCTTTGGAATGTGGCTGTGGCAGCAAAGATTGTGATTCTTGCGGACCTATTTGGAGACTAATGGAAAATGTTGATGAATATGTTCCCACTCCGGAACGAGATAAGGACAAGCCTTTCTTAATGCCAATTGAAGACGTTTTCACCATTACTGGCCGTGGTACTGTTGTAACCGGTAGAGTTGAAAGAGGACAGGTGAAAGTTGGAGATACTGTACAAATAGTTGGTCTCTCTGAAGAGAAGAGACAAACAGTAGTAACAGGTGTAGAAATGTTTAGAAAGTTACTCGACTATGCGGAAGCCGGAGATAACATTGGCTGTCTTTTAAGAGGGGTAGAGCGAAGAGATGTGGAACGAGGACAGGTTCTATCCAAGCCTAACAGTATTCATCCCTATACAAAATTTGAAGGTGAAGTCTATGTATTAACCAAAGAAGAAGGTGGACGTCACACTCCGTTCTTCAATGGATATCGTCCTCAGTTTTACTTTAGGACCACAGATGTTACCGGAGTCGCTCATCTCCCGGAAGGCGTCGAAATGGTGATGCCGGGAGACAACATTAAGATGAGCATTGAACTAATTACCCCCATTGCCATTGAAGAAGGTTTGCGTTTCGCTATTCGTGAAGGTGGACGGACTGTAGGTGCCGGTGTAGTTACGGCTGTAAAGGATGATTAAAAAATGCGGGACCGAGTTCCCGCGTTTTTTAGTGTATAAGAAAATATGGGTCCTGTAGGGGTCGCATATTATGCAATCCATTTTCATCGGTTATTATTTTTTTTATTCAGTCAAATTTTTTAGAAGGAACCGGCCATGGTTTCGATATAGATTTGCCTTAGTATAATAGTGGAATCATATACATATAATAGTATTTAGCACTGCGGCGAAATTTTGCTAATGGGCCTTGTTTTATCTAAAGAAAGGTCAAACAGGGCAATTCAGAAATATTAATAGTCTTGACACTTAATTTATTATGTGTTAAATTATTCAAGGTAGTCTGTAAAACCAGGTTTTCTAGGTTAGTTAGGGGGTGGCGACAATGCGCGTAGCAGCTACTTTAGCTTGTACTGAATGCAAGAGACGTAATTATATAACCAATAAGAATAAGAAAAATAATCCCGATCGTTTGGAATTAAAAAAGTATTGTAGTTTTTGTAAGACTCATACAGTACACAAGGAAACAAAATAATTAAGTTATGAATAAGGATGTGAGCTTATGGTTGCCGGTAAGGTTGCAGCAGGCTCTACAAAAGTAGGACTGAAAGAAAGATCAGGTAAATTCCTGCGGGGAGTTTGGGCGGAACTTAAGAAAGTTCATTGGCCTAATAAGAAGACAATTATGATATATACCTCGGTAGTACTAGCATCAGTTTTTATTATTGCTTTTGCCATATGGGTTGTAGATTCCTGTTTGACATTTATTCTTAACCGAGTGCTATAGACAACCTTGCGATAAATGCTCTAAGGGGGTGGGGGACCATTATCTATAGGGTCCCTTGTGTATTATGGAAAAACAATGGTATGTAATACATACTTATGCTGGATATGAGAATAAAGTCAAAGCTAACCTGGAAAAAAGGGTAGATTCCATGAATATGGGAGAGAAAATTTTTCGGGTTATTGTACCTATGGAAGATGAGGTGCAGATTAAGGACGGGAAAAAGAAGGTTACCAAGCGTAAGGTATATCCGGGGTATGTACTGGTTGAAATGAATATGACAGATGATTCCTGGTACGTGGTGAGGAATACACCTGGAGTTACGGGGTTTGTAGGTACCGGATCTAAACCAGTTCCTTTGCGCGAAGAAGAGGCGCGGTATATCCTGAAACAAATGGGCGTTATTGAGCCTAAGGTGAAGGTTAACTTTTTTGTGGGCGAGAATGTGCGGGTAGCAAATGGGCCTTTTGAAAATTTTGTAGGAAATGTGGAAGAAATATACCCCGATAAGGGGAAATTAAAAGTTATGGTATCAATGTTCGGAAGAGAAACACCTGTAGAGTTAGAGTTTTCGCAAGTCGAAAAAATGTAAAATTATCTGGTTAGTTTGTCTTTTAGAGTAGTGGGAGGGGCAATCCCCGCAAAACCACAATCTGAGTAAGGAGGTGTTCGTCATGGCAAAAAAAGTAATGGCTATGGTTAAATTGCAAATCCCAGGTGGTAAAGCTAATCCAGCTCCCCCTGTTGGACCTGCATTAGGTCAGCATGGTGTAAATATTATGGCGTTCTGTAAGGAGTTTAATGAAAGAACAGCCAAAAATCCGGGCTTAATTGTACCGGCTGAAATTACCATTTATGCGGATCGCTCTTTTTCTTTTGTTATCAAAACTCCCCCTGCCGCTGTTTTATTGAAAAAAGCTGCAGGGATTGAAAGCGGCTCAGGAGAACCTAACAAAAAGAAAGTAGCAAAATTAACCCGGGCTAAGGTTAAGGAAATCGCAGAAATGAAAATGAAAGATTTGAATGCTGCTGATATTCCTGCCGCGATGCGTATGGTCGAAGGGACTGCCCGGAGCATGGGAATTACTATTGTAGATTAATATCTACTAATAAGTGGGAGGAAGTACTCTTCCGGATTACCACAGAGGAGGTTAATTAAAGTGCCAAAACATGGAAAGAAGTATCAAGAGTCTCTAAAGTCTTTTGATCGAAATACCCTTTATGACCCTAATGAGGCTTTAGAGATCGTCAAAAAAAATGCAACTGCAAAATTTGACGAAACTGTAGAAGTTGCTGTCAGATTAAATTTAGACCCCAGGCAGGCGGATCAGCAAATCCGTGGTGCCGTGGTTCTGCCCCACGGAACAGGCAAAACCAGAAGTGTATTGGTTTTTGCCAAAGGAGAAAAGGCTAAAGAAGCAGAAGAAGCCGGCGCTGATTTTGTCGGTGCTGAAGATATGGTAGAAAAGATTCAAGGTGGATGGTTCGGGTTTGATGTTGCCGTAGCTACTCCGGATATGATGGGTGTGGTAGGTAAATTAGGACGGTTACTAGGGCCTAAAGGTTTAATGCCTAACCCCAAGACAGGAACAGTTACCATGGACGTAGCCCGGGCAGTCAAAGAGGTGAAAGCAGGTAAAATTGAATATCGCCTGGATAAGGCGGCAATTATTCATGCTCCGATTGGTAAAGTATCTTTTGATTCGGAAAAGCTTTTTGAGAACTATCTGACTTTGATTGAGGTCTTATTAAAAGCAAAACCTGCCGTAGCAAAAGGCCAATATATGAAAAGCGTGACAGTTACCTCAACTATGGGGCCTGGTGTTAGGGTAAACCCTTTAAAACCAACAGGTAAATAAAATTTTGGGAATGTTGACTTTATTCCCAAAACGTGATAGATTATAGCGAGACGAAATATGTCCTACACCTCTATAGGTGAAGGATGTTGATTTAGATTATTAGGCGTGGGCATATCCCCACTTCGTTGAAAATAAAAATTAATATATCAACTAACTGTAGACAGCAGGTGCCGTTTGGCATAAAGGGAAACCGCCTGCCGAGGTTGGGGAGCGGATTTAAGATATTAAACTATTACCCCTGCTTGTCTGCAGGGGTTTAATTTTTTATATTAACTAGAGGAGGTGGAAATGTGACAAAACCACAGGTATTAAAGAAGAAACAAGAAATTAGTGAAATCGGAAAATATATGGGCGAGTCTTCCATTACTGTGCTCACTGATTACCGTGGTCTTGACGTGGCTGAGGTAACAGAATTAAGGGCAAAATTAAGGGAAGCCGGGATTAAGTACAAAGTAGCAAAAAATACATTAATTAAACTGGCTGCCCATGAGCTTGACGTATCTGATTTGGATAAATATCTTGAAGGTCCTACAGCAGTTGCTTTTAGTGCAGATCCTGTTTCACTGGCAAAAATTTTAGTGGACTTTTCAAAAACACATCGTAACCTGGAAATCAAAACAGGCCTCTTGGAAAGAAAGCTTGTTGGGGTGGACGATATAAAAGAACTGGCTAAACTGCCCGGGCGGGAAGTGTTGCTTGCTCAAGTGGTCGGTGCTATGCAGTCTCCCATGTATGGTTTTGCCGGTTCACTAGCCGGTTTGTTGAGAAAGTTTGTTTATGCCTTAGATCAAATAAAGGAACAAAAAGCTCAGGCATAGTTGCCGTAGCTTACCTAATTTAAAATTATTAAAGTAAAAAGGAATTTGAAGGAGGAAATATAAATGTCCAAAGTTGCTGAAGTATTAGAAATAGTTAAAGGTATGACCGTTTTGGAATTGGCTGAACTGGTAAAAGCTTTTGAGGAAGAATTCGGTGTTAGTGCTGCTGCTCCTGTAGCCGTTGCTGCTGCTCCTGTAGCCGGTGGTGCTGCGCCAGAGGCTGCTGCAGAACAAACAGAATTTGATGTGATCTTGACTGCTGCTGGAGATAAGAAAATTAACGTAATCAAGGTTGTTCGGGAAATTACCGCTCTCGGCCTTAAAGAAGCAAAAGAATTAGTTGACGGAGCTCCGAAGCCTGTTAAGGAAAAGGTTAGCAAAGAAGAAGCTGAAAGTATTAAGGCAAAATTGGTTGAAGCCGGTGCCAGTGTAGAGTTGAAGTAGTATTAAGTTTTTAATAAACAGCTTAAAAAACACCCCGTAAGGGGTGTTTTTTAGCGTTGACAAAGCTTTCCTTATGTGATAACATCTTTAAATGGCTTATATTGCTTTCTTTGGATGTTTTGCCAATATATTTAATAAAATTTGCATAAAATGTTATTTTGCTGGGAAGAATGGAAAGATGGAAAAATAGTCAGAGGGGTGAGGTGTTTTGATGCTTAATCCTGCCGAAGTTAGTATCAGAAAACGAAGGAGTTATGCCCGTATTCAAGAGGTCCAAGATATGCCGAACCTAATTGAGGTTCAAAAAAAGTCATACCATTGGTTTTTAGAAGAGGGTCTTAAGGAAATGTTTGATGACATTTCACCGATTCAGGATTTTACGGGTAATCTGGTACTGGAATTCGTGGGTTATACATTAGGCGAATCCAAATATTCTGTAGAAGACTGTAAAGAAAGAGATGTTACATATGCAGCCCCTCTTCGGGTAAAAGTTCGCTTAATTAATAAAGAAACCGGTGAGGTTAAGGAACAGGAAGTATTCATGGGTGATTTTCCCTTAATGACGGAAAAAGGGACATTTATTATTAATGGTGCAGAAAGGGTCATTGTCAGCCAATTGGTTCGTTCTCCCGGTGTTTACTATAGTGAGTCCATAGATCCTAGTGGAGTACATATCTATGGAGCAACTATTATACCTAATCGGGGAGCATGGCTGGAATTTGAAACTGACGTAAATGAAAACATTTTTGTTAGGGTGGATAGAACCAGAAAGGTACCGGCGACAGTTTTAATCCGGGCCTTAGGTTATGGCCAAAACGCTCAAATATTGGACTTGTTTGATAATGATCGGCGCATTCAAATTACTTTAGAAAAAGATAGTACTGATTCGGAGGAAGAGGCTTTAGTAGAAATTTATAAGAGACTTCGACCGGGAGAACCGCCTACTGTTGATTCTGCCAGGTCACTTCTTTACACCCTTTTCTTTGATCCGAAACGGTATGACTTGGGTAATGTTGGGCGGTATAAATTACACAAAAAGTTAGGTCATAAAATTTTGAAGCAGATATCTGAAGATGGCTTAATTTGGGATAGTGAAAAGCAAAAATATATTGAGGGAGATGTCTCACAAATTGCCCATAATGATTATATTAGGCATCTCACTAAATCGGATATTATTGAATCATTAAGATTGTTGCTAGGGTTAATGAATGGAGAACAGAAAGCAGATGATATTGACCACTTAGGGAACAGAAGACTCCGTTCTGTTGGCGAGCTTCTCCAAAATCAGTTCCGTATTGGTTTATCCAGAATGGAACGGGTGGTGCGGGAGCGGATGACTATTCAGGATGCAGATGTCATTACTCCTCAAGTTTTAGTTAATATTAGACCAGTTGTTGCCGCGATCAAAGAATTTTTTGGTTCCAGCCAATTATCTCAATTTATGGATCAGACCAATCCTTTGGCTGAGTTAACCCATAAGCGCCGGTTAAGTGCTTTGGGACCAGGGGGTTTATCCCGGGAGAGAGCAGGATTTGAAGTACGGGATGTGCATCACTCTCACTACGGCAGGATGTGCCCTATCGAGACTCCTGAAGGTCCAAATATCGGATTAATCGGTTCCTTGAGTACCTTTGCGAGGATTAATGAATTTGGATTTATAGAAACACCATACCGAAAAGTAGATAAGGAAAATGGAATAGTTACAGAAACTATTGATTATTTGACTGCTGATGAAGAAGATAAATATGTGATAGCCCAGGCTAATGAGCCTTTGGATGATAAAGGACGATTTGTTCATAAACGTGTTAATGCCAGGTACGGTAGCGAAATTTTGGTAATACCTGCCGATAGGGTGGATTATATGGATGTTAGCCCTAAACAGGTGGTATCTGTAGCTACTGCACTTATTCCCTTTTTGGAGCATGACGATGCTAACCGGGCATTAATGGGGGCAAACATGCAGCGCCAGGCTGTTCCTCTGTTAAGAACCGATGCCCCTTTTGTTGGTACGGGGATGGAAGGGAAAACCGCTCGGGATTCTTTGGTAGTAGAGATATCCGAAAATCCTGGCGTTGTTGAGAAAGTAACAGGTAATGAAATTGTCATCAGGACAGATCAGGGTACCCTGGAACGGCATAAACTTTTAAAATTCCAACGCTCCAATCAAGGGACCTGTATGAATCAAAAGCCCATTGTGCAAAAAGGACAAAGGGTGGATAAAGGGCAGGTTATTGCAGACGGGCCTTCTACGGATCAAGGTGAATTGGCCCTAGGGAGAAATGTGTTAGTCGCATTTATGACCTGGGAAGGATATAACTACGAGGATGCGATTCTTCTTAGTGAGAAATTGGTTAAAGAAGATTACTTTACTTCAATTCATATCGAAGAATATGAGTGTGATGCCCGGGATACCAAGCTTGGACCGGAGGAAATCACTAGGGATATTCCTAATGTGGGGGAAGATATTTTAAAGGATCTGGATGAGAATGGAATTATCCGGATTGGGGCGGAAGTACGGCCCGGAGATATATTAGTGGGTAAGGTAACACCCAAAGGAGAAACGGAATTAACTGCAGAAGAGAGACTTTTAAGGGCAATATTTGGTGAAAAGGCTAGAGAGGTAAGGGATACGTCTTTACGGGTACCCCATGGTGAATCCGGGAAAATCGTTGATGTTAAAGTGTTCTCCCGAGAAAACGGAGATGAATTAGCACCTGGAGTAAATAAACTGGTGCGTTGCTATATTGCCCAAAAGAGAAAAATTTCCGTAGGGGATAAGATGGCGGGCCGTCATGGAAATAAAGGGGTAGTTTCCAGGATATTACCGGAAGAGAACATGCCATTTCTTCCTGATGGCACACCGGTCGAAATAGTTCTAAATCCTCTAGGGGTACCTTCCCGGATGAATATTGGACAGGTACTGGAATGCCATTTGGGATGGGCCGCCAAAGCCCTAGGTCTCCATATTGCAACTCCTGTTTTTGATGGAGCGCGAGAGGACGATGTCCAAAGTACCTTAGTGGAAGCTGGACTTCCGGAAAACGGAAAGACTATTCTTTATGACGGACGAACTGGGGAACCTTTTGATAATGAAGTAACAGTGGGTTATCTCTATATGCTGAAACTGGCCCATTTGGTTGATGACAAGATTCATGCCCGTTCTACCGGACCTTATTCTTTAGTAACTCAGCAGCCATTAGGCGGAAAGGCACAGTTCGGCGGGCAGCGGTTCGGAGAAATGGAGGTCTGGGCACTGGAGGCCTATGGATCTGCCTATACCCTTCAAGAGATTCTTACAGTAAAATCAGACGACGTGGTGGGCAGGGTAAAGACATATGAAGCTATCGTCAAAGGGGAAAACGTTCCTGAACCTGGTGTACCTGAGTCCTTTAAAGTATTGATTAAGGAACTGCAAAGTTTAGGTTTGGATGTTAAGGTGCTTTCTGAAGAAGATGAAGAAATTGAAATCAAAGAAGAGGAAGAAGATGTTTCCGAAACAGCTAAGGAGTTGGGTATAGATATTCTGGGAGAAAATGCGGAAACTAAGAATGAAGAAGAAGAGGCTGAAGAAGACGATGAAGACGAAAGTTTAGAGGATGATGACTTGGCTTTGGATTTAGATGATATTAAGCCTTTAGTTGAAGACGAATCAGAGATTGACTTTGAATTTGAAGATCCCGATGACGAGTATGAAGATTTGGATTAATAAAATCAATTCATGAAGGGAGAGAGGCCCTTGTTAGATGTTAGTAATTTTGATCGTATGCGTATTGGGCTAGCATCACCGGAGCAAATTCGGCAGTGGTCTTTTGGAGAAGTTAAAAAACCTGAGACCATTAATTACCGGACATTAAAACCGGAACGTGACGGGCTGTTCTGCGAAAAAATATTTGGACCTACCCGGGACTGGGAATGTCACTGTGGAAAGTATAAACGTGTTAGGTATAAGGGTATCGTATGTGATCGCTGCGGAGTTGAGGTGACCAGATCTAAGGTTCGTCGGGAAAGACTGGGTAGTATTGAATTGGCTGCTCCGGTTTCTCATATATGGTATTTTAAAGGTATTCCCAGCCGCATGGGACTGCTCTTAGATATGTCACCACGTTCATTAGAAAAGGTACTTTACTTTGTTTCGTATATTGTACTGGAACCTGGTGATACTCCGTTAATGAAGAAACAATTACTTACCGAGACAGAGTATCGGGAATACAGGGATAAATATGGACAACGTTTCCAGGCAGGGATGGGAGCAGAAGCCATCAAAACAATGCTCATGGAAATGGATCTGGAAAAGTTGGCTCAAGAATTACGGACAGAACTAAAAGAAGTCAGTGGCCAAAGAAAAGTCAGGGCTATTCGGCGCTTAGAAGTAGTTGAGGCTTTTCTAATTTCAAAGAATAAACCTGAATGGATGATTCTTGATGTGATACCGGTAATACCTCCGGAACTTAGACCAATGGTACAACTGGACGGGGGTCGTTTCGCTACATCAGATTTAAATGACTTGTACCGAAGAGTAATTAACCGGAATAATCGTTTAAAAAGGCTTCTGGATTTAGGTGCGCCGGATATTATTGTCAGGAATGAAAAACGAATGCTGCAGGAAGCAGTAGATGCTTTAATTGATAACGGGCGGAGGGGAAGACCGGTTACTGGGCCTGGAAATCGCCCGTTAAAATCGTTGAGCGATATGCTGAAAGGAAAACAAGGCCGATTCCGACAAAACCTGTTAGGAAAGCGAGTTGACTATTCCGGCCGATCCGTAATTGTGGTGGGACCTGAACTAAAGTTCCATCAATGTGGCCTTCCCAAAGAAATGGCTTTAGAATTGTTTAAGCCTTTTGTGATGAAAAGACTGGTAAATGATGGCCACGCGCACAATATAAAAAGTGCCAAAAGAATGGTGGAAAGGGTGCGTTCTGAGGTTTGGGACGTACTGGAAGAAGTAATTAAGGAGCATCCTGTTTTACTAAACCGTGCTCCAACGCTGCATCGACTAGGCATTCAAGCTTTTGAACCTGTGTTGGTAGAAGGTAGGGCTCTTCAGATTCACCCTCTGGTATGTACCGCATACAATGCTGACTTTGACGGGGATCAGATGGCAGTACACGTTCCTTTGTCTGCTGAGGCACAGGCGGAAGCGAGGCTCCTAATGCTTTCTGCTTATAATATTCTTAATCCCAAAGACGGCCATCCGGTATCTGTACCCACGCAGGACATGGTTCTCGGTTCTTATTACTTAACAGCTGCTAGAGATGGAGCAAAGGGCGAAGGTAAGGCATTTTTCGGCTATAGTGATGCTTATTTAGCATATCTCAACAAAGATATAGATCTACATGCAAAGATTTTCGTAAAGAAACCTGTTGAATGGGACTTTTGTATAGAAAATAAGCGGGAAATAGAATTTACTAAAGATGAGCATGGGCACTATAATAGATTTGAGACAACCGTAGGCAGGTTAATTTTTAATTATGAAATACCGGTTCCTCGTGAATTAGGTTACTATAATAGTGAGATTGACAAAAAGACTTTAGGAAAAATTGTGGATCGCTGTTATCGTAAATTGGGAATTTCCGTTGCCTCTAAATTAATTGACGGAATTAAGAAACTGGGTTTCAAATATTCCACTAAAGCGGGGATAACCATCGGGGTCAGTGATATTCAGGTACCTGAAGCCAAAAAAGAGATTATGGCAAAATCCGAGGCTGCTGTAGAAAAAATAGAAGATCAATACCGCCGGGGCTTAATAACCGAGGATGAGAGATACCAAAAAGTTATTGGTGTTTGGAACAAGGCCACGGATGATGTAACTAAGGCTCTCATGGGTAATCTTGATAAATTTAACCCCATTTTTATGATGGCTAATTCCGGTGCTCGTGGTAATGTACAGCAGATTCGGCAGTTAGCTGGGGCAAGAGGATTGATGGCAGACCCCTCCGGACGAATTATTGACTTACCTATTAAGGCGAATTTCCGGGAAGGATTAACGGTGTTGGAATTCTTTATTTCTACTCATGGTGCTCGAAAAGGTTTGGCGGATACTGCTTTAAGGACTGCTGACTCAGGTTATTTGACCAGACGTTTAGTGGATGTGGCCCAGGATGTAATTGTCCGGGAAGATGATTGTGGCGATACTCAGGGAATTTGGATTGATGAAATAAAAGATGTTGAACCTTTGTCGGAACGACTTGAAGGTAGAGTTGCTAACCAAGACATCATTGATGAACGCACGGGAGAAGTTTTAGCAACTGCCGGTAAAGAAATCAACGAAGAGCAAGCAATAAAAATTGAAGAGTATGTCATGACTTTGCCCCCGGAAAAGCGACGTGTCAACATCCGTTCTGTGCTGACCTGCCGTACTAAGCACGGAGTTTGCCGCACTTGTTATGGGCGAAACTTAGCGACAGGTGCCTTAGTGGATATCGGTGAGGCGGTAGGTATTATTGCGGCTCAATCCATTGGAGAACCTGGAACCCAATTGACCATGAGAACATTCCATACCGGTGGCGTCGCCGGTGATGATATTACTCAGGGTTTACCTAGAGTAGAGGAATTGTTTGAAGCAAGAAAACCAAAAGGTCAGGGCATCATTGCTGAAACCGATGGAGAAGTTAAGATTCTTGAAAATAAAGGTAAACGAGAAATTAAGATTTTCCGGGAAAATGAAGAAAAGGATAGTTATTCGGTTCCTTACGGCTCTAGGCTTAAGGTCAGTGATGGTATGTGGGTGGAAGCAGGTGACGAACTTACCGAAGGGTCCGTTAATCCCCATGATTTATTGAAGGTTAAAGGTACCCGGGGCGTTCAAATGTATCTCTTAAGGGAAGTACAAAGGGTGTATCGACTGCAGGGTGTGGATATTAACGACAAACATATCGAAGTCATGATTCGCCAAATGCTGAAAAAAGTTAAAATTGAGGAATCCGGGGATACAGGACTTTTGCCTGGTGCATTGATCGATAGCTTTGAATTTGAGGCTAAAAATCAAGAGGCTTTGGATAGGGGATTAGAGCCGGCTACAGCCAGACCTGTTCTCTTAGGTATTACCAAAGCATCTTTAGCTACCGATTCTTTTCTATCCGCTGCTTCCTTCCAGGAGACGACCCGAGTTTTAACGGATGCAGCGATAAAAGGAAAAGTAGATCCTCTCTTAGGACTGAAAGAGAACGTAATAATTGGCAAGTTGATTCCTGCCGGGACGGGTATGTCAAGGTATCGGAATATAAAAGTTGCTTCCCCAGAACATGAAGAAGCCGAGGGATCTTAGGGTCTTGACATCATGTTTCTGAAGTGATAGTATATAAAAGCGTGCTATGCGAGGAGGTTACGCAATGGACCTTAACTTATTGAAAAACTACAAGAAGAGCATTGGAACAAAACAGACAATCAAGGCGATTCAAAAGGGTTTAGCCGTTAAGGTTTTGATTGCAGAAGATGCTGAGTCACATATTGTTGCACCTTTATATGAGTTATGCCAAGAAAAAAAATTAGAAGTTATTAAAGCTGAATCTATGGCAGCACTGGGAAAAGCATGCGGCATTGATGTGGGAACAGCTTCAGTAGCCATATTGAAGTAAGTTCAAAATATTCAGATGTAAATCTAGTTTTAAAAATGCTAATGCAAGACAAACTTGGCGTTACTGCCAAGTTTGTCTAAAAAAGTAAATTTATAGTGTTGTCAAATGGGGAAGGAGGTGGAGTTTTTGCCAACTATCAGCCAACTTGTGAGAAAAAGCAGAGAAAGTATGGAGAAGAAATCAAACTCTCCTGCGCTTAAGGAAAGTCCCCAAAAAAGAGGCGTTTGTACCAGAGTATATACTACTACGCCAAAGAAGCCTAATTCTGCTTTGAGAAAAGTAGCTCGTGTGCGATTAACTAATCAAATAGAAGTAACCGCATATATTCCTGGGATTGGTCATAATCTACAGGAGCACTCTGTCGCGTTAGTAAGAGGGGGCAGAGTAAAGGATTTACCTGGCGTTCGTTATCACATTGTCCGTGGGGCTTTGGATACAGCTGGAGTAAATAACCGGTTGCAGGCAAGGTCAAAGTATGGTACCAAAAGACCTAAAGCAAAAGCTAAAAAATAAGTTAAAATTGGTTATAATCATGAATAACTGCTATACGCGGATCGGCATTATATTAAACAGCGATGATGCTTTGGTGGAGTTGAAATGATGCCATCGGTTGCATAAAGGGGGGAAATAGATGCCAAGAAGAGGTAACGTACCAAAAATTGAAGTACTTCCAGATCCGGTTTATCATAGTAAAGTACTAACTAAGTTTATTAACCAGTTGATGCTGGATGGGAAGAAAAGCATTGCTGAGAGCATAGTATACGGAGCTTTTGATATTATTCAAAGCAAAACAGGCAAAGACCCATTAGAAGTTTTTGATGCTGCCATGAAAAATGTCATGCCGGTATTAGAAGTTAAGGCCCGCCGTGTTGGGGGAGCAAACTATCAAGTACCTGTAGAAGTTAGACCTGATCGAAGGCAGACTCTGGGAATCCGCTGGTTGGTGAGTTATGCCAGGAAACGCGGTGGAAAGAGTATGGAAGAGAAAGTAGCGGGAGAAATTATGGATGCAGCTAATAACATTGGTGCATCAGTGAAAAAACGCGAGGATACACACAAAATGGCAGAGGCCAATCGGGCATTTGCGCATTATCGTTGGTAAATCAGGATAGCAGCAGGGTAAGGCAGTTAAGGAGGATCTAAATTGAGTAGGGAAATCTCACTGGAAAAAACAAGAAATATTGGTATTATGGCACACATCGATGCTGGGAAAACAACAACTACCGAGCGTATTTTGTTTTATACCGGCAGGGTACACCGAGTAGGTGAGACCCATGATGGTGCTGCGACGATGGACTGGATGGTGCAGGAACAGGAACGAGGTATTACCATCACCTCCGCTGCTACGACATGTCATTGGAAAGATTTTCGTATTAACATTATTGATACGCCAGGCCACGTGGACTTTACTGTGGAAGTGGAAAGGTCGCTCCGGGTCTTGGATGGAGCTGTAGCAGTATTCTGTTCCGTGGGTGGAGTTGAACCTCAATCGGAAACAGTATGGAGGCAGGCGGATCGTTATGGTGTACCCAGAATTGCTTACATTAACAAAATGGATCGGGTGGGAGCTGATTTTTTCCGGGGCGTGAACATGATTAGGGACAGATTAGGTGCAAATCCGGTGCCTATTCAGCTGCCCATTGGAGTTGAAGACAGATTCCGAGGAATTGTCGATCTAATTACAAATAAAGCATTTTTATACACTGATGACTTAGGTTCTCAAAAGGATGAAGTCGAAATTCCTGAAGATATGATGGAATTAGCGGCCGAATACCGGGAAAAGTTGCTTGAAGCAGTAGCGGAAACGGATGAGATTCTTTTGGAAAAATATCTGGAAGGTCAGGAAATTACGGAAGCTGAGATTAGGACGGCTCTTAGAAACGCCACGGTACAGGTAAAGCTCATCCCGGTATTATGCGGATCATCTTTTAAAAATAAGGGAGTACAGCCACTTCTGGATGCAGTAGTAGATTATCTGCCTTCTCCTTTAGATGTACCTGCAATTCGGGGAGTTGATCCTGATACTGAGTCGGAAGTTGTAAGGCACTCTAGTGAAACTGAACCGTTTTCTGCACTAGCTTTCAAAATTATGACGGATCCCTATGTCGGGAGACTTACCTTTTTCCGGGTGTATTCCGGCATTATCAAAAGCGGCTCATATGTTTATAATTCAACTAAAGGTAAAAAAGAACGAGTAGGTCGTTTACTTAAGATGCATGCCAACCATCGAGAAGAAGTTCAGGAAGCTCATGCCGGTGATATTTTAGCAGTAGTAGGATTTAAAGACACAGCTACCGGAGATACCATTTGCGATGAGGAACATCCAGTTTTACTTGAATCTATGGATTTTCCTGAACCGGTTATTGATATCGCTATTGAGCCTAAGACAACCGCGGATCAGGAAAAGATGAGTTTGGCACTGCAAAAGCTTTCTGAAGAAGATCCTACCTTCCGCGTTAAAGGCGATCCGGAAACAGGACAAACAATTATTTCCGGGATGGGTGAATTGCATCTGGAAATTATTGTAGATAGATTACTTCGGGAATTTCGGGTAGATGCCAATGTGGGTAAACCTCAAGTGGCATATAGAGAAACCATTCGCTCTGCTGTTAAATCTGTGGGAAAATTTGTCCGGCAGTCAGGCGGGCATGGTCAATATGGCCATTGTGTAGTTGAATTTTCTCCCCTGGAGCCAGGGGGCGGGTTTGAGTTTGAAAGTAAGATTGTCGGTGGGGTAATACCAAAGGAGTATATCCCTGCGGTTGAAGCCGGAATCAAAGAAGCCATGGGCAACGGTATATTAGCAGGGTTTCCCGTGGTTGATATGAAAGCAACTTTAGTCGATGGGTCATACCATGAGGTAGACTCATCCGAGATGGCCTTTAAAATTGCCGGTTCACTGGCATTTAAGGAAGGTGCCAGAAAGGCTACACCGGTGATCTTGGAACCGATTTTTAAACTCGAGGTAACCGTTCCTGACGAATACATGGGTGAAGTGATCGGAGATCTAAACTCTCGGCGTGGTCGGGTAGAGGGGATGGAACCGAGAAATGGCGTGCAAGTTATTCGCGGTTATGTACCTTTATCGGAAATGTTTGGTTACGCTACTGATCTTCGTTCAAAAACACAAGGTCGGGGAGTTTACGTGATGCAGTTTTCCAGGTATGAAGAAGTACCAAAAAGTATTTCAGAGGCCATTGTAATTAAACGTCAAGGATAATATAAGGATAAAACTCAAGAAATTGAATCAAAGTTTTTAATTGGTTAAAACCAAAAGTCAATAAAAAATTATGTTAATGATAATGGAGGGAAGAATCATGGCAAAACAAAAATTTGAAAGGACCAAACCACACGTTAACGTGGGAACCATTGGACACGTAGACCATGGCAAAACCACATTAACTGCTGCTATCACTCAGTGTTTATCTAAAGCAGGAGGAGCTGTCGCAACAGCTTATGATCAAATTGATAATGCTCCCGAAGAAAAAGCTCGTGGGATCACGATTAACACTTCTCACGTAGAATATCAGACAGAAACTAGACACTATGCCCACGTAGACTGCCCGGGACACGCAGACTATGTGAAGAACATGATCACTGGAGCCGCCCAAATGGACGGGGCAATCCTGGTTGTGTCTGCAGCAGACGGCCCTATGCCTCAGACCAGAGAACACATTCTTTTGGCTCGTCAGGTAGGGGTGCCCTACATCGTTGTATTTATGAACAAAGCAGACCAGGTAGATGATGCTGAATTAATGGAATTAGTTGAAATGGAAATTCGGGAACTTCTTTCTGAATATGAATTCCCCGGAGATGATATTCCTATCGTAGCAGGCTCTGCTTTAAAATCTTTGGAATGCGGTTGCGGCAACCGAGATTGTGAAGCTTGCGGACCAATATGGAAGCTAATGGATAATGTTGACCAGTATGTTCCCACTCCGGAACGGGATAAAGACAAGCCTTTCTTAATGCCCATCGAGGACGTTTTCACCATTACCGGCCGTGGCACCGTTGTAACAGGCCGCGTAGAAAGAGGTCAGGTGAAAGTTGGAGATACCGTACAAATTGTTGGTTTAAATGAAGAAAAGAGACAAACAGTAGTAACCGGTGTGGAAATGTTTAGAAAACTTCTTGACTATGCAGAAGCAGGGGATAATATTGGTTGCCTCTTAAGAGGGGTTGAACGAAAAGATGTCGAGCGGGGCCAAGTTCTGTCCAAGCCCAATTCTATTAACCCCTACACAAAATTTGAAGGCGAAGTCTACGTATTAACCAAAGAAGAAGGTGGTCGTCACACTCCGTTCTTCAATGGATATCGTCCCCAGTTCTACTTTAGAACCACTGACGTAACCGGGGTCGCTCATCTACCGGAGGGTGTAGAAATGGTAATGCCTGGAGATAACATTAAAATGAGCATCGAACTGATCACTCCTATTGCTATTGAAGAGGGTTTACGTTTTGCTATTCGTGAAGGTGGACGGACTGTAGGTGCCGGCGTAGTGACAGGCGTATCAGAATAAAATATTTATCAGTTTAGATCTGTTTTTGAGGCCGGAAGCATTTTGCTTCCTGCCTCAGACTTTGATAAGTGTGGAAAGCGATGAAGTGAAAGGTTGCGTTATTTACAACGGAAATTTTCACTGAGAAGGTCCGTAACAAACCGGGCGAAAAGGAGGTTAAAAAAATGCCTAAGCAAAAAATAAGAATCAGACTTAAAGCATTTGACCATAAAATACTTGATCAGTCTGCAGAGAAGATTGTAGATACTGCCAAAAGAACCGGCGCTTTAGTTTCCGGGCCCATACCTCTGCCGACAGAGAAAAACATTTATACTATTTTGCGTTCACCCCATGTCAATAAGGATTCTCGGGAACAGTTTGAAATGAGAACCCATAAAAGGTTAATAGATATTTTGGAACCCACACCAAAGACAGTGGATTCTTTGATGCGGTTAGACTTGCCTGCAGGGGTAGACATTGAAATTAAGTTATAATTTTATCATGGTACACGTGGATGCGTGGACAATGAAAATAGATCAAGCGAGCAATGCCGCGCAATCGGTATCTAGCAAGTGAAATGGAGGTGGGATCATGGCAAAGATGATTCTAGGAAGAAAAGTTGGTATGACTCAGGTTTTTAGTCCAGAAGGAAAAATTATCCCCGTAACAGCCATTGAGGCAGGACCCTGTGTAATTACCCAAATTAAAGGGGAAGAAACTGATGGATATAACGCCGTTCAAATCGGATACGATGCAATAAAGAATAAAAACGTAAATAAGGCCATGAAAGGTCATTTTGCTAAGTCCGGGGCTGCTCCGGTTAGATTCCTAAAGGAACTTAGGGTGGATGATGTTAAGGACTTTCAGTTAGGGCAGAGAATTGATATTTCGGTTTTTCAACCGGGAGAAAAAGTAGATGTGGTAGGTATATCGAAGGGTAAAGGCTTTGCCGGTACCATTAAAAGATGGAATTTTAAACGCGGTCCAATGTCACACGGATCAAAAAATCACCGTCGTCCGGCCTCAGCAGCCGCAAAAGGGCCGGCCCGAGTTTTTAAAGGAAAGAAATCACCTGGCCAAATGGGCGGCGAGAGAGTCACAGTGCAGAATTTGGAAATTGTAAAAGTGGATTTAGAGAAGAACTTGCTCTTGATCAAAGGTGCTGTTCCGGGTCCCAAAAAGGGCCTGATCATGGTAAAAAATGCAGTAAAAGCAGTATAAGACCCGTAGGAAAGGAGGGCTAATATGCCTAGGGTAGCAGTATATAACATGCAGGGCAGCCAAGTTGGTGAGCTGGAACTGGATGATGATATCTTTGGAGTAGAGATAAATGAGCATTTATTACACCAAGCCGTTGTTAGTAACCAGGCGTCATTAAGACGCGGTACTCATGCCACCAAAACACGGGCCATGGTTTCCGGTGGTGGTAGAAAACCTTGGAGGCAAAAAGGAACAGGAAGAGCCCGCGTAGGTTCCAGCCGTAATCCTGTTTGGACCAAAGGGGGAATAGCTTTTGGACCTCAGCCTCGAGATTATGGTTTTAAAATGCCGAAAAAAACTCGGCGGTTAGCTGTAAAGTCTGCTTTGACCGACAAACTGAATAATGGCAATATGGTCATAGTGGATGAATTAAAAATTGCTGAGCCTAAAACGAAAGAAATGGCTCAAGTTTTAAATGTTTTAGATGCCCCTGAAGCATTAGTGGTCATTGGGGCAGTTGACGAAAACGTTATAAAATCTTTAAGGAATATCCCCAGGGTTACACCGGTTGAAGCAACAGGGATTAATGTCTATAATATCTTGTCCCATAAGAAACTGGTGATGACAAAAGAGGCGGTTGCCAAAGTTGAGGAGGTGCTTAAGGATGCGTAATCCTCATGATGTCTTGATTAAACCTTTGGTTTCCGAGAAATCCATGAGCTTAATGGCAGAGAACAAATATCCTTTCATTGTTGACAAAGATGCCAATAAGGTGGAAATTAAGTATGCGGTACAGGAATTATTTAAAGTAACAGTATTAAATGTGACAACAATGATTGTTAAAGGCAAAATGAAAAGAATGGGCAGGTATGTAGGAAAAAGACCTGACCGGAAAAAAGCGATCGTGACCTTGAAGCCCGGTGATAAAATTGAGGTTTTTGAAGGTCTGTAAGGTGACGGTATAGGAGGGAATATTATATGGGAATTAAAAGCTATCGACCCACCTCGGCCGGACGACGGGGGATGACCGTTTCCACTTTTGAGGAAATTACTAAAACAAAGCCGGAAAAGTCTCTCACCGAACCTCTCAAAAAGACAGGTGGACGAAATAATCAAGGACGTATGACCACCAGGCATCATGGCGGAGGACATAAAAGACTTTATCGTGTGATTGATTTTAAGCGTAATAAAGACGGGATTCCAGCGAGAGTGGCTGGCATTGAATACGACCCGAATAGGACGGCAAATATTGCGTTATTGAATTACGCCGATGGAGAGAAAAGATATATTCTTGCTCCGGAAGGACTGAAACTTGGCGATACCGTGGTTTCCGGACCGGACGCAGATATTGTTGTTGGTAATGCATTACCGCTAATTAATATCCCAGTGGGTACCTTTGTGCACAATATCGAGCTTCAACCAGGTGTAGGAGCAAAAATTGTTCGATCTGCCGGAGCTTCTGCTCAGTTAATGGCGAAAGAAGGAAAATATGCCACCTTGAGAATGCCTTCAGGGGAAATGCGCATGGTATTAATTGATTGTAAGGCAACTATCGGGACAGTAGGAAACGGCGATCAGGAGAATATCAAAATCGGTAAGGCAGGGAGATCCAGATGGTTGGGTATTCGTCCTTCGGTGCGGGGTGTTGTTATGAATCCGGTGGATCACCCCCACGGTGGTGGAGAAGGACGCTCGCCGGTAGGGCGTAACCCGCTGACTCCTTGGGGTAAACCGGCATTAGGTGCAAAAACCCGGAAAAAGAATAAAGCATCAGAAAAGTTAATTGTAAAACACCGTAACAAAAAGTAACCTCAGTATACTTGGGTATGGCAACCACAGTTGAAGGGAGGCGATGGTTTCTATGGGTAGATCATTAAAAAAAGGTCCTTATTGTGAAGAAAGTTTATTAAAAAAGATCGAAAAGATGAATGAAGCAGGGGACAAAAAGGTTATTAAGACTTGGTCTCGGCGTTCTACAATTTTTCCCCAAATGGTCGGCCACACCGTGGCTGTTCATGACGGGAGAAAACATGTTCCCATTTATATTACGGAAGATATGGTGGGTCACAAGCTAGGTGAATTTGCGCCCACTCGTTTATTTAAAGGCCATGGTTCTCATACCGAACGGTCAACTGCATTGAAGTAAATTACAGTCTAGTATAACTCTTTTGAGAGGGGGTAACCTTGTGGAAAGCAAAGCAGTAGCAAAATATATCCGCATATCACCCCGAAAAGTACGTCAGGTTATTGATTTAATCCGAGGGAAAAATGTGGATGAAGCAGCTGCCATTTTAAAATTAACACCGAATCGGGCTACCGAGCCGGTAAGTAAGGTTCTTAAGTCTGCAGTTGCAAATGCGGAACACAATCAAAACTTAAATCGGGATGATTTAATTGTAGCAAAGGCTTTTGTAGATCAGGGGCCGACAATAAAGAGATTTAGACCCAGGGCAATGGGTCGAGCAGATCGCATGTTAAGGCGGACCAGTCATATTACCGTGATCGTCGGAGAAAGGGAGGAGGTTTGATTAGTGGGTCAGAAGGTGCATCCAAAGGGATTACGCATTGGCATTATTAAGGACTGGGATGCTAAATGGTATTCTCAAAAGGACTACAAAAAATTGCTCCTTGAAGACTTTAAAGTGAGAAAGTTCATTAAGGAGAAACTCTATGCTTCCGGAATTTCTCGCGTGGAGATTGAAAGGGCAGCCAATCGGGTTAAAATTAATATTTTTACTGCGAAACCCGGTATTGTCATCGGAAGAGGCGGAGCAGAAGTTGAAAACTTAAAAAAACAATTAGAAGCTATGACCGGTAAAAGAATCAATATAAATATATCCGAAGTTAAGAAGCCAGAACTTGATGCGCAGTTGGTAGCAGAAAGCGTAGCTGCTTCCTTAGAAAAGCGTATAGCTTTTCGCCGGGCGATGAAACAATCTGTTTCTCGAACTATGCGCATGGGGGCAGAAGGCATCAAAATTATGTGCGGAGGCCGATTAGCCGGAGCAGAAATTGCTCGTTCTGAATGGTACAGTGAGGGTAAGGTTCCACTTCATACATTGCGAGCGGATATTGATTATGGTTTTGCTGAAGCAAATACTACCTATGGTAAAATTGGCGTAAAAGTATGGATTTATAAAGGAGAGATCCTGCCGGAAAAGGAACCAAAAAAGCAAGCTCTTGAAGCTGTGGAGGGAGGCGAGTAATCGGTGCTGATTCCAAAAAGAGTTAAGTTCCGTCGACAACACCGCGGTCGTATGACAGGAAAAGCGAATAAGGGAAATTTTGTTGCTTTCGGTGAATACGGACTGCAGGCTTTGGAACCGGGTTGGATTACCAGCCGTCAGATCGAAGCTGCTCGTATCGCCATGACTCGTTTCATTAAACGTGGTGGTAAGGTATGGATTAAAATTTTCCCGCATAAGCCAGTAACTGTTAAACCGGCCGAAACTCGTATGGGTAGTGGTAAAGGTTCACCGGAGTACTGGGTAGCAGTCGTGAAACCAGGGCGTATTTTGTTTGAATTGGCTGGGGTGAGCGAAGAAATTGCCAGAGAAGCTATGAGATTGGCGCAACACAAACTGCCCATAAAAACTAAGTTTGTAATACGTGAAGAAACGGGCGGTGAAGTAGATGAAAACTAAAGAGATTCGTGATTTAACAACTGAAGAATTAATTAAAAAGGTTGCTGATTTAAAAGGCGAGTTATTTAATTTGCGTTTTCGTTTAGCCACCGGGCAACTGGATAATCCTATGGGCATTAAGGATGTTAAGAGAACAATTGCTAAGTGCCAGACAATTATCAGAGAACGGGAATTAAAGAAAACTGTACTTTAACCGGCGAAAGGAGGAAGTAGTTTGACGGAGAGAGCAAACCGAAAAACTCGGATTGGCCATGTAGTAAGTGATAAAATGGATAAGACGGTTGTGGTTCGAGTAGAAACCAGGGTGCGTCATCCCCTTTATGGCCGGATTATCAAGCAAAGTAAAAAGTTTAAAGTTCATGATGAAAATAATGAATCCCGAATAGGGGATAAAGTAAAAATAATGGAAACCAGACCTCTTTCCAAGGAAAAGCGTTGGAGAGTTGTGGAAATCCTAGAAAAGGCACCAATAGTATAAACAAGGTAATTGCTTGAAGAAAGGGGGCGGCATTAATGATCCAAGCCGAAAGCAGAATAAAGGTAGGAGATAATACCGGTGCTAAGGAACTTCTTTGCATAAAGGTTTTGGGAGGCTCCAGAAGACGGTATGCTACCGTCGGCGATGTCATTATTTGCTCTGTTAAAGAAGCTACACCTGGGGGCGTTGTTAAGAAGGGCGATATTGTAAAAGCCGTTGTTGTGAGAACTAACAAAGAAGTTAGACGCCCAGACGGTTCCTATATTAGATTTGATGAAAACGCCGGAGTTATTATAAATGATGCCGGCCAGCCTCGAGGAACCCGTATTTTTGGACCGGTTGCTCGAGAGCTAAGGGAAAAGAATTATATGAAAATTGTTTCTTTAGCACCGGAGGTTATTTAATCTCTTGGCTAAGAAACAATAGGAGGTGAAACGAATTGGCAAATCCAAAGGTGCATGTTAAAAAAGGTGACACCGTATTAGTGATTACCGGTAAAGATTCCGGCAAAAAAGGAAAAGTTCTGGAGGTAATGCCTAAAGACAAAAGGGTCATTATCGAAGGAATTAATATTGTCAAGCGTCATACCAAGCCTACTCAGGCTGCTCCGCAAGGCGGTATTGTAGAAAAAGAAGCAGCTATTGCCAGTTCTAATGTGATGCTGTTTTGTTCCAAGTGTAATAAACCTACACGGATTGGGAAGAAATTAATGGGTAACGGGTCGTATGCCCGTCAATGTAAACATTGTGGGGAAGTTTTTGAAAAGTAATTCCGGAGAAAGGAGGTTCTTTCTGTGGCAAGATTGAAAGAAAAATACGTAAAAGAAATCCGGCCTGCTCTTCAGGAAAAGTTTGGATATAATAATGTCATGGAGATACCCAAATTAGAAAAAGTTGTGATCAATATGGGTTTAGGGGAAGCAATCCAAAATCCCAAGGCGATGGATGCGGCCGTTCATGATTTAACTGCTATCTCAGGGCAGAAGCCGATTATTACCAGAGCTAAAAAATCAATTGCAGCATTTAAATTAAGAGCCGGTATGGCCATTGGGTGTAAGGTGACTCTCCGTGGCGAGCGGATGTATGAATTTGTGGATAAACTTATTTCCGTTTCCCTGCCCCGAGTAAGAGACTTTAAGGGAGTATCCAATAAAGCTTTTGACGGTCGTGGAAACTACACTTTAGGTCTTAAGGAACAATTGATCTTTCCGGAAATTGAATATGATAAAATTGACCGGCTGCGTGGTATGGAAATTGGTTTTGTTACTACAGCCAAATCAGATGAGGAATGTCGGGAACTTTTAAGACTGATGGGAATGCCTTTTAGGGAAGCATAGCCATCCCAACTATTCTTAAGAAGGAGGGAAAAGTGTGGCTAAAAAATCAATGATGATTAAGCAACAGCGGAAACCTAAGTTTAGTGTCCGGGGATATAATCGCTGCCAAATATGCGGTCGTCCCCATGCTTATATGCGTAAATTTGGCATTTGCCGTATTTGCTTCCGGCAACTTGCTTATAAGGGTGAAATTCCCGGTGTTACTAAGTCAAGCTGGTAAGGGATGCTATGGAAGGAGGTAGTTAATAATGGTTATGACTGATCCTATTGCTGATTTTTTAACCAGAATCCGCAATGCAAATACAGTTTATCAGGATAGAGTGGAAATTCCGGCTTCGAAAACTAAGTTGGGCCTAGCCAATATCTTGAAAGACGAAGGATTTATTAAAGACGTAGAGTATATAGAAGACGGTAAACAAGGAATTCTAAGACTATACCTAAAGTATGGAGCGAACCGGGAAAAGGTAATTACCGGCTTAAAGCGCATAAGTAAACCGGGCTTAAGAGTATATGCGAGACGGGATCAAGTACCCCGGGTATTAGGTGGACTTGGTGTGGCAGTTGTTTCCACCTCTAAAGGCTTGATGACCGATAAACAAGCTCGTGCAGAAGGACTGGGTGGAGAAGTAATCTGTTATGTATGGTAGAAACAAGTTTTGTCTAGTACTTTAGGAAATAAGAGCTTGTAAAGGTTTAAAGTATAAGACAACTACGGATTCCACCGGTGCCAGAGGCTTGGCGTAAACCAAGTATTATATATATTTGGAAGCAATCTTGATTTAGTTGTGCATAGGAGGTGTGAAGATGTCTAGAATTGGAAGAATGCCAATTGAGGTTCCTGCCGGAGTTAATATTAGTATGGATGGAAATACTGTAAGAGTTAAAGGACCGAAAGGGGAACTAACAAGGGAATTTCATCCTGACATTTCAATAAATATTTCATCAGATAAAATTGAGGTCACTCGGCCTACAGATAATAAAAATCATCGAGCTCTCCATGGTTTAACCAGAGCTCTTTTGAACAATATGGTTATCGGGGTGACAAAAGGATTTGAAAAGAAATTAGAGCTGGTGGGCGTGGGCTATAGAGCCGCAAAGCAGGGGAATAAACTTGTATTAAATGTTGGTTATTCTCAGCCGGTGGAAATGGATCCCGGCAAAGAATTAAGTGTGGAAGTTCCTGCTCCTACCAAGATTACCGTTACGGGGATTGACAAGCAGAAAGTGGGTGCATTTGCCGCCAATATTCGTGCAGTGCGTGAGCCTGAGCCTTACAAAGGTAAGGGTATCAGATATGAAGGGGAAAGAGTCAAACGCAAAGCCGGAAAAGCGGGAGTTAAAAAGTAATCTTAATCCCACTGGATAAGGAAGGGAGTGACCAAAGTTGTTTAAAAAAATTGACAGAAAAGCGATCCGCAAAAAGAAGCATCTGCGGGTAAGAAAGAAAATTTCCGGTACGGCCGAAAATCCGAGATTAGTAGTGTACCGCAGCATTAAGCATATTTATGCTCAAATTATTGATGATACTAAAGGCGTTACCTTGGTCGCAGCCTCCACCCTGGATGAATCCTTAAAAGGCGAGAATGGCGGCAATAAAGAAACAGCCAAAAAAGTAGGAATGCTTGTTGCGGAAAAAGCTAAAGCAAAAGGTATCAAAACCGTTGTTTTTGACCGCGGTGGCTTGATTTATCACGGACGTATCGCTGCATTAGCCGATGGTGCCAGGGAAGGCGGCCTGGAATTTTAATTTCCGGACAAAGGAGGGAAATTGATGTCAAGAATTAATGCGAGCAACCTGGAACTTACTGAAAAAGTGGTCAGCATTAATCGGGTTGCTAAGGTAGTAAAGGGTGGTAGACGTTTTAGTTTTAGTGCTTTAGTAGTTGTGGGAGACGGTCAAGGCTTAGTTGGCGCAGGTATGGGGAAAGCAGGAGAAGTGCCTGAGGCCATAAGAAAGGGCATTGAAGATGCTAAGAAAAATATGGTAAGTGTACCTATAGTAAATTCCACTATCCCCCACGAAGTATTAGGAGTTTTTGGAGCCGGTAAAGTGCTCTTAAAGCCTGCTGCAGAAGGTACAGGAGTAATTGCCGGCGGCCCGGTGCGTGCGGTTCTCGAATCCGCAGGCATGAGAAACATTTTAACAAAGTCCTTGGGATCGAATAATGCGATCAATATGGTTCGGGCCACAATGGAAGGTCTAAAATCCCTAAAAAGAGCAGAGGATGTAGCAAGACTACGCGGCAAATCTGTAGAAGAATTGTTGGGCTAGGAGGGATATAAGTGGCTAAACAATTAAAAATTACATTAGTAAAAAGTGTCATCGGTTATGAGAAAAGTCAAAGAGAAACTGTTAAGTCCCTAGGGCTAACAAAACTGAATAGCTCGGTAATTCAAAATGATACACCAGATATTCGCGGTAAAGCAAAAAAGATCGCACACCTGGTGAAAGTGGAAGAAATTGAAGCGTAATAACACATTCCAAGGGAGGTGTAACAATGAATCTAAGCGAGTTAAAACCTGCTCCCGGATCAAAAGCTAAAGCTACCAGGGTTGGACGGGGTATTGGTTCCGGCTTAGGCAAAACCTCAGGTCGAGGGCATAAAGGACAAAAGGCCAGATCCGGCGGCGGAGTACGCCCTGGATTTGAAGGAGGTCAAATGCCTCTACAACGCCGATTGCCCAAGCGGGGTTTTACCAATATCTTCAAAAAGGAAATAGTAATCGTTAATCTTGAGGACTTGAACCGATTTGAGGAAGGAACTCAAGTAACTCCGGAAATCTTGGTTGAGGCGGGTCTAATTAAGTCCGTTAAAGACGGAGTAAAAATATTGGCAAACGGTGAACTAGAAAAAGCCTTAACAGTGCAAGTTCATGGATGCAGTAAAGCCGCCGCGGATAAAATTGCTGCGGCAGGTGGAAAAGTAGAGGTGATTTAGGTGCTGTCAACTCTCAAAAGTGCATGGAAAATGGATGAACTGCGTAAAAAGATTATCTTCACTCTCATGATGTTTTTCATCTTTAGAATTGGGGCACATATTCCTGTACCTGGTGTCAATACAGAGGCTTTGAAAGGGCTTTTAGATCAAAATATTTTTGGTTTTATTGATATTGTATCCGGGGGGGCTTTTAAGAGTTTTACCGTATTTGCCATGGGAATCATGCCTTACATTAATGCGTCGATTATCATGCAGCTGTTGACAGTAGTTGTTCCTTATTTCGAAAAGCTAGCTAAGGAAGGTCAAGAAGGCCGAAAAAAAATGGTTCAATATACTAGGTATGGAACCGTTGTTCTAGGTTTTCTCCAGGCCATTGGAATGTCTCTTTATCTAAAAAATGCTTTGGAAAATCCCAATATTTTTTCCTATGCGGTAATTGCCATCACTTTGACTGCTGGTACGGCATTTTTAATGTGGATGGGTGAATTAATTACGGAAAAAGGGATTGGAAATGGTATTTCTCTAATTATTTTTGCCGGGATTGTATCCCGGATACCGTCTGGGATAGTTACTGTTTACCAATATTTAAAACAAGGCGAAACGAACATCTTCTCCGTGCTCCTGTTCTTGGTTATCGCAGTGGTAATTATTGCCGGTGTGGTAGGTATGCATGAAGGACAGAGAAGGATTCCTGTTCAATACGCCAAAAGAGTAGTTGGACGAAAGGTTTATGGGGGACAAAGTACCCATATTCCTCTTAAGGTAAACCAAGCTGGGGTGATTCCAGTAATTTTTGCCATGTCGATTCTGATGTTCCCTACTACGATTGCCGGATTTTTTCCTAATAACGGAGTTTCGGCATGGATTTCCAGGGTTTTGAGTCCTCAACATGGTTTCTATATGTTTATTTATGCTCTGTTGATTTTATTCTTTACGTATTTTTATACGGCAGTTACTTTTAATCCCAGAGACGTAGCTGAAAATATGCAGAAATACGGCGGGTTTATTCCGGGATTACGACCGGGAAAACCAACGTCTGATTACATTGATAGAGTGCTGACCCGTATTACCTTGGCAGGAGCAATTTTCTTGGCTTTTATTGCACTACTTCCTAACCTGGTAATGGCATTAACAGGGCTAAATTTGTACTTTGGGGGTACGTCATTATTGATTGTAGTGGGCGTAGCTTTAGAGACCATGAAACAAATGGAGTCACATCTATTAATGAGACATTACCAAGGATTTATGAAATAAGTAGTTCAAACCTGTGAAGAGGGAGGAGAAAGAAAAATGCAAATAGTTCTTTTGGGGCCACCTGGCGCGGGTAAGGGTACGCAAGCTGAAACCTTAGTTAAAAAACTTAACATTCCCCACATTTCCACAGGAGATATGTTTCGTAAGGCAATTAAGGAAGGAACGGCTCTTGGAATAAAGGCTAAGGAGTATATGGATTTAGGAAAGCTGGTTCCTGATGAGGTAACTATAGGAATCGTAAAAGAAAGAATCGCTCAGAAAGATTGTGAGCAGGGATTTTTGTTGGATGGTTTTCCCCGCACGGTATTTCAAGCTGAGGCTCTGGATGCTATTTTAAAGGACATGAAAAAAGCACTGGATGCGGTGATTAATATTGAAGTACCTAAGGATAAACTTATCGGCAGACTTACCGGCAGGAGAGTATGTAAAGCTTGTGGAGCTACATTTCATTCAATTTTTAATCCTCCGATAGATGAAGGAAAATGTGATAAATGTGGCGAAAAACTTTACCAACGAGCTGATGATAGTGAAGAAACTGTGGTTAATAGATTAAATGTATATGAAAAGCAAACAGCTCCTCTCATTGAGTACTATAGCCATCAAGGAAATTTGAAGACCATTAATGGTGACCAACCAATTGAACAAGTTTTAGTACAAATTGGCCAAAGCCTGGGGAGAGAATGGTCGTGATTACTCTTAAGACCGATCGCCAAGTAGAATTAATGAGAGAAGCAGGGCGCATTGTAGCAGAAACTCATGAGCTTTTAGCTAAAATGATCGCTCCTGGAGTAACAACTAAGGAATTAGATCAAGCTGCTGAAGAGTATATCCGAAGCCGAGGTGCCATACCCGCCTTTAAGGGATATAATGGTTTTCCTGCTTCAATTTGTGCTTCTATCAATGATGAGGTAGTCCATGGGATCCCAGGTTTAAGAAAACTACAAAATGGGGATATTATCAGTATTGATATTGGAGCGGTAAAAAATGGATTTGTTGGTGATTCCGCTGTAACTCATCCGGTAGGGAATGTTTCAGCAGATAAATTGAAGTTGCTGGAAGTAACAAGAGAGAGTCTCATGGAAGGAATTAAATATGCAGTTCCCGGTAACCGTCTAAGTGATATTTCCCATGCGGTTCAGGCCTATGTAGAAAGACATGGATTCTCGGTAGTCCGCGATTATGTAGGCCATGGGATCGGGGAAAAGATGCATGAGGATCCGCAAATACCAAACTTTGGCCGGCCAGGTCATGGCCCTAGGCTGGAGAAGGGAATGACCTTAGCTATTGAGCCAATGGTCAACATGGGTACCTATAAGGTAAGGACTTTACTGGATAACTGGACGGTAGTAACACAAGACGGACAGTGTTCGGCCCACTTTGAGCATACAATTGCCATCACTGAGTCAGATCCGAAAATCTTGACGATGGTTTAGTGTTGAGGTTATTTTGTATGGATAATAGTATAATGGTTGGCCAAGTAGTAAAATCCAAAGCTGGACGAGACAAAGATAGATATTTTCTTGTTTCTAAGGTATTGCCGAAGGAAAGAATCGTTTTTCTGGTAGATGGGGAGAAGAAGTTATTAGGGAGCCCTAAGAAAAAGAATATCTGTCATCTTCAAGTGACTCATATTTTTTCTCAAGAATTGGCTAAGAAAATTCAGGAAGGTTCCGAGCCTTTAGACCAGGAAATAAAGAGGTATCTGAAGAAGCTTCAGGTTGACTAGAGAATCAGGGTTGAGGTACAAGGAGGTTGATTAGCGGATGTCAAAGCAAGATGCGATAGAAGTAGAAGGTACCGTAATTGAGCCCCTGCCGAACGCCATGTTTACGGTGGAGCTTACAAACGGTCATAGAGTATTGGCCCATGTGTCCGGAAAGATTCGCATGAATTTTATCCGGATACTCCCTGGGGATAAAGTAATAGTCGAAGTTAGTCCCTATGACTTAAAACGAGGTCGAATAACTTATCGCTACAAATAATACTAACTGGTATTTAAAGGGGGGTCATCGTTGAAAGTCAGAGCTTCAGTCAAAACCATTTGTGAAAAATGCAAAATTATTAAACGAAGAGGCAAAGTGATGGTAATTTGTGAAAATGCCAAGCATAAGCAAAAACAGGGCTAAGAGGCAAATACCATAACTATGTGTTAATCGAATCAAATTAGATGGAGGTGCATAAGTTACATGGCACGTATTGCTGGCGTAGATCTGCCCAGGGATAAAAGGGCGGAAATAGCGCTTACCTATATTTATGGTATTGGCAAGTCAACATCTCAAAGAGTTCTAGCCGAAGCAGGAGTTAATCCTGACACCAGGATTCGTGATCTTACGGAAGATGAAGTAGGCAGGATCAGAGATATTATCGATAAGACTTGTCAGGTAGAAGGAGACTTACGTCGAGAGATTGCCTTAAATATTAAGCGTCTAATAGAAATTGGTTGTTACCGAGGAATTCGCCACCGCCGAGGTCTTCCTGTGCGTGGACAGAAAACAAAGACAAACGCACGTACCAGAAAAGGTCCTAAGCGGACTGTAGGAGTAAAACGTAAGAAGTAAAGGAAAGGAGGCCTCAAAATTGGCTCGGAGACAAACGCGAAGAAGAAAAGAACGTAAAAATGTTGAGTATGGGGTAGCCCATATCCAGTCAACTTTTAACAACACTTTAATATTAATTACCGATAAAGCCGGAAATGCTATTTCCTGGTCCAGCGCCGGAGCAATGGGATTTAAAGGTTCCAGAAAAAGTACTCCTTTTGCTGCCCAAATGGCGGCCGAAACCTGTGCCAAAGAAGCAATGGAACATGGCATGAAACAAGTGGAATGCCTGGTAAAAGGTCCTGGAGCGGGAAGGGAAGCAGCAATTCGTTCCTTACAAGCTGCCGGTTTGGAAGTAAGCATGATTAAAGATGTTACTCCCATTCCTCACAATGGGTGCAGACCACCCAAAAGAAGAAGAGTTTAGGAGGTATCTTTGTAGATGGCAAGATATACAGGTGCAGTTTGCAGACTGTGTCGTCGGGAAGGGGCCAAGTTATATCTAAAAGGCGATCGGTGCTATTCCGATAAATGTGCAATTGCACGAAGAGCTTACGCTCCCGGTCAGCATGGTCAATCCCGTAAAAAAGTATCAGAATATGGAATCCAATTGAGAGAAAAACAAAAAGCCCGGCGCATTTATGGGGTTTTAGAGAAGCAGTTTAGAAATTATTTTGAAAAAGCAGAACGTCAAAAAGGTGTTACTGGCGAAAACTTACTACGTTTATTAGAGTTACGACTTGATAACGTCGTATACCGCTTAGGATTTGCTAATTCTCGGATTGAGGCCAGACAACTGGTGCGCCATGGACACTTTACCGTGAATGGACGGAGAGTTAATATTCCATCATTTATGGTTCGTGTTGGTGAACAAGTTGGTATTAGTGAAGCCAGCAGAAAGTCTCCTAAGTTCGAAGAAATTAGTGAATTAGCAGCTCATAAAACCGTGCCTGCTTGGCTGGAGATGGATAAAGACGCCTTAGTGGGTAAGGTTGTGGCATTGCCGGAAAGAGAAGATATTGATGTGCCAATTCAAGAACATCTGATCGTTGAGCTGTATTCACGTTAATAACGAGGCATTCAAGCATATTTTCCGTCTCGTTGAAACGTACTAAGGTAAGAAAATTTTTCTACCATTGCGTTATAATCTTTTCGAAGAAGGTAAGTGAAATAGATATTTTAGATCAGGTGTCCGAGAAGGAGGGCGAATAAATGTTAGAGATTGAAAAGCCCAAAATTCAATGCATAGAAATGTCGAGCGATAAGACGTATGGGAAATTTATAGTGGAACCGTTGGAGAGGGGTTATGGAATTACTCTGGGGAATTCACTCCGTAGGGTACTTCTATCTTCTCTCCCGGGAGCTGCTGTTACAGCAGTAAAAATTGACGGTGTACTGCATGAATTCTCAACAATCCCCGGGGTGGTAGAAGATACTACGGATATTATTCTTCAGCTTAAGGGTCTTTCTGTAAAGATGTATTCCGATGAACCGAAGCAAGTTTATATCGAGGTTGATGGACCTGGTGAAGTTAAGGGGCGAGATATTAAAGGTGACTCGGATGTAGAAATTTTAAATCCGGAGCACCATATCGCAACGCTGGACGAATCCGGACATTTATTTATGGAAATAACAGTTGAGAAAGGCCGCGGCTACCAGTCGGCTGAAAAGAACAAAAAAGAGGATCATGTGATAGGGGTAATCCCGGTAGACTCTCTCTTTTCACCGGTAACAAAAGTTAATTATCAAGTAGAAGATACCCGGGTAGGTCAGCAAACAGACTATGACAAACTGACTTTAGAGGTCTGGACGGATGGGACAATTCCGCCTGACGAGGCTATTAGTTCCAGCGCAAAAATTATTTACGAGTATTTAAAATTGTTTATCGGCCTGACTGAGTCTATATCCGACGAAGTAACAATGGTGGAAAAGGAAGAAGAAAAGAAGGATAAAGTTCTGGAATTGACCATTGAAGAACTTGATTTATCGGTGCGTTCCTATAATTGTTTAAAGAGAGCCGGAATTAATACGGCTCAGGAATTAATTCAACGCACGGAAGAAGATATGATGAAAGTCCGTAATTTAGGAAAAAAATCCCTAGAGGAAGTTCAAGAAAAATTAGCTGAATTAGGACTCAGTTTAAGGAAGAGCGACGAATAACAGGCGAAAATACGTTTCCTACTTCTATATTTGATGGGTATCAATTTGCTTTTCCGGCGGTGAGGATATCTCCCGCCTCGTTGAAACGCACAGAGGTAAGAAAATTTTTCCACAACCAAAAAACTATCTAACGTTGCGTTATTATCTCAGGCAAAGGAGGTTTAGACATGGCATATCGTAAACTGGGCAAGACCAGTAGTCACCGGCGGGCAATGTTTAGAAACATTGTTACGTCGCTATTGGATAAAGAGCGCATTGAAACTACAGAACCAAAAGCCAAGGAATTAAAAAGTATTACGGAAAAAATGATTACCCTTGGTAAAAAGGGTGATCTGGCCTCCCGACGTATGGCACTGGCTTATTTAATGGATGAAGATGTGGTAACAAAATTATATACCACAATTGCTCCCCGATATCAAGATCGGCAGGGAGGATATGTGCGGATTATAAAAACTGAAAGACGGCGCGGTGATGCCGCCCAAATGGTTCTGGTGGAATTAGTGTAGCTCTGGAACCCATAATCTATGATCAAGTAAGAGTCAGGAGGCAGGTTCCTGGCTTTACTTTTTTCACTTTACAAGATTGATGATGGAGGGGTTAAATTTGATTTCCATTAAGAATCTATCGTATACTTATAAAACCCCCAAGGAACATACCAAGGCTTTAGATAATATTAATTTGGAGATAAAAAAGGGTGAATGGGTGGCAATTATCGGATCCAATGGTTCCGGGAAATCTACCTTAGCCCGACATCTTAATGCTTTATTAATACCGGAGACAGGGACTGTTACAGTAGAAGGAATGGATACTACTACACCGGAAATGATCTGGAAAATCAGACAAAAGGTAGCATTTGTATTTCAAAACCCTGATAATCAGTTGATTGCAACAACGGTGGAAGAAGATGTAGCCTTTGGCCCGGAGAATTTAGGATTCCCTCCTGAAAGAATTAAAGAGCAGGTTTTAGCTGCATTAAAAGCTGTGGGTATGGAAGAGTTTAAGGAAGCGGCTCCTCATCTTCTTTCCGGGGGCCAAAAGCAACGGGTAGCCATTGCCGGGGCATTAGCCATGAATCCGGATTATTTAGTGATGGATGAAGCAACTTCTATGCTAGACCCTCAAGGACGTCATGAAGTATTAAAAACCTTAAAAAATCTGAATCAGAATTTAGGGTTGACCATTATATATATTACGCACTTTATGGAAGAAGTAGTATATGCGCACCGGGCGGTAGTCTTGGAACGCGGGAAGATAAGAAGTATGGGAACCCCGAAAGAAATATTTTCCCAGGGTGATAACTTAGTCGAGTTGGGTTTAGATGTCCCTGAAATAACTATGTTAGCCGGTAAACTTGAGAAAAAGGGATGGATCAAAGAGAAGGCGATCCTAACCTTGGATGAAATGGTGGAAAGCCTATGTCAATTGAAATAAAAAATCTCTCCTTTATTTATATGCCGGGTACTCCCTATGAAAAAGAAGCATTAAAAAATATTAATCTAACCATAAATTATGGGGATTTTATTGGATTGATTGGACATACAGGTTCTGGTAAATCTACCCTGGCTCAGCATCTAAACGGTTTGTTAAGGCCGACCAAAGGAGCTATTAAAATTGAAGGTACGGATCTTTGGGAAAAAAAACATCCTGCACGGGATGCCTGCCGCAAGGTGGGTCTGGTTTTCCAATATCCGGAGCATCAATTGTTTGCGGAAACAATTTTTGAGGATATAGCTTTTGGCCCGCGGAACTTAAACTTTTCGGAAAAGAGAATACCTGACATCGTAAAACTATCTATGGAACAAGTAGGACTAGATTATACTGAATTTAAGGACAAATCCCCCTTTCAATTAAGCGGAGGTCAAAAAAGGCGAGTAGCCATTGCCGGGGTGCTGGCCATGCAGCCTAAGGTATTAGTCCTCGATGAACCTACAGCGGGATTAGATCCTGCTGGACGAAAAGAAATTATTAAATTAATTAAAGAGTTTTATCAGAAAGGGAAAACCGTGGTCTGGATATCTCATAATATGGATGAAATCGCCCGATTGGCGAATAGATTGATTGTTATGTATCGAGGCTCTGTTTTCCTGGATGGTGATCCCCAAGAAGTTTTTTCCCGGGAAGGGGAATTAAAGAAAATTGGTTTAGATATTCCCGCGGCTGCTTCTCTAGTGCGGAGACTGAAAGGGATGGGAAAACCTGTGCCGGGAAAAGCTATTACAGTAGATGAAGCGTATCGGGAAATAGAAAACTGGATGGGGGGTAAAGCCAGATGATGAAAAACATTACCATTGGGCAATACTATCCGGTAAAGTCACCCATTCATAATTTAGATCCCCGCACGAAAATTACTTGCGTTTTATTATTTGTGATTGCCTTATTTTTTGCCTATGATTACTACAGCTATGCTTTAACGATCGCTTTTTCAGCAATCTTGGTTATTTTATCTCGGGTTCCTTTTAAGACATTATTAAAAGGCCTGAAGCCCATTATTATTTTTGTGGTGATTACGGCTTTCATTCATGCTTTTTTTACACCGGGAACGGAAGTATGGCGGTGGGGTTTTCTTAAAGTGACAAAGGAAGGTTTGAATCAGGCTATCTTTACGGCGTGCCGCTTGATTTTACTGATTGCTGTGTCCTCACTCCTTACTTTAACCACTACACCAATTTCCCTTACCGATGGAATGGAAAGTATGCTAGGTCCGTTTAAAAGAATTGGCCTTCCGGCCCATGAATTGTCGATGATGATGACTATTGCCTTAAGGTTTATCCCCACTCTGTTGGATGAAACGGATAAAATCATGAAGGCGCAAATCTCACGAGGGGCAGATTTTTCTTCAGGTAACCTGATTAAAAAAAGTAAAGCCTTAGTTCCTTTGCTAGTTCCCTTATTTATTTCTGCCTTTAAACGGGCGGAAGAACTTGCTCTAGCCATGGAGGCCAGGGGATATCACGGCGGGGAAGGGCGCACCAGAATGAAAGTATTAAAAATGGAGTTCCTTGATTGGGCATCTTTCGTATTAGTATTAATCTTTTTGGCTTATATGGGTTATTACAGGTGGGCTTAGATAATGCGAAATATAAAACTTCTTATAGAATATGACGGGACAAATTATGTTGGATGGCAGCGTCAGCCAGTGAGCCATGGAAAAAGTATTCAGGGTTTAATCGAAGATGGGATTAAAAAGATGGTACATCATGAAGTAAAACTTCTTTCTGCCGGTCGTACTGACGCCGGTGTCCATGCTTTAGGTCAAGTGGCTAATTTTTATACGGCAAGTACCATTCCAGCGGAGCGGTTTCCCTGGGCACTAAAAAGCATGCTGCCCTCAGATATTGTAGTGAAAGGTGCCTGGGATGTACCAAAAGATTTTCATGCCCGGTATAGTGCCTTGGAAAAAACCTATAGATATACCATCAGAACTGCGGGACTTCCCAGTGCCTTTGAGTGGAGATATGTTACCCATATTCCAGGGCAGCTTAATTTAAGTGAGATGAAAAAAGCTGCTGGCTTTTTGGTGGGAACACATGATTACCGCTCTTTCTGCGCTAAAGGAAGCCCGGTAAAAAGTTTTGTGCGAACCGTAAAGAAGGCGGAGCTTACAGAAGATAAAAACCACATTTATTTTGAGGTTACAGCTGATGGCTTTTTATATAATATGGTGCGCATCATGGTAGGAACATTGGTGGAAATAGGCCGGGGATATTGGCCGGCTGAAGAGGTCTTAAAAATCTTGGCGGCCAAGGAACGAAAATATGCCGGTCCGACAGCCTTACCCCAAGGATTGACACTTTGGGAAGTAAAATATTAAAACAGACAAATACGGAACTCTTGACTTATTTGGCAGATTCTATTAAAATAGCTATGTCTTAAGTTTACCTAAGATCTTCAGCCCCGTAGGTTTTAGGTAAAACATAAAGACGGTATTCGAGGTAATAAGGAGGAAAAGGCGTGCAAACATATATGGCAACTCCCAAGGATGTTGAGCGAAAGTGGTATATCCTTGATGCAGCTAATAAACCTCTTGGCAGGTTAGCTACTGAAGCTGCTCGGCTGTTAAGAGGAAAGCATAAACCTATTTTTACGCCCCATATAGACACCGGTGATCATGTAATTATAATTAATGCGGAAAAGGTAATCCTTACTGGAAATAAATTGCAGAAGAAAAGGTATTATCGACACTCCCGTTTTCCTGGTGGATTAAAATCCATAGATTATCAAACTTTGCTGGCAACTAAACCTGAACTTGCAATTGAAAAAGCGGTTAAGGGGATGATTCCTCATAATCGACTTGGTAGAAGCATAATGAAAAAGATTCGTATTTATCGAGGTGCAGAACATCCTCATATGGCCCAAAAGCCGGAAGTTTGGAATTTTGAATCTTAATGAAAACGGAAAGGAGGATTCGATAAGTGGCAGAGGTAAAATATTATGGTACTGGGCGTAGAAAAAATGCCGTTGCAAAGGTGTGGATTGTGCCCGGTGAAGGACAAGTAGTAGTTAACGAGCGTCAGCTCGATCAATATTTTGGGAAAAAGACTTTGGAAATGATCGTCAAGCAGCCATTAGAACTAACCGGTGCAATTTCCCGATTTAATGTAATTGCTAAGGTTCAAGGAGGGGGTACTACCGGACAGGCTGGCGCGGTAAGACATGGTATTGCTAGAGCTTTAGTGCAGGCTGATGCTGGCTTAAGACCGAAGTTGAAAGCGGCCGGGTTTATGACTCGTGACCCCCGAATGAAGGAAAGAAGAAAGTACGGTTTGAAAAAAGCCCGTAAAGCTAGCCAGTTTTCCAAGCGTTAATATTTGTTATAATATACAAAGGGTCGTGGAGCAGTCCACGATCTTTTTCTTTTATGGATCTTTAAGGGTTGCATGATATGCAACCCCTACGGAGTCAATATAATAGATTGACCTAAATATTCCCCTTGTAGACATGAACCATTGTAGGTGCTCATATTATGCAGCCCGATAAATATTAACAATAACAGCAAATAATAATTTAATGAGAGACTGTTTCGTTCCTTTTGCCCCTGGCCCATGAGGCAAAAATACCGGCGAAGGAGATAAGAGCAAAGATGGCAAAGGCTGTTTTGGTACAAGTCATAAGCTCGGCACTTACGGCAGGGGTTAATTCGGCATTTCCTAAGAAAATAGCCATCAGAAGTGTCACAACAGCCATACTTATGGCCTGCCCGGTTAATCTCATGGTGCCCAAAGTAGAAGATGCGATGCCATAGTAGCGTTTTTCTACCGCCCCCATCACTGCGTTACTGTTAGGCGAAGAAAATAAGGCAAAGCCCGAGCCTAAAAAGATTAGGTTGAGAATAATCAGCCAGAGGGACGTATCCTGGGTAAGAAAGTAAAAGAAAAATAACCCAAGAGTTGCAATAGCCATGCCTAAGGTAGCGAGTACCCGCGGTTCCACCCTATCAGAAAGGGTACCAGTAATAGGCGAAAGGACTGTCATAATAATTGGTTGTGAAAGGAGTATGATACCTGTTACCTGGGAATCATAACCTTGAATTTCCTGAAGATAAAGGGACAGCAGAAAGCCTAAAGAGAAAGTAGCACTGTAATTAATCAATGCGGCTAAGTTGGAAAAAGCAAAGGTGATGTTTTTAAATAGGGATAGGTTCAGAATAGGGTGTTTAATGTTGATTTCATAAAACCCAAAAATAATCAGAAGCACTATTCCGGAAAGTAAAATTACTTTAGCTGCCGGTACTGTGGTAATGGAAGAGATGCCATACATGAAAGCGGTAAAACCGATAATATATAATACAGAGCCCATATAATCAAAGCCTTCCCCGGATGTACCGATCCATTCTGTTTTGAGTTTCATGACAGCAATAATAAGCGCAACCAGAGCAATAACAGAGGTAAAGAAAAAGATGGAATGCCACCCTAGATGATGATTTAAGGTTCCGCCGAGAACCGGGCCTAATGACAATCCCACATATACTGTAGCTACGTTAATACCCAACACTTTTCCCCGTTCTTGAGGAGGAAAGGCAGATGTAAGAAGCGCCATGCCGGTACTAAAAATCATCGCAGACCCTATTCCCTGAATAATCCGGAATATAATTAATGTTTCCATGGACCAGGCTAAGCCGCAGAGGATTGTGGCAATGAAAAAAAATGTTATGCCTATAAGAAAGATTCTTTTTCTGCCGATAATGTCAGATAAGCGGCCAAAGGGAACTAAAAAAGCTGCAGACGCTAAGATATAGCTGGTTGCTACCCAGCTGAGAATGATGGTACTACTGTTGAAGTCTTTGCCAATGGATGGAATGGCAAGGTTAATAGCACTTCCCATAAATGGCGTTAAAAAAGATGCTAAAGTAATTACAATTAAAGTATATCTTTTGGTTAAATCTTTCTCCATTGTTTACCATCCCCTTAAGTAGTGTTTTCCTTTTATACATAGTTATATCATAACCTTAGAATGATAGATATAACATCATAAAAAAAGATAAATAAAAAATTTAATTATTATTGCCCAAAAACCCCAATTAAGTTAAAAAACACTAAAGGGTCTTTCTAAGCAGGAAATCATTGATTAATAGAGAACATCTATCTGTTTAAGGTAAAAAAACCGGATGTATTTTTGATTCTGAGGAGGAAAAGTCTTGAGTGAATTGACCCATATTAACCGTGAAGGTCGGGCAAAAATGGTTGATGTTAGTGAAAAAGGAGATACAACCCGGGTTGCTGTTGCCCGGGGGGAAGTAATAATGAAACCAGAAACTCTTTCTATGATAAAAGAGGGGGGGATTACCAAGGGGGATGTTTTAGCGGTATCTCAGATAGCAGGGATTATGGGTGCAAAAAGAACTCCTGAGTTAATTCCTATGTGTCATCCCCTCATGTTAACCGGAATAGACATGTCATTTTCTATTAATGAAAAAGAAAACAAAGTAGAGATCGAAGCGTCTGTTAAGCTTAGGGGAAAAACCGGGGTGGAAATGGAAGCTTTGACGGCAGTTTCTATTGCTGCTTTAACAATTTATGATATGTGTAAAGCGGTAGATAAGGAAATGGTGCTTCAAAATATCCGGTTGATTAGTAAGTCAGGAGGAAAAAGCGGAGAATTCATCCGGAAAGGAGAAAGTGCATGGGAAAGATAGTAGCTGTATGTACTAGTGAAAAAAAGGGGGTCCGCAAAAAAAATGTGGGGCAAGGAATATTGGTAGAAGATTTTGGCCTGAAGGGGGATGCCCATGGAGGTCCTTGGCACCGCCAAGTGAGCCTGTTAGCTTTAGAGAGCATTGAAAAAATGCGGGCAAAAGGATTAGACGTACATCCGGGTGATTTTGCGGAAAACCTTACTACCGAAGGATTAGAACTGGTATCCCTTCCTATTGGTACCAGGCTTAAGATTGGTGAAAATGCGATTGGGGAAGTTACTCAAATCGGAAAGGAATGCCATCATCGCTGTGCTATTTACTATCAGGCCGGTGATTGTGTTATGCCTCGGGAAGGAATCTTTATTAAAGTAATACAGGGAGGACCGGTAAAAGTCGGGGACATGGTGGAGGTAAAGTCTCATGATTAAGGTTGGTATTATAACAGCCAGTGATAAAGGAGCCCGGGGAGAAAGAGAAGATCTAAGTGCTCCGGTGATTGAAGAATTAATGCGCACCATCGGCGGCGAGGTAATTGCCTATGCCGTTGTTTCTGATGAGCAGAAACTCTTGGAAGAAAAGTTAAGAGAATACGCAGATGAGAAAGGTTTAGATTTGGTGTTTACTACCGGTGGGACGGGATTTTCGCCCCGGGATGTGACACCGGAAGCTACCCAGGCGGTAGTAGACAGATTAGCACCTGGCATTGCCGAAGCCATGCGCTGGGAGAGTTTAAAAATTACGCCTAAGGCGATGCTTTCCCGAGCTGTTTCCGGAATCAGAGGGGCGACCCTAATCATAAATTTGCCAGGAAGTCCCAAAGCGGTTCGGGAATGCCTTTTGACTATTCTTCCGGCTCTCCCCCATGGCATAGAAATTCTTAAGGGCGAAGCCCAGGAATGTGCCCGATAGGAATAACACATATCGGGTGATTCACGAATCGCCCTAGGACAGTGAAAATTTAGGGGCGCATTATGATGCGTCTGTGTATTTTTCCAGTCTACCTGACTCCCTGACTGCATAATAATATAACGAGGCGTTAGATATCCCCCACCTCTAAAGGTGGCGGGTACCTTTTTGGTTTTAAGGTATTAGACAATCTTTCCTTTGGTTAACGTGTAGAGGTAAGAAAATTTTCTATAACCAAAAAATTTACCGTTGCGTTATTAAGAATGGGTCAGGGGGTGCAAGATGCATTTTGTATTCTTTCGGACTGTAAAACTGCCCGGATTTTTGATTCCTGCGTTAATTTTCAGTATAGTTATGGGAGCGATGGGTTTTTTATATATAACTTATCATAATCAGCAGCTAGATTCTGATGTGATTTCCTGGTCTATAGCCAATAAGATAATTGTTGTGGACGCTGGCCACGGAGGGATTGATCCCGGTGCGGTAGGGCCTTCCGGGGTTTTGGAAAAAGATATTAATTTAGCTGTGGCCAAGAGATTATGTCAATATTTAAGCCAAGGTGGAGCCATGGTGATTATGACGAGAGAAGATGACCATAGTTTTAGCAATAAAAAAAAGGCTGACTTAGATGCGCGCATCGCTTTGGCGGAAAAGCATAAGGCGGATATATTTGTGAGTATTCAGGGAAATGCTATCCAATCTACCCGGTGGTCAGGGGCGCAAACCTTTTATCACCCCCGGTCAGAGGAAGGAAAAAGACTAGCTTTATCCGTCCAACAGGAGTTAATTAGGATTTTAAAAAATACTAGTAGGGAGGCTCTGCCTCATACGGGGGCGTATATCTTAAGACAATTAATTATACCCACCGTAGTGATAGAGGTTGGATTTATCTCCAACCCGCAAGAAGAAAAAATGCTTAACGATCCCCAATACCAAGGAAAAGTTGCTTATGCTATTTACTCAGGCATTGTAAAGTATTTTAGCGGGGAATAGTAAATCTAATACGGAAAACTGGTAAACCTTGCTTTTAGGCAAGGTTTTTCTTTATACTATATTTATTACAGGGAAATTTTAAGGTGAAAGGACATGGATCCGACGGTTTGTTAGTTGGTTTCATCGGGGATTTGACATGAAGAAGAGATTGCTAGCTCTGGAGGAATTATGGTGAATAAACAGGGAAGGATAATCTATGGAAACTAAGGAAGGAGGTTTCTTGATGAGTATTATTAAGGGAATTATATCTCCTCATCCCCCGATTATTATCCCAGAAGTAGGAGGGGATGAAATAAATAAGGTTCGTGCAACAATAGAGGCTATGGAAAAAGCAGCAACTGCTGTTAAACAGGCTGAACCTGAACTTATTATTTTTACCACCCCACATGGTGCAGTTTTTCGGGATGCTTTAGCTGTGTCAATGCTTTCCCCCCTCGTGGGTAATCTGGAAGCCTTTGGAGCAAAGGAAGTTAGTTTCCATTACTCAAATGATTTACAAATGGCAGAAGAAATTATCAGGAAGGCAAATCACAAAGGGATTCCCGTGGTTGCTTTAGATACAACCTTGGCTAGAGAATACAGAATATCCTTAAAGTTAGATCATGGAATTACCGTACCCCTATATTATTTGCAGAAGGCTGGCGTTACCTGCCCGATTTTGCCCATATCTATAGGTTTTTTGCCCTTTGAGGAATTATACCAATTTGGCACGGTAATTAAAGAAGTGGTGGAAACTATGGGCCGACGGGTAGTGTTTCTGGCTAGCGGGGATCTATCTCACCGACTCACAAAGGATGCTCCGGCTGGATATCATCCCCAAGGGAAGGACTATGATGCCTTATTGATTGACCTTTTGAACAAGAAACAGGTGGAAGATATCTTAGGAATAGATCCATCTTTTGTGGAAACTGCAGGAGAATGTGGGTTACGCTCCTTTATCATGATGCTGGGAGCCTTTGACGGTTATGAATTTGATTTTAACCTTTTATCCTATGAAGGGCCATTTGGGGTAGGATACTTGGTGGGAGAAATTAACCCGGGAAAAATCTCCCCTTCCCGTATGATCATCAATAAAATCTTTGCCGAAAGACAAAGACAGATCGATAAAATACGGCATAATGAGTCCCCTCCGGTAGCTCTAGCCCGGCGTGCTCTGGAAGCATATGTTCAGGAAGGCAAAACAATTGATCCGCCGGAACAAATGCCAGATCTCTTTTTAAAGAAAGCAGGAGTTTTTGTTTCCCTTAAAAAGAACGGCCAATTGAGAGGATGTATTGGTACCATCGGACCTACCCAGGAAAACTTAGCACTGGAAATAATTCAGAATGCCTTAAGTGCCGGAACCAAAGATCCTAGATTTAATCCCGTTTCATCGGAAGAATTAAAAGATTTAACCTACTCAGTAGATATACTTCATCCACCGGAAGCCATATCCGGAATCGAAGAACTGGATCCTCAAAAGTATGGGGTTATTGTCAAAAGAGGCTTTAAATCAGGGCTTCTCCTACCAATGCTGGAAGGTATTGATACACCTGAGGAACAGGTGGAAATTGCCCGGCAAAAAGCAGGCATTAGACCTAGCGAACCGATAACAATGGAAAGGTTTGAAGTTGTTCGTTATTATTAGACAAGTCAAGCAGATGGAAAGGTAGGAAGTTGGAAAGTTAAAAAGTAGAAGGTTGGAAAGGATGTGGCCTAATGCAGGAAGCCATGTACTATAGAAAAAAAGAAAATGGTGTTACTGCATGTGAATTATGCCCCCGAGGCTGTGTCATTAAACCTGGGGGCAAGGGGTTTTGCCGGGTAAGGGAAAACAGAGAAGGTGTACTTTTTGTTTTGAATTATGGATTATATACTGCTTTGGCTTTAGACCCCATTGAAAAAAAACCTCTTTATCATTTTTTTCCTGGAAAGAGGATTTTGTCCATCGGTACCTTTGGCTGTAGTTTTCATTGCGGCTTTTGTCAGAATTGGCAGATTGCTCACCAGGCAGTGAGAGGCGATAAAATTTCTCCGGAAAAGGTTGCTGATCTTGCGGCGGAAACCGCTGGTGAAGGCTCGATTGGAGTAGCTTACACTTATTCCGAACCATTAATGTGGTATGAGTTTGTCCTGGATGCGGCCCAACAGGTACAAAAAAAGGGATTGAAAAACGTATTGGTTACAAACGGTTTTATTCGGCCGGAGCCTTTAAGGCGGCTATTGCCTTTTATAG
>JBMNKZ010000002.1:0-333350 GCA_050952465.1 Bacillota bacterium | reverse complement strand
ATGCCTTAAATATAGATATAAAGGGATTTACCGGTGAGTTTTACCAAAAGATCGTGAAGGGAGAATTTGGCCCGGTTCTTTCGGCTGCGGAAATGGCCTATCAAGCTGGAAAGCATCTGGAGATTACAACTCTTTTAGTTCCCGGGCTAAATGATGAGGAAGAAGAGATAGAATGCCTGGTAAACTGGGTAGCCGAAAGATTAGGACCAGAAGTTCCTTTGCATTTTTCCCGTTACTTTCCTAATTATCAGATGGATTTGGCACCAACCCCGATAAAAACTCTGGAAACTGCCCGAGAAATTGCCCTAAAAAAACTTAAACATGTTTACCTGGGCAATGTATAAGTGGTAAACTAGAGTAACGTAATTTTGGAGGGAAAAAAATGGAGAAAAAACTAACTGCAGCGGCAAAAACAGCTCTCTTAGACTGTATGGGTACCAAACCTGGAGAAAGGGTGCTGATTGTTACAGATACAATACTTCAAGAATTGGGTAAGATTTTTTTTGACGAGGCTCGGAAATTAGGTGCTGAGGCCATGTTTCTGGAGATGATACCTCGGTCATCCAGCGGAGAAGAGCCGCCCGCAGCTGTTTCCGCCGCCATGAAAGAAGCTGACGTGGTACTATTGGCCACGAAGCAATCATTGTCCCATACCGGGGCAAGAAGAAAAGCAAATGAGGCTGGAGCCCGCATCGCATCATTGCCGGGGCTTACTCGGGATATGATGGCGAGAGCCTTAAATGCAGATTATGACCAAATTGGTGCTTTAAGTAAAACAATCAGTGAAATCCTTACAAAAGGTAAAAGGGCCCGCTTAACCACAGCTTCCGGCACGGATTTGCTTTTTGACCTAACGGGGAGAGTCGGCCACCCAGATACCGGGGTTTACAAGAATAAAGGAATGTTTGGGAATCTTCCGGCGGGGGAAGCATATATTGCTCCTTTGGAAAATACTGCCCAGGGTATATTAGTAGTGGATGGCTCCATGACCGGGATTGGCAAACTAAATCACCCTATTACCATACAGATCAAAGAAGGTTATGCCGAAGAAATTCTAGGCGGGGAAGAGGCAGCTCTGTTGAATACTTTACTAAAGCCCCATGGTAAAAAGGGGCGAAATGTTGCGGAATTGGGGATAGGAACTAACCAGCAGGCGATGCTTACGGGAGAAGTGTTGGAAGATGAAAAGATTTTTGGGACAGTCCATGTGGCCTTAGGGGATAATCACACTATTGGGGGAGTGGTAGAGGTGGCCAGTCACTTGGACGGGGTGATTTTATCCCCCACTTTGGAGATTGACGGGTGTATTCTTTTAAAAGACGGAAAAATGGTAATTTAAGATTTAATATTTTTATTAAAGATAAGGAGCCGATATTATGGCAAAAGTTGAATCTTTTGATGTTGTCTCTCAGGTTGATATGCAGGAAGTTGATAATGCTGTTAATCAAACAAAAAAAGAAATCGGTCAAAGATATGATTTTAAAAACAGCAAAACCGAGATAAGGATTGAAGATGGAGGCATTAAAATTCTTACGGAAGATGATTTTAAGTTAAAAAGTATTATTGATGTCCTTAAGACAAAAATGATTAATCGGAAAGTATCCGTTAAGAATCTTGATTTTGGAAAAATTGAAGAGGCTAGCGGTGGTATGCTGCGCCAAATGATTAAGATTCAACAGGGTATTGAAATAGAAAAAGCCCGCCAGATGGTTAAGGATATTAAAAACTTAAAAATCAAGGTGCAGGCCCAGATTATGGAGGATAAACTACGGGTGTCTGGAAAAAGCAGGGATGACCTGCAATCAGTAATCCAGTTTCTAAAGCAAAAAGATTATCAAATAGAACTACAGTTTATAAATTACCGTTAGCATGTAACGGATCTCATATTTACAGAGCGTTCCATAAGGACCGCTTTGTCTTTTTTTAGAGGCTTTTTGGACGTGCCCTGTAATTAACCTTTTATATGATAAAAATCATTGATTAATTATAGATATAAATGTATGATTATAAATAGTTTTAAAAAATTTTATAGGAGGAAGGCTATAATGATTAAGGCCAGTGTGATTGGGGCTACAGGATATGCTGGTGTGGAACTGATTAAGTTTCTTATTAAGCATCCAAATGTGGAGTTGGTTTATCTCACTTCTAAGTCTTATGTCGGGCAAAATATACAAGATGTTTATCCCCATTTAAGGGGTCTAATAGATATGGAACTGAAAACCCAAAATACTGAAGAAATTGCAGAATTATCGGATGTGGTCTTTTTAGCTCTTCCCCATGGATATGCTGTACCTGTGGCAGAACGACTTTGTGCTCTGGGGAAAAAAGTAATTGATTTAGGGGCGGATCTTCGTTTTCGAGATACTAATATTTATGAGGACTGGTACCACGTGAAGCATGGGAATCCTAATCTTTCCCGAGAAGCGGTTTATGGGCTTCCGGAAATCAACCGGGATAAAATTAAGTCCGCCAATGCCGTAGGCAACCCAGGATGCTATCCTACCAGTGCTTTACTTGCTTTATATCCTTTAATAAAGAATAAATTAATTGATTTAAACACCATTATTATTGATTCCAAGTCGGGGGTCTCCGGGGCAGGGCGAAGCGCTGCCATTGGCAGCCTTTATGGAGAATGTGCGGAAAGCTTAAAAGCATACAATGTAGCAAAGCACCGTCATACTCCGGAAATTGAGCAAGCCTTAAGCGAAATAGCCGGAACAGAGGTTTATGTATCTTTTACACCCCATTTAATTCCAATGACCCGGGGGATATTAACCACCGTTTATGCATCACTAAATGCTAAAGGTAGAGATGTGGATATTAGTGAATTATATCAAAGACATTATCAAAATGAGTATTTCATCCGGCTTCATCCTACGGGAGTTTGGCCTCAAACTAAATGGGTTACGGGGACTAATTTTTGTGATCTTGGTTTGGACGTGGATTTAAGAACAAACAGGGTGATTGTCACTGCGGTCATAGATAATTTGGTTAAAGGTGCAGCCGGTCAGGCAGTTCAGAATATGAATATTATCTTTAATCTACCTGAAAAAACAGGCTTAGAACTGGTACCGTTATATCCATAAAGTTAAACAGTGGGATAGTGGGTAATAGGGAAAGTTCATAACATTCCGTAAAAGTTAATTAGTTGTTTTTAAGGTAAGGAGGCTCATAGATGGAGTTTAATGTTATTCCCGGTGGAGTTACAGCAGCATCAGGATTTAAAGCCGCAGGTGTACATGCTGGAATAAAAAAAAGTAATAAAGATAAACCAGATGTAGCGGTAATTTACTCTGATGTTCCTGCTCGAGTTGGAGGGGTTTTCACCCAAAATCGGATAAAAGCGGCTCCTGTATTATTATCGCAAAAAGTCGTGGTAGGAGGTTTAGCCCAAGGAGTAGTGGCTAACAGCGGAAATGCCAATGCCTGTACCGGCCTTGAGGGAGAGGAAACAGCTGCCTTGATGGCTTTGTGGATGGCCGAGGAGTTGGGTATTGATGAAAAACAGGTAATTGTATCCTCGACAGGTGTAATAGGGCATCAGCTTCCCCGGGATATTGTTAAAATGGGAATCAAAAAAGCTTGTGCTCATCTATCTCAAGAGGGAGGGCATGATGCAGCTCTGGCTATTATGACCACTGATCTTTTCCCGAAAGAAATTGCCGTACGGGCACGGATCGGTGATGCTTTAATTAGCGTTGGGGGGATGTGCAAAGGTTCCGGTATGATTCATCCGAATATGGCAACGATGCTGGCTTTTATTACAACTGATGCGAATGTGGATGCCGACGTTCTACAGCAGGCTTTAAAGAATGCCGTGGACAAGTCATTTAATATGATTACTGTGGACGGAGATACCAGTACTAATGATATGGCAGTGATTTTGGCCAACGGAAAAGCCGGCAATCCAGTAATTGATGGAAATAGTCCTTTATTAAATGAGTTTCAAGAAGTACTTGATTATGTATGTATGGGACTGGCGAAAATGTTGGCTAAAGATGGGGAAGGAGCCTCAAAGTTTCTGGAGGTACAGGTGAAAAATGCCTTAAGTGTTAAAGATGCTAGGGCAGCAGCAAAAGCCGTCGTGTCATCCAGCCTGGTTAAGTCAGCTATTTTTGGAGAAGATGCCAACTGGGGAAGGATTCTATGCGCCGTAGGTTATTCTGGGGCAGAGATAGATCCAAAAACAGTGGAAATTTGGCTGGAAAGTGCTGCCGGCAGGGAAAAAGTCGCTGAACTTGGTACGGGATTGGAGTTTAGCGAAGAGAATGCCAAAAAGATATTACGGGAAAAGGAAATTAAAGTTCGAATTGACTTGCATCAAGGGGAAGAAGAAGCGACGGCTTGGGGCTGTGATTTAACGTATGACTATGTGAAAATCAACGCAGATTACAGAACATAAGTTTTATGTTTATGTTCTTCCCTTCACTATACTTAGGATAACTCTTAAATATTTTTATTAAAATAAGGGTTAATTAAATGATTTTGAATATAAGTACTTGGGAAAGGAAGTCGGCACCATGAGTATTACCCTAGAAAAAGCTAATGTATTAATTGAGGCTTTACCATATATTCAGAAATTTCACGGAAAAACTATTGTAATTAAATATGGCGGAAACGCTATGATTAATAGTGAATTAAAGAAGGCCGTGATGAATGATGTAATCTTAATGAAACTGGTGGGCATGAATCCGATTTTAGTCCATGGAGGAGGCCCCGAGATTACCCAGTTATTAAAAAGGTTGAATATTGAATCAGACTTTGTTAATGGACTAAGGGTTACCGATGCGGAAACGATGGAAATTGTGGAAATGGTTTTGGTAGGCAAAGTAAACAAAGAAATTGTGGCCCAAATTAATCAATTGGGTGGTAAGGCCGTGGGTTTATCCGGTAAGGATGGGCAGATGATTTTGGCGCGTAAACAATATGCCATAACCTCTGATGAAGATGGTAATGAAATCGAAGCCGACATCGGAGCTGTAGGTGAGGTGGAAAGGATTAATATCGGGATTATTGAAACCATTATGACTACTAATGGTTATATTCCGGTGATCGCCCCCGTTGGTGTCGGAGCCGATGGCGAGACATATAATATAAATGCTGATACTGTGGCCGGAGAAATAGCTGCCGCTTTAGGAGCGGAAAAGTTAATGCTTTTGACCGATGTGGAAGGAATTTTTGCCGATGTTAATGATAAGTCATCCAAAATTGCCAGGCTTAAAACGGATCAGGTAGAAGGTTTGATAATTAGCGGTATCATCGCGGGGGGGATGATTCCCAAAGTAAGATGCTGTGTCAAGGCACTGGAAGCGGGTGTAAAACGCACTCATATTATTGATGGACGCATTCCTCATAGTATCCTATTGGAGATTTTCACCAATAAGGGAATTGGCACTATGGTAGAAAAAGTTTGAGTTTGTCAGAAAAGGATTTTGAGAGTTGACCATGAGGAGGAATCTTTATGAATAATCAAGAAATTATGGCTGAAGGTCAAAAATTCGTGATGAATACTTATGGACGATTACCTCTCGCCATTGTTAAGGGAAAAGGGGCCTACGTCTGGGATGCTGACGGTAAGGAATACTTAGATTTTGTTTCCGGGATAGCCGTAAACAATGTAGGACACTGTCATCCAAAAGTAGTGGAAGCGGTTGCTAACCAGGCAAATACCTTATTTCATTGCTCAAATTTATATTGGATTGAATCCCAAGTGAAATTAGCAAAACTGCTCGTGGAAAACTCCGCTTTTGATAAGGTGTTTTTTGCTAACAGTGGGGCGGAAGCCAATGAGGGAGCAATCAAATTGGCTCGCAAGTATGCTAAAAAGCATTGGGGAAAAGATAAATATGAGATCATCACCATGAAGAAATCATTTCATGGTCGTACTCTGGCCACTTTGACCGCTACCGGACAAGAAAAGTTTCATCAGGGTTATGAACCTCTGCCGGAAGGATTTTCCTATACTCCTTTTAATGATTTAGAAGCTCTTAAAAGAACCATAAACTCTCATACTTGCGCTGTGATGCTGGAACCGGTTCAGGGAGAAGGCGGTGTTCTACCGGGAGATGATGCTTTCATTAAGGGTGTGCGGAAATTATGTGATGATAACAATTTACTCTTTATTGTCGATGAGGTGCAGTGTGGGTTAGGACGGACCGGGAAGCTCTTTGGCTTATGAGCATTACGGAGTGGAACCGGATATTATGACTTTGGCCAAAGCCCTGGGGGGAGGTGCCCCCATCGGAGCCTTGCTGGCCAAAGAAAAGGTGGCGGAAGGATTTCAACCGGGGGACCATGCCTCTACCTTTGGGGGGAACCCTCTAGTGACAGCGGCCGGAGTAGCTAGCTCTAACTGCAATATTGGAAGAAGACTCTGGCTGCATAATGCGGATGCCATGGGAGAGTATTTAAGCTGTAAATTGGAAGGATTGAAAGAGTACAGGTATAGTTTTATTAAAGATGTCAGAGGAAAAGGACTCCTCCTGGGTGCGGAATGTGACAAGGAAGTTGCTGGTATTGTGGCTTCATGCTTAGAAAAAGGCTTACTCCTATTGACTGCGGGGCCTAAGGTGTTGAGATTTCTTCCACCCTTTAAATATTACGTTTAATCAGGTGGATCAGGCTGTCGCCATTTTGGAAGAAGCTTTAGCTGTTTCATAATATTATATGATTGTAACCATCCGGTAAGTAACCACAAAGAACCCTTGCGCCACATGGCTTGAAATCCAAAAAATCAGAAAAAAATTTAGCAAAAAAGAAGGAAGATCCTTATTCAATCCGGAATTGGTAAGTATCTACACAAAACCACCCGGAAGGAAGGGATCCTCCTCTATAATGGTAGCACAGGTACTTACCAATAATCAACAAGAAAACTTGTCCCGGCAGCAAAAAAGAGACCGGGAGCGCCGCTGCCAGAATGCTGCGCTGCGGCTGCAGAGATTAGTTGCCAAAACCAGTTTGCCTGTCACCTTCGATAACACCACCGTTACGGCTTACGGTAACTTTGGCCTGTTCGAAGCACTGAAGCAAGCTATTGAGTTTTCCGATATGTTGCGGCAGCATTTTACGGTCAGCAGGCATCACAACTGTACATACAGCGCCGCCGAACTCATCGAGACCATGATTGACTGCGCGGCTCTCGGTCTGTTGCGCTTCTCCCACATGGAAGCACTGAAACACGACCCCGGTTACCATAAGATAAAAGAGATCGACCAGGTTCCCGATGAACGCACCATGCGATACCTGCTATCTCATCTTACGCCGGAACATATCGAGCAACTACGCCGTGTAAATGATGCTGTGCTTTCCCTCAAGGCTGACCTGGACGGCCCCCGGGAAGTGTGGCTGGACATTGATGACAGCGTGATCACAGTTTTCGGCAGCCAAGAAGGCTCCGAGGTCGGCTATAACCCCCGCTACCATGGCCGGGCCTCTTACAAAACCAAGGTTGCCTTTATCTCCGGAACCGGTGAGCTGGTCAATGCCGGTCTGTATGGCGGTAAGACCACCAGTAACGGAAGCTTTTTAGACTTCTTGCAGAAGACCTTGGGCAGACTTGATTCAAGCAAAATGGTGATTAAAGGAATCCGGCTCGATAAAGGTTTCTTTGATGAGAAAAACTTTATCTATCTGGAAGATAATTGTATCGAATACGTGTGCAAGGCCAAGCTGACCAGCGGAATGTGGAAGATTATCAGTTATCTCAATGAGCATGGTGCCTGGCAGCAACTGGATGATACCTACTCCGCCGCTGAGATAAGGCTGCCCTTGCCCACCTGGGAGAGAGCCAGGAGGTTCATTTTCATCCGCGAACGGCAAAAGCCGAAGGAGGAGCGAGGACAGCTGAGCTTTGACTTTCAGTCCTATGAATACCAGGCAATAGTCACCAACATGGAAGACTTGACTTCTGAAGAAGTCTGGCATTGGTACAACAAGCGCTGCAATGTCGAAAACAGGATTGACGAACTAAAAGTCGGGCTGGGCCTGGATCAAACCAGCCAGCACGAAATGCTGCGCAACACGGCTTTCATGTGGATCAAAATCCTGGCGTATAATCTTCTGAATTGGTTCCGGTTGGCCCTGCTGCCCCATAACGCCACCCATTATGAGGTAAATACCATCAGACGTTTGATCCTGAATGTGGCGGGAAATATTGTCGGCTCAGGCCGTTACCGGCATGTTAGGTTAGCCCCCAACCGATGGTTGGCCGAGGTAATCGCCGTTATCAAAAACAGGCTTCAGGCCTTAATCCGGCAACGGGCGTGGTTATCTGCGGCCTCCGGCTAAAATATATTTATCCAAAACACCCCCTTTTTCCTAACCGGCTTTTCCGGCTTAGTTAAGTGTTGCCTTTTTGTTCCGTACTGCTGTTACAAATATTTTCTTTCTGTACTAAAGGGGTGTTTAATGTCGGTTGCTTGGTAAAATTTATAACTATCTTCCTACAAATGGTAACCGTTCTGCATAAACACCCCGATTGACTAGTTACTTACCGTTAAAATGCCCATCTCCTAGCCATGGCTTAGGAAATGGGCATTCTTGCATTTAGTCGATTTTTACCTCGTCCTGTGTTTCAGGCCCCACCCGTTGATGGTCTTGCCAAATCGGGGGAGTTATGATATATAAAACTTTTACTACTTTGTTAGACAGATTGACGAAATTGTGTGGTACATCACCGAAGCCATGGTAGCTGTCACCTGGATAGAGTACGTGTTCTTGGCCATCAAGATAAAAGGTTAGCACGCCCTCTAAAACATAAGTGATCTCCTCGCCACTATGCTTGAACTGGATGACATCTTCCTCCTTTTGCCCTGGCAAAAGCTCAACCACCATCGGATCCATCATAAATTCTTTATTTTCGTTTCCCAGAGCTGTAATAGATATATTCTCCGTTTAAACTACGAATCTTTCGGTTGTAGCTGCGGTAGAACACTTGACGGTTCGTTGATTCCTGCATATTGTCACCGGTAAAAAAGGTAGAGATATTTTCGTTTAGCGCATCAGCAATCCTTTTTAATGTCATTAGTGCGGTTGTGGTACGACCGTTTTCCAACATGGAAAGGAAGCCGACCGAAAGGTCAGTTTGTTCTGAAACATCCTTTAAGGTTAAGCCCTTTGCCAAACGAAGTGCTTTTATTTTTTGTCCGATTTCTTTTTGCATGTACTAGAGTTCCTCCCTTTTCCAGCACATTAAATTATTCGACGTGGAAATGTAGTGCTTTCTTTAATTATATCATGGAATAATCTGCTAGGCTATATCGTTTTTTAAATATTACTGAAAATTAACCTGGCAAAATCTGGCGGCTTGAAATGAATATTGAAAATCTAACCATTTTATATCTGAATAAATCAGCTTAAAAGTATAGGTTAAAGCTGAAAAACCAAGGAGAATCAGGCTAAAATAGTGTCCTACTGTAAAAAAATATGCATTAATAAAAGAAATACTTAAGATAATATTGACTTATCAATTATTATAGACTATAACCAAGAGGTATTGAATAACTTAAAATGTTGTGATATATTTAATTCATACTGAAATAATTGTAAAAGTTGTTCATAGTAACATAACTAACTATAATATCAAAATAAGAAGGAATTGGGGAAATATGAAACTGCGTTTTTTGAAAGTGAATCCCAGCGGTAATACAACTGTGTTTGTCCTTGATCCCGTACCCAGGGAGCAGTACAGCAAGGGTTGCCGGAGCAATTATGCAACAGTGTAATGTCGGAGCGGAGCAGGTTGGTTTTATTATGAGGAAACTAGCAGCGGGACTGTGCGCATGGATATGGCGGGCGGTGAGTTCTGCGGCAATGCTTCACGCAGTTTTGCTGCATGGCTTGCTTTGAGGGATGAAAGTGGGCTTGATGTGCGCAATTTCAAGGAAGAAGAATGTAAGATTGCTATCCAGGTTTCCGGACATAAGGGCATACTCGAGGCTACTTTGGGTAATCTCGGTGCCGACAATAAGTGTTTGGCCAGTGTTTCAATGCCTATCCCTGAGCAGATTCTGCATGGGGAGGATGATTATTTCGGAAGATACAGCATCGTGATTTTGAAGGTATCAGCCATTTTGTATTATGGGAGCGTGATCCGAAAGACGGTGATATTGAAGCGGCACGGGAATTTTTAGCAGCCCAAGGTGTGGATTCTCTTCTTTCGGCATTATGTATTACCGGCTGGAAACAAGTTTCATGCGTCCTGTCGTTTATATTGATGCTGCACAGACCCTGGTGTGGGAAAATAGTTGCGGCTCTGGTTCCTGTGCCCTGGCTGCTTCTTTGGCAGATCAGCAGCAGGCAGGAATATCTGCTCTAACACTGCATCAACCTGGCGGTGATCTAACCGTCCATGTGGATTGGGATCACGGTGTTAAAGGTATTGTTCTCAGCGGTGTGGTGGAGATTACTGCCATAGGTACGGCGTATATCGACTAAGTATGTGTTTTAGCAAATCTATACAAAAAAAGTGATGAAAATTATTGGTACTAAAAATTTTACCAGGTAAGGAGACTCTACACTATGCATAATGCCATTGATAAGAGACGCATCGGTTTGATTTTACCTTCGGTGAATATTCGCATGGAGCCTGAATTTTATCGATGTGCAGCATCTAAAGGATTTTAATTTTTATTCTACTCGTGTTTTGCTGGATGATACCACCGAGGAAACATTAAAGGCTATGGAGCGGGATCTGGATCATGCCGCCAAAATGCTGGCGACGGTGTTTCCTGAGGTAGTTGTCTATGCCTGTACCAGCGGCAGCTTCATTTCAGGCGTAAAAGGCAATTCTCATATTATTCAGACAATTAAAGAACACTGCCATTGCCCGGTGGTGACAGCCTCCCAGGCTATGATTGATTCAATGAAAGAGTTGGGTGTAAGAACAATCACGCTGGTGACCCCGTATACGGATGATATCAATGAAAAAGAAAAAGAATTCTTTGAGAATAACGGAATTAGGGTTACTGCGATGAATGGATTGCAAATTGTGGAAGCGGAGACACTGCGCACGCAGTCCGTGGAGAGCATTACTGATTTGGTAATGCGTACGGATGTGCCGGAGTCGGAGGCTATTTTCATTAGTTGTACTAATGTTGAGGGTCTTTATATCGCTGATAGATTTGGAGCAAAAGCTGGGCAAACCAGTGGTATCCAGCAATATTGCCTGCCTTTGGGCAGCTGTTGAAGATACTTGGATGCACAGATGGGATCCAGGGGCATGGCGTTCTCCTGCGAGAACATTTGTAAAAACTAAGAACCTCAACGTACATTTCACAACAATCATTTCAACTATTGTGTTAATTATTAGGTTTAATACTCTTATCAGGAGATGCACAGTTCTTATCATTCTTATTTGATGACATTCCAGTTCCCGAGGAACAGTCCTTAACTTCAACAGGTGTATCCCCGACCATTAATGAGGGAGCCTTAGAGAATTGTTAGCTATTGATTACACTGTGGTATAACTGAAATAGCTAAATTGGGATAAATTTTCGTTCGAAAATATTCGACAACATATTACATTAAATCTCATTATATGAGATAATATACCTAGTTTCATCAGTTTAACACACTAAAATGTTAACACTTTATCAGCATTAATTCAGTCGTTCACATTCATAATCACGATATTTAATACTATAAAACATTCTCTGTAAGTACTTGTTTTGTCGATGGGAAGAGCAGTGGATAACAAGCAATAAGAAGTTCATAAAAAGAGAAAGAAGAAAGGGAGCACATGGTTAAAAAAGTCAAGAGAAGGAGGGTTGCGATAAAACTTTTCCATAGTTCCTTCTAAATTAGATAGGGATGTCCGAACTACCCGAAGTTGTTATTAAACTAAGCCGGTTTTGAGCTTGGAGGTGTTTCTCATTAGTAAACTAAATTTAATCGGAAAAAACATAGCTCGTATCGATGCCCTTGAAAAAGCCAATGGCACAGCAAACTATTGTGATGATATTTATTTCCGAAACATGGTGTACGGCAAGATGGTGCACAGTCCCCATGCCCATGCTCGAATTCTCAAAATTGATACCTCTGCTGCCAAGGCGTTGCCTGGTGTGCGTGCTGTACTGACGGCCGAAGATCTGTGGGAGAACAGTAATTTGGGGGAAGAACACGGATGGATGCTTGCTGATAAAGAAGTATGCTATATAGGAGACCCTGTTGCTGTTGTGGCGGCGGATAGCGAGGTGATTGCGGCGGAAGCTGTCAAACTTGTTAAGGTGGACTATGAGGTATTACCCGCCGTGTTTTATCTGGAGGATGCATTAAAAGAAGGTGCCCCTTTAGCCTGCCCGGGTACAGACAGTAATTTGTTGATGGATTTACATTCCGTACGCGGTGACGTGGAGGGTGACTTTGCCAAAGCCGATCTGATTGTTTCCGAGACCTATCACTTCCCCCATTTATTACAGGGGTATTTAGAACCAAACAGTGCCACTGCGACTTATGTTAACGGAGAACTAACAGTCTATTGTGGTTCCCAAGCTTGGCACCGTTTAAAGAAGGACATCGCTTTACGTTGTAACTTACCTTTGAACAAGGTTATTTTGCGCCCGATGACTATGGGTGGTGCTTTTGGTGGCAAGAGTGAGCAGATTACACCGATTATTGCGGCTATCTTGGCCATGAAAACCCATCGCCCCGCTAAATTCACTCGTACCCGGGAAGAAGAATTCTACGATTCCCATCCTTCTGTAGAGATGATTGTAAAGGTCACCATGGCGGTGGATAAGGAAGGCCATTTCCTTTCCCGAAAAACCGAATATCTAGGTGATGTGGGCGCATATGGGGTGGCCGGTACCTGGGTACTAGGGGTGGCCAGTTATCGTGCTGATACTACATATAAATTTCATTCAGTGGAGGTATTCACCAAGGGTGTTCGACTAAATCGCACACCTACTGCAGCATACCGGGGATATGGCAATCCCCAGGCGCACTTTGCCCTGGAGAGTACGATCGATATTATCGCCGATAAGTTAGGTATGGATCCTACCGAGTTACGTTTAAAGAATTATATCGAACCGAATTCTATCAGTATCCACGGCTATCACATCAGTAGTTGCGGTCTGCGGGAATGCATGGAACGGGCTAAGGCATTGATCGGCTGGGATGAATTGCGCGGTAAGAACCATCAATATGGTCGCGGTGTCGGTTGCGCTTCTTTGGTTCATGCGGCAGGCAGCCGTGCTGGGGATCCGGAGTTTCCCGGCGACAGCGCGTTATTGCAATGTGATATGGACGGCCAGCTGACGGTATTTACCGGTGAAGCGGAATTTGGGCAGGGTTCTAAAACCGTCTTAGCCCAGGTGGTGGCTGAGGAATTTGGTGTAGACCCGCAATCAGTTCGGGTGATCATGGGTGATACCCAGCATACGCCTTTTGCCACGGGTACCCATGGCAGTAAACTGACAACCATTTTGGCCAATGCAGTACTTGCCGCATGTGATCAAGCGAAAAAAGAGATTTTGGATAGCATCACACTCATTACCGGAAGTGGCAAACTCACGATCGAACAGGGCAAAATATTAAATTACCGCGGAGATGCTCTAATGACATTGGAAGAGGCATTACGTGAGGTTTGCCTGAAACGGAGCGGTGCACCGATTGTTGCTATGGGTGAATATCGTCCGGCAGCAGTATTGCTAGATGAAACCGGATATGGCAATTTGGCGCCAACCTATCCTTTTGGCGTGCAAGCGGCAGAAGTCGAGGTGGACATGGAAACCGGGCGGATCCATGTGAAGAAGATTGTTTCCGTACATGACAGCGGCAAAGTGTTTAATCGGCAGATGGCAGAGGGTGGAGTTTACGGAGGGGTAACCCAGGCATTTGGCTTTACTACCATGGAGCAGTTAGCTGTTAGCGATCAAGGTTTGCTTCACGGCGGCACTTTCCTCGAATATAAGATTCCGACCACGTTGGACATCCCGGAACTGGTAGCAGAATTTGTGGAAACCTGTGATCCCCATGGCCCGTATGGTGCAAAATCCCTCGGTGAGCCCCCGATTGTTTCTGTACTGCCTGCTATTGCAAATGCAATATATAATGCAACCGGGCTTCGATTAACGGATGCACCGTTCACGCCGCAAAAGGTGCTGAAAGCAATAAAAGAACTGAAAGCGAAGGAAGGTAAAAACTAATGAAAATCGTTGCTTGCATCAAACAAGTACCGGACACTGTTGAAATTACTATTGACAAGGAAACCGGTGTTTTGGTTCGTGATAATGTTCCAGCCATTCTTAATCCCTTTGATGCCTATGCCATCGAAGAAGGTATTTTAATCAAAGATAGCTGTGGCGGCGAAGTCACAGCAATTACCATGGGCCCGCAACAGGCGATTTCGGTGTTGCATGATGCCTTTTCTGTGGGTGTTGACCATGCAGTACATATCTGTGACGGTGCTTTCCGTGGTTCAGACACCTTTGTTACGGCAAAAATCCTTGCTGCAGCCATTAAGAAATTAGGTGACGTGGATTTGATCCTCTGTGGCAAACAAGCTATTGATGGTGATACCGCTCAGGTTGGTCCCGAGATTGCTGAACTTTTAGGTATTCCTCATGTGGCCTATGTCAAAAAAATTCGTGAGGTTAATGACGATGCTATCCTGCTGGAAAGAATGACGGAAACCGGTATTGAGGTTATTCAGGTTAAGCTTCCTGCGATGTTAACGGTCTTGAAGGATATCAATACACCAAGATTGCCGTCTTTTAAGTTAAAACGTGCAGCAAAACAGAAAGTAATTCCGGTTTGGGGTATCCAAGATCTTGGTTTGAGGGAAGAAGAAGTTGGGCTGCAAGGTTCGCCGACGACTGTGATGAAAACATTTACACCCGAGGCTCGCGGCAATTGCCAAATGCTATCCGGTCCAGATGATGATATAATTAACGCCCTGTTATTACAAATCGACGCGGCGCTTTAAGAGGAGGAAAACTTCATGCCTGGTATTAAGATATTACGAGATAAATGTATAGGTTGCGGTATATGCATCGACACCTGTCTGCAAAACGCTATTGAACTGGATGGGGAAAATATTGCCGTGATCAGTGATGCCTGTAACATTTGTGGTTCTTGCGTTACGGAGTGCCCCAGCGAAGCTATTGAAAAACAGGGAGCCGGTGCAGGCAATTTGGACCACCTTGATGTGTCTCATCTGGCCGATTGCCATGACATCTGGGTGATCACTGAACTTAGAGATGGCCGTATTGCTTCCTGCACTATGGAACTTCTGGGGGAAGCACAACGTTTGGTTGCTGGCACAGCTCACAACGTGGCTGCGGTGTTACTATGTGAAGAGGCGGGCTCATATACCTCCGAGTTGATTGCCTCCGGTGCGGACAAAGTATATTTAATGCAGAATAAAATATTTAGTCATTTTATGGATCAGCCTTATAAAGATGCCATTAAGAGTCTGGTCGAAGAAGAAAAGCCCCTCGCTATTCTCTTTTCTGCTACGGCCATGGGTCGTTCCCTGGCACCACGCCTGGCAGCTGCTCTTAAAACAGGCCTAAGTGCTGATTGTACTCAGCTGGAGCTGCGTGAAAACGGCATTTTGATCCAGACTCGGCCTGCTTTTGGGGGTAACTTATTCGCCAGCATTCTTTGCCCTTATACCTGGCCTCAAATGGCTACCGTACGCCCTAAGGTAATGAAACCGCTGGCGCGGGACGTTTCACGTCAAGGAGAAGTCATCGAAAGGAATTATAACCTTGATGAAGATAGAGTAATGACGAAGATCGTCGACTATATTGCAGAAATCAGCGAAGCTTCAGTGGACGAAGCCGAAATCGTAGTAGCCGCCGGTTACGGTGCAGCGACAGAGGAGGGGCTCTCCCTGGTAACCGAACTGGCTAAAGCCTTCGGTGGTGCCTTGGGCGCAACCCGGAAGGTGGTGGACGCTGGCTTAATTTCTTATGAACATCAGATTGGCCAAACAGGTAAAACTATCGGACCCAAACTCTACATTACTTGTGGTGTTTCCGGCGCCATTCAACACATTGTCGGTATGAGTTCAGCCAAAAAGATCGTGGCTATTGATCTCGACCCTAATGCTCCCATCTTCCATATGGCGGATATTGGTATCGTGGCCGATCTTTATGAATTCCTTCCCAAGCTGATTGCTGCACAGAATGCACGAAAAAAATAAGTTTGACCGATTTTCGAAGGATATCTTTATTGAGAAATGAGGGTAAACGTATGAAAAATGATAATAAAACTCTTCTGAAGATAACCGTGAACGGCGAAGAACGCAGGGATATGATTGACGAGGATATGACCTTACTTGATTATCTGCGTAACTACCTTGGTCTGTTCGGTACTAAGCGGTCGTGCAATTCTGGGGAATGTGGATCATGCACGGTTTTGATGGACGGACGAGCCGTATATTCTTGTGTGACATTAGCGCAGCAGGCATATGGAAAAAATGTGGTTACCATTGAAGGACTGGCTGCTCCGGATGAGATCCATCCGATCCAGGAGGCTTTCATCGAATCTGGTGCTATTCATTGCGGTTTTTGCACACCGGGTTTTATCATGAGCGCTAAAGCATTGCTGGACCGTAATCATCACCCCAGCGAAGATGAGATCAAGGAAGCATTGGCCGGTAATTTATGCCGTTGTACCGGATATGTGCAAATTATTAATGCAGTAAAGTTGGCTTCTCAGAAGCTTTATGGCTAAGGGAGGAAAGAAGATGGCATTTCAAGTGTGTAAAGCCCACTCTTTGGCAGAGTTGTGGCAAATCTTTAAAGATCATCCCGATGCGTATCCTGTTGCCGGAGGTACGGATATTATCCCCCGTATTAACCAAGGGATTGAGTCGCATCCACTGTTCGTTTGTTTGGATGAGATTCCTGAGCTTAGTGGTATTGTTGTGCTGCCAGACGGTTCACTGCAGATTGGTGCATTAACCAAACTAGTGGAGATAATCGAAAATCAAGAGTTATCTGGATATACTGGGCTGCAGCAGGCATGCTCCCGCGTAGCGTCCCCGCAGATTCGTAATATGGCGACGATTGGAGGTAATGTACTGCAGGAGAATCGTTGTGTCTATTTCAACCAATCGGTTAGTTGGCGGAGAGTAGACCATTGTTTCAAGTTGGGGGGGGGATGTTGTTATCAATATAAAAAGAGTCCCCAGTGTGTGGCTTTATTTCAGTCTGATGTGGCACCGGTGTTAATGTCTTACCATGCGGCAGCCTGTTGGCAGAGTCCACGGGGCACACGGCAAACGCCGCTCTCTGAGCTTTATCTTGATGCTGGTAAGAAGGCAAAAGAGGCTGATGAGATTTTAGTTGCGCTGGTTATTCCGCCGACGGAGGATGTTTTACGTTCTGCTTATGCCAGAGAGACGATCCGGGGTTCCTTCGATTTTCCCCTAATTAGTTGCGCTATCAGCTTGGCGGAGCAGGATGGGCGGATTACCCAAGCTACGGTTGTAATGGGCAGTGCGGGTGTGAAACCACAGTATGTAGATGATATCAAACCGTTGTTACAGGGCAAAACTCCTAGGGAAGCGGCGGCATTAATAGATGAAGTTCAGATTCTAGCAGCAAAAAAGATCGCGCCGTTTCACGATAGTCGGGTCGATGCTGTAACCAGAAAGGCACTAGGCAAGTCCGCAGTCAAACGTGCATTTTTGCAAGTTTGTGCAGAATAAAATTTCCAATAAAAAATTGAATGGGGGCAATAAAATGAAGAATTATGATGTAATCTTTGTTGGCGGATCTTTAATGGCAAGTGCAACTGCGTACACGATGTTAAACGAAAACCCGAACATGAAAATTCTAATGATTGAAAAAGATCCAACTTATAAATTTGCTGCGACACCTCTCGCTCTGGGTGGTATCCGTCAGCAATTCAGCGAACGTATCAACATTAGAATGGCTAAGATGAGTGTTGAAACCTTTGAGAATTTTGGTGAACTAATGGAGACAAAAGCCTTCGGGAAACCAGAGATTGATTTGCGCCAGGGTGGTTACCTTTTCTTGGTGGATGAAAGCAAATGGCCGGTAGCACTGGAAAATGCCAAAGTGCAAAAAGAAGAGGGCGTTGATATTAAACTGCTTTCCCCCAGTGATTTAGAGACTATGTTACCAGAAACAGATTTATCAGGTATTGTTGGAGGTACCGTGTGTCTAAGAGAAGGCATTCTCGATCCCCAGTCCGTGTTAACCGGTTATCTACGGAAGGTCAGAGAACTGGGTGCTGAACTAATCACCGACGAAGTAATCGGGATGAAGATGGCCGGAGACAAAATCAGTGAAGTAAACTGCAAATCCGGTGAGACCTATAGTGCCGACATTGTTGTTAACGCAGCAGGTCCATGGGCAAAAGAAATCGGAAAGATGATTGGCCTCGACATTCCGGTGGAACCAATGGCCCATGACCTATATGTAGCTAAGATGCCGATGGATGCCAATGTTGGTAATTCCTATACTACGCTGCCCACCACCACATGGTGGTACAGAGAGCATCAGACCGGTGATACGCTGCTCTGCGGTAAGACAAAGCTTGATTTTAGCTTTGGTTTTGATTTTAATGTCGATGTGCCTTATTTTGAAGCGGAGATCTGGCCTGATCTCGCCGATCGTATGGAGAAACTTGACAACCTAAAGCTGTTAAAATACTGGCGGGGTTGCTATGAGTATAACCCTATTGATTTTAACGCTATCATCGGCCAGCATCCCGATGTTCCGAATTTTTACCTGATTAATGGTTTTTCCGGCCATGGTTTGATGCAAGCACCGGCGGCAGGTCGTGGCCTAGCTGAACATATCATGTATGGCGAATACCGTACCCTGGATTTGAGTGCCATGAACATCCGTCGTTTCCGGGAAAACAAGTTAATCGTGGAAAAAGCAATTATCTAAACACATAATAGCAGGAGGCTACATATGAAAGATTTACGCGAATTACTTAAATGGCTGGAGGCGCGGGGGCAGGTTGCCCACGTGACACGGGAGGTTGATCCCGATTACGAATTAGTTGCGGTTGCTAAAAAGATCAACGAACAATATGGTAAAGCGGCCTATTTTGAAAATGTGAAAGGCTCTAAATATCCTGTGCTTTCATATGCCCTTTCCTCCAGGGAGGGGATTGCTGAATCCTTAAATATGGAGCCGCGGCAAATGGTGCATCAATGGAGTCAACGTGAAGCACAGCAAAAGCCATACCGTATAGTTGAGAGTGCCCCGGTACAAGAGGTAGTTGAGTCTGATCCTAGTTTGTTTGACCTGCCTCTTTGCCTGCACAGTGACGGCAACAATGGACGTTATATTACCGGAGGTGTGTTGGTGGCACGTCACCCCGAACTTGGCATGATGAACGCCTCCTTCAACCGCTGCCAACTGGTTGACAAGGATAAGCTTCGTGTGCGGATGATGCCGCCGCAGCACTTAGGTGTGTTTTATGAAGCTGCAGAAGCACTAAACAAGCCTCTGGAGGTTGCCATTGTCATTGGTGCCTCTCCGGCAGTGATGTACAGCGGTGCTTCCAAGATCCCCATAGATCGGGACGAATTGGAATTTGCTGGTGCCCTGTCCAATGAGCAATTGGACGTGGTGCGCTGTAAGACGATCGACGTGTTGGTTCCGGCCCATGCTGAGATAGTGATAGAGGGTAAGGTACTGCCTCACGTTCGGGAGGATGAAGGCCCATTCGGTGAGTTTACTGATTCTTATGTGCCTGTGATGCAGAACCATGTGTTCCAAATGACCGCAATCACTCACCGCAGGGACGCCTTCTGGCATGATATTTTTGCCGGCGGTGCAGAGGATATTAATTTGCTGGGTCTGCCGATAGAAGCCGAGATATTCAATCATATAAAAAAGTTTGCTAACCCAGAGGATATTATTGATGTTGTAACTTCGCCCTTTGTGTTTGGCTGTTTTATTCGCTTACAGAAACGTAACGAACAGCAGCCGAAGAATATTCTTCTTTCTGCAATGGCCTCATATGCTTGGATTAAATTTGCGGTAGTGGTGGATGAGGATGTAGATATTCGTAAGCCCAATGACGTTTTGTGGGCGATCCAGACCCGGTGCTGTCCCGATAAAGATGTGATCATTGTTCCTGGTGTGTCTTCCTACACGAGAGAAGATGTCAAGGACGAGAATATCGGAAAATTTGGGATAGATGCCACCGCGCCGATCCATAAGAGACATATTTATAAACGTCGCACTAACAAGATGTACGATCAAATCAAGATAGAAGATTATTTTAATCCAATAGGATAATACTGGAAAAGGAGACTATTGCATATGGACTATCGCTTTATTGGCGAAGCTGTTGACCGTTTGGTCACGGTACCAATGTCCAATTGGACGATTCTAAAGGGTTTGCCCCTTACCAAAACCTATGAAGCGGCACGTGCCAAGGGCGGCGGTGAACCGTTGACCCTAAAGGCAGCACGCCTGCTTAATGAGCAAGTAAAAAAGGGTGATACCGTGCTTCTGCTTTCCGGTTTTGTGATTCTCAACTGGAACCGTCCGGAAACAGACGGACCCATCGGTGTGGCAGCATTAGCTAGGAGTCTTGATCTAGCACTGGGTGCTGTTCCGGTGATCCTGACTGAGGACATTCTGGTTGATAATCTGGCTAAGACCACCGAAGCAGCAGGTATGATCGTTTGTGATAATGAAGAAGAACTTCGTCGCGGGGGACGAGGCCGAAAGGCGCTGGTAATGGGCTTTCCGATTGATCATGAGGAAGCGAAGATTCAGGCCATTGAAATCCTTGATCGGCTTAACCCTAAGGCTGTGATCGCAGTAGAACGTCCCGGCTGGAATGAAAAGCAGGTGCATCACAGTGGGATGGGCTATAATATTTCAGATGTTACGGCCAAGCTTGATTATCTCTTCTTGGAGGCTCAAAAACGTGGCATACTTACTATTGGCGTAGGTGATCTGGGCAACGAGATGGGTATGGGATATGTGGAAGAAGAAGTTAAGACGGGTATTCCTAACGGCGCAACTTGTTTGTGTGGATGTGGTGGTGGTATTGCGTGCCACGTATCTGCTGATGTCGGCCTAATCTGCAATATTTCCAACTGGGGTGCTTATGGAATCTGCGCTTGTTTGGCCGCATTGGCTGGCGAGGAAGAAGTTTTGCATGACGGGAAACTTGAGAAACGTATGATTAGTGCCTGTGTGGATGCCGGTGCGCTGGATCCGGTAAGCGGCATGTTGATCCCTCGTGTTGACGGTGAGCCAGATACGATTAATGCATACATTGTGGAAATGCTTAATGGGATCGTGCGCCATGTTACTAGGGGGAGCATCTTTACCCGTAGTTATCAGGCGACAGGAAAAACGAAGATTGAAAACCTATAGCATTTACATAAGTTTATAAACAATTCTAATACAATGCGTTATTGTCAAATGGGGGGTATGAGATGGCAATCGGAAAAAGCATCAATCGTGTAGATGCGATTGATAAGGCATTGGGGCGTGCAAAATTTACAGAAGACCTAATGCCGGCCAATGGGCTGGTAGTACGAGTGCTTCATAGCACAATCGCTAACGGTCTAGTAAAATCCATCGATACGAGCAAGGCGCTGTCAATGGACGGCGTGGTTAAGGTTGTAACTTGTTTCGATGTGCCGGATATCCAGTTTCCTACTGCTGGCCATCCTTGGTCTTTGGATGAAAGTCATCAAGATGTGTGTGACCGTAAACTATTAAATCAAAGAGTGCGTCACTTTGGTGACTGTATTGCTGCTATAGTAGCAACAGATGAAATCATTGCGGCTCGCGCAATAGCGGCGTTGCGTGTAGAATATGAAGAATACCCTGCGCTGCTCGATCCCTCGGCTGCTCTTATGCCTGAGGCAGGTACGATTCATGAGGAGCGTCCTGATAACATTTTAAAGAAAACTGTTTATGAAGATGGCGATTGGCAGACCGTTATACAGCAGGAAGGCTTGTTGGAAATCAAAAAAAAATATATTACTGCTCCGGTGCAACATTGCCATCTCGAAAATCCAGTGTGTTTTGCCTATATGGAAGGGGACCGTATTGTAGTAACGACTTCCACCCAAATTCCCCACATCGTTCGTCGAGTGATCGGTCAGGCGTTGGGGATCCCCTGGGGTAGGATCAGGGTTATTAAACCATGTGTTGGCGGCGGCTTTGGAAATAAACAGGACGTGCTCTACGAACCATTAGTAGCATATTTGACAATGCTGCTGGGTGGCCGCTGTGTTTGTTTTAACATGAGTAGAGAGGAAACCTTTTTTTCCAGTCGTACGCGTCATGGTATAGAGTTCTATTTGCATAGCTGGGTTGACACAAAAGGAAATCTGGTGGCGCGTTATGTTAAAGGTGTCTCAAATCAGGGTGGTTATGCGTCCCATGGCCATACGATTGTGGCAAATGCAATTAGCGGTTATCGTAATCTCTATCATCAACAAGCGATAAGGCAGGAAGCGGTCACGGTTTATACCAATATTTGCAGTGGCGGAGCAATGCGCGGCTATGGCATTCCCCAGATAAATTTTGCCATGGAATCCCATATGGATGATTTGGCCCGAAAGCTAGGTCTTGATCCAATTGACTTCCGTAAAAGAAATATGATGCGCGAGGGGGACGTAGATCCGGGAACGGGGATCATTTGCCACAGCAACGGACTTAAGGAATGCATGGACGTGGGCAGTAGCTATATAGATTGGCATAGAAAGCGGGAATTATATCGTGAGCAAAGTGGTTCTTCTCGACGTGGGGTTGGCATGGCAATATTCAGTTACAAAACAGGTGCTTATCCCAGCGCCATGGAGATTGGGAGTGCAAGAGTGATACTTAATCAGGACGGTTCCGTACAGATCCAAATGGGTGCTACTGAGATCGGGCAAGGTGCTGATACTGTTTTCACGCAAATGGCTGCGGAAACCATAGGTATAGAACCGAGTCAGGTACATGTGATTAGTATGCAGGATACTGACGTCACGCCATTTGATACGGGTGCCTACGGCTCTCGCCAATCCTATGTGTCAGGCGCCGCATTGAAACAGACTTGCCTGCTGTTTCGGGAAAAGATTTTCGATTATGCCGTTGAGCTATTAGGTTGTCATAAGAAGGATCTTGATCTTTGTGGGGGAATCCTGTTGAGCAAAGTTAACGGACAGACATTTTTATCATTGAAGGAACTGGCGATGAACGCTTTTTACAGTGACAAGCATGCTGTACATATCACTGCGGAATCTTCCTTTCAATGTAAGGATAATACCTATGCATTAGGATGCTGTTTTGCTGAAATAGAGGTAAATATCCCATTGGGCAGGATAAATATACTAGATATCATCAATGTACATGATAGTGGTCGGATCATTAATCCCCTGCTGGCAAAAGCACAGGTACATGGTGGGATGGCTATGGGGCTGGGTTATGCCCTTTCTGAACAGATGCTGTACAGTGATGAAGGCAGGCTGCTAAATGGAAATCTGCTGGATTATAAGATGCCAACAGCGATGGATGTACCATCCTTAAGGGTGAGATTTGTGGAAACGTTTGATCCCAGCAGTCCTTATGGAAATAAGTCCCTAGGCGAACCTCCGGTGATCCCGGTTGCTGGCGCTGTTCGTAATGCGTTGCTTTGTGCTACCGGTGTTGCAATAGATCAGTTACCGATGAATCCGCCGCGCCTGATCGAAGCTTTTCAGGCTGCAGGATTACTTTAAAGGGGGCGTGATCGATGTTCGATATTACACAAAATGACTTAGCATATAGCGTGGAACAGGCGATTGCTTATCTGGAGGCTGATCCCGCTGCCATTGTGATCGCTGGAGGAACGGATATCTTGATCAAAGTGAGGGAAGGAAAATTGGCAGGCTGCCATCTGGTTAGCATTAATGGAATAAAAGAATTGAAGGGTGTACACATGACGGAAAATGGTGATATCGTAATAGGGCCGCTGACCACCTTTCGGGAATTAGAGGAGAATGGGTTAATTCTGAAATATATCCCGGTTTTAGCCGGTGCTGCTGGCACGGTAGGCGGCCCGCAGATTCGTGCCGCCGGTACGGTGGGGGGGAATATCTGCAATGGTGTGACTAGTGCCGATACTGCTTCAACCTTATTAACGCTTAATGCCGAGCTAACCCTGACTTCATCCACCGGAGACAGGGTATTGCCTATAGCACAGTTCTATCTGGGTGCGGGAAAAGTGGCTCTTTCTCAGGGCGAGCTATTAACGGCCATTACCATAAAGTCAACTGATTACCAGGGTTATCATGGCAAGTATATCAAATATGCCATGCGAAATGCCATGGATATCGCGGTACTGGGCTGTGCTGTACTACTCAAAATAGATGTCAAAGGTCAGTACATTGAAGATATTCGAATTGCTTTAGGTGTAGCCGGGCCAGTTCCTATGCGGGCGTCAAATACAGAGAAAGCTTTGATTGGTTTATCGATACAGGAGGCACTTAGAATTGGGCCAGATATGTTACGTAAGGAGATCACCCCACGTGACTCTTGGCGAGCTTCGCGAACTTTTCGTTTGCATGTAGCCGGGGAGACTTTTCGGCAGGCCATGGAGTGCGCATTGTTGGAAGGAGTTGAGCGTCAATGATGAGTATTGTGCACCTGTTTGTCAATGGGAAAAAGGAGGAATTGGCTGTAGATATCAGAGAATCACTGGCGGATATGCTCCGTAACCGTTTGGGTTTGACCAGTGTAAAAAAGGGATGCGGCGTTGGTGAATGTGGTGCTTGTACCGTGCTAATCGACGGTATTGCGATGAATAGCTGCATTTATTTAGCGACATGGGCGGAAGGTAAGCATATCCTGACAGTTGAAGGCTTGCAGCAGGATTCCGGTGAATTGCACCCGGTCCAGCGCGCTTTCATTGAGGAAGCTGCCATTCAATGCGGATTCTGTACGCCAGGTCTGATCATGAGCGCGGTAGAGATTGTAGGAAGTGGCAAAAACTATACGCGAGATGAGTTACGCAGGATGATTTCTGGGCATCTTTGCCGATGTACTGGCTATGAAAATATATTAAATGCCATTGAAAGATTGCTGAAAGAAGCTGTATGAATCGACAAAAGTAAAAAGGTAAATAAATTTTAATATTTTAAATTGTCAAAAATATTGCATCTCATAATATTAGTTGTATAATTGAATTAAGGGGTACTTAAATATATTTTGGGACACATAAGTATAAGCTGATAATTTTAGTAAACATAAAATAATTAATTACATATATTAAGTAATAGCTATATTAATGATCAATTGAAAAAAGTTTATATATTAAGAAGTGAATGAAGTGAGGTGATGTGTATGAGTTGAAATTGGGAAAGTAAGGCCTCGATATTTGGTTAAATGACAAAAACGCAGATTAAACAAGGGTATTGTAAAGTAAAATATGAATGGAGGTTGTTTTATGGAGCACTATGGCCTGCTTTCCATATTGCCACCGCTGGTTGCTATTGGTTTGTGTATTGTAAGCAGACAGTTAATTATTTCTTTGTTTGTTGGAGTTTTTTCCGGTGCGTTAGTTTTGTCTAATTTTAATCCAATTATGGGATTTGTTAAAACAATTAAACTTTCTATTTCTACACTTGCTAGTGAATGGAATGCTGGAATTGTAATATTTACCTTACTCCTCGGAGGCCTAATCGGCATCCTTAGTAAATCTGGAGGGGCTCAGGGTTTAGTAAATCTAGTAATTAAAAAAGTTAATAATGGTAAACGAGGCCAATTAACTACAGCATTATTAAGTATATTGCTATTTTTCGATGATTACACAAGTATTGTTCTTTCAGGTTCCGTAATGAGACCACTTACTGATAAACTTAGAATATCCAGAGAAAAACTAAGTTACATAGTTGACAGTGCAGGTGCAGGAGTTTCGGCAACTGCTCCGATTTCCAACTGGACTGCCTTTGAAGTAGGCGTTATTGGGGAGGTAATAGCGACCATTGGTATTACCTCCAGCGCATACATGGTTTTTTTACAGTCAATTCCTTTTAGATTTTATTGTATTTTCAGTGTCGCTTTTGTATTTATGATTGCCCTGCAGCGTAGGGATTTCGGACCGATGTATCATGCGGAAAAAAGAGCTTTAACAACCGGAAAAGTCATTAGAGATGGTGCTACTCCTATGGCCGGTATTTCGGAAGCAGAATTTTCTCCCCCTCCGGGAATTCCACTTCGGGCTTCAAACTTCTTTGTCCCAATTATTTGCTTTTTTATCACGGCAGTTATTGGATTTTATGTAAGTGGGGGCGGAGCTGAAGCTGGAGGAATCGCAGAAATTATGGGTGCAGCAGATGTTTTAGCTGCATTGGTGGTTGCTTGTGTAGTTGCTACTGGAATTTCTGCTATTATGTTATTGGTCCAAAAGATTCTCACAATAGATCAAATTACGGATGCTTGGACCAATGGTTTAAAAGCGATTGTTTTTACTATTGCTTTTATCGTTCTCGCCTGGGCTGTTGCCGCTGTTTGTAAAGAATTAGGTACGGCAAAATATTTGGTACAGGCATTAGTAGCTATGAATTTTCCTCCAGGATTTTTGCCTTTTGCTACTTTTATTTTAGCTTGTTTAATTGCTTTTGCTACAGGAACTTCTTGGGGAACTATGGCTTTAGTGCTGCCTCTTGCTTTACCGGCAGCTCAAGCAATAGATGCTTCTATGATTGCTACCCTTGGTGCAGTTTTGACTGGAGCAACTTTTGGCGATCACTGTTCACCTATTTCAGAAAGTGTTGTTTTGTCATCGATGGCTGCAGCCGCTGACCACCTGGATCACGTGGCAACACAAATTCCTTATGCTTTAACTGCAGCTGCTATTTCTGGTGTTGTTGGTTTTATCCCAGCTGGTTACGGTGTGTCTCCATGGCTAACCATTCCCGCAGGATTAGTTGTATCGTGGGTTGTTATACGGCTCGTAGGTAAAAAGACTGATGAAAAATCCCTTGGGGTTTCTGATATAATTGAAATAAATGAAAGCCCAATTAATCCTGGACAAAGTATTTAGGAAGTACTTTTAGAAATTTGGAGGGGATCAGTTGTTTAGACGATAAGCCTTATCTATATATGTTACAGTGATCCCCTCTATAATTTTTGAATTTTTAGTGCATTTAAAAAAATATACGTACTTATACGTTAGCTTAAGTTATGAATGTGATAAGTATACAAATGAGTTAAATATTTTTTAAGAGTAGAAGGAATTATACAATATTGGTCGAATTATATAATGTTTCAATTTCTAACGCAAAAGCAGGTTAGGAAAAATTAAATTATTAAAAACCATGCTGGTTTCTTATCTAGGGTTACCCTAGTGAGAAACCTTGCTTTATTTTTAGGATACTAATGGCACGTTAATACATTAAAGAAATTAAAGTAGGATTAAAGCAGGAGGAATATCTATGACAAAGAAAATGGTACATGCTAATGAGGCAGTAGCCTTAGCTGCCTTACGGGCGGGAGTAAAAGTAGTAACTGGCTATCCAGGAACTCCGTCCTCAGAAGTGATTATGGGCTTGTTAAAAATGAAGAACTTGGAAGGTACAGAAGTAGAGTGGAGCACCAACGAAAAAGTAGCTTTTGAAGTAGCTGCTGCTGCTGCCTGGGCTGGGCATAGAGCAATGTGCACCATGAAAATGTCGGGCCTGAATGTGGCTTATGATTCAGTGATTGGGGTGGCATATTCTGGATGTACCGGGGGCCTAGTGATATATGTCACCGACGACCCGGGGGTAACCACCGGAATGGCGGAACAGGATTCCAGGGGATTTGCCCTAATGTCGGATATGCCTATGTTAGAACCTGGCTCTGTTGAGGAATCTTACGAATTAACCAAATTTGCTTTTGAACTATCTGAAGCTATTAAATCTCCTGTATTTGTTCGTTCCGTGACCAATGTGTCTCAGTCCCATGGAGTGGTAGATGTGGAAGAAAGAGTACTCCCAGACGGCCCGAAACCTCTTTTCGAGAAGAACATCAGCAAATATACCAAGGCCGGAGCGGCTATCTGTATGGATCAGCATCGTGAATTAATTGAAAGCCTGGCCAAAGCCGGTAAAGTCATTGAAGAAAAAGGTTTAAATAAACTTAACCTAGCACCAAAAAAAGGCGGTTTAGGGATCATCAGCGTAGGGGTGGTCAACGGTTACCTGGAGGAAGGGCTGGAGATCGCCAACAAATTCGCCTTAAATTTAAAATCAGAAGATATATCCACTCTTAAGTTAGTAAATACCGTACCTTTCCCAGCAAAAGAAGTGGGTGCTGTCCTTGATCATTGTGATACTGTATTAGTATTGGAAGAACTGGAGCCTCATTTGGAAAAAGCTGTTTATTTAGCGGCCTATAAGAAGGGGCTAAAAGTGAAAATAGTAGGGAAAGAGGACGGTACCTTAAGCCGTATCGGTAGTTATGATGCCACCCATGTAGCCAAGGGATTATTTAGTGCTCTGGGTCATCCCATACCGGAAGGTTTAGTCAGGGATTTTGGGGAAGCAGAGAAAAAGGCTGCCGCTCGTCCCATTACTACCTGTGCCGGATGTCCTCACCGGGGAACATTTATGTCCATTAATAAAGCCATTAAAAACCTGAAATTAAAAAAAGAAGAAGTTATGGTGACTGGAGATATAGGTTGTACTATTTTAGGAATTAACGCTCCTTTCCACACTTTATGGACGGAAGTTGCTATGGGGGCAAGTATACCTTTGGCGCAGGGTTTTGTATACAGCGGGCTTGAAACCCCGGTGATTGCCACCATTGGTGACTCCACCTTTTTCCATGCCGGAATTCCCGGTTTGATTAATGCAATTCAGCACGGAATTAACCTGACCGTGATTATTATGGATAATGGCTGGACAGCTATGACTGGAATGCAAGTTAACCCCGGCACCAATAGTGATTTCCAAAAGCCTGGCTATCAGCAGTTAGATTTAGCCAAAGTGGTATCAGGACTGGGAGTAAAAAATCTTTTTGTTGTTGACCCTTATGATTATAAAGCAACAACTGAAGCCATAGAAAAAGCTCTTACAATGCCGGGAGTAAAAGTGGTCATGCCCCGTCGGGAGTGTGCTATTCAGGCTAATCGACGGAAAGTTAAATATTCCAATATTTCTGTGGATCAAGAAAAATGTAACACCTGCAAACTTTGTATCAACATTACCGGTTGCCCAGCCATCACTCTAGGAGAAGAATCTATCATTATTGATCATGCCCAGTGTAACGGCTGCGGGCTCTGTGCTCAGGTGTGTAATAGATCGGCTATTGTAAGGGAGGTCAAATAAATGAATAATAATTCATATGATATTTATATTGTAGGTGTAGGCGGACAGGGTGTTTTAACCATTGGTGAATTAATTACCGAAGCGGCCTTTAAAAAAGGTATTTCTGCTAATTTCTATCCCACTAAAGGCATGTCTCAAAGGGGAGGGTTTGTCAAAGCCCAATTAAGACTAGGCCGGGAAAATGTTGGCCCCAGCATTCCCAATCAAGGTGCGGATTTGGTTATTTCCATGGAATTATCGGAAACATTAAAAGCTTTACGTTATGCTAAAGAGGGTGCTGATTTCCTTATTTATGGTTCTGTTTGGGCACCTACAGCAGTAATGCTGGGGAAAGCCCCCTATCCCAGCGTAGAAGATGTATGGGGAGAGGTAGATAAGATTAAGGGAAAGGTAGCTTATTTGGATCCAGGTAGACTTCCAGAGTATCAGGGAAGAAAAGTGCGGGAAAATATCTATGTTTTAGGTGCCACCCTAGCGCAGACCGGATTGAAAGAGATTTTTAGTGAGGAAGAAATGATTTCCGCCATTAAAGAACGCTGGCCTAAAGGAGCGGAAGAAAATATTTTTGCCTTCAAGGCTGGATATAATGCAGAAGTATCCAGGTAATTATCCTGTAATTATAGGGAAGGAGTGATATGATGAGTTTTCAAGCTCTTTTTAATCCCCGTGGAGTAGCTGTGGCCGGTTCGGTTACTCCAGGAAAACTTGGTAATGTGTTGATTAATCGCCTGGTGGAAGGAGGATTTGAGAAAATTTATGCCTTAAATCCCAAGGCCAAAGGGGTAGGGCAGGTGCCTGGTTTTGCTTCTGCGCAGGATATTACTGAGCCTTTAGATTTAGTGGTGATTGCCTCACCGGCTGTTACCGTAAAAGATGTTTTAGAGGACTGTGGTAAGAAGGGAGTTAAAGCGGCCATCATTATTACCTCCGGTTTTTCCGAAGCAGGGAACGCTGTCGGAGAAGAAGAGATAAAGCGAGTGGCAGAAAAGTATGGTATAAGGTTTACCGGGCCAAATTGTGCCGGGTTAGTAAATACCCACAGTCAACTTTTAGCTACTTTAGAAGCGGCTCCTCCTAAAGGAAATACAGCTTTGATTTCTCAAAGTGGGGCCGTGGGTGGTACCATTATGGCCTGGGCCGAAGAACAAGGATTGGGGATATCTAAATTCATCAGTTATGGTAATGGTAATGATCTCAATGAATTAGAATTTCTTAGATATTTAAAGGACGACCCGGAGACGAAGGTCATTGCCATGTATCTGGAAAACATTAAGAATGGCCGGAAATTTATGCAGGTCTTAAAGGAGGTAACGCGGGTTAAACCGGTGGTAGTAATTAAATCCGGACGCACAAGTACAGGTCAGAGGGCCACTCTCTCACATACGGGTTCTATGGCCGGCGCAGACAAGGTATACGATGCCGCTTTACGGGAATGTGGTGCTTTGCGGGTAGAAACTATTGAGGATATGTTTGACCTATGCAAAGGATTTTCCTGCCTCCCTCCTGTTACCGGCTGTCGCCTAGCTATAGTTACCAATTCTGGTGGCCCAGGGGTAATGGCGGCCGATAAGGCGGAAGAGGTAGGTTTGGATGTAGCTGAGCCTAGTCCGGAGTTAATTGCAGCTTTTAAAGGAATACTTCCACCCCACGCTGGAATTAAAAATCCGATTGATATAACAGTAGAAGGTACCGGGGAAGAATACCGGGAGGTTTTAAAGGAGGCACTAACAGAATATGATGCTGCCTTAGCATTATACATTGGTACTCCATACTTAGAAGCGATGCCTATTGCAAATGGTATTATAGAAGCGGCAAAGGTTACAAAAAAGCCTATTGTTTCCACTATCCAAGTAGGCTCTGATGTAAAAGAAAGTATAGAAGTTTTAAAAGAACACAATCTACCTAATTTCGTCAGTGGAGAACGGGCAGTGAAGGTACTGGCTCGGATGACGGAATATTATAAATATTTAAAAGCTAGTTCCAATTTATCAGAGTATTTTCCTCAGGAGGTAGGTTATCTTTCCGGGGATGGTTCCTTACTGGAACCGGACGGAATGGCATTACTAAGGAAAAACGGTATTTCTGTACCTGAGTTTCGTTTTGCCGCTACTCGGCAGGAGGCAGTTACGGCCTGTAATAGTTTGGGCTATCCGGTTGTGATGAAAGTTGTTTCTCCTGAGATTCTTCACAAGTCAGATTGTGGTGGTGTAGTTTTAAATATAGATGGGGACGAAGAGGCAGAAAAAGCCTTTGACCAGATTAAACATGCCGCAGATGGCCGTGATTTCCGAGGTGTGGTAATATACCCCATGTTAAAAGGTGGCCGAGAAGTGATTCTTGGCTTAACCCGGGATGTGCAGTTTGGTCCGGTCATCGCCTTTGGTTTAGGGGGGATCTATACTGAGGTTTTAAAAGATATTGTCCTTCGGGTGGCTCCTGTTGATCGTAAGGGAGCAGAGGAAATGATCAGAAGTATCCGTACCTATCCCATCCTCAAAGGTATTCGGGGACAAGAACCGGCAGATCTGGATGCTTTAGCCGAGGCAATTGTGAACTTTTCAAAACTTCCTTTCCTTTACCCAAATATCGAGGAAGCTGATTTGAATCCGGTATTCGTTTTCCCTAAGGGCGTATTGGTGGGAGACGTTAGGCTGGTACTCCGGAAAGAATAAAATTATTGAAATTACTCAACTTTAAATTTCGAGGAGGGATTAATATGACTACAATAATTAAGGACAAAGTTAGAAATATACCTATGGAGAATCGGGAATTTATTCAAGAATATGCAGAAGGCCGACCAGGGATTATTGACTTATCTATTGGAAACCCTGATCTTCCTACACCTCCCTATATTGCCAGGAAGGCGATAGAAGCAATTGAACAGGGGCATACCAGGTATACGGGATATTACGGTACTCCAGAATTAAAGGCGGCCATAGCCAAAAGATTCAAAGAAAAAAATCAGCTTGACTATGACCCGAAACAGAATATTATTGTCACCCAAGGTGTGACAGAAGGGATGTTTGTATGTATTCAATCTCTAATTGATGAAGGGGATGAAATTATTATTTTCACACCCCATTATGCTCCTTATGAACAAGCAATCTATTTTTCAAAGGGAAAAGCCGTTTTTGTCGAACTTTTGCCAGAAGATAATTACCGTATGGATCCGGAACGGCTGGAAAAGGCCATAACATCTAAAACAAGAGTAATTATGTTTTGCAATCCGTCAAACCCGTTAGGGGATGTTTGGCCTAAGGAGGATCTACAAAAAATTGCTCATATTGCTCAAAAACATAATTTAATTGTTATTAGTGATGAAATTTATGATGGTTTTATTGACCAGGACTATCCAGGCTCTATCGCGTCATTAGAAGGGATGCAGGAGAGAACAATAGTGTTGAATGGCTTTTCAAAAGTGTATTGCATGACTGGATTCCGTGTGGGGTATATTGCCGGACCAGAAGAAATTATCACAGAAATTAAAAAACTTCACTATACTATTACCCTTTGTCCCAATTCGATTTCTCAGAAGGCAGCTGTGGCTGCTTTAGAGTGTCCCCAAAATGAGCTTGATAAAATTGTGGAAACATTCCGGCAAAGAAGAAAGATGCTTTGTAAAGGGCTGGAAGATATTCCGGGGTTGAAGTGCTTTAAACCAAAAGGAGGACTATTTGCCTTACCCGATTTTCAAGCATTTAACATGAATGCTATCGAAATGAGTAAATACTTAGTTCGGGAGGCAGGTGTGGTTACCTTGCCCATGAGCGAAATGGGTACAGGGGAGAATGCTTATATTCGCCTATCAATTTGTGTACCGGAAGAGGAGATTGTTGAAGCTCTTAAACGGATAAAAAATGCACTTGGGAGATTAGCTTAGTTCTTTTAATTGAAGAGTGTTTTTGATAAATCGGGATAATTATCCCGATTTATTATTTTCAGACAGCAATAGCGCTATGACTTACACTGAAGTGGTCAGGGGAAGACACCCGCTAAAGTTAGAGACTTTTTCTGAGGTTTAAAATTAATCTCCCATATAGACAGCAAAAGGCAATCGTGAATTAATGCACAAATTGGTTTATTTTACCAATTGACAAGATTTTAAACCTTTCGCAAGTAATTCCACTTGTTCAAGATAGAAGTAAGACGTACAATATTTAGTATATATTATGGGTAGAATAGGCAAGTGAGTACTTTTTTGGCTAGATACGCAAAACTTGTAATAATATAGAAAGGAAGTGTGAATTATATGCTTGACCCAACACAGGTTAAAGATTGGCAAATTGCTGAAGAAGCGGAAAAATCAATGCCTTCTCCGGAACAATGGAGGGAAAAATTAGGTCTGGAACCTGATGAGATGATTCCTCATGGCAGGACTCCTAGATTGGACTTTCTTAAAATCATCAACAGACTGAAAGATCGTCCTGATGGAAAGTTTATTGAGGTAACAGCGATTACCCCTACTCCATTAGGTGAAGGAAAGTCCACTACTTCTTTAGGTTTAATCCAAGGGTTAGGCAAAAGAGGCATGAATGTGGGCGGTTGCCTGCGTCAACCTTCCGGCGGTCCTACCATGAACGTAAAAGGGACTGCTGCCGGTGGTGGTAATGCCTTGTTAATTCCAATGACCGAGTTTTCCTTAGGATTAACTGGTGACATTAACGATATTCAAAATGCCCATAATCTTTGTATGGTTGCTTTAAATGCCAGAATGCAGCACGAGGCTAACTATACTGACGAAGAACTCGCAAAAAGAAATTTAAGGAGATTAGATATTGACCCGAAAAGAGTGGAAATGGGCTGGGTCATGGACTTTTGCGCTCAAGGTTTAAGAAATATTATTATGGGTATTGGTGGCAAGAAAGATGGCTTTATGATGCATTCTAAATTTGGGATTACTGTTAGTTCCGAATTAATGGCAATATTGGCGGTTGCCACCGACTTAAAAGACTTAAGAGAAAGAATTGCTGATATTATTGTAGCTTATGATAAATACGGCAATCCTGTTACAGCCGCTGATTTGGAAGTTGACGGTGCCATGGCTGCCTTTATGAGAAATACCATTAATCCTACCCTGTGTTATTCTGTTGAGCATCAGCCCGTATTGGTTCATGCCGGTCCTTTTGCAAATATTGCTATTGGACAATCCTCCATTATCGGTGACCGGGTAGGTCTAAAGATGTTTGATTATCATGTTACCGAGAGTGGTTTTGCTGCTGATATAGGATTTGAAAAGTTCTGGAATGTTAAAGCCCGTCTGAGCGGATTAACACCTAATGTTTCCGTCCTAGTAGCTACCATTAGGGCACTAAAAATGCACGGCGGTGGCCCAACCGTTGTTCCCGGACGTCCTATTCCGGATGCTTATCTGAAGGAAAACCTGGAGTTAGTGGAAAAAGGTTGCGAAAATCTGCTGCATCATCTGAAGAATATTAAGAAGTCCGGTATTAACCCGGTTGTCTGCATTAACGGCTTTGCCACAGATACTAAAGCAGAAATTGCTTTAGTAAGAAGAATCGTGGAAGAGGCCGGCGGGCGTTGTGCCTTGTCCGAACACTGGAGATACGGCGGCGACGGAGCTTTGGAATTAGCGGATGCAGTAATCGATGCTTGTAAAGATCCGGTCGACTTCAAGTATCTATATCCTTTGGAGATGCCCTTAAGACAGCGGGTAGAAGTTATTGCCAAGGAAGTTTACGGAGCAGATGGTGTGGATTGGGCTCCGGAAGCAGAAGCAAAGGCGAAGAGATTTGAAGAGGATCCGAAATACAAGGATTTCCAAACAATGATGGTGAAGACTCACTTAAGCTTAACCCATGATCCCACCTTGAAGGGTGTGCCCAAGAACTGGAGACTTCCCATTCGAGACGTTTTGATTTATGGCGGTGCCAGATTCATTTGCCCTATGGCCGGTGGTATCAGCATGATGCCGGGAACCGGTTCCGACCCAGCCTTTAGAAGAATTGATGTGGATGTGGAAACTGGTAAGGTGCGGGGGTTGTTCTAAAAATCAATAGTAAAATATTAATATAAAAAAACAAGGGACCATTTAAATAATCCCTTGTTTTTTTATTAAAAAGGATTTACATAGTTTGGCAACAGCATCGAATCCCTCAGCGGTTACACCGGCATATGCTGCTACTGAGCTGGCGAAGAAGTCCATTAGCAGGACAACCAAAATCACCATCGCTCTTCTTATCATGTGTTTTCCCTCCTTTAAAAATTATTGAAAATTTATGCTTCAAACAACTACCTGGCAAAATGTCCCACAAGGTTCACGAAAAGTACATTTTTAGGTGTTTTAAGTTTAGTTACACTATTAAAATTAGACAGGCGACCATTACGCCCCATATGTCTTTAGAGGAGCAGAAACTCATTGAATCGAAGAAACTATTTTTACCGGAGGATAACAAAATAATCACCGCATTTTCATTTTGCCTACCTTATGGGATGTTGAATAAACAGTGCTATCATTGGCTACTGTTTGTGAACCAGCCGTTTATATGAAAGAAGTATTATTATAGAAAGTATTTTTTTAATTGGCCTAGGTATTAAAAATATAAAGACTCAAGACCTTTGTTTTTAATAATAATCAGTAATTTAAAGGATTTCCCAGTCTTTTGTACAATAAATAAATATTATCTACTTAACTGTGGAAGGGGCTTTAGGGAATGACGCGTTTGACAGAAAAAGATATTGCCGGGTTAGGTCAGGAACTTACGGATTATGAAATGGAACTATTAAAAAAAGCAGGTATGACTTTAGCGGAAATTGCCTGTTTTGCCGCAGGTATTTCTTTAAAGAACTTTGCTTTGGCAGCACAAAGCTACCGGGTATCTGTGATACCAATTACTGTCGGTGAAGGGATTATTGGAGGGTTTGCCCAGTCGGTAGCAAGTATAATCAGGAAGCTGGGTTTTCCGGTATCAGTTACAAAGGAAACAGATGTGTCCGGTTTTTTTGAAGCTGTATCGGAAGGAAATGAGATTATTTTTATGGCAGATGACAACAGATTTATTGCTTTTAATCTACGAAATAAAATGGCTGTAGATAATGGTGTTGCTACGGGCAAGGGATATGTAGCAGCACTTTCTGGAATGGCCGGAGAGTTAACGGGAAGTGAGGTTTTGGTGCTGGGGTATGGACCGGTGGGGTACCATGCCGCTGATTTTCTGCTGAAATTAGGGGCTAAAGTAGCAGTTTTTGATCAAGATTTAAGGAAAGTTGAAAAAGTAAAGGATAGTAAGATCAAAGTTGAATCAGATCTGGAAAGGGCATTGCCAAAGTATCGCTATTTGGTAGACGCTACACCGGAAGGGGCTTTTATTTCATTAGAAAATTTGCATCCGAAAGCCATTATCGCCGCCCCGGGCGTTCCATTCGGACTTACGGTTGACGCTTATGAGAAGTATAAAAATGATGTCATACATGACCCGCTGCAAATTGGGGTTGCTACTATGCTTGCTTTAGCAATAAGCCAATAAAACTATTTTAATTAAGATATACTAATCATTGAAGCCGTGACATTTGACAAGCCTATCAAGTATTATCGGAGGGATAGTCAAGTGACAAAGATCGGGGATATTGCGCATAAGTCTTTTGCTTGATGTTTGACCCTTAATATGTAATATTAATAATAAGGGTCGTTTTTATTTTCAGTCAATTGTACGAAAAACGGAGGGATAGGGATGGAAAGTATTTCATTGGGGTACGGAAATAGTGTGCAAAGGTTGGATATCCCCCAAGAAAATTTATTAGGATGTTTAAGACCGCAAAATATACATTGTGATCTTCCGGTGGAGGAAGTGATTCAAAAAGCGTTGCAAAACCCGCTGGGTACCGCCCGATTAGATAAAATAGTAAGAAAAGGGGATCAGGTAGCGATTATCATTAGCGATATTACTCGGCCTTGTCCTAGCTATCTGCTGCTTCCCCATGTCTTGGATGAGATTAATCGGGCCGGAGTACCGGATAAAGATATTATTGTAGTAGCCGGTTTAGGTGTACACCGGCCTCATAGCGAAGAAGAAAGAAAACGGTTAGTGGGATTGGAAGTTTTCGATAGAGTAAAATGTATAGATTCCTGTGGACAAAAAGAGGATTTTATAGAGGTGGGAAAAAGCTCCAAGGGTACTCCGTATCAAGTATTTCGTCCAGTAGTACAGGCGACTAAAAGGATATGCTTAGGAAATATTGATTATCATTATTTTGCGGGATATAGCGGCGGGGCAAAAGCGATTGTTCCGGGAGTATGTACCCGAGAAACTATTCAGGCTAATCACCGGATGATGCTCCATCCTCTGGCTAAGGTCGGGGTAATTCAAGGGAACCCGGTACGGGAGGATATAGAGGAGATTACAAAATATTTATCCATTGATTTTATTGTAAATGTGGTGCTGGATGAAGAAAAAAGGATCATGGCAGTAACAGCCGGTGACTATATTAAGGCTCATCGGGCAGGATGCAAGATTCTAGATCAAGCTTACCGCATGCCCATTTCGGAGTTGGCCGATATTGTGATTACTTGTCCTCATGGTTTTCCCAAGGACATTAATGTCTATCAAGCTCAAAAAGCCCTAGATAATGCTAGGTGGGCGGTCAAACCTGGAGGGATAATCATTCTTGTAGCGGAATGCCGGGAGGGATTAGGGGAGGATACATTCTCTCAGTGGATTGAGGAGGCGGAAAGTACGGTAGATATCATTAACCGGATTGAAAAAGATTTTCAGCTTGGGGGGCATAAGGCCGCCGCTATTGCTGATATGGCAAGTCAGTTCCGTATTTTTTTGGTTTCCTGTTTACCAGACAAAACAGTGCATAAATTATTTATGAAACCTTTTAGAGAGGTCAATCAGGCTTTTAACGAAGCAATAAAAATTATGGGAAATGAAGCAAAAGTATGGATCATGCCCACAGGAGGGACTACTTTGCCTCAGCTTACCTACTAGCTGCTGACAGTTCTATGATCGCCTCCATTAAACAAGTAACGAAAAATTATGTCCAATTGATTTGAATTAAGGAATCGATTGGATATTTTTTTACCTTATTCTACGGTGGAAATAGTTGGTTATATAAAAACCAACAGTTTACTATAGGTGTTTTAGTAAGAAAAAATTAGTGAAGCTGAAGGATATTAATTATAGTATGTAGAATATTACCAGAAAACATTGAACTAATTTCTCTGGGAATGCATTGCCGATTTACGACGGCCATGAATGACCTAGTGCCGCAATGCTATGGATGGCCGGGAGCGGTTAAGCATCAGATGGAGTGAAAAACACCACCTGATGCCAAGAGCCTTTTTATGGACTTATTTAGTTTAAGGGAGGAAGGACAATGTCACTAGTACTTGGCATAGACACCGGAGGTACTTACACTGATGGAGTTGTGGTGGAGCCGGAGAGTAAAAAAATTATCACCAAGGCTAAGGCCTTAACCACTAGAGAAGACTTATCTGTTGGGATCCGTAACTGTATCAATAATCTGGATTTTCAGGATTTTTATAAAATAAATGTAATCTCGCTTTCTACAACTTTAGCAACAAATGCTATCGTGGAAGGTCGTGGGTGTGAAGTAGGATTACTCATGATCGGACATGAACCTATTGACAAGCTTCCGGTAGCCCATTATGCTGTCCTGCCCGGTGGACATGATATAAAAGGTCGACGTCAGGAAGATCTCGATCTGGAATTAACAAAGAAGGCCATTTGTGAATTTAAGGGTAAGGTAGATGCTGTTGCTATTTCAGGGTATTTAAGTGTCAGAAATCCAGAGCATGAACTTGCGGCAGCCAAACTGGTTCAAGAAATACTAGATCTTCCGGTAGTATGTGCTCATCAATTGACTACCTCCTTAGGTTTTTATGAACGAACTGTCACTGCTGTACTTAATGCCCGGTTAATTCCAGTTATTACGGAATTAATTGAGTCTGTGAAAAAGGCACTGGAGGAAAAAGAAATAGAGGCTTCGATTATGATTGTTAAAGGGGACGGGTGTTTAATGAGTGAGTCTCTGGCAAGAGAGAAGCCTATTGAAACTATTCTTTCTGGGCCGGCGTCAAGTATCATCGGTGGCACTTTTCTAACGGACACTTCGGAAGCTCTGGTTTTGGATATGGGAGGCACCACTACGGATATTGCCATATTAAAAAATGGTGTCCCTAAGGTTAATCAGGAGGGGGCAATGGTAGGTGGTTGGCTTACCCGGGTTCAAGCGGCTGAAATATATACCTATGGTTTAGGCGGGGATAGTTATATTCAAGTAAATCGGGATAGGGATATTGTGGTTGGACCCCAAAGGGTATGGCCCCTTTGTGTTGTCGGTCATAACTATCCAGCTCTTGTTGAGGATTTAAAGACAAATTTTGAAGAGAATTATGATTTGATGTTTGCCCAGGCCACCGATTGCTTTATGTTTTTGAAAAATGGTACTGCTGAAGAACTCAGCGGTTGGGAGAGAAAGGCAATTAGTATTTTGCAAGGTGGGCCGAAGAGTCTCTACTATCTAGCCCGTCAATTGGAGATTGACCCGAATCTGATTAATCTTCAGCATCTGGTGAACTTAGGAATTGTAGCTCGGGTCTCAGTTACTCCAACGGATATTCTCCATGCCAAAGGAGTTTATCATCAATGGAATAGTGAAGCATCTATCATAGGAGTAGAAATTCTTGCGGAAAGGGCAGGAATATCGAAAGAAGAGTTTATCGAGAAAGCTTCCGATAGAATAGTGAATGATTTATGCATTACCTGCCTGCAAAGCCTATCTAGCTTTGAAGGGCAGAAAACATGGTTTAAAAAAGACGCTTCATCTATGTACTTTATTAATAAGGCTTTAGAACCATGTAAGAATCAGGCTTTTGATTGTTTATTTAAAATGAGAGTTCCGGTAATTGGTATTGGTGCTCCGGTAGCAGCTTGGTTGCCAAAAATGGCAGAAAAATTGCATACTGAGTTAATTATTCCTCCTTATGCAGAGGTAGCTAATGCTATAGGGGCCGCCACAGGGAAGATTATGGAGACGGTAAAAGTTTTGATTAAACCAGGTGAAGCCGGGAGTGGCTATTTAATGCATGCTCCGTGGGAGAGAAAAGTATTTGAAGAATTAGAAGAGGCAGTAAACTATTCTTTAAAAGAAGCAAAAGCACGGGCAGCTTTGGCCGCAGCAAAAGCAGGGGCAAAAAATTATGAATTGGTAATAGATCATAAAGATATCTATGCTAATGCCAGCATGATTGAGAAAGATGTTTATGTGGAGTCCCGGATCGAAGTTACTGCTGTTGGGCGACCGGAATGGGGAAAAGGGGAAGAAAAAGAAGGGTTTTTTGTGTTTGAAACCTATGGATCATAGAAATTGTTTTTATCTGCTTTACTTCATCATAATTAGTCAGGCTTAACAGGATTCTTGGTATTAGGCAAGCATTGGCTTATCCCATGGAAAAAACGGAGTTAAGTGAATTCATAAATTAACAATACATGTGTCTTTTCTACGCCAACCTTTTTATTAGGTTGGCGTTTTTTTTGCATTTTGCATTAGGTTTTGCTTATTTTTGCTTTTTGGATCCGTTCATGTGGAGAGATATCATCAGGCAATTTCTCATGGGAATTTTTTCACCCGGCTAAGTTCCACGTTTTATCAGTATTTCCAGATTGTTACCATATAATCTTTCCTCAATAGAATAATTTGGCATATCTCTTGCTTTATATAATTAAAGATGCGGAACGCTGTAGCAGTGTCCCGCATAGGGCGCCTACAATAGTTTAAAAATCCACGGGGATAAACTAACAGGAAAGCAGATGAAAAGTAGGAAGTAATATCATTTTCATAAAAAAGAAAAAAGGAGTCTTTAAAATGATACCTAAATTTGATGTGTTAGCAAAAGAAGATGTACAGAAAATTCATGAAAAAACACTACAGATTTTGGAAGAAGTGGGTGTGGAATTCACTTATGATCCCGCAGTGGAAGTTTTACAGGAATACGGGCAAAAAGCGGATGGCCACCGGGTTTACTTTAAAAAAGAATTTGTAGAAGAGATGGTAAAAAAAGCTCCCAGAGCTTTCACTCTTCATGCCAGAAATGCAGAAAAGAACATAAACTGCAACCATACTGATATCATCTTTACTCCATCTTATGGCCCTCCCTATATCTACGAAGCCAACGGCAGCAGGCGTTATTCCACTATGGAAGACTATGACAATATCGTAAAATTGGCCGGAGCATGTGAAAATGTTCACGCCACCGGTGGGAATGTCTGCGAACCAAATGATGTTCCCGATGAAATCAGGCACCTGAAAATGTTATACAGCCATATAAAGAATTCCGACAAAGCTTTTATGGGCAGTGCTTATGGCGAGATCGGTGCCGGTGACTCTGTAGCCATTGCCGAAATGATGTTTGGCGGTAGGGAAATTATTAAAAAGAATCCCGTTTTGATCACCTTGATCAACTCAATTAGTCCTTTGAAATATGACGACAGAATGCTTGCCGCCTTAATGACATATGCCAAAGCAGGTCAGGCTTGCCTCATATCCTCTTTGGTCATGTCCGGTTCCACCGGCCCTGCCACTATGGCAGGCACTATCACCTTACAAAACGCAGAAGTCCTTGCCGGTATTGTATTAGCACAATGCGTCAACCCCGGAACTCCGGTTATTTACGGTTCCGCCTCCAGTCCTTGCGATATGAGAACCGTCAGTCTCTCCATCGGTACCGCGGAAACTTCTCTTTACACTTCCGCCAGTGCCCAGATGGCACGTTTCTATGGTGTTCCCAGCCGGGGGGGCGGCGGTCTTAATGATGCTAAAATTGTTGATGCCCAAGCCGGTTATGAATCCATGATGGTGTTGTTATCTGCGGCTCTCTCTGGCATTAACTATGTACTTCACGCTGCCGGTATTATGCAGTACTACACTGCTTTCTCCTATGAGAAATTCATCTTGGATAATGAAATTGCCGGTCTGGTATTGAAATACCTTAAAGGATACCACATCGCCGAGGAGATGTTTGTTTTGGACGACATTAAGGAAGTAGGCCCCGGCGGACACTTCCTTTACCAGACAAGCACCTTGGAAAAACATCGCCAGGAACTCAGGGTTCCCACTCTAAGTGACCGTCAAGGTTATGAAGCGTGGATTGCCAAGGGCAGCAAAGATACTGTCCAAAGAGCCAAAGAAAAATGGCAAAAAATCTTGGCTGAATACCAAGCTCCTCCATTGGACGAAGCTTTGGACAAAGAAATATCTACCTTCATCGAAAAGAGAAGCAAAGAGTTAATTAAACAGTAGAGGAAAGGAGGATTTAGCCCTAATGTTGCCTGAGTAGTAGAGATTTATGCAAAAAATTATTAGGTAAAATTTTGTGAATAAGAAAGGAGAGAAGACAGTTGTATACAACAAAAAGTAAATATACCCGGGCAAATTATGAGGTAAACCAGACCACATTATGGAAGATGCTAAGTGATGACCAGTGTGAAGAAATTTTCATGACAGTTCTTGAAGTACTGGAACGAACCGGTGTTGAGGTAGAAAATAAAGAAGCCTTGGAACTGTTTGAAAAAGGTGGGTGCTGGGTAGACGGCAACAGAGTACGTATTCCCTCCGCTTTATCCGAATGGGCTGTAAGAACTGCTCCTTCTCGGATTACCCTATGTAACAGAAACGGAAAAAGAGCTTTGACCTTAGAAACCACCAATGCTTATTACGGACCGGGGCAGGATAATGTTTATATTTTGGATCCAACAACCGAAGAAATTAGAAAACCGGTAAAATCCGATGTGGCAAATACCGCAATTCTTTGCGATGGTTTAAAGAATATTGACTTTGCCATGAATAATGGCTTGCCTGTTGATGTTGATCCTGCTGTAGCTGAAGTCCATGCCTTTGAAGCACTGGTTACAAATACCACTAAGCCTATTATTCAAAGTGTAAAAAACGTAAAACAGGCTGAAGCTATTATTGAAATTGCGGCCGCAATTGCCGGCGGATTAAAAGAATTACAGAAGAATCCTTTTCTAGCCCTTTATTTTGCCACGGAGGGAACTTTGGTTCACTCTGATGAAACTTTGGCTAAAGTGATTTTTGCGGCTAAGAATGGGATTCCTTTTGTTTATGCCACAAAATTAGTTGCCGGGGATACCGCACCGGCGACACCGGCCGGTGCCATTGTGGTTGCCGCTGCCGATGTTTTAGTAGGGGTACTCCTTGCCCAGTTGGTGCGTCAAGGAGCACCGGTAATTGGCGGGAGTTTATTTACCATTGATGATAAAATGAACGGAATTAAACCCTTAGGAGCACCGGAAGTGGAATTGATGGGCACTGGGTTTGCCAATGTAATGCGTTATTTACGCGTTCCCAGCTTTGGTTTTGCCGGGGCTACCGATGCGAAACGAAGCGATGCTCAGATGGGTCTGGAAGCTGCCTTCTCAATCCTCCATGCCGGCATGAGCGGCACCAACCTAATTCACGGAAGCGGCCTGATGGAATACGGATTAACTGGTTCCCTGGAACTTCTTGTTATGGGTGATGAGGTCATGGGCATGACTCGGAGAATGATGAGGGGTGTAGAAGTAAACGAAGAAAGATTAGCTCGTGGAGTAATTGACGCTGTTCAGCCGGGCGGACACTATCTGGGAGAAGAGCATACTATGAAGTTCTTTAGGTCCGAGTTTTGGTGGCCAACTTTAATGAACCGGAAACGTATCGATGATTGGACTGCTGCCGGTGCTAAGTCTATGGGACAAAGAGTTAAGGAAAAAACCCTGGATCTTCTGAAGAACCATCAACCGGAAAAATTAGCTGAAGAAAAGTTAGTGGAAATTAAAGCTATTGTTGCTAAAGTTGAAGCGGCTGTAAAATAGGAATTTCTTGAGAGAGAAAGGAGAGATTTAAGTTGACAACGAGAAGTAATTTTAAAGCTTATGCCAGCACCATGATGAATGTTTTCTCACCTGCCCAGTGTCAGGAGTTAGTATATGCCGCGGAAGAGGCAATGTGGCGTACCGGGACCGATTTTTACGATAAAGAATCTTTGGAAATATTAAAGAAAGCCGGCTGCTGGGTCGACGGAAGAAGAGTAAGAATTCCTGCTCATATTACCGAGCGTGCTTTAAAAACTTGTCAGAAACACATTGTTTTATGCAATAGCCGTACCGGTGCCCGGGAATTATTTGTAGAGGGAAATAATGCCTATTTCGGTTCCGGACCGTGTACTCCTTTCACCAGAAATCCTTTTACCAATGAAAGACATCGTGCCACTAGACAGTCTGTAGGTTGGGCTACTAAACTTCTTGATGCTCTACCGAATATTGATTATGCCATGTCATTGGGGATTGTACAAGATGTACCCCTCCTAATTTCTGACCGTCATGAATTTGAGCAACAGATTTTGAATACTGAAAAACCGATTATTACTGTTTGTGTGGATCAGTGGGGTCAGGAAGACTGCATCAAAATGGCGGAAATCGTGGCTGGCGGTGAGGAAGAATTGCGGCGGAATCCTTTCATTTGCCTTTATGCTGAGCCCATTTCCCCCGGGATGCACTGCAGGGAAGCAGCCCAAAAATTAGTTATGGGAGCCAAGAAAGCATTACCCACTATTTATACACCGTGTATTATGGCCGGAGGTACCGCTCCTGCTACTATGGCCGGGGTGATGGTACAAGGCTTATGCGAAAGCCTAAGTGGCCTGGTATTGAGTCAGTGCACTAGAGAAGGAGCTCCTTTCATTATGGGTGGTGTCTATACCATCTTAGATATGGGATCTACTATCTTCTCGTATGGTGCTCCCGAACTGCATCTGCTTCTTGCCGGACTGGCGGATGTAGCTCATTATCTTAATATTCCTATGTTTGGTACAGCCGGATGTACCGACTCTTGTATCATAGATGAGCAGGCCGGTATCGAAGCAGCTTTGTCTATAGCTATGACCAATATGTCTGGGGCTAACCTAAACCATGATATTGGATATTCCGAATACGGAACTACATCCAATTTGGACTTAGTAGTAATTGCTGATGAGATTCTTGGCATGGCCAGACGCCTAACAAAAGGAATTAAAGTTGATGAAGAATCATTAGCACTAGATGTAATTGAAAAAGTAGGACCTGGTGGAAAATTCGGTGATGAAGAACATACCCAGGTACACATGGAAGAAAACTATGTTCCCCGTTTAGTGAATAGGGCCGCTCGGGAAATTTATGAAAAAGCCGGCAGCAAGACTTTAACACAGGTAGCAAATGAAAGGGTAAGGGATATCATTAATTATCATGAACCTGCTCCGCTGCCGAAAGATGTAGCTGCTAAAATTAGGGATATCGTGGAAAATGCTGTTGGTCATATGCCAGGGGAAGATGAGTAAAATATAATAAAACGGCTGCCTGCTTTTAACGGGCAGCCTCTAACCATTTTTCTGAACTTATCGAGTTTTTGGGAGGAAGGACAATGTCACTAGTACTTGGCATAGATACCGGAGGTACTTACACTGATGGAGTTGTGGTGGAGCCGGAGAGTAAAAAAATTATCACCAAGGCTAAGGCCTTAACCACTAGAGAAGACTTATCTGTTGGGATCCGTAACTGTATCAATAATCTGGATTTTCAGGATTTTCATAGAATAAGCGTAATCTCGCTTTCTACAACTTTAGCAACAAATGCTATCGTGGAAGGTCGTGGGTGTGAAGTAGGATTACTCATGATCGGACATGAACCTATTGACAAGCTTCCGGTAGCCCATTATGCTGTCCTGCCTGGTGGACATGATATAAAAGGTCGACGTCAGGAAGATCTCGATCTGGAATTAACAAAGAAGGCCATTTGTGAATTTAAGGGTAAGGTAGATGCTGTTGCTATTTCAGGGTATTTAAGTGTCAGAAATCCAGAGCATGAACTTGCGGCAGCCGAACTGGTTCAAGAAATACTAGATCTTCCGGTAGTATGTGCTCATCAATTGACTACCTCCTTAGGTTTTTATGAACGAACTGTCACTGCTGTACTTAATGCGCGGTTAATTCCAGTCATTACGGAATTAATTGAGTCTGTGAAAAAGGCACTGGAGGAAAAAGAAATAGAGGCCTCGATTATGATTGTTAAAGGGGACGGGTGTTTAATGAGTGAGTCCCTGGCAAGAGAGAAGCCTATTGAAACTATTCTTTCTGGGCCGGCGTCAAGTATCATCGGTGGCACTTTTCTAACGGACACTTCGGAAGCTCTGGTTTTGGATATGGGAGGCACCACTACGGATATTGCCATATTAAAAAATGGTGTCCCAAAGGTTAATCAGGAGGGGGCAATGGTAGGTGGTTGGCTTACCCGGGTTCAAGCGGCTGAAATATATACCTATGGTTTAGGCGGGGATAGTTATATTCAAGTAAATCGGGATAGGGATATTGTGGTTGGACCCCAAAGGGTATGGCCCCTTTGTGTTGTCGGTCATAACTATCCAGCTCTTGTTGAGGATTTAAAGACAAATTTTGAAGAGAATTATGATTTGATGTTTGCCCAGGCTACCGATTGCTTTATGTTTTTGAAAAATGGTACTGCAGAAGAACTCAGCGATTGGGAGAGAAAGGCAATTAGTATTTTGCAAGGTGGGCCGAGGAGTCTTTACTATCTAGCCGAGCAATTGGAGATTGACCCGAATCTGATTAATCTTCAACATCTGGTGAACTTAGGAATTGTAGCTCGGGTCTCAGTTACTCCAACGGATATTCTCCATGCCAAAGGAGTTTATCATCAATGGAATAGTGATGCATCTATCATAGGAGTAGAAATTCTTGCGGAAAGGGCAGGAATATCGAAAGAAGAGTTTATCGAAAAAGCTTCCGATAGAATAGTGAATGATCTATGCATTACCTGTCTGCAAAGCCTATCTAGCTTTGAAGGGCAGAAAACATGGTTTAAAAAAGACGCTTCATCTATGTACTTTATTAATAAGGCTTTAGAACCATGTAAGAATCAGGCTTTTGATTGTTTATTCAAAATGAGGGTTCCGGTAATTGGTATTGGTGCTCCGGTAGCAGCTTGGTTGCCAAAAATGGCAGAAAAATTGCATACTGAATTAATTATTCCTCCTTATGCAGAGGTGGCTAATGCTATAGGGGCCGCCACAGGGAAGATTATGGAGACGGTAAAAGTTTTGATTAAACCAGGTGAAGCCGGGAGTGGCTATTTAATGCATGCTCCGTGGGAGAGAAAAGTATTTGAAGAATTAGAAGAGGCAGTAAACTATTCTTTAAAAGAAGCAAAAGCACGGGCAGCTTTGGCCGCAGCAAAAGCAGGGGCAAAAAATTATGAATTGGTAATAGATCATAAAGATATCTATGCTAATGCCAGCATGATTGAGAAAGATGTTTATGTAGAGTCCCGGATCGAAGTTACTGCTGTAGGGCGGCCGGAATGGAGAAAAGGGGAAGAAAAAGAAGGGTTTTTTGTGTTTGAAACCTATGGATCATAGAAATTATTTTTATCTGCTTTATTTCATTAATACATAATATGGCAGCAAACAGCAGCTGCGGTGTCATAAAAAGGCATATGTACTTCCTAAGGAGCAATTAAAACAACGCCAATGTTTAGGAAGTGCAGACAAAAATTTTACCTGGTATTTGCTTTAAGCAATACCGGTTCGATGCCAAAGGAGGTGACTTTATAAAAAAATAAGCAAGCTTACTCTAAATAATTAGTTCGTTATATCAAAGCCTAATATGTTTTTCAATCCACATACTTGTTCTAAGGTTTTATATTTTGTCCTAGATACCCTCTGCTGTTGCCATAGTAAGGCCCTAATTAACAAAAAAACTGGTTCAGACAAGTCACTTATTTTTCAGGAAAATCCCTACATCTTTTTAATGCAAAAATTAAAAGGAGGTTTGTTTAATGGATTTTTTGAAAACGTTAGATAAGAAAGTGTTTTATCCTGCTGCCGCCATTTGTTTAGTTTGTATCATCTGGATGATGGCAGTGCCGGAAGCAGCAGGTAACGCAATTAATACGGCATTAAACTATATTTATGATACCCTCGGATGGTTGTATCTGTTGATTGTAACCTTGTTTGTGCTGGTTTGTTTCATTTTTGCTTTCAGTAAGTATGGGAAAATTAAATTAGGGAAAGATGATGATGTGCCGGAATACTCCACTCTTAGTTGGTTTGCTATGCTGTTTAGTGCTGCCATGGGTATTGGACTGATTTTCTGGAGTATCGCTGAGCCTATGACCTATTTTGCGTCCCCTCCCGTGGGAGAAGCAAATACTGCGGCATCCGCTCAATGGGGTTTAAGACAAACTATATTCCACTGGGGCTTGCATCCTTGGTCGATTTATGCCATTACAGGTTTGGCACTTGCATATGTTAGTTTTAGAAAAGATTTGCCTGCCCGAATCAGTTCCATATTTGAGCCAATATTAGGAAGGGATAATTTGGATGGTGGATATGCTAAAGCTATTGATATTTTCGCGGTAATAGCTACTGTTGCCGGTGTGGGCACATCCTTAGGTTTGGGTGCCATGCAGATTAACGGGGGACTAAATTACCTTGCGGGAATGGAAGTCAATAATGCTAATGCAGTTTTAGTTATTGTTGTGGTAACAATATTATTTATTACTTCCGCAGTAACCGGTATTAAACGAGGAATTCTCTGGCTTAGTAACATTAATATGTCATTAATGAGCATTATGATGGTGTTTTTGTTACTTACTGGTCCTACCTTGTATATCTTAAATATGATTGTTACTACTACCGGTGATTATTTACAAAACCTTCTTTGGCTAAGTTTCTATGCTGACCCCAATGGTATCTATACTGAAAAAGCCGGCTACAATTGGGTCGGTGGCTGGACGGTATTCTATTGGGCTTGGTGGATCTCTTGGGGCCCATTTGTTGGCGGGTTTATTGCCAGAATTTCCAAAGGGCGTACCGTTAAAGAATTTGTCACCGGTGTGCTCATTGCACCTGTATTATTAAGTATTATTTGGATAGGGATATTTGGTTCCACAGCACTCCATATTGATCTTTTTGGACCAGGAGGAATTGCCGATGCTGTAGCGGCTGACCAAACCAGCGCCTTGTTTATTACTTTAAGCCACCTTCCAGGAGGAGGCATCGTTGCCCTTCTCGCTACTTGTTTAATTGCTACCTTTTTCATTACCTCTGCAGACTCGGCCACATTTACAGTTGGGATGTATTCATCAGGAGGTGCTCTTGAACCGCACACTGGAGTAAAAGTATTCTGGGGAGTTATTGAAGGCGGAGTAACCGCCGCTTTAGTTATAGCTGGCGGTATAAATGCTTTAAAGGCAGCCTCAATTTTCACGGCTTTACCCTTTATGTTAATCATATGCGGGATAATTTATTGCATGTTCAAATATCTTAACAGAGAGTTTTCTCAAAAGGAGATTGCAAGGAGTGTTTCCGCAGCTAAAGGTGAAACAGTAAAGATGTAAGAAGATTTTTAGTAGGTTGGGGAAGCAATTTTCTGTTGCTTCCTCTTTTTTTTGGGATGTAATTGTTCTGTTATTTTTTTCTTACCCCCAAAATGATATACTGAATAAAAATAACGGTAATTATGGAGGACCTGATGCAATTTATAATTGAGGCCGGAAAAGGAAAGTATAAGGTTCACTTGAATGTGATTTTGACCATGGATGGCATCAATGTTTTACTTACCGGGGGAGATAAAACCCATGTAGGGGGGGTGGTTCTTGTTACACCCAGAAAAAGTCTTACGGGCTCAGGTACGAGTTGCGATACTTGGGTTATAACGGTGCCGGGACATAAAGATGTGGTCGTTGCAGAGCAGGTAGGAAATATTCTTTGCCGAAAAACTAAAGAGGTGGTTGCGGTTACGGCTGGGATACATATCGATAATGCCTTGCCGGATGACTTAAAAATTATTATGGATAATTGCTTAGAAGGGGCAAAAAAGGCCGCAGATGAATGCCTAAGGCTAAGAACAAAGAGATAAAAAAAGAGGGGTTTGAAATCCCCTCTTATTCTTGTCCAGTTTTAATCATCATCATCGGAAAAAACATTAGCTGCGTCGCAAGGGCCTTTTTGTGCCAGAGTGTTGTTCGCCAGAGCATTAACAACGGCGGCAATAGCCTTTTCTTTTACGGCAGCGGCAAGAATCAGGCATCTGAACAACTCAATTTTCTCTTCAACAGTATGCTTATGGTCATGTTTCAACTCGTCCAAAATGCAGCAAACAAAGTCTGCCATGCACTGGGCTACATCTGCCTCAGCCTGGGCAATTTCCTTAAAAGCGTTTTCTTTGCAACGGTCAGGATTATAAGACAAAATAAGCGACCCCCTATATTTTATTTATCTTTTTATTAGGCAGAAATGTTTTCGCCTAATTCTTGATTCGTTAATCTTTTTCTTCTTTGTTATCTTTAACTAAATTGCACTTGGAGTTAGACTTTTTTTTCACAGGGCAATGTATACCTTTTGAAACCGCAATTTGATAGGCGATAGCTTGTTCTTTGGCAGCACTTGCTTCCAAAAACTTGGCTGATAGGGAGATAACATCGTCCAAATCATCCATGTTACGGGCACAATTAAGTTCTTTTAACAGCCGCCGGAGTACCTGACAGAAAAACTCTGCTTCGCATTTTAAGATGGTCTCAGTATCCACGTCTTTCCAATTTGCGGAATCTGATGGTGATGATTCCTCCGGCCGCATACTTACTTTGGGGCTTTCAGACAGAGAATCCGATTGATCCTCAAGATTCTCATTTAAATTTTCTATAAAGTTTAGATCTCTTCTAGATCTCCGACGCCTTCGCATTTTTATGTCCTCCTTGAGATTAATGAGGAGAAAGCTTTACTGATTGGTCTCATTTAGGAGTAAGCTTGTTTCCTTTTCTTTTATATAATATTACTGGTTCGTCCAAAAGGTGAGAGAAGTTTCATAGATTTTTCCGAAAAATAAAAGAGAAAAGGAAAAGATGAGGGGCTTAAATAGTATGATTTAGTATGAGAATTCAAGATCAAGGGAATCATACTTAGCTGGAGGTATGATATGTTCGGGTTATTATACACGGGGGATGCTTATAAATCACAAACGGAATATTTAGTTTCATGTACGGAGACATACTTAAAACTATGTTACCGAAGTGCTTGCGAAATATATGATTTAGCCCACGAAAACAAGGAATTATTATCCTTTTTAATGATCAAAGGCTGGGACAAGAGCTTAAGAAGCTTAGAAAGGAACAAAACCGGACAGCGTTTGGAAGATAAGATGGTTGAGATGTATGAAGAATTAATCGCACATTCCTGTACTACTAAATTATATGTCACTTTTTCATTGGAGTCTTTTATTAATTCCTTTGCTACATATTTGATTAATCATCGGATCTTAAATAATGTTCAAGACGAGGTAAAAGAAACTATCCTGCATAATATCAGCCGTCTTTATGATAGGATGAGTACTTTGGATAAGTGGGAGGAGTTGGCAAACCAATTCGGAAAGAATAAATTCAATAAGTATACGGTATTATGGAAAAAATTTTGTAATCTTTATCGCTATCGGGATAATATGGTACATGACAAACCAATTTTTATCTTACGTACAGGTGACGTAATTAAAGTCAAAAAGGGAATGATTGCTCCGGTACAAAAGGAGGAGATTGAACCTTCTACTATTGCCCGGTCAATTAATGATGCTTATCAGGCCTGCAAGGTTCATGATGATATGATTCATAAAATTTATTTAATTACCGGTGTCGAGGAGGAAGAAGAGCGAACCAAGTTTTATATCTTACCAAGGAATTATCATCGTAAAATTAAGAATATAATTAAAAAATTAGAAGATTTGGAGCAGGAGATTTATGATAGGGTAACACTCTTCTCTAAATCTGAAGGATATCAAGAATTGATGTAGAACTATGATAAGCTAAGAGATGTTCGGGAGGGATAGACTTTATTAGAGGAGGATGGAGATGGGAAATAACTTGCGTGTAACTTTTTTGCCGGACAATATTCAAGTCGAAGTTACAGCAGACAAAAACATCCTACAGGCAGCGGGGCAGGCGGGCGTTGAATTAGATGGGCCCTGTGGGGGAAATGGTTCTTGCGGTAAATGCCGGGTGCGGGTTCTTAATGAAAAAGGAGTTTACCAGTGGGCTCTGGCGTGTCGTACTCAGGTTAACCGGGATATGACGGTAGAAATTCCCCAGTTGGAGGTTTCTTTACATCGCAAGAATGAGCTGTCTTTGGCTGACCTGAATGTTAAGATTGATCCTGGTATTATTAAGAAAGCCGTTAACGTAACCGCGGCTTCTTTAGAAAATCAACATTCTGATGGGGAAAGACTATTAAATGCCTTAGATGATAACGGTTTAGAAATTAGACTGGAGGCTTTGCGCTCTCTGCCAAAAGCGGTGCGGGATAAAAAAGCCAAGGGTTTAGTGACAGCCGTGATTTCCCAACAGCAGGTTTTAGCAGTGGAACCAGGAGATACGAAAGAGAAATTATTCGGGATTGCCGTTGATATTGGAACGACCTCAGTAGTGGTAGCATTAATGAATTTAATTACGGGAGAAACTTTGGGTGTAGCATCGGCTAGTAATCCCCAGGCTACTTTTGGGGCAGATGTTATTGCCAGGATTGATCATGTCAATCAAAATCCGGAAGGTTTGGATCAGCTAAACCGACGGGTGATTCAAGTAATCAATCGGTTAGCGGCAAAGCTAGCTAAAGATAATGGGATTTCTCCCCAGAGCATTTATCAAATGACGGTAGTGGGTAATACCACCATGAGCCATCTATTCTTAAAAGCAGATCCTACTAATTTAGCTACGGCACCTTTTATTCCGGTGGTGTCAGAGGCGGTGCAGGTTGAAGCCAAGGAACTGGGCGTTGACATTGCACCCCATGCCAAGGTTTATGTTACACCCAGTATTGCAGGATATGTAGGAGGAGATACCATCGGGGTTATAATGTCTACGGATCTATATAAAAAGGAAGGAATTTATTTAGTCATAGATATTGGAACTAACGGGGAGATTGTACTGGCTAAGAATGGGGAGATGATTTCCTGCTCTACGGCGGCAGGGCCTGCTTTTGAGGGAGCGCAGATTAGATTTGGTATGAGAGCGGCCAAGGGTGCCATTGAAAGGGTAGTAATAAAAGATGATGTGGAAATTAAAGTGATTGGTAACCAACCGGCTAAGGGAATTTGCGGGTCAGGGTTAATGGATGCGGTGGCAGAAATGGTGCAGGCGGGGATTATTGAGGCCAGCGGCCGGCTTCTTTCCAAGGAAAATGCGGGGCATCTTCCCCCCGGTCTTCAGAAAAGATTAGGTAGCAGTGAAGATTTGGGTGCCTATTTTATTCTGGCCTATAAAGAAGACAGTTTGGGTGAGGAAGTAGTACTGACTCAAAGGGATATACGGGAACTGCAATTGGCCAAAGCTGCTATTGCCGCGGGAATTCAGGTATTATTAGAACAGTTGAATCTCACGATCCAAGAAATAGATGGAGTGTTACTCGCAGGTGCTTTTGGCAGCTATATCAATAAGTTTAGTGCTTTAGGCATTGGGCTTTTGCCACCTATTGATCCCGACAGAATATACTCTGTGGGAAATGCCGCTGGGGCAGGGGCACGTAAATTCTTAGTTTCAAAAGAAATGCGTCAAAAGGCGGAAAAAGTCGCCCGACAGGTGAAACACTTAGAGTTATCGGCTCGGGCAGATTTTCAGGACCGATTTATCAGTTCTTTAAGTTTTTCCGCTTAAAAGTTTTTAGGAGAGGTGTTGCCTCTCCTTATTTTTATCCCTTCTCACAAGATATTGGACTAACATTTTTGGTTATATATTACAATATGTAAGAGCAAATCAAGATTCGCCCGCCGTTTTTACGACAGCCCCTTTTTCCATATTCATAAGTATGATAAACTAAAACTTAAGAGATAAATAGTAGTAACTTCCGGGAAACCAGGAGGAGAAAAATGGATGAAATGATTCTATGGCTGCCTGACATCAAATTTAGACATCAAGTGAGCTTTGGCAGCAAAGCGGTGAACTTGGGGGTGATCGCTCGGGAGATGAGGACACCGCCAGGTTTTTGTTTAAGTTCGGCTGCCTATTTCCAAACTTTAAAAAGTTTAGGGATTTTAAAGAAAATAACAAACATGGCAGAAGAAGTGCAGGGAGAAAGTCTGGATAAGATTAATGAGGTTTCCCAGGATATCTTTCAGGAATTTGCTAATCTAGACCTTCCGGAAGCCATTGAAGCTCAATTAAAAGATGCTTATGACCAATTGAGAAAGGGAAGTGAACATTTTCTAGTAGCCGTCCGCTCATCAGCTACGGCAGAAGACCTCCCTTCTGCCTCATTTGCTGGGCAATTAGATAGTTTTTTAAATATTGAAAGCTATCCGGATATGATTACCGCAATAAAAAAATGTTGGGCTTCTCTTTGGACTCCCCGGGCAATTCATTATCGTTACCAAAAAGGCATTGGCCAATCTAATATTGCTATGGCTGTAATCGTGCAAGAAATGATCCCGGCCCAGGCGGCAGGGGTAATGTTTACGGCAAATCCTATCACCAATTCCCGTAAGGAGTTTTATATTGAAGCGGTAAAGGGGCTGGGAGAAGGCCTGGTTTTAGGAGAAAAAAATGCAGACAGATATATTGTAGAAAAAGAGACGTTGCATATTATTTCTAAAGAGACCATTGAAAATTATCCTTACCTTACTGACTTTCAAATAAAAACTTTGGCGGATCATGGGGCGAAGCTGGAGTTTATGTATGAAGAGTATCAGGATATTGAATGGGCTCTCTACCGGGGGGAAATTTACCTCCTGCAAACTCGCCCCATAACTACTTTGGAAGATGAAGAACCCGTTACCATTCATTCTGACAAAATGACGAAAATCCAAAAAGAAATCTGGACAAATATTAATGAGCGATTTCCAGAGCCCATTCTTCCTATAGACGGCATGATTGTTAAAATATATTATCTGAGTTTGTTTAACGCTTATAAGAATTTGGGTTTTACTGTACCCTATGTGGAGTGGCGTCGGGTGGAGGAAGGAAATTTCCCCGAATTTTTTGTTCCTCCGGCGATCAAGATACGGCCAACCCGATTATTCAAGGTGAAAAAGGCTACCGGTTGGGATATTGAACGGGAGTGGAAGGAAAATGAAGCGGCCTTTGATAAATATTTGCGTTTATTAAAGGATGAAAGTATTAAGCAGTTCCCTTTAGAAATCATTTGGGAGTATGTGGAGGACGCCTTGAGAGATTTGCAAAGGGCGTTAACCTTTCGCTATTTATTATATATTCAATACGGGACAATGTATAATTTACTGTCTCGACTGCTGACGTTTCTTAATAAAGAAGAAGGTCAGGTGATATTGGAAGGCTTGCTTTCAGGACAAAATCATATGACGGGAGAAGTCAATACTAAGTTAATGGAACTGGCCTTAAAGGCAAAGATAAACCCGGCAGTGAAGCATATGATCATTAGTCAGGAAGCCGGTAGACTGGAATCTGCCTTGGGAGAAATAGATGATGGAAGGGAATTCCTCTATGATTTTCAAGATTTTCTAAATAAATACGGAGATCGAGAATTATCTCAAGGATTGGGCGGTTTGGCCGCCCCAACCTGGCGGGAGAGACCGGAAATTGTCTGGGGAATGCTAAAGGGAATTCTTATTGCAGATGAGAATTCCTACCTCCATCAGGATAACATGCCTGAAAGAAGAAAAGAAGCGGAAGAAAAATTACGCCAATTAACCGGTAAAGGCTTATTTAGGTTATTAACTTTAGGAAGTTTTTCAGAGAAATTAATTTCTTCCGCCCGAAAATATAATGCCTTCCGGGAGAATAGCCACTTTTACCTGACTCAAGCCATGACTGTATTTCGGACGCTTTTTTTGGAGATGGGAAGGCGTTTGGTAAGGCGGGGGCTTTTGGATCATGAAGAGAAGATTATGTATTTAACCTTTTTTGAAGTAAAGGATTTGATTTATGCCTTGTATAGCCATCAAAAAGTAAGTAAATTAGAAATGGCAGAAAAAATTAATTCCCGGATGCAAAAGCAAGAACGAAGGCGGAAAAGGTGGTCTGGGAGAAAAATAAAAGTAGCTGAGCAGGGAGTAAACGTGCTGTCAGGGATCGGAGCCAGTAGTGGGGTGATTTCGGGTCCATGTAAAATTATTACTGATCCCCGGGATTTCGCCCGGTTAAGACCCGGCGATATCCTGGTAGCCCAATATACTAATCCTGCTTGGACACCTGTCTTCTCTTTTATAGGTGGACTGGTAGTAGAGTATGGCAGTACAGTATCCCATGCAGCCATCATTGCTCGGGAATATGGTATTCCTGCGGTAATGGGTGTAAGGGGTATCACAGGTATATTAGAAGATGGGGAAAAGGTTACTATTGATGGTTCCCGGGGATTAGTTCAACGGAATAAATAATGAAAATAAATAAAACTTAAGAGAAATGTTCTTCCGAGACCCGGACTCCTGGGGGAATTCTAATCAGGTCCGGGTTTTCTTTTCCCTGAAGCAAGGAACTTAATAGTCCAATATCCCCCTCTATCTCCGCTGTTTCCCAACCAAAAAAATCGGCGATGGATTTCATTTTTTCTCGATAGTAGTCAATATTTCCCATACCAGGGGTAATGATCAGAATTGCCTTTTTATATCCTCCGTAAAGGGTAGTAATTAGGCTTTTAGCAGTTTCTTCCCCGTACCTTTCCACATATTCCAGATATTCAGCATAAGGAGTTCTTCCGTAGTCCAACCATCCCTGACTAAAATAATAAACAGCTGGATTATTGTGATAAAATTCCAGATGCCGGGCATTGGATCCTAAGAGTAGTCCGATACAGTCATGGGTATTGGGAAAGATCATGGGTACTTTAGGAGAAATAAGATCAATTAGTAAGTTAGAACACCTATTATAGGTGAGAATGATCAAATCATAATCTTGGCTTTGGTCAATAATTTCCTGCAATTTAGTATGTAGTTTCGCCGGTTTGCCGTGAAGATCAAAATCAAGAAATTCACAATCCATATCCTCGGATAACCCTAGCCAGTGTACCTCATTCATAGTAGAGGCGCACCCAATAAGTTTAATTTTCATGCTTTATCCTCATTTCCCAGAAGTTCTTTTTTTAGTTCATAGTATTTTGCCGTAAAATAGGGGCCGTTTTGTGCCTCTCGAAAGTCAAAACCATATGCTTTTCCGCTTACCGCAAGTATAGGTGGTGCTTGAATTCTTTTGGCTACTGCAATCCCGGTAAACTTTTGCCACCAGTATTCTAAATCTTTAATAAAAGTTTTAACGTCGGGAAACAATTCTTTAACTAAACCCACCCTACAGCCTAACCTTTCTTCCAAAGTTTTCGCACGGTACCAACTTAAGATATCTTCCGGTGTGGCTGGATTCTCGTGTTCAATAAAAGAGCAAAAAAGATAATCATGATATGGGTAACTAATGGGATCTCCTTTATCTTCGTCCACGTTTTGGTCTAGAGAAAGTTCGGCACTGGGTACCAAATCAATTATCCCTTGGGGAATTACTTCCCTTTGATAGACTTTTTCGTTAAAATACCTAGCAAGGTCATAAACTTGATATTTCCATAAATCACCGAAAGCAGCTAAAAACCCGGCTTGATCCCCATATAAAGTAGAATAACCAATAGTGATCTCGGTCTTATTGGCATTGCAGGTAAAGCCTCCCCCGAAGGCAGCTGCCAATCCGGCCAATATCCGGGCGGATCTATCCCGGGCTTGAATATTTTCTTTATTCAATGGGCTTACGCTTAGGTAAGTAATATCACCGCTGGTTAGGTTAGTGATAGGGGTTCCATTTATTTCCTTTATGGTCAAATCAACTGCCTCCTGAATAGGTATTATGGTATATGGACAGCCTAAATTTTTGGCGAGTTTCGCGGCTAGGCCCTTAGTGGTTTCTGAGTTAAAGATACTAGGCATATTAACCAGCAGCACATTTTCTTTACCTAAGACTTTTCGGTATAGGCAAGCGTTAACTGCTGAGTCAATGCCGCCGGAAAGGCCGATTACTACCTTTTTCATGCCGATGGAGGCTAAAAAATGCTTGGTACCATAGAAAAGTGCATGATAAATATCAGTAATACTCCTTCCTGGAACATAATTAATTTTTTCTCCTTGATTTTTTAGCTGATACAGATCAGAAAGTTCAACATACTTGAGCATAGGAGTAAAATCAGGACAAAAGGCGGCAACTTCTCCTTTTCTGTTATACAAAGAACTTAATCCATCAAAAGTATAAGCAGTTTTCCCGTTATTTTGCATTCCGGTGCAGTTTACATAGGCTAATGGTATCGCAGTATCTTTTGCCTGACTGGATAAGATGCGGTTTCTTTTTATGTTTTTGCCTATGGTAAAAGGAGAACAGGAGATATGGACTAAAAGGTCGACCGGTCTTTTTTTAGTTATGACGGCAGCAGTTTTAATTGTATCGTCATCACTCCAATTGTCTCCACTAGGAAGGCAACCGAGATGAAAAGGTTTTCCTGCAATAAATAAGTCTACCGGCTGGAGCAGTTCTTCAATGTTAATTCCCGTTTCTTCTACCAGTTGGGTCATACTAAAAAAATGCCTGCTTATATCAAATTCCCGATAATTTGGGTGTAAGGTTTTAATGCGATAAGGATAGATAGAGTTATCTCCGCCCCATAATCTTCCTTGGTAGGCGATAAAACAAGCATTGTATTTCCTTACCCGTTGATCATAATTAGATTTATTCCAATCAACAGCTACATTGCCAAAGACTATACATATATCTTGGGAAAGCTGAATAACTTTTTTCCCCCAGTTTTCACAGTCCTTTAGAAAGGCTAATTGTTCCCAGGTGTCACCCAAAAGCAAACCGGAAAGGCAAAGTTCCGGAAAAACAATTATTTGTGTTCCTGCAGTTTTTGCATCATTAATCATTTGTTCCATGGTTTGGAAATTTAAGTCCGGCCGGCCGGGAATTACCTGCATTTGTGCTAAGGCTAATTTCAACTATTTTTCCTCCCGTTGCTTAGATGATAGTATTGTTACCTTTTTTTTCGAGATTCAAAAGGTAAATCCTTTTTTATGCTATTAAAAGCACAACTCTTTTTGATAGAAGGGCTGAAGTCTGTTTACCTGTCTTGCAAATATTAAGCAAGGGCGTTATGATTAACAAAAATAACTATGTAGGAGTGGGCATTAGTGTCAACTGGTAAATTTTTAATACCACAAAATGCAAAAAGTAATATAAAAAACATTATTGCCGTTATGAGCGGCAAGGGTGGAGTAGGAAAATCCACAGTTACAGCATTAATCGCGTCGAATTTATCCCAAAATGGTTTCCGTACCGGAATTTTAGATGCGGATATCACCGGGCCCAGCATTCCTAAAATGTTCGGAATTAAAGCCAAGGCAGAAGTAGCGGCAGGTTACTTCATCCTTCCTGAATGTAATGGCATTAAAATGATGTCTATTAATTTCTTACTGGAAGAAGAAAGCACTCCGGTAATATGGCGAAGTCCTATCATCACCAAAGCAATTAAAGATTTTTGGAGTAAAAGTGCCTGGGGGGATTTAGATTATTTACTAATCGATTTACCGCCGGGGACAGGAGATGTTCCACTCACCGTGATGCAAAGCATCCCGCTAAAAGGATTGATTGTGGTATCTTCTCCTCATGATGTAACGGTAATGATTGTGAAAAAGGCCATGAATATGGCACGAAGAGTAAATATTCCAATTTTAGCTTTAATTGAAAATATGAGTTATTTCCGCTGCCCTTGCTGTGGACAAGATACTTTTATTTTTGGAAAAAGTAAAGTAAAAGAAATTGCGGAAGATGCAGGGATCCCCAATACTCAGGTACTGCCTTTGGATGGGGAAATTGCCGAACTAGAGGAAAGAGGAGAAATATTTAATTATATTTTGCCAATGGATATTTCTAAGATAATTTAGGGGAACTTGCAGGGAAAAAGGTTTTTTTAGAGAACCTTCCCGGTAAGAAGTAATGGTCTTGACAGTAAGCCTGTTTTGTGATTAGACAAAAATCTTGTATATAAGGAACAAAAAGGAGAAAAATAATTAAATAAAAACTATAAGCTTAGGAGGGTATTTTTTGTGGAGGGGAAAATTGCCTTAGTTACGGACAGCACCAGTGACTTATCTAGTGAATTTATAGAAAAACATAATATACACGTTTTGCCTCTTAAGGTGGTGTATCAGGACAGAGAGTATTTGGATCGGGTGGAGATCAATCCTAATGAAGTATACGAAGGTTTAGCAAAAGAAGTCCCATCCACATCAATGCCGTCGGTTGGTGAAGTAACAGAGTTGTTTAGTAAACTGATTAGGGAAGGATATCAGCAAATCCTGTCTATCCACATATCTAGTGGGCTTAGCGGTACTATTAATTCGGTTCGGTTAGCGGCGGCTAATTTTCCGTCTGTTAACATAGAAGTCATTGATTCTAGATCTATTTCCATGGGAATTGGGGTATTAGTTGAGGAGGCGGCTAACTTTATCAAGAAAGGAATGAACCTCCCATCTGTAGTAGAAAAGATTCGTGAGATTCGGGAAAATCTCTCGGTGATTTTTGTCGTGAAAACATTGGAATATTTAAAACGGGGTGGCCGGATCGGTTATGTCTCTGCAGCTATGGGTAGTCTTTTAGATTTAAAACCTGTAATTGCTGTGAATGAGGAAGGAAAATATTTTACTTTGGCTAAAGTCCGGGGGCGTAAGAAATCTTTAGATAAAATTATTGAAGTGGTAAAAGAAGCAGCGGAAAAAAATTTCCTGAAGCTGACAGTTATGCATGGTGATGCCAAAGAGGAAGCAAAATATATTTTTGATGAATTAAAGAAGATTAAGAGAATCAAAGAGATTGGCTTTGGTGAAGTAGGGCCCGTGATTGGAGTTCATACCGGGCCCGGAGTTGTCGGCCTGGTATTTTACCCGGTAATTATTACTGGTGGGAAATAATGAATATACAGCAATAAGGCAGCTGACATAAGACAGCGGGCAAAAACTTGAAATAGGTTTATTCCTGTAAAGCTTCTTCCAGCTGTGTAATATCTTTAATGGTGATATATTTTTTTCCCAGATCTATTAATCCTTCTTCACGCATTTTTATTAGTTCCCGTGACAGGGAAGGACGCTGAATGCCCATGTGTTCCGCTAAAGTTTCTTTGGACATGGTTAGTTTAATTAACAAGCTTTTTTGCTTTTGATATTCTTCCAACAGAAAAAAGCAGATTTTTTGTCTGATGGTACCTAATGAAAGTTCGGTGATTTTTTTATTCAGCATTAAGATTCTTTCAGATAATAATCTCATAAAGCTCTCTAAAATAGAGGGATAATCCCGGCATAGGGTGATAACGGCCGTTTTATGAAGGAAGAGAATCTTAGTCTCACCGCGGCTGACTACGGTACCGGGATAAAAATGTTGGTTAGAAAAGATAATCGCTTCACCAAAAAAATTTCCTTCTCGAAACTGAGCTATGGTAACAGTTTTGCCGGAGGAATATATTTTTTGAATTTCAATTCTCCCCATAAGGATAATCCCCAAATGGTCGCAATTTTCTCCTTCTCCTGCTATTATTGCTTCGGATGGATATGTGATAATCTTATGGCTAGTATTATTAAGAATTTTTTTCATTTCAGTAAGGTTTACATCTTGGAAAAACAGACTGTTTTGTAAAATAGTCAAATACTTATCCATTAGAATCATCCCTTAATTATGATAAAAAATAATTTACTAAAAAACTTTTCCGTAACATTTGTTACATATATTTATTGTAGTATATTTTATAATGGGATTAAAGGAAAACGGAGGAGGAAATAAAAAAATGAAAAGAAAAATTATTCATATTAATGAGGAAAAATGTAACGGCTGTGGTTTGTGTGCCAATGCCTGTCATGAAGGGGCCATCGAAATTGTTGATGGAAAAGCCCGGTTAATAAGTGATAAGTACTGTGATGGATTAGGAGATTGCCTTCCTGCTTGTCCCACGGACGCCATTAAAATTATCGAAAGAGAAGCTGAGGAATACAGCGATGAAGCTGTGGAGGCTTTAAAAAAACAAAGGGAAAAAGAAAAATTAATCAATAAGGTAGAGAAGTTACCATGTGGTTGTCCGGGTACCATGGCCAAAAAAATATCCAGAGAGAAAGCCCCTGTGACCCCTAAGGTAAGAGCAGAGGTAAAAGACGAGGGTGAAGTAAGGCCCTCTGAACTCTCCCAGTGGCCGGTACAAATAAAGTTAGTCAACCCTCGAGCGGATTATTTTAAGGGGGCCGACCTATTGGTAGCGGCAGATTGTACGGCCTTTGCTTATGGTGATTTTCACCGGGATTTTATTAAAGGTCATACTACTATTATTGGTTGTCCTAAACTAGATGATAATGAGTACTATAAAGAAAAGCTGACGGAGATACTATCCGTAAATGATATAAAAAATATCACTGTAGTAAGAATGGAAGTTCCTTGTTGTAGCGGTATTGTTAATGCAGTAAAGGCTGCCATGCTAGATTCCAAAAAAATTGTCCCTTACCGGGAAGTTATAATTAGACTGGACGGGAGTATTAGATAATTTTTTGTTGGTTAGAGAATTAAATATAACTATATTGTATTTAGTTAGGCCGGGCGAGTATGCTCGGCCTATTTTCTCGTGAGTTTTGAAATATTTAGGAACCCAAAAAGGTTATCAAGGATTAGAATTAATATATGTTAAGAATTGTTTGGCATATTGTTTTGGAGAAATCTGCTCAAATTTTTTAAAGGTTCGGATAAAATGGGCAACACTATTAAAACCCGTTTTTTCCGCAGTAGTAGATACATTACATCCTTTTCTGAGTAATGTTTTGGCTTCCATAAGCCTGCGACTGATAATATATTCATTAATGGTAAAACCCATGGTTTTTTTAAAATTATGACAAAGATAATATTTGCTGATAAAAAACCTTTGTGCCAGGATATCCAGGTTAAGGTTCTGTAAAGCATTTTCTCTTATATATTTAATAATTGGAAGCATTTTTGTAATATCCTTTTCTTTAGGGGGAAGAGGACGGAGACAAGATCTATATAAAAAATTAATATATATTAATAGTTCTGCCAATTGAATCTTAATAAAAATCTCCTTGCCGTATGCAGAGCAATCTGTACTTAAATAATATTCTGCCTTATTTATTAATTTTAGCAAATGATCTAACTGGTCGCTGTTAAGTTGTATTCTATGATTGAAATCGTCATGATCTTCAAAGCAGCTTAGTAAATTAAATGTATTAGTAGAAATACCCGCAATTTCTTCGGGGAAAAAACGTACAGAATAAAATTGATAAAGACTTTTTTCCTTCGCTACAGTACGGTGCAAATCTGTATTGTTCAAAATAAATAAGCTTCCTCTTTTTAAAGGATATATTTTATTACCTATAAAAAAATGGTTTCCCTCTGAGAGGATAAGTAAAATTTCAAGTTCATCATGAAAGTGAAATTTATTAATCTCCCAACTTTCTTTACTGAAAAAAGTGATCTTCACAGTATTCTCATTCCTTGTTGGAATATTCTCAAAAATAAATTATCGAATAATATAATAAAATTATATATTATTGAATTATGCAATACAATAAATAAAAGGAAAAATATAATAGTATAAACAACAATATTTATCAATAAAAAGCAATAAAAATCAAATATAACAGCACCTTTTAAAGAGAATTTGAATTTTAATGCAAGATATATATTTTTTATAACCAGTTATTTTCTTAGTTTAGTAAAAAAATCATTGTTGTAAATAATTATTTTGTGTTTTACTGCTAGTATGATTTAATTATACAAACTGTATAAATGTGGAAGAAAATTAGCAAAATTTGCAGTTAATTTAGCAATTAAAATAAACATTTTATATCTTATTTGGTTTAGCATTAATAAGAAGAGTAAATAAAGTTATCTTAAATATAAATTTCATATCAGTTGCTAAAAGGGGATGGTCGACCTGTCTAAAATTTTGGAAGTAAACAATTTGCGAACGTACTTTTTCAGTTCAGGTAAAGTAATACCGGCGGTAGATGGTGTTAGCTTCCATATAAACCGGGGGGAGACCTTATGTGTGGTGGGTGAGTCTGGTTGTGGAAAAAGCGTTACCTCTTTATCTATTATGCGGCTGATTCCAGTTCCGCCGGGTAGATACGTTTCCGGGGAAATAATTTTTGACGGCGAGGATTTGCTGAAAAAAAGCGAGAGTCAAATGCGATCCATCAGGGGTAATGCCATATCAATGATTTATCAGGAACCCATGACATCTCTTAACCCTGTTTTTACAATTGGTATGCAGATTATGGAATCATTAAAATTACATAAAGGCCTAAGTAACAAAGAAGCTCGGGAAAAAACTATTCAGATGCTTTCCTTGGTAGGCATGTCAAACCCCAGCCGGAGGCTAAAAGAATATCCTCATCAACTGTCTGGTGGTATGCGGCAGAGGGTGATGATTGCCATGGGACTTTGCTGTCAACCTCAACTATTGATAGCCGATGAGCCTACTACTGCTTTAGATGTAACGATTCAAGCTCAGATTCTTGATTTAATGCGTAAGCTTAAACAGGAATTGGGAATGACAATTCTATTTATAACCCACGACCTAGGTGTTGTTGCGGAGATGGCTGATCGGGTAATAGTTATGTATGGTGGCAAGGTTGTTGAAGAAGCAAAGGTTGGTGACATCTTTGCCCGTCCTCTCCATCCATATACGTCAGGGCTGCTGACCTGTATTCCGAAGCTGGATGAGGAGAGAAAAAAGCTGAATGTGATTAAAGGTGTAGTACCTTCACCCAGTGACTTTCCTCTTGGCTGCCGTTTTCATCCTCGCTGCCCATATGCACAAGAGATATGTTTAAAGGAGGAACCACTTTTAAGGAATATAGGTAATTCCAAAGTGGCTTGTCATCTCGCTTCAAATAAAGTGATTTGGAAACAAGGGGGTGTTGTTGGTGGCCCCATTGCTTGAGGTGTCTGATTTAAAGAAGCATTTTATGGTCAAAGGGAGTAAGAAGGATAGGACGGCATACGCTTTAAACGGGATTTCTTTCACGGTTAATGAAGGAGAAACTTTTGGCTTGGTGGGAGAATCCGGTTGTGGTAAGACTACCGCGGGACGGGTAATCACTTGTCTGACTAAACCAACCGCCGGGAAAGTGTTTTTTGATGGGAAGGATCTGTTTTCTCTTTCAAAAAAAGAACTAAAAAAGACTCGGCGTCATTTGCAAATGGTTTTCCAAGACCCTTTTGCTTCCTTGGATCCCAGAATGACAGTGGGAAATATTATCAGTGAACCCTTGGTGATCCATGGTATCGGTGATAAAAAAAGCAGACGGAAGCTAGTTGAGGAATTTTTAGAAATAGTTGGATTGCAGCCTTCTTATTACAATCGTTATCCTCATGAGTTTTCTGGTGGACAAAGGCAAAGAATTGGAATTGCCAGGGCGTTAATATTACATCCAAAATTGGTTATTTGTGATGAACCGGTTTCAGCCCTTGATGTTTCTGTTCAGTCACAAATTTTAAATCTTTTGAGTGAATTGCAGGAAACATTGGGACTGACTTATATTTTTATTGCTCATGGGCTAAATGTGGTAAAACATGTTTCTAATCGTATTGGAGTGATGTATCTGGGTAAAATGGTTGAAATTATCAGTGCCAATGAGCTATTTAAAAGTGCGTCTCATCCCTATACCCAGGCGTTGCTTTCGGCAGTTCCTGTTCCCGATCCGGCAGTTAACAAACAAAGAATTATATTGGAAGGAGATATCCCATCTCCATTTAATCCACCTTCCGGATGTTTTTTTCATACCAGATGTAAGTACTGCAAAGATATTTGCCGTAAGGAACAACCGCCAATGCGGCAAGTGGATGATAGAATGATAGCATGTCATTTTCCTTTAATATAAAAGAGGTGAAGTAGATAAATGTCCGCCTTGTCTGAACTGGCTGAGTTGTTGATAGAACTAAAAAAACAGGAAATAAGTGAAAAGGTTGAGGCAGCATCCCGGTTATGTTTGCTGGATGCCGTAGGTGCCGGCCTATTTGGTAGTACCTTAAATGAAGGAAGGAAAATTGTTGATGCTGTATGCAAATTAGGTGAAACATCAGGGGTAAGTGTTTGGGGGACTCCTGTGAGCTTAAATACCGATAATGCAGCTTTGGTCTGCGGGGCATTTTGCCACTTGCGAGAATTGGATGATGTCCATTATGCTATATTGCACCCGGGAGCTGTGTGTGTACCGGCAGCTGTTGTTACTGCTCAGCGAGAAAAAAGTAAGCTTGGGGATTTATTGGTAGCAATTACGGCCGGAGTTGAAGCGATGGTGCGTATTTCCAAGGGAATGGATTATATAAGTCACCGATCCAGAGGATGGCATGGTACGGCAACCTGTGGTTCCTTCGGGGCAGCGGCTGCAGCTGGGATCATTCTTGGATTAGATCAGGATCAAATGACCAATGCTTTAGGTTTAGCCGGCAGTCGTACCGGCGGCACATGGGCTTTTAAAGTTGACGGTTCTATGAGCAAGAGGCTACATCCCGGATTTGCCGCCCGGGATGGTGTGTTAAGTGCATATTTAGCCTCGGAAGGGATCAGCGGGCCGCGCTATATCTTGGAAGCATCCGACGGAGGTTTCTATAAAGTTATGTCTGATTCCTGGAATATTAAGACTGTGAATGAAGATAACAGAGGTATTTGGGCTGTTGAAGAAATAGAATATAAATGGTATGCATCTTGTAAGTCCGTCCATTCTCCACTGGAAGCGGCGATGGCTATTTATAAAGAAAATTCTGATCGAAAAGGTAAAGGTATTTCTCATGTTTTAGTAGAGGTAAACCATTCCTCAATAGAAATGGCAGGTAAAATGTATGATAAAAAATCGGTAGTTTCCGCTCAGTTAAGCATTCCTTATGGAGTAGCATTAGGACTTCTTGGCAAAAGGGGACTGGCCGAAGATTATGCGCTGTCATGCTTGGAAAATGAAGAGGTTTATAGGTTGGCTGCTAAGGTAAAGGTAATCGAATCGGCGGAATTTAACAAGCTGCGAAAAATTGAACATAAAAGCGGTGCTACAGTTAAAGTTGTTTGGTGTGATGGTTTTGAAGCTTCTGCCACTGTTACCGAACCTAAGGGATCCTTAGCTAATCCTTTACAAAGAGAAGATTTAATGGAGAAATTTCACTATTTATCTTCAGCCGCTATTGGTGGGGAAAAAGCAAGAGTGCTGGCGGATATGATTATTAATGGATCTAAGGATTTAATGACTGCGGAACTGGTTCAATTGATGACAGATATAAGAGTTGATGTTAAGTAAATATAATAAAGGGGGAGGTACTTATGTCTACATTAGAATCGGAGGGTGGCTTTTTTGAGCAAGTACAAGGGAAAATAAATCCGGTTGTGGTTGAGCATTATTATAGCCACCGCCTTGAAAAATCAAACCAATCCTTTGCTTATTTGCTTCAGGTAATGGAGGCACATGTGGTTATGTTAGCGGAATGTAAGATTATTCCTCAAAATATAGCCAAAAAATTATTGGTAGCAATTGAAGAACTAAATGGAAAAACTCCGGAACTGGATCCAAAATTGGAAGATTTATATCTTAATTTTGAAGCTATTCTAACGGCAAAGCTTGGGGTCGAGGTAAGTAGCTATTTGCCGGTAGCACGTAGCCGCAATGATGTGGAAGCTGCCATGTGGCGGATCGAGCTTCGGGAAAAACTCTTCCAAATGGCAGATTCAATTTTGGCATTGGTTAATGTTTTACATCATCGGTCGGAGGAAACCGCTGATTATTTATTTCCCGGATACACCTATCGACAGCAAGCTCAACCGGTGACATTGGGCCATTATTTATTGGGGATAGCTGCTGCGCTACTCCGGGATGTGGATAGGGTTATAGATTGCGTATCCCGTTTTAATTACGGGCCATTGGGTGCTGCTGCCTTGGCTGGAACAGGATATGGGATAAATAGGGAACTTACTTCAAGGTTATTAGGGTTTCAAGGAGTATGGGATCATACTCAGGATGCCGTAGCTAGTGCTGATTATATGCTGGAGTCGGCTAATACTGCAGTGTTAAATCTAAATACTTTGGCTCGTTTAGCCGGTGATATTATTCAATGGTGCGCTACGGAGATAGGATTTGCTGATTTGCCTAATGATTTAATCGATTCTAGCTCAATTATGCCACAAAAGCGTAATCCGGTTATTTGTGCTACAGTGCGTGCTCATGCAAGATTGGTTGCTGGACGTTATGCCGGGATTTGCGCTGCCTCTTCAGTTGAATTTGAGGCCAGCCGCGATGTTACAGTCGCCTGGGAGGATGTATTAGAGTGTATTAGAATTGCTAATGGTATGTGTCGGATAAGTGAGGCGTATACTTCCGGTTTGATCTTTAAAAGGGAAGACATGGAGAACTCTTTATATAAAGGTTTTAGTAATGCCACAGAGCTTGCTGACAGTTTGGTTATAGAGGGAAATTTACCATTCAGAGCTGCTCATAAAATTGTGGGTGGGGCCATTGCGGAACTCTATGAACAAGGAAAAGGGCAAGATTGTTTAAACTACGAATTGCTTAATACCTGGAGCATAAAAGTAACTGGAGCGTCATTGCCGATCAGTCCTGAACAGGTAGAGCAGGCCAAGGATTTTCGAGTCGGTGTGGAAAGAAGAAACTGTGTTGGTGCCACTTCTCAAAAAGAAATTGCCAGAATGCTGTCTGAACAAGAACAAAAGGCAAAAGACTTAGCCATAACGTTAACTGAGATACGTTCTAAATGGCAGGCAGCTAATGAAGAATTACATCGAAAAGCTCAAACTATTATTAATTGTTAATAAGTATCTAACCTTATTATGAGTTTCAGTATCCCCAAAAGAAAAGATTTTAGTTTTCTATAGCAAAAGCTATGGAAAGAAAAATAAAAACAAATAAGCTAAGGAGGGTTAAAATTTGAAAAGTAAGAAACTGCTAATTTGGTTGGTAATCATGGTCATGGCTATTTTTGCTACAGCTTGTGGCGGCAACACCAAACCTGCTGAGGAATCTTCCGGAGGTGACGAATCACAAGTTGCCCAAGAACTAATTGTTCTTACCGGTAGTGACGCCTCTACTTTTGACCCGCATTTTTGTACAGATTCTGCCACCGAGATTTTTAACAAGAACATGTATAATAACTTGGTAAGATTCAACAGCGAGATGAAGCTTGTACCGGATCTTGCTGAAAGTTGGGATGTTTCGGAAGATAATTTAACCTGGACCTTTAAGTTGCGTCAGGGGGTGAAATTCCATGACGGTACCCCTTTTAATGCAGAAGCTGTTAAGGTCTCCTTTGAAAGGGTACTTAACCCGGATACCGGTTCTCCCCGACGTTCGGTAATGGAGATCATCGATAAAGTTGAAGTTGTAGATGAGAATACCGTTAACATAACTACTAAAACGCCTTGCGGCTCTTTACTCCAACAATTAGCTCATCCGGTGGCGGCTATTATCAGTCCTACCGCTCTGGAAACCTATGGTGAAGAGTATTCTTCCCATCCGGTAGGAACAGGTCCGTTCAAGTTTGTGGAATGGAAAATCGGTGAGGAATTGATTATGGAACGAAATGAAGAGTATTTTGATGATCCTCCTCAAGTGGCTAAGGTTTATTTCCGGGTAGTGCCGGAAGACGCCACACGTTCCTTATTGTTAGAATCGGGATCCGCTGATATTGCAATGCGCTTGCCTGTCACGGAAGTTGAACGCCTGGAAGGTAATGCAGATATATCTCTTAGTGAATCCGATACGGTGATGACGATGTATGTGGCCCTTAATAATAACAAGGGTGCATTAAAGGATACCAGAGTAAGGCAAGCGTTGAATTATGCTGTTGATAAATCCATTATAGTTAATGATATTTTAGGAGGTTTAGCTACTGTTGCCGATGCCCCGATTTCCCCTTATACCTGGGGATATGCTTCAATTGGTACCTATTCTCATGATGTTGAGAAGGCCAAACAATTGCTGGCCGAAGCCGGGTATGCCGATGGTTTGGATCTGGAGTTATGGACCCCTGTGGGGAGATATCTAATGGATACCCAAGTTTCTGAAAATCTTCAGGCTCAATGGGCTGAAGCGGGAATTAACGTAAAAATCAGGCAATGGGAATTCCAAGCTTTGATGTCTGAAGTTAAAAAAGGTGAATTTGATATGGTTCTGTTAGGCTGGAGCCCCTCTACCGGTGATGCTGATCAGGGTCTTTATCCGGTATTCCATTCCAGCCAATGGCCGCCTGCTTCCAACAGAGCTCATTATAACAATGCTACCGTTGACAAGCTCTTAGAGGACGCTAAGGTAGAAGTTGACTCGGATAAGCGTGCCGAACTGTATAAGGAAGCGCAGCAAATTATTACTGATGAAGCCGCATGGACCTTCTTATATTATCCTAAGCAGGCATTGGCTTATAGAAGTAATGTTTCAGGGATAGAGGTATTACCCACTGAACATATTCTGCTGGAAGACGTAGTTAAGAATTAATTGTTATGAAAAAAGGGTATTTTTGTAAAAGCAGGAGGGATAAAATTGCTTAAGTACATTTTCCAAAAACTTGCCTTTACCATATTAGTATTAGTTGGGGCTGCGACCTGCTCCTTCCTGCTATTACACGCAATACCTGGGGATACCGCCGAAGCTTTGGCGGGTCCCCAGGCTACCCTGGAAGACGTGGAAAACCTTCGTAAAGCTATGAAGCTAGATGCACCTTTGACAGAACAATATTTACTCTATATGAATAATCTTATTCATGGTAATTTAGGGCATTCTTATCGTACAAATAAGCCGGTTTGGAGCATTGTGGCTCAAGCTTGGCCGGCAACTATGCAATTATCTTTAACCAGCTTGTTGGTGGCCGTTATACTGGGGGTTCCCTTGGGTATTTTTGCCGCTGTGAAGCGGGGTACTATAGGTGATACCCTGGCTATGATTTTTGCTTTCATCGGTGTTTCTATGCCATCTTTTTGGTTGGCATTATTATTAATAATTCAATTTTCCGTAAAACTGAATTGGTTTCCTTTTTATGGCTGTACGGATTTAATGAGTTTTGTTTTGCCAAGTCTTACTTTAGGTTTAGGGATAGCAGCAAATATTGCTCGTTTAACCAGGACCAGTATGCTGGAGATATTGGGGCAGGATTTTATTCGCACTGCCCGGGGGAAAGGATTGCGGCATAGCCGGGTGATTGGGATTCATGCTTTACGGAATGCTGCCATTCCTATTATTACCATTATAGGATTACAGTTTGGTATGCTTTTAGGCGGGCAAGTTGTAACAGAAACAATTTTTTCATGGCCGGGAGTAGGCCGTATGATTGTAGATGCATTAACTACCAGGGATTTACAAATAGTCCAGGGAGGTATTTTGATCTTGGCCTTTACTTTCGCCGTTGTGAATTTAATAACTGATATATTGTACGGGGTTCTGGACCCGCGGATTCGGTATTAAAAATGCTGGGAGGATAGAGTTATGACGATAATACAAAAAATGCTCAGAAACCCTTCAGCGGTAGTAGGGATGATCATCTTATCCTTGATTATACTTATTGCTATTTTTGGCCCTTTTTTTACCCAATCACCCTACGAACAGAATACTGCGATAAAGCTGAATCCTCCTTCCTCTGAACATTTGCTGGGTACCGATGAATTCGGGCGGGATGTTTTAAGTCGCATAGTTTTAGGAGCCAGATATTCTCTCTCCGCCGGTTTTGTCGCCGTTATTTTGGGTTTAATTGGGGGGCTGCTTTTAGGATCAGTTTCCGGTTATTACGGAGGAATTTTTGACAAGATTATTATGACCATTTGTGATATTCTCCTGGCTTTTCCCAGTGTATTGTTGGCGATGGCCATTGTCATGGTGATGGAACCAGGCATATATACGCCCATGTTTGCTGTAGGCATAAGCTCGACGCCAATTTTTGCCCGATTGGTACGTGCCCAATTTATGTCTTTAAGGGATTCCTGCTTTGTGGAAGCGGTACGTTCATCCGGTGCGGGGGATTTACGTATTATATTTCTTCATTTACTGCCGAATTCTATGGGTCCAATTATCATTCAGGCAACTTTACGGATAGGCTCCTCTATTCTTTTAGCGGCAACTTTAAGTTTTCTAGGCTTGGGAGCTCAACCGCCTACACCTGAGTGGGGAGCGATGCTTAATTCAGCTCGAGCTTATATTTGGTCCGCATCTTATTTAGCGATAATTCCCGGATTAGCAATTACCTTTACGGTTATTGCCGTGAATTTAATCGGTGATGCTTTACGTGACTATTTAGACCCCCGTACCAGAACATTATTATAATAATAGGATGTGGTTGAAGATGGCCAAAAAAGTTCAATTAACATTGACCGGCAGCGAGGGTAAAGTGCTGATTGCTAAAGCTGTTGCTAAGCTTCCCCAGGTGCGGGCGTGTCTGACCAATGCTCGTGTTTTGCTGGCGGGAGGAACTACCGTATCGGCTTTATCAGAAGAACTTGGTTATGGGCCGTTACGTATTTCCGGACGTATCGATGCCAGTGGTACTCGTACTGCTTTAAATATTATGCCGACTCCACATAATTTGCTTATTCAGAAAGGGCAGGCAATTAATATTGATAAAAACATACAGGAAGTAGTGGAATCCCTTAATAATCAGGATCTGATAATCATTGGCGCAAATGCCATAGATACCCAGGGCCGGGCAGCCTTAGCTTTTGCTGCGCTGGGGGGAGGCAGCCGGGGTTTTGCACTACATAGTGCCTATATGCAAGGTGTCCCGATGCTGATTGTATGTGGCTTGAATAAACTAATTCCTGACCTAGGCTCAGCTTTGGCTCACAGTGGCAGGACTAGTATAGACCTGGCCATGGGGGCTGCGATCGGTTTGTATAATCTTTATGGACCAATTATAACGGAAATCAAAGCTTTTGAGATTCTCTTCGGAGTGGAAGCAGTAGTGATAGCAGGAAGCGGTATTGGTAGCGGTGAAGGTAGCAGAACCTTTGTTCTATATGGGGAAGAAGAAGCTATTATGGAAAGCTGGAAGCAGATTCAAGCAATTAAAGGTGCCTCTGTAAGTGGGGATCAAGGCAGTTTGACTACATGTTACGGCGGATGTAATAATTGTAAAAGGCATGTTGGTTGTATGTACAAGTTTGCTGCTATGCCTGAGTTTTAGAAAAAATTTATTAATTATTAATTTAAGGAAGCGTATAAGAGTGCCAATACAGGCTTTTTTTCAACAATTTAATAACCCTTTTGCTACATTAAAAAATCCTAATTTTAGACTTTATTGGTTAGCCATGTTTGTTTCATCTATGGGCATATGGATGCAAAATGTAGCCCAGCCTTGGCTAGCATACAGTATGACAGATTCACCGCTTCTATTGGGTATAGTAAGCGCTGTTCAATTTTTACCATTGTTATTATTTTCAGTTTTTGCCGGGGTGCTAATCGACCGTTTTCCAAAAAAACTGCTTTTTATGTTTAACCAAACTCTGGCGGCATTTCTTCCTTTAATTATGTTTTTGTTGATTTATACTAATCAAATTCGTTACTGGCATATTCTCATCATAGCTTTTTTTATAGGAACTGTTAATGTTATAAGTTTACCTCTAAGGCATGTTTTCATCAGTGAGCTTGTGGATAAAGAGTATTTATTGAATGCAGTAGCACTTTATTCCACCGCTTTTAACTTTGCTCGGATCATAGGTCCAGCCCTAGCAGGTTTTATTATGGCAGGATTGGGGATTGGCATTTGTTATCTCATTAATGGAATGACATTTCTTATTGTGGTAGCCAGCCTTTTCTTTATAAAAACCAAAGCTGTGGAGAAGAAACCCATAGCACCCCATACGGTTATTACTGATGTAAAAGATGGTGTGATTTATGCCTTAAGGAATAGTCGGATTCGAGATATTCTCTTTGTATTAACTGTCACCGGTACCTTTGCTATTAACTACAGTGTATTACTGCCGGTCTTAGCCAATGAGATAGTCAATCAAAAGGAAATTGGTTTTGGTTTATTAATGTCAATGGTAGGAATAGGCACCTTTCTAGGTGCTTTTACGGTGGCAGCCAGTAGCAAAAACGGCCCGCGTAAGCTTTTCCTTTTTAAAGCACCATTAATTATGGGTGTACTTCTTATTTTCATTGGGATTTGCAGAAAAAATTATTTAATTTACGCAGCACTGGCTTTAACCGGTTTTTTTTACGTGTCTTTTTCCTCTACTGCCAGTACTGCTCTGCAAATATATTCTCCCAACCATTACATAGGAAGAATATTAAGCTTATACAATTTAGTTTTAGTGGGAACATCCCCTCTAGGCAACCTTTTTTCCGGTGCTATTACCAATCAACTTGGTATATACTGGGGGTTTATTGCCTGCGGATTGGGGGTATTTATTAGTTATAGTATATATTTCTTTTATCAGATTGCTTTTTTTAGAAAAGATAAGGTTGTTTCCTCCGGTTAGGTTATTATCTAGGAACGGCAATTATTAGAACCGGCAGACTGGATCCGGCTGGAGGCATAAAATCCCATTCTATTTCCTCGCCTTTTTGATAATCTCCTACATACAAAGCCTGAGAGAAAGTTGGTACCTTTAGCAGGGAAAGCAATCCATCAGGGGTGACGATTCCTCCGCTGAAAATATCTCCTCCTAGGGGTACTAAAAGTACTGTAACCGGAGCATCAAAGCTAGCCATTAGATGATAGTTTACCCCGTAATTCCCTAACAGATTAGTATCAATCCCAGTAGATTCATCTTTTCCTAATAGTGCAGGATCTGAAAAACCGTCACCAATTAGGAATCCGACTAATTTGTTTCCTAGAGTTACTTGAAGAAGTTGGTCACCTTTGGGGAAAGTACCTCGGTCGTGGCGCCCGTCAGCGGGAAGTACCGGATTTTTGGCTTTAGCAAAAACCTCCTTAATATCCTTTTTCGGAAGAAGAACAAAACTGAATTCCAGCGTTTTATCGGAATAAAGATCAGCAATCCCATACATCAGTTCACCATGCAGGTAATCATCTGCATTTGGGCTAAGTAAGACGCTAGACCCGGCGGGAACGCTATAGGTAGAATTACCTTGGGTTGCTTTCGGATTAAGGTATTCTAAAGTAACAGCAGTACCTAAGTCCTGCCACATCTTACGGTTTGGTTCTTTGTCACCGTTTACATGACGCTTAACAGTAATAAGCGCAGTCTCATTTCCTGGGTTATGAGCTACTAATGCCATACGACTGGCGGTGTTCAAACGGGGAATATGATAGTAAACGAGACGGATATCTCCTTGTGCCTTCCCCCGATATGTCACACCGGGCTGATCTACATATTCCGGAGAATCGGAAAAAAGCAATGTGACAGGAAATTGGGGATGAGATATCCTTTCCGGAATTATTTCCGGTACATCAATCACATTTAAATGGCTGATATCAATAATCTCGCCCGGCTTTTTTTCGAAAATTGCGGATTGAAAGGCCTTAGTTATCGGTTCGACATCCTTTTCCTTGGCTGATGAGATGTAAACCGTTTTGTTCTCATTACTCCATTCTACATGAGCGGAAAATAGGTTTTCACTAATAAAACGAAGAGGGATCAGAGTACGCCCATTTATTATTTTTGCCGGAACATCCAGGTTAATATTTTTATTACCTAATCTGGCGGTGGTCTCTCCAACCCGGAATCTCAGATCCAGCAGACCGAATCGGGCTATCACCATTTTTTGTTCCGCATGCCATCTCACTTTTCCTCCAAGAGGTTCAAAGATTGCTCTAAAAGGTACTAATACTCGCCCATTTTCAATTCGGGGCAAAACATCAAAGATTACTTCCTTCTCATCGATAAAAACTTTAATTCGATCTGCTTTGGCACCATTTATCTGGACACCACTTAAGATATATGTCAAAAATATCAATACGATAAGAGGCTTTACCAGAAAATTTTTGAGGTTGGTTGCAATAAGCATAATTATTCTCCTGACCTATGATAAAATAGTTATAATATTATAGACGTAATAATTAATGAAACTGTTCCAATAAGATGTTAATAGAACGGTTTCACCGGTAGGAAAGGATGATTTTGTGCCGAAGTTGGATTTAAAATACGGTTTAGAAAATAAGCCGCCCTTTGGGGAATTAATACTTCTTGGTTTGCAGTGGCTGGCCATAACTATTCCCGTCCTGATTATCATAGGAAAAGTGGTTGCAGACCTTCAATTTGATGATTTAATTAATCAGGTAAATTATTTGCAAAAGCTCTCTTTTGTAGTGGGAGTTGCTCTTCTCTGCCAGGTTCTTTGGGGACACCGCCTGCCTTTAGTGGTAGGGCCTGCTGGTGTATTGCTTATAGGTATTGTGGCAGTTCAAAGTTATGATTTTCATACCATTTATACATCAATATTCATTGGAGGGGTTATTCTTTTCCTTTTAGGTATATCAGGCCTTTTTGGCCGTTTGGTAAAACTATTTACACCCAGAGTGGTGGCAACCATTTTGCTATTAATTGCTTTTACTCTTTCCCCCACCATTTTAGATCTTATTGTTAATTCTCAGCAGCCGTATCCTTTGCTAAATATTTGCTTTGCCCTGGGTTTGGTTTTATGCGGTTTTGTTGCCGATCGCTGTCTCCCCGGAATTTGGAAGTCTACCCTGATTATTTGGCTGGTGATAGCGGGAAGCTTGATTTATTTCTTAATTTCTCCATTGGAGTTTCATTTTCCGAAGGACAACTTGAAGGTAATTTCATTCTTTTTTCCCTGGAATTTTAGATTTAGCTTCGATCCGGGGGTGTTGACAGCATTTCTTTTTTGCTTTTTGGCGTTATCCATTAATGATATGGGGTCTATTCAATCTGTAGGGGAAATGCTGCATTGTGAGCGAGGGGGTGAACGACTTTCTCGGGGGATTGCTCTTACCGGGTTGACTAATGTTTTATCCGGGTTGTCTGGTGTGATTGGCATGGTGAATTTTTCTTTAAGTCCCGGAGTCATCGCTTCTACCGGTTGTGCCTCCCGTTTTACCTTGATTCCTACTGCTGTTGGCTTATTAATCCTCTCTTTTTTTCCTTCTGTCATCGCTTTTATGGGAACCATTCCCGGCGTGGTAATAGGGAGCATACTTCTATATCTTATGTCAACTCAAATTGCCGCTGGTTTGATGGTTGCTGTTAATACAGACGAGGGGATTACATTCGAAGGTGGATTGGTGATGGGCTTACCCTTAATGTTAGGTATCATCATTTCTTTTCTTCCTCAGGAGGTAAGTGTTTTATTCCCGGTTTCCTTGAGGCCGATTTTAGCAAATGGTTTTGTCATGGGATCTATTGCCGTTTTGATTTTGGAACATATAGTGTTCAAAAAATAAATGTACGGCATATGTATAAGTTCTTACCATCTCTGGCACAACTAAATAGAATGCAATTGTTTGGAGGGATTATATGGGCCGTACAAAAACCCAAGGTTTTTTTCGGACTTACGGAGAGGCAAATAGAGCGCTGGAGAAATTAAAAAACGCAGGTTTTAATCAGGCCTTCGTGGATATTAATGATTCTGATTTTGATTTTAATGTAGAAACTAATCTGGCAGGAACAGAATCTTCTAATAACAGCCTATCTGCTCTTGTATTGAAATCAGGTGACTCTGTTACCGGTAGATGGAAAGCTCCACTGACGGCAGCCAGTCCTATGGTAAGCGGGATGGGAGATTTTGAGGAGATTTATGATAGTAATTATAAGTTGGTAGTGGAGACAGAGGAAGAAAATGTTCCCAGAGTAAAAGAGATTATTAGAAATAAGGGTGGAGATTTAGAAAATCCTCGGGTGGGAATACCTAAAGGCTTAGAAAATGTTGGTCTGGAAGAAGTAATCTTATCGAATATTGAAGAATTATAAAAAGCGGTGGGAACGGCTTAGAACCGTTCCCTAATACATCAGGCCATTTAAACCGGATGAAATAAAGAATTATTTCCTGTTACGCCCGGGGCATACAAATAAATTCCTTTATTTTTGTGTCAAAAATATATCCAGAGTGGGCTGGAACTAAAACCAGTGCAGTATCAGCACCTTCTCCGGTTCCACCTATGGCAATAACTTCCTCCCCGTATGGTATTAATCCTGCATCAAGAGCCATTACAGCAACTTCTACACACACCTTAGTGCCTTGTCCAAACATACGCAAGGTATTAGCAATGATTTCGGCCGGATATACACCTTGGAATTTAAATCGTAAAGCTCTGTCTACTCCTGCTAGAAGGTGAGTTGTGGTTAAAACTTTGGCCCCTTCTTTTTGGAGGAATTGGCGAGTTTCCTTCGGTATTTCGATTTCTCCCGGGTTACTATAACCAGCCTGGTGGGTGACGCAAATAATATTTAACCCTGAACCTAATAAAAGTTTAGCCGTTTCACCGGTAGAGGAAGCTACTACCAAGTGCTTTATTCCCAATTCCTTAGCTCTTGCAATAGCACATGCTACAGTTTCTAGGGTATTTGTTTTCCCGTTTTGTTTAAAGAGCTTCATTTCGTTAACCTCCTGTTTGTAAAAAATCTCAAAATCTTATTATTTTATTTTACCAAATTTGAGGAAAAAAATCACTTTATCAATAAGGTTTTTAGAAGTTAAAAAGGGTGCGCATTAGCCTGGCTTGTTGCGTCTAATTTAGTCATTGCTGAATTATTCGAAGAATGGTATAATGGCTATTATTCTAAGAATAGAGGAATGATAAATGATATATCGCAAAGCTAAGATGGCAGACGTGGAATCAATTCACGCTTTAATTAATAATTATGCAAACGACGGACTAATGCTGGCCAGATCCCGGATTTGTTTATATGAGGGATTAAGAGAATATACTGTTGCTGAAGATGAAAATACAATCATAGGTGTGGGAGGGCTGCATATTCTTTGGCATGATTTAGCTGAGATTAGAGCTTTGGCGGTTGCTCCGGAATATACTAAAATGGGTATTGGCCGTCAGATAGTATCTCTTTTGGAGCAAGAAGCTAAGGAGCTAGGGCTCTCTAGGCTGCTTGCTTTAACATATCAGCCTGGATTTTTCATTAAATGTGGTTTTCACGAAGTGGAGCATAAAGATTTGCCCCAAAAGGTTTGGAAAGAATGTATCAACTGTCCAAAGTTTCCAAATTGTGATGAACACGCTGTAATGAAGTTGTTGGTGAAATAATTATAAAACTGCAAGATTTATTTCTCAGTATATTTTTAAATAATACTAGTAAAATACAATAGGTTTATGGTAAAATAAGTTATAAGACATTTTATATAAAATGTTTAATTTTATTGCCAGGGGGATATTAAAGTGATGGATAAAACGCAAACTGTCGAAGGTGTTTATGAAATCCTAAAAAACCGCATTATTTCACTTGAATACAGTCCCGGGCAAATCCTGAATGAAGCGGATATCGCCAGTGAATTCGATTTAAGCCGTACCCCGGTAAGGAAGATTTTTGAACAGTTAAAAAGCAAAAAGCTATTAAATATTATTCCTCGATACGGTGCTCAGGTTGCTCCAATAGACTTTCGTTATATGAAATCAGTATTCGAAGTGGTGCGGGAAATGGAGGGCTTTGCAATTCGTCTTGCTGTTGAACATATTACAGATGAAAAGATTGCAGAGCTGGAAGCTATTGTTGAACAGATCAAAAAATATAATATAGAAACTGATTATAAAAAGATCATTATTGAAGATGAAAGATTTCATGAGATTGTATTTCAATGCAGCGAAAACCCTTGCTTGGTGGAGATACTTTTTGATCTTCACATGCACACGGAAAGACTATGGTTTTATTCCCAGCGAGACTTAACTAAGCTTTCTTTGTTTTATGAAACATTATCTGATATTGTTGAATCTCTTAAGGATAAAGACGTGGTGCGGGCAGAGGAAAGTGCCAAGAAACACATCGATGATTTTGTACATCTTATTAAAAGAGAATTATTATAACTGGACAGCTAACGCTTGTTATTAAGGAAACATGTTATTAAGGAAACATGTTATTAAGGAAACAGGGATGATCCTTCATAATAAAAGTGTTCAAATTTCAGGTTTTGCCAAAAAAATAGCTCAACAATCATAGAATCACTGATTGTTGAGCTATTTTCGTATCCGTTTTTAAACTTTATTATATTTTTAGCTGACGCCTTCACAGCGTCTTAACTTAGAAGAAAAGCCAAGTAACCAGAGCAAACACAGGGAGAAGAATGCAGACACTGTAAGCCATATATCCAAAGAAGCTAGGCATAGGTACCCCTGATTCCTCAGAAATGGAGCGCACCATGAAGTTAGGGGCATTACCGATATAGGTAACTGCACCAAAGAACACTGAACCTGCTGATATCGCCATGAGATGGGCGGGATGCTCGACTAAGAGCTTAGCAACAGCGGCTGATTCCGGCATACCAGGATAAAATTGGCCCAAAGCGGTGCTAAAGAAGGTCAAGTAAGTAGGGGCATTATCCAAGAAGCTAGAAAGGATTCCGGCAATCCAAAAGTAATGGGCAGGTTCTTTTACAGCTGCTGTAATAAAGCTTAAAGCACCGGATTCACCAGCTTTCAGAATAGCCAAGACGGGAGCCATGGTAACAAAAATACCAAAAAAGAGATATGCTACTTCTTGAATTGGAGCCCAAGTGAACTCGTTTTCCTCTCGCAATGCCTTCGGGGTTATCATCCAGGAAATAATCAAAATAGCCACCAGAAGAAGATTGCGGATGATGTCCTGCAAACCTACATGGATACCAAGAATGGATACTTCCGCCATTTTCACACTACCGCTAAAAATAATAACTCCGATGATTGCTGCGAGTAGAATAAAGTTTTGAGAACCTAGAATTTCTAAAGTTTTACCTGAAGCCAGGGGAGCATTGGCTGAATCGCCATTGGATCCTAAACTTAAACCTTCTTTTTCTTCCTTCTTTAAGTAATAACGATCAAAGAAAATATAAATTAAGAGAAGAGCAATAAGTACTGTAAGCATGGGTAAAATTAGATGCAAAGTCCAGAAAAAAGGTACACCGTGTAAAAATCCTAAAAAAAGCGGGGGATCACCTAAAGGTGTCAAGGCTCCGCCCACATTTGCTACGGTAAAAATAAAGAATACAACCATAAATGCCCGATATTTCCGATGCTTGTTTACCCGAAGAAAAGGACGAACCATTAACATAGCTGCTCCGGTGGTACCCATCCAGGAAGCAAGTAATGAACCTATCGCCAAAAATCCTGTATTGACATAGGTTGTTCCTTTTAGTGTTGTTCGAAGTAAAATACCGCCCCCTACGGTAAAAAGGGATCCCAAAAGAATAATAAAAGGTATGTAATCAGCGATCATCACATGCAATAATTCGTAAATTCCTTCGCCCCCATATGTGATCACCAGCGGGATTGCTAAAATAGCAGCCCAACCAGCGGATACCTTTCCAAAATGATGGTGCCAAAATTTTGGTGCAATGACAGGCCCTAAAGCGATTGATAACAACATGCCGACAAAAGGTATTGCTGAATAAAGTGGTAACAATGTTCCTAATGAATGCTCCATTTCTTCCGTTCCTCCCATATTCTAAATATTTTTCCAATTAAAAAAAGTTTAACACCTCTTGTCTAGGACGTCAAGGAACACTTTGCCGCCTATTTATTGATTGCCGACTCAAAAATCTTTACCTTAATATCCTAAAATTTTCCCCAAAAAACTTGATAATTTTGTCTTTACTTTAGAAGGATTTTGGCATATAGTAAAGAAGTAAATTAGAAAAATACACTAAATGAATTACTAAAACACAAAATGTATTTGACGAATTTTTGGGAAAGAGGGGATAGACTTGTCAGAGGTATACGACGTAATTATTGTGGGTGGTGGACCGGCGGGTTTGTCTGCAGGAGTGTATGGCTCCCGATCCAGATTGAAAACAGCGATACTTCAAAAGGGTAAACCAGGGGGACAGGCAGCAACTACCCAGGATTTAGAAAACTATCCGGGGTTTTCCAGAGGGACAACCGGACCCGCATTAATGGAAGCGATGGCGAAACATGCAAATAGTTTTGGTACAGAAATTATTAGAGAAGAAGTTATTGACTTGGAATTGGACGGGGAGATCAAGGTCTTAAAAGGAAAAAGCGGTAAGGAGTACTTAGCCAAAACTGTAATCTTGGCCCCGGGTGCAGAACCCAGGTCATTGAATATTAAAGGTGAGCGATCTTTAAGAGGTAAGGGTGTTTCTTATTGTGCCACCTGTGATGCGGATTTCTTTGAAGAATTAGATGTGGTAGTAGTCGGCAATGGCGATGCAGCTGTGGAAGAAGCCATGTATCTAACTAAATTTGCCGAGACTGTGACTATTATTGTCATTCACGATGAAGGGATCTTGGATTGTAATAAAGCCAGTGCGGAATTGGCCTTTGCCAATCCCAAAATAAAGTGGGTCTGGAATTCCGTCTTAACTGAGATTAAGGGAGACGGTTTGGTGGAAAGCGTCCTGATTAAGAATATTAAAACCGGTGAGATTTCCGAAATGGAGACCAATGGTGTATTTTTCTTTGTGGGTACCGTACCTAAAACTGATTTACTTAAAGGAAAAGTAGAACTTAATGAACAAGGATACATTATTACTAATGATTTGATGGAAACATCAGTACCTGGAGTGTATGCGGCTGGAGATGCCCGCGTTAAATACCTTAGGCAGGTAATTACAGCTGCTAGTGACGGGGCGATTGCCGCTGTTGCTGCTGAGAAGTACTTAGCCGAGGAAGAAGGCTTCCGGGAGAGAGTGCTTTCCGTTAAAGAACCGGTATTAGTTGCATTTTGGGCTCCCCAGATTGAAGCCAGTATTGAAGCGGTTTCTAAATTGGAAAAACTGGTTGCTGGAACAAATGGCAGAGTTAAACTGGTTAAAATTGATACATACCGCAACCAAAGAGTCGCCAAAAGATATGACGTTACGGAAATACCCAGTGTAGTGATTTTCAAAGAGGGCAAAGCGGTTGAAAAAATAACTGGCTCTTTAAGTGAAAATGATTTCTTGGACAAAGTAAATAGTTTATAAAAGTAATAATTTATTTTATTAAGGGGGTGAGAACATGATTGAATTAACAAAAGAAAACTTTGAAGCAGAGGTATTAAAAGCAGAGGGTTTGGTAATGGTTGATTTCTGGAGCCAAAAATGTGAGCCTTGTAAGGCTTTAATGCCCAGCGTCCATGAATTGGTGGAAAAAAATCAGGGTAAAGCTAAATTCTGCAGTTTGGATACCACAAATAATAAAAGGCTGGCCATCAGTCAAAAGGTTTTAGGTTTGCCTACCATCGCTTTTTACAGAAACGGTGAGAAGATTGCAGAATTAGTTAAGGATTTTTCCATTGAAGATGTAGAAGCAAAACTCAATGAACTGGCGTAGTATTGTTTCCTGAAGGTTGGGTTGCATATTATGCAACCCTAACTTGGATTTAACGAAATAATTTACAGAATCTACATGGATTGTGTCATTAATAAGGGTGCATATTATGCAGCCCTAACGGGAAAAATTTACACGATATACAAAGACTTTTTGGTATGCAGGGGTTACATATTATGCAACCCCTACAAATAAAACAATAAAAGAAAGGGGTATTCAAAATGCTGCAAGGCAAGAAAGTGGCCATTCTCGGCGACCGTGACGGTATTCCGGGACCGGCGATTGAAGAATGCGTAAAATCAGCCGGTGCAGAAGTAGTATTCTCAACGACAGAATGCTTTGTCTGAACGGCGGCTGGAGCAATGGACCTGGAAAACCAGGCAAGGATTAAAGATTTAGCGGAAAAATACGGTAAAGAGGACTTAATTGTAGTTTTAGGCGGCGCGGAAGCAGAAGCATCCGGTCTTGCTGCGGAAACCGTATCAACTGGCGATCCTACCTTTGCTGGTCCATTATCCGGAGTCTCGTTGGGACTCAAAGCTTACCATATATTTGAACTGAAGGAACACGTAAATGAAGAGGTTTATGACGAGCAGGTCAGTATGATGGAAATGGTACTTGATGTAGATGACATAATAAATGAGGTTAAAACTTATCGAGGGTAAGTTATGGAGGTGATTTCATGAGTTTTCCGGTGGTGAAAGGTGCCTCATATGCTTTAATTCAGGCAAATGAAATGTTAATACACCATGGCACAACCCAAACATCGGAACGACGAAAAAACCCCACATCAGAGCACTTAGAGAAATTACCCGAGCACTTAAGAAGTTATCAGGAGGCAGTTAGTTACCCGCCTAATCAGGTTTACATAGGTAATATGACTCCTGATGAGTTAAGAGATATTCCTCGTCCTTGGTATCAGGCACCGGTCAACGGTGCCTCCCGTATGGGGAAATTTGGGGAAATTATGCCGGAAGATGAATTTCTCGGTTTAATGAAAGTAGTAGATGCTTTTGATTTGGTGGTTTTAGAAGAGGCATTTCAAGCCGATGTGAAAGAAAAGATTGCCGGGCATCCGATTCTAGGGGATATCAAAGACTTAGATAAATTATCTAAGAACCCGGGGTCTTTAGAGGAAATCAATCGTTTAGTAGATGGTCATTTAGCTCAGCCCATGTATTTTGAAGGAAAACTGGTGGGCTGTGTTAAGAAAGCTCATGAATTTGATGCAGCTTTATCTGACCATGTGATGTTTGAAAATTTAGTAAGTAAAGCATCAGCCGTATTTGCTTTAAAGCTGCTGTTAGCTAAGACGGAACTACAGGCCGAAGAGGTAGAATACATTATTGAATGTTCCGAAGAAGCCTGCGGAGATATGAACCAAAGAGGCGGGGGCAACTTTGCCAAATCTATCGGGGAAATGTGCGGTTGTGTTAATGCTACCGGCTCGGATACCCGTAGCTTTTGTGCCGGTCCGGCTCATGCCCTGGTTGAAGCAGCGGCTTTGGCTCAATCTGGAATTTATAAAAACGTTGTGGTAGTGGCAGGTGGTGCTTCGGCTAAGCTGGGGATGAATTCCAAGGATCATGTAAAAAAAGGTATGCCTGCCTTGGAAGATATGCTGGGGGCTTTTGCGATTCATATTGCGGAGAATGACGGGGTCAGCCCGGTGATCCGCACTGACGGAATCGGTAGACATAAAATTGGATCCGGTGCCTCCCCTCAAGCTGTAATGACAGCGATTGTGTCAGATCCTCTGGACAAGTTAGGATATAAGATTCCCGATATAGACCGCTATTCTCCGGAAATGCAGAATCCTGAAATTACGGAACCTGCTGGAGCAGGGGATGTTCCTCTGGCCAATTACAAAATGATTGGAGCCTTGGCTGTAAAAAGAGGAGAATTGGGAAAAGCCGACCTTCTGAAGGCAGTTGCCGATTTTGGGATGCCGGGATTTGCACCAACTCAAGGTCATATTCCTTCAGGTGTACCCTTTATCGGGCATGCCTGTGAAATGATTCGCGAGGGAAAGATTAATCGGGCAATGATTGTTGGAAAAGGAAGTTTGTTCTTAGGTAGGTTGACCAATCTATTTGACGGGGTATCTTTTGTGATGGAAAAGAATACCGGAATAGTTGAAGAGGACAGTAGTTTTAATAAGGAAGAAGTAAGATCCATGATTGCGGAAGCAATGCGGGATTTTGCCAAAAGCTTTAGAAATGAATAATAGAGGTAACAGCAATTCCCTGAAGGGGGTGAATCCATGGGCGTAAACCAGGTTAGAGAGGCAATTGCCGAAGTATTTGAAGAAGTGGCAGAAGCTCTTCAAACCGGATCTTTTGGCAAAAAAACAAGAGTAGGGCTAACCATTCTCGGCAGTGAGCATGGGCCACAAGAATTAGTTACCGGAGCCGAAATAGCTCAAAGGCAGAACCCGGACTTAGAAGTAGTAGTAATCGGAAACGGCGTTGAGACATCACTGGAACTAATAGAGGCCGGGGATGAAAAAGAAGCCCATGAAAAAATGGATGAGATGCTCCTTAACGGGACATTGGACTCCGCAGTAACCATGCATTACAGTTTTCCCATCGGTGTTTCTACCGTAGGCAGAGTAATTACTCCGGGCAAAGGAAAGGAAATGTTTCTTGCTACTACCACGGGTACATCTGCCACAGAACGGGTAACTGCCATGCTGAAAAATACCATTTATGGAATTGCCGCAGCGAAGGCATGCGGTAAGACTAATCCCACCGTTGGCATCCTAAATATTGATGGGGCAAGACAAGTTGAAAGAGCCTTAATGAAACTTAAAGAAGGCGGCTATCCCATTAACTTTACTGAATCTCTCCGGGCTGACGGAGGAGTGGTGATGCGGGGCAATGACCTATTAATGGGTGTTCCTGATATCATGGTGCACGACAGCTTAACCGGTAATGTACTAATGAAGGTCTTTTCCGCTTATAGTACCGGGGGAAGTTACGAGTCCCTAGGATTGGGTTATGGACCCGGCGTAGGAGAGGATTATGATCGAATTATCTGCATTATATCCCGGGCATCTGGGGCACCGGTGATTGCTGGGGCGATTCGTTACGCCGGAGACTGCGCCAAGGGGAAACTCTTGGAAAAAGCCAAGCGTGAATTTATGCTCGCCAAGAAGGCGGGACTCGATAATATCCTTAAATCACTAAACACTTCCGCAGCTCAAAAAAAGGATGCCGAGGAGGAAGAAGTAGTAGCTCCGCCGAAGAAACCTGTGACAGATTCCATTCCTGGAATAGAAGTGATGGAACTGGAAGATGCGGTGGCAGTTTTATGGAAGGCCGGTATCTACGCGGAAAGCGGCATGGGCTGCACTGGACCCATTGTCATGGTTGATCCGGAAGATAAAGAAAAGGCCTTAGAATTATTAAAGAAAAACGATTTTCTATAATGATTTCACGACGAATTATTTTTAGGCAAAAATACTATATGCAAATTCCACATAAACTTGCATATAAAAACTTTTTGTAGTGAATGATATTAACAATATAGAAATCAGATAAGCATTCCGCTATAAGTGTCCGATTAACTATGAGGGGAGGGTCTTACTTGAAAAGTATAATCATCACTAACAATCCGGCTGTCAAAGAAAAATACGAGAACGTGCTTTTTATTGACGGATCGGTAGAGGAAACTTTAATTAAAGTAAGAGACATGGTGCACCAGGGATACGAACTTGTTAGTCATCCTTTGGCGGCGAGCTTACGTATGATATATTCACCTTATCGTTCCGTAATTTTAGGCAAACGTGAATCAAAAGTTGACTTCTTGTATGCCGAGATTATTGAAGATAGCATTATCAAGTATAAAAGACACACGGATCACAGAAAAAAAGATATCGCTAATAGTGATGATTATCAGGCAATTGATTTAATTCTTCTAGAATCGGCACTGTCTGAACAACAGGTAATATTGTAATAACTTTACATCTTATTAGGGGGTGTGTATTTTGAAACTGGAAATAGGGAGAATATTTATCAAAGACATCCAGTTAGGTCAGGAGACGTCTGTAAAAAACGGCGTTTTGACCGTAGATAAAGAAGGTTTGATTGCAAAGCTTAAAGAGGATGAGAGAATTAAAGATGTGGCTCTTGATGTGGCCAAGCCGGGAGAAAAAGTGCGTATTATTCCGGTAAAAGACGTGATCGAGCCACGCGTGAAAATCGAAGGTGGAAATAATGGTTTTCCCGGAGTTACCTCGAAACAAGCGCAGTGCGGTGAAGGAAAAACCAATGTTCTATATGGTGCAGCAGTTGTTACCGTAGGAGATGTAGTTGGTTTCCAGGAAGGCGTTATCGATATGTGGGGCGAGGGTGCTAAATGGACTCCTTTCTCCAAGACTTATAACCTGACAGTAGATATTTCCGTAGTTGACGGGTTAGCTCCCCATGCCCATGAAGAAACCGTTAGATTAGCAGGATTAAGGGCAGCTGAATTTGTTGGTTTAGCCGGCAAAGACGTAACTCCCGATGAAGTGCTTACTTATGAAATGGGTAGCATTTTTGAAGAGACTGCCAAATATCCGAATTTGCCCAAAGTTTTATATGCTGAAATGATGATTACCCAGGGCTTGCTACATGACACTTACATCTATGGAGTAAATGCCCAGACGATTCTTCCGTCAATTCTTCATCCCTTTGAGGAATTAGATAACGCGGTAATCAGCGGTAACTGTGTGGCGGCTTGCGATAAGATTACCACCTATCAGCACCAAAATAACTCTGTTATTGAAGACCTTTATGCTCAGCATGGGAAAGAAATTAACTTCCTGGGTTGCATCATGGTTCCTGAGCATACAACTCTGGCCGGGAAATTGCGTGTTTCCAATTATGTACTGAAGTTGGCCAAAATGTTTGGGGCAGATGCCGTGGTTGTATCCGAAGAAGGTTATGGAAATCCTGATTCCGACTTGTTAATGATTTGTAAGAAATGTGAAAAAGCAGGTATTGTTACTCAGTTAATCACCGACGAGTGTGCCGGCAGGGATGGTATGTCTCAACCTTTAGCCGATACTGCTCAAGAGGCAGTTGCCGTGGTATCCGGTGGTAACGTAAGTCATGTGGTTACCTTACCTCCAGCGGATAAGGTAATTGGCAATGCCGCTGCTATTGCTGTGCTGGCAGGGGGCTGGGATGGAGCCTTATTGGAAGATGGCACCTTAATGTGCGAATTAAATGCCGTAATTGGGTCAACTTCTGAGATTGGTTACCACAACGTCACCTGCAGATTGTATTAGACCGCTTGGGAAAGGAGGAAAATGTGATGTCTGATAAATATAAAGTATTATATTATGTGAATCAGTTTTTCGGTCAGGTAGGAGGAGAAGACAAGGCTGGAATGGCCCCTGAATACCGGGCGGAAAAGGTTGGACCGGCCGTTGGTTTTGAGGGATTGCTAAAAGGTGAGGGCGAGGTAGTAGGAACCATTATTTGTGGGGACAACTACTTCAACGAGAATAAAGAAGAAGCTTTAAAATTCATTATAAATACAGCTAAGGACTTAGCTCCCGATGTATTTGTTGCGGGCCCTGCTTTTAATGCCGGACGCTACGGAGTTGCCTGTGCGGAAATTACTAAAGCTGTTGCAGAAAATCTAAACATTCCGGTAGTTACCGGGATGTATGAAGAAAACCCTGGTTTGGATACCTGTAAAGAAGTAGCTTATGTAGTTAAAACCAGTGATTCCGCAGGGGGGATGAGGAAGGCTCTTCCCTTGATGGCGAATATTACCCATAAGTTGGCTAAAGGTATTGAAGTTGGTGCTCCCCAAGAAGAAGGCTACATTGCCCGGGGTATGAGAAAGACCCTATTTGTAGAAAAAAGAGGATCCCAGCGTGCTGTGGAAATGCTCTTAGCTCGCTTGAAAGGTGAACCCTTTGAAACTGAAATGCCCATGCCGGTATTTGATGTGGTAGAACCGGCTCCTGCCATTAAGGATCTAAGCAAAGCAACTATTGCTCTTTGTACTTCTGGTGGAATTGTACCGGAGGGAAATCCGGATCACATTCAATCTGCCAGCGCTCAGAAGTGGGGCAAATATGATGTTAGCAACAGAGATGCTTTAGATGCACCTGATTTCTATACCACCCACGGGGGATATGACCCGGTATATGCCAATGAGATTCCTGATCGGGTAGCTCCTTTGGATATTTTAAAGGAATTCGAAAAAGAAGGTTACATTGGCAAAGTATTTGATTACTTCTATACTACCACAGGAACGGGGACCGCAGTAAGCAAGGCTGTTGAGTTCGGTACCGAAATTGGGGCGGAACTAAAAGCAGCCGGCGTAGACGGCGTGATCCTCACCTCCACCTGAGGTACTTGTACTCGTTGCGGTGCAACGATGGTAAAAGAAATCGAAAGATACGGTATTCCGATCGTGCATATGGCTACCATTACTACTATTTCCGAATCAGTAGGGGCCAACAGAATCGTGCCCACTGTAGCTATTCCTCATCCGGTAGGAAATCCGCATCTTAATAAAGAAGATGAGCATGCTTTGAGAAAAGCAATGGTGAAAAAAGCCTTGGACGGCTTAGCCACCGAAGTCACTGAACCTACCCATTTTGAATAATCAAAAACACAGGAGCAACCAAATAGGTTGCTCCTGTTTTTTTAATTACATCCTCCGGAAAAAAGCACAACATGTTGTTGTGCTTTTTTCATATCTTATACCCGGTCGGAATAAATTTATAAATAGAAGTGGGGGCGTGATCATGAGGGGAAAGAAAGAATTACTTAAAGGACAACAGGCAAAGTTTAAAAGTGCCTTTGTCAACATCTTAGAAATTCCTCCAGATATTGCACTTAATTTACCGCGGATTACTATGTTGGGGAATCTTCAGCTGAATATTGAAAATCACAAGGGAATTATGGAATATACAGAAAACAAAATCAGAATCATGGTTACCCGGGGACATCTAGATATTATCGGTGCTAATTTGGTACTCCGAAATGTACAATTAGACGAAATTGAGATCTGCGGAGAAGTTAGTGAAATTAAAATTACTATTACCGGTTAAGGAGAGGCTTTAATTGAAAAAGTTTTTGTATTATCTTTTGGGTTATGTAATAATCACCATTAAAGGAGATGGAGTAGAGCGTTTTATTAACTTTGCCATCCAAAGAGGTATCCATATTTGGGATATACATTGGAAAAAAGATGGTACCGTTAGAGCCCGGGTGCAGCTCTCCTATATTAAGCCATTACGACATGTGGCAAGAAAAAGCCGCTGTCGATTTAAGATTGTTGGAAGGATAGGTTTGCCTTTTCAGATTAAGCAGCTTAAAAGAAGAAAAATGCTTGCCTTTGGGGCATTGATATTTATCGCTACTCTCTATTTGCTTTCGTCGTTTGTTTTTTTTATTGAAGTCACAAGCCAAGAGCCGGTGAAAAATATTAGTCCACAAATGGTGAAACGCTTAGCGGCGGAAAAAGGGGTAGTTATTGGCCGACCAAAATGGATGATGGATTTTAAAGAGACGGAAAAGCATTTGTTAAATCATATTCCCCAACTTACCTGGGTAGCGATCAAGGCCAAAGGTACCAAGGTGGAAATAGAAATCGTGGAAAAAGTGTTGCCGGAACCGGGAGAAAAAGATAAATCTCCTGGTAATATTGTTGCGTTTAAAGATGGGGTAATCAAAGAAATTTTAGTAATGAAGGGAGAGCCTCGCGTTGTTCCCGGGGAAACTGTTTCTAAAGGTCAGGTTTTAATATCGGGGATAATTTTACCCCAAGCCGAAGCACCTGAAACGGGGGAAGCATCTATTCCCTATCAGTCCGAATTAGTTAAGGCAGATGGGATCGTGAGAGCAAAGGTATGGTACCGGGGTTATGGGGAATGCCCGCTAGTAGAAAAGGAAAAAAAACTGACCGGAAAAAGCACTCGGTCGATATCGATTATTTGGGGCGAAAAGGAAGTGACACTTTGGGGCCCGAAGAAATCCCCCTATCAATTGAGTATAAATGAGATGCAAATAAAAAAAATAAATCTGGGCAGGAGTAAATTTCCACCTGTCGAAATATCCATTAAAACCTATCGTGAGGAAAAAGTATTTCAAAAAAACTGGGGTGAGGAGGGAGCCTGGTATCAGGCGGTGCAAAGTGCTTTAATGGCAGTAAAGCGGCAGCTGCCCTCCCAGGCAAAAATCATAAAACAGGATGTTCGGCCGGTAGAAGAAAGTGGGTCGGGATTAAAAAGAGCCTTAGTTATTATTGAAACAGAAGAGGATATTGGGAAATTTCTTCCCATTGAGTAATGATTAAAAAAAATGTATAATGAGAAGAAAACATTTTCCAATATTCATTATTATTAGGGAGGGACTTGCTTTTTGACTGTTACAAAGGAGCTTAAGATTACTATTGGGAGCAATGGACAAGCTGCTAATCTTTTAGGACATCGGGATGAAAATTTAAGGCTGTTGGAGAAAAGCCTTAAAGCGGGCATTGTAGCCAGAGGGGATGAAATAGTTCTTACCGGTACATCTGAAGAATTAAAAAAAGCAGGACAGGTTTTTGAACATTTGCTCACTTTAGTAAGGGCAGGGGTGCAAATTACCCCTTCTTCCATCAATTATGCTCTTAGTATTGCTGGACAAGATCAAGGAAAAATTGCGGATAAATTAACTAAGACTATCTATGTTACCCCCAGGGGCAAACAGATTAAAGCTAAAACTTTGGGGCAGTACCAATATATGCAATCTATTAAGCAAAACGGCATTGTTTTTGGCATTGGGCCAGCCGGTACAGGAAAAACTTATTTGGCTGTGGTCATGTCTGTTCTGGCCTTAAAGAATAAAGAAGTGAAGCGAATTATTTTAACTCGGCCGGCAGTGGAAGCGGGGGAAAAACTAGGTTTTTTGCCCGGTGATTTGCAGGATAAGGTAGATCCGTATTTAAGGCCTATATATGATAGCTTATATGACGTTTTAGGTATGGAAACCGCTCAGAAGTATATGGAACGAAGTATTATAGAAGTCGCTCCGCTGGCCTATATGAGAGGCCGTACCTTAGATGATGCTTTTATTATTTTGGATGAAGCTCAAAATACCACGTCTCAACAAATGAAAATGTTTTTAACCCGGATCGGTTTTGGCTCCCAGGCAGTGGTGACCGGAGATATTACCCAGGTGGATCTGCCTCAGGGACATCAGTCAGGGCTTCTGCAAGTAGAAAAAATTTTGCAGGGCATTCCAGGAATCGGCATTTGTTATTTGACTCAATCGGATGTGGTACGGCATCCCTTAGTACAGAAAATCATTAATGCCTATGAACAAAATGAAATGTAGCTCCTAAGGAGTGAATATGAGATGACCAAGGGTAAATTATCAGAACTTTATGTTCAGTTTCCGCTGATGAGACTGTTTCGGAATAATACTACCCGCCGTGTCCTTTGGTGGGTTATCTTTTTTCTGCTCAGTTTCATAATATTGTCAACCAACTTTATACCGGATCAAGTAACTTTGGAAGCAGGAGAAATTGCTCAAAAGGATGTTTTTTATCGTGGTGCTACTGTTACTTATACCAGTGAGTTAAAAACAGGGGAGTCAAGGAGATTCGCTGCCCAAGGTGTAGCTCCCATCTATCAGGTTAATTCTCAGGTTGTGGCTAATTTGGAATCGGCGATTAAGAATGTTTTTACCGCTTTAACACCGATCCAACAGGATGATGAGCTGGAGCCGGAGCAAAAGAAGGAAAAGATTAATGCTCTTTTTGTAGAACCACTACCGGCAAATACTACGGAACTATTGCTTAATGCGGACGCGGGTACCATGATGATGTTGGAAGACAAATTAATAAGCATCGTCAAGGGCAATATGGAAGAAGGTGTACTGGAAGAAGAACTGGACACCGTGAATCAGGAAATATTAGCGAATATTGAGACTCTGGAAATCGCAGCTCCTTTAAAGGATTTTTTAAAAGGTGTTGTGGAACAGTTAAAATTTGAGCCAAATAGGATCTATGACCCGGTCGCCACAGCTCAAGAAGTAGAAAATCGGTTGGCTCGAGTTAAACCGGTACAGGTCAAAGTTCGGCCGGGAGAAAAAATCGTAGAAAAGGGAACCGTTGTTACCCCGGAACAAATTGAAGCATTACAGTTTTTAGGGCTGCAGCGTACCAGCACACCGGTTTTAACTTTTATTGGCCTGTTTGGTTTTGTGGCTATTATTTATGGACTGGTTATAATTTATTTGAAGGGTTATAAGTCCCGTTTTCATAAGAGGGAATCCAACATTGTTCTCTTGGGGCTTTTGATTAATGTTTCTTTAGTAATAGCAAAGATAATTACCGCTATTCAAATTTCTGACAAGCCGGAGATAGCTGCTCAGTTGGGCTACGCCATCCCTGTGGCAGCCTGTTCCATGCTCATGGCAATTTTGATGGATACCCGGACGGCAGTGCTAATTACTGTGGTTCTGGGGTTACTTATGGGGGTTATTACCAACGGCCAGGTGGTTTATGTGACGGTCGCCATTATCAGTGGTCTGGTGGGTGTTTATCGGGTGGCCAAGCTGAGCCAGAGATCCCATTTAGTCCGCTGTAGTGTGGATATTGGGTTAGCCAGTGCTTTAACAATTGTTGTTTTAGGTTTAATTTGGAATCAACCTCTATCTTTAATTGGAATTGGGGCGTCAATGGGTATCATTAACGGAGTTTTGGCATCAGTCTTGACCATTGGTACACTGCCCTTTTTGGAAACTGCCTTTGGTATCACCACTCCCGTAAAACTACTGGAATTGTCCAATCCCAGCCACCCTCTTTTAAAAAGGCTGATGGTAGAAGCCCCCGGAACCTATCATCATAGCATTTTAGTGGGAAATCTGGCGGAAGCTGCGGCTGATGCCATTGGGGCTGATTCTTTGTTGGTACGGGTCGGCTCATATTTTCATGATATTGGTAAGATTAAAAGGCCGTATTTTTTTATTGAGAACCAACCGGCCATGGAGAATCCCCATGATAAAATTACGCCCACATTAAGTACCTTGATTATTACTTCCCATATCAAAGATGGGGTGGAATTAGCCAAGGAATATAAATTTCCCCGGGTCATCCGCGATATTATCGAACAACATCATGGGACTTGCCTGGTTTCCTACTTCTATCATAAAGCTAAGGAAGGGGATAAGTCGGAGAATATCCTGGAATCGGATTTTCGTTATCAGGCCCCGAAGCCCCAAAACCGAGAAACTGCCATCATTATGCTGGCGGATAGTGTTCAGGCGGCAGTCCAAGTACTGGAGAAACCTACTAAGGGAATTTTAGAAGCTAAAGTGCGGGAAATTATTAAGGCCAAGCTGGAAGACGGCCAATTAAATGAATGTGATTTGACCTTTAAGGATATTGATATAATTAACCAATCTTTTGTGCGGGTCTTGAACGGAATCTTTCATAGCAGAATAGAATATCCCGATCAGGTTACTAAGGAAATGGAAAAGGGAAAGCCTAAGAATATAAAGAAAGTGGAGGTTCCTGACCAAAGTTTGAAGGAAACAGAAAGGGGAACTCAAAGTGGAACTGCTATTAAAGAACCAGCAGGACAAAGTGGCAATTACACCGGAGATGGAAAAACTTCTTTTTCAAGTGACAGCTAAGGTAATTGAAGAGGAACAATTGGAGAAGGAACCGGAAATAAGTCTCCTGCTGGTAGATGATGCAGCAATTCAGGACTTAAACTATACTTATCGGGGTATTAATCAGCCTACCGATGTTTTATCCTTTGCCATGGAGGACGAAATGTCAGGGGATGAGGTGCCGGAGTTTCTGGTATTGCAAGATAATAATATTTTAGGGGATATTGTAATCTCCTTGGAGACAGCCCAAAGACAGGCCGAAGAGTATGGCCATTCCCTAGAGAGGGAAGTAGGTTTTCTTACGGTGCATGGTATGCTTCATCTTCTAGGGTACGATCATCTCACGGAATCTGATACTAAGGATATGCGAGAACGGGAAGAGAAAATACTCTCACAATTAGGGTTATCCAGATAAGGTAAGGTTAAGGATGATTAAAAAGGCAAGGAACTTTTGGGAGTGCCTAGGGTTTGCCGTAAATGGCATTATTTATTCTGTACGCACTCAGAGAAATATCAGAATACATATAATGTTTGCCTTGGGGACATTCATTGCCGCCGGCCTTTTTCACGTTTCTCAAGCGGAATTTTTGATTTTGGTCTTGACAATTGTCCTTGTGATTACATTGGAAATTATTAATACCGCTGTAGAGACTGTTGTTGATATGTATACGGAAGAATATCTTCCTCTGGCGAAAATCTCCAAAGATGTGGCTGCCGGTGCGGTACTTTTAGCAAGCCTTGGTGCAGTAATTATTGGAGGAATAATTTTTGGGCCGAAGGTCTGGGCTTTAATTTGGGGGGAATAGCGTGAAGTCTCATGTTCACTACGTCGTTATTTTCATATTAATTATCATTATCGCTTTTGGTGTTTTTCTTTGGAAGCCTCTAGAGAAACAGGTACCTGTATCTGGGGATGTAAGGGAAGAATTGACAGAGGAAGAAGGAAACGAGGAGATTTTGCCTTTTATATGTCCTATTGACGGGACACCTTTAAAAGAATTACCTCTTCGTCCGGTGGTGGTGACCATTGATAATTTAGCTAAAGCCCGGCCTCAGTCAGGATTAAATGCGGCAGACTTAATCTATGAGTTACCTGCCGAGGGGGGAATTACCCGGTTTCTAGCCCTGTATTTTCACGGCCGGGCGGAGAAAATTGGGCCGATTAGAAGTGCCCGCCCTTATTTAGCCCAATTAGCACAAGAGTGGTACGGGGTGTATATCCATGCGGGGGAAAGCCCCCAGGCACAGATTTATTTCAAAAATGAAGATGTGGATCATATTAATGAAATGTTCAACCCTCGAGGTTTTTGGCGGGACAAAAAACGTAAAGCCCCCCATAATCTTTATAGCAGCAGCGAGAATCTATGGCAGGAAATTGAAAGAAGGGGTTGGGATGAAAAGAAAGATATAAAAGGTTTTTCATTCTTAGCAGAGGATGAGGTGCCAAAGGGGGAAGAAGCACTCGAGGTTACGGTAAACTATCCTTATATGCGGGTGGTTTATAAACATGACAGCCAAACCGGGCTTTATCAAAGATTTCTTTCGGATAAGCCCCATATTGATCAAGAAACAGAAGAACAATTGACAGCCGCCAATATAATTGTTCAGGAAACCACTGTTCATGCATTCGATGACGAAGGGCGCCTGGAAATAAAGTTAGTGGGAGAAGGTAGAGCTTGGCTGTTTTCCGACGGCAAAGGTCTAGAGGGCCGCTGGGTTAAGGATGAAGGAAAACAGACTAATTACTTAGATTTAGACGGGAAAGAATTTCAGTTAAAGCCAGGGCAGACCTGGATTGAAATCGTATCAAAGAGCGACAAGGTAGAATATTAATAGGGTGTGTAAGGTGTGAAATGATGGAAGAGAGAGAACTGATAGCTTTAGCCAAAAAGGCTAAGGAAAATGCTTATGCTCCCTATTCCGGTTTTCGGGTGGGAGCAGCTCTAATTACGAAAGAAGGAAAAATTTTTAGCGGCTGTAATGTGGAAAATGTATCTTTTAGTCTGACTAATTGTGCGGAGCGGACAGCAGTTTTTTCCGCTGTAGCCGCCGGTTACAGAGATTTTGTCGCCCTGGCCGTTACTTCGGATTCTGAAAAATTTACCTTTCCCTGTGGGGCCTGTCGTCAAGTTTTAATAGAATTCAATCCGGATATGAAAATTATCATGGGAAATATTAATGATGAGTACATGATAGAGAAGGTTTCCAATTTGTTACCTTGCTTCTTTCACGAGGAATCCTTGGGAAAACCAAAGGGAGGAAAAAATGACTGACTATAAATCAGGATTTGCCACTATTATTGGCCGGCCTAATGTAGGGAAATCGACACTTTTAAATTCCATTCTTGGTCAAAAAATTGCCATTATGTCGGATAAACCTCAAACCACGAGAAATAAAATTCAAGGTTTTTATACTAAGGAAAACTGTCAAATAGTTTTTATAGATACACCGGGAATGCACAAACCCCAGCATAAGTTGGGGGAATATATGGTTACGGTTGCAGAGCGAACCTTGAATGAGGTTGACATCATTCTTTACCTGGTGGATGCCACTAAAGAATTCGGGGCAGGAGAAGAGTATATCATTAAACAACTGGAAAAAGTAAGTACCCCTGTTTTTCTAATTATTAATAAAATTGATTTAATTCCTCGAGAGCAGGTATTGCAGGTAATCAATAAATATCAGAATAGGTTTAGTTTTTCTGAGATCGTTCCTGTTTCTGCTCTAAAAAGGGATAATGTAGATTATTTATTGTCTGTTTTAGAAAAATATTTGCCGTCAGGGCCCCAGTTTTATCCTGAGGATATGGTAACGGATCAGCCGGAAAAAGCAATTGTCGCTGAATTAATCCGAGAAAAGGTTCTCGTCTTAACGAGAGATGAGATTCCCCATTCTATAGCAGTAGAAGTTACTGATTTTAAGGAAAGAACCGAAAATATGATTTATGTGGGAGCGTCTATTTATGTGGAACGGGAATCTCAAAAAGGAATTATTATCGGCAAAAGAGGTGCCATGCTAAAAGAAATAGGAAAACTGGCGCGAAGTGATATAGAGAATCTATTAGGCACCAAAATATATTTAGAATTATGGGTAAAAGTACAAAAAGACTGGCGTAATAGAGATGTGGCTTTAAGAAATTTTGGCTTTGATAAAAGAAATCTTTAACTTACCAACTACTAGGAGGTGGGATCAATTAATGGACGGTGACCCTGGAAGTAGATGCACAAATAAATATATGCCGGGAGATCTGTCCGTTAGGAGAGGCTCCTGGTAGAAAGGAGTCTATTTTGTCATGCAGACAGTAGAAGTTTATCAGATCTTAAGAAAGCATATTTTAGAAAACAGACATGACGAGGCAAGAAAACTTCTGCAAGAATTTCAACCTGCGGATATTGCCGAATTTGTTGAGGATTTTAAGCCTGACGAAATTGTTCCCGTTCTTAACCTTTTGACTGGGGATGTAGCCGGCGAGGTATTAAACCAGATTGACCCTGAATTAGCTGCTCAAGTGCTTAGGAGCATGGGTGCGGAAAAAACCTCTGCCATTATTGACGAAATGTATTCTGATGATGTGGCCGATCTTTTGGCAGAACTTCCTGTTCATGAAAAGGATAAAATCCTAAATTTGATGGAAAGGGAAGATGCCGTAGAAGTGCGGGAGCTTCTGGAATACCAGGCAGATACCGCTGGTGGGATTATGACCACGGAATACGTGGCAATCTTAAAAAATATTACCGCTGAACGGGCGATTGAGGTATTGAGAGAAATTGCCCCTGATGCGGAAACGGTTTATTATGTATATGTGGTTAATGAAAAGAATCAGCTGGTGGGAGTAATTTCTTTACGGGAACTGATAGTAGCTAATCCCGGCACAATTGTTGAAAATATTATGCACCATAAGGTTAAAAGCGTAAATGTGAATATGGACCAGGAGGAAGTGGCAGCCATCGTGACCAAATACGATTTTTTGGCGATACCGGTGGTTGATGATGATAATTGCCTTATGGGAATTGTTACGGTAGACGATGTCATCGATGTAATTCATGAAGAAGCAACAGAAGATATTTTTCGTTTAGCCGGTACGGCAGAAATCGATTTAGAGGTAAATCTGTCTGCCCGCATCATGAATTCCTTGCGCTCCCGGCTGCCTTGGCTATTGATAACCTTAGCCGGGGGATTATTAGCAGGAAGAATAATCCGAGGTTTGGAATCAGAATTGCAAGCTGTGGTTGCTCTTGCTTATTTTATTCCCCTTCTCACCGGCATGGGAGGAAATGTAGGTACCCAATCATCCACCTTGACTGTACGTGGTTTAGCCACCGGTCAGGTAGATGCGAAGAAACTGTTTATTACGGTAGGGCGGGAAGCCATGGTAGGTATGGCAGTAGGATTAATCTGCGGATTAATAGTTACCTTGGTGGCTTTTTTCTGGCAAAAAAGCCTATTACTTGGCTTGGTGGTTGGGGGGTGCTCTTTTAGGCAACATGATTACCGCAGCCACGATGGGGACTTTTGTGCCTATGGTGTTTAAGCGACTGGGCATTGATCCGGCAGTAGCTTCAGCTCCTTTTATCAGCACATCCATTGATATTACAGGACTCTTAATTTATACCGGACTGGCGTCAATATTTATCAGTCAGTTAACATAAAAATGAAGGGATTTTTATGAGTAAATTATATTCTGCTGATGCAATTATTATTAGGGCCCGGGATTTTGGTGAGGCGGATAAAATTTTGACTCTCTATACTAAGGAATATGGTAAGATTCAGGCCATTGCCAAAGGCGTGCGTAAGCCGGCGAGCCGTCTCCGGGGAGGGGTTCAGATGTTTGCTCATACCCGGCTGCTTCTTTATCGGGGACGTTCCCTGGATATTATTTCGCAATCAGAAAATATTGATCCTTATGGTAGTTTACAGGAAGACCTGGACAGAATGGTCTATGCTTCTTACCTTGTTGAATTGTTGGAAATTGCTGTGCCGGAGCGTGAACCTAATGAGAGACTATTTCTTACCATTCTCCTCTCTTTGGGACTTTTATTAGGTGATGATCCAGAAATAGTGTGCCGGATGTTTGAAATCCGGCTGCTTTATTTATTAGGTTATCAGCCATCCTTGTCCAGGTGCATGATTTGCCAGCAGACGTTGGGATCAGGGGCTTTTTTCCTTGACCCGAAGGCGGGAGGTATTGTATGCGAGAATTGTTGTGCTGAAAGAGGAAGGAAAGGCAGTATTTCTTCAGGAACGATTTTAGTCATGCAAAAGCTACTGGCTATGGATCCCAGGCAGGTTTTTCGCCTAAAGATTTCCCAAGCACAGAGGATAGAGTTGGAAAAATCCTTGGAAAATTATTTAGAATATCATTTAGATAGAGCAGTTAAAGCAAAAAAAGTTTTAAAAAGTTTGATAAATTAATAATTATAGAATATAACCTCGTTACTGAATTTCAGTGACGAGGTTTTTTATTTAGATATGCATGTGACATTTGTAACATGTTGATAAACGGAAAAAATCAGATATCTTAATATTACAAATAAATTAAAGGGTTTGGATAGAGATTTAAAAATATAAGACAGTCTGCTTTTTGTAATCTAATCACAAAGGCAAATAATTAAAAAAATAGAAAATAACATTATATATTTACCAAGTTTAAAGGGCTTTAATTATAAAAAGGGGGGCAAAGATTATGGATTTAATAATTAGGAGGGCAAAATTAACTGACTCGGAACAACTAACTGATATTGGCATTCGAGACGGTAAGATAATTGCACTGGAATCTTACATTGCTAATCGTGGGAAGCAAGAAATAGATGCGCAAGGAAGATTGGTCACCCCAGCCTTTGTAGATCCTCATATACATCTTGATAAAGTTATGATTGTAGACGTGGTGAGGGAGAATGTAAGCGGCACTTTAACGGAAGCCATTGAAATTACTTGGGAAAAGAAAGCTTCCTATACTATTGATGATATCGTCCAGCGGGCAGGGCAAGTAATTTCATTGGCTGCCCAAAATGGGACTACCAGGATGAGATCACATGTGGATGTGGACTCCATCGGGAAGCTTATGCCTTTAAAAGGAGTACAAGAGGCGCGGAAACTCTATTCTGATATTATGGATATTCAAATCGTGGCCTTTCCTCAGGAAGGCATTATTAAGGATCCAGGAACAGAAAAATTAATGTGGGAAGCCATGGAAGAAGGAGCCGATTTGGTTGGCGGTATGCCGGCTAATGAAAACTCTTCTGAAGCCAGTAAAAAACATGTGGATATTGTCTTTGAGATTGCCAAAGCTTTTAATGCGGATATTGATATGCATGTGGATGAAACAGATAACCCCGAGTCCAGGACATTAGAAATGATTGCCGATAAGGCGATGGAAATGGGATGGGAAGGTCGGGTTACAGCCGGCCATACATGTGCACTTGCTGCATATGATGATGCTTATGCTGAATACGTAATGGATAAGGTGAAAGCAGCTGGGATTCACATGATTACGAACCCGGTGACAAATTTGATGCTCCAAGGCAGGCTTGATAAACAACCAAAACGGCGAGGGATTACCAGAGTGAAAGAACTATTGGAGCGGGGAATAAATGTATCCTTTGGACAGGATTGTGTCAAAGACACCTTTTATCCTTTCGGACACGGTGATCTGTTAGAAGTGGCCTTTGTTACGGCTCATGCGGCACATATGAGCATGCCTAAGGAAATTGAACAGGTTTTTGAGATGATGACTAATAATGCAGCAAAAATCCTAAAAGCAGATAATTATGGATTAAAACACAATGCCCGGGCAGATTTAGTGGTTTTAGATTGCCACAGCATTAAGGATGCAATCAGATTGCGCCCGGATCGTAGTTATGTGATAAAAGAAGGGAGGGTAATTGCAGTTACGGAGACAAAGCGTTACTTAAATCGACTGGCAAGGGGTTAAGGTAAAATGTGTTAGGGGGTAAAAAAATGAGTGAGCCTACTAAAGAATATCCAGTTGAAATTGCGGTGCCAATAGAGGATAAACACTTTGGTTTTTGGGATATGACTGCTACTTGGCTGGGGGCAAATGCTTGTACCGGGTCGTGGTACACCGGAGGTGTTATCGCCGCCCTGGGCCTTTCCGGAGCAATTGTGTCATTATTGATTGCAAACCCCATTGCTTACCTAGTTCTAGCTCTGATTGGATATATGGGTTATAAGGTAGGGACAACTACCATGGGACTTGCCCGGGTTTCCTTCGGTATTCGGGGCAGCGTTCTTCCCTCAACTCTTAATACCATCCAATTCGTGGGGTGGTGTGCGGTAAATACATTTATTGCGGCTATTTCTTTAAGTTACTTATTTCAAGGGATGTTTGGCTGGGCCCCTTATGGTGAAGCAGGATCCACTTTTGGTATGGTGATAGGTATTCTTCTGTTAAGCGTGATGCAGATCGCTTTAACCGTTATTGGGGGAACCCGCTCCATCAAAATCGGAGAAAGGGTAGCCTCTGTTTTATTGATTTTTCTTACTCTATGGATGACAATTGTAGTTTTCAAAACTTTTTCCTGGGAACAAATAACCGCCTGGCGTCCGCCCACCGATATCAGCATGCCTTTTGGACGCGCCCTGGATGTTTTGGCTGCTTTCACCTTTGGTTGGGTTCCGGCGATAGCCGAGTTTACCCGCTATGCTAGAAATAAATCTACTTCCACCATTGCGCCGGTTCTGGGGGCTAATGTTTCACTCTTCTGGTTTGCTTTAACCGGGGCTCTAGGTGTGATTGCAGCCACCATGATTACGGGTGTGTATGATCCGAATACCTCTGACCCGTCTTCGATCATGGGTTCCCTTGGGTTGGGATGGGTTGCTTTCTTGGTATTGGTTATGGCGACTGTAACCACAAATACCATTAATATTTATGCTGCGGGAATGTCCACAGCAAATATTTTCCCCAAAATTAAAACTTTTACGGCTATTTGGGTAGTGGCCATCATTGCTCTGATCGGTTCTTTAGTCCCCCTAATTGTAGGCAGCTTCTTAGATTCCTTTATGTATTTTCTTGATTATATTGGGGCAACCCTCACACCTCTATTTGCTATTCTGATTATTGAATACTTCGTCCTGAGAAAAGGCCGTTATGATTGGTCCCAATCAGCAAAAGTAGGCGGCGATTATTGGTATTCCAATGGAGTCAACTGGACCTGTATTGCGGTTTGGGTCGTGGGTGTTGTTATCTGTTTAGTAATGAGGGCTTTACCGATGGGAGATACCTTTGGAGCTATTTATCCTACCTTGGTGATTACCGCTATCCTATACTGGATTGCTCAGAAAGCTACATTAAATAATGCTAAATTAAATGAAAGCAAAATTGGACGCAACTTATAAATCCATTTATTTGGATGTTACAACGTATCAGAAAGTGGGGTATTGAAAATGGATTTTTTGCATATTGGCAAAAGCATCAAACGCTGTGACGGCAGAAGTAAAATAACTGGCCAAACTAAGTTTTTAGCAGATATGGTTTTCCCTGGTATGTTGTACGCAAAAGTTTTAAGGTCGGAACATGCCCACGCCTTAATTAAGCATCTTGATACTTCCAAGGCATTAGCAATGCCGGGGGTTAAGGCAGTTGTAACCGGTGATGACTGCGTGAAAAGAACTGGGTTTGTTGTCAATGATCAATATCCGCTAGCCAAGGGAAAAACCAGATTTATGGGTGAGCCGGTAGCTGCGGTGGTCGCGGACAGCGAGGAAGCAGCAGTTTTGGCCTTAGACCAAATCGTTGTTGAATATGAACCATTAAAAGCTTGTACTGATCCGGAAGTATCAGCTCAAATGGAACTTGATGCCCCCCTGATTCATGAAGATAAAGAAAATTATGCTCTCCGCTCGGATATGCGGCCGGCAGTCGGCACGAATATTATTCACCACTATAAGCTGAGAAAAGGCAATGTGGAAAAGGCCTTCCAAGAAGCATACTTGATTGTAGAAAATAAATATACATTTCCTCTTAATGCTCATGTGGCTTTAGAGCCACATGGGGCCATTGCCCAGTTTCTCCCGGAAGATGGCATTAATATTTGGTCAACTACCCAGGGGCCATTTGTGGTGCAGCAATCTATTGCGGACATGCTGGATCTTCCCCTCCATAAGGTAAGAGTATTTGCTCCCCCATTGGGTGGTGGATTTGGCGGAAAATCAGAAGTTACGGTAGAGCCTTTGATTGCGATCATTGCTCGGGCTGTTCCCGGAAGATATGTTCGCTTAGTGCTGGAAAGGGAAGAGGTATTCACGGGTACTGTTTTAGGCAGGGGGATGGTAGGCCATTATCAAACTGCCGTTAACAAAGAGGGATTAATTATTGGAGAGAAAAATACCATTTATTGGAACGTGGGAGCCTATAGTGATTACTGCATCCATTATGTTACTTGCTGCGGTTATAATTCCGTTGGGCCATACGATATTGAAAATATTCATGTTGACTCTTATGGGGTATATACCAATAATCCTCCCTTAGGTGCTTATCGCGGTTATGGACACCCGGAAGTGCACTGGGCTTGTGAAAGGCAGCGTGATATTATTGCTCGGAAACTGGGGATGAGTCCCGTGGAATTTCGCCTTAAAAATTGCTTAGGTGCCGGGAAGGCCAACAGCATTGGTCAAATTATGAGAGAAGATAATGGCAACCTAGAGCTTTGTATTAAAAAAACTGCTCAGGAACTAGGGTTAGGCAAAGATGAACCCCAGAAACCAGAGGGATCAAATGCTGCCCCTTGGTATCTTAAAAGAGGAAAGGGTATTGCTGCTTTCTACAAATCCCCCTCCATGCCTTCCTTTGCTCAATCCTCTGCGGTACTTAAAATGCATGGAGACGGAACAGTGTCGGTAAGTATCGGAGCAGTGGAAATGGGACAGGGATTATACATTACCATGGCGCAAATTGCCGCGGAAGCATTGGGCATAGCGGTTGACCGAATCGGGGTAATTCCTTATGTGGATACTGAAGTATCTCCATATGAATGGCAGACTGTAGCCAGCCATAGTACCTGGGCAGTAGGGAATGCCATCGTAGCGGCGGCCCAGGACTTTTTGAAAAAAGCTAATCAGGCGGCGGCTGAAGTATTAAAAGTGAAAACATCTGAATTGGGTTATCAAGACGGCCGGATATTTATCAAGGATCAGCCCCAAAATGGGATACCCCTTTGCCAATTGGCTCTGGGTTACGTCAATGCTGACGGCAGTGCCGGTAGTAATCCTATTATTGGCACGGGGAGTTTTGTTCCTGAAGGTATCACCAATCTGGATCCAGAAACCGGGATGGGTAATAATGCTGCAGATTGGACCTTCGGCTGCCAAGGGGTGGAAGTAGAAATCAACCTTTTGACGGGGGATCTGGAAGTTAAAAAGATGGTAACTGCCATTGATGCCGGAAGAATAATTAATCCCATGTCAGCGAAGGGACAGATCATAGGCGGCATGGTTCAGGCCATGGGTTCTGCCTTATCGGAAAAAATTATCTTTGGTAAGGACGGAAAAATGCGTAATGCCGGACTTACGGACTATAAGGTACCAACTTCCTTGGATATACCGGAAGAAATGAAAGTTATTTTCGTAGAAACCCCATTAGAAAATGGTCCTTATGGTGCTCGAGGATTAGGAGAACATCCATGTTGCTCAGTCCCTCCGGCTATTGGCAATGCGATCTATGATGCGTTGGGGATTGACTTTTTTACCCTCCCTATGGATGCTGCGGCAATACTTAAGAAGCTGAAAGAAAGCGGCAGAAAGGATGGAAAAGGGGAGGTGGGTACAAATGCTTAGGTCATTTGATTATATTAAACCGGCCGATGTTACGGAAGTAGTTTCCTTATTACAACAAGAAGGAGCATACATCTTGTCAGGAGGTACCGACCTGATTTTAAAGATGAGAGAAGCCAAAATTAGGCCCAAAATAGTGGTTGATATTAAGGAACTTCCTGATTTTAAAGGGATTAAACGACTTAATGACGGAAGTGTTTGGGTAGGGAGTTTAACTACCATGAAAGAGTTAGCCAACAACCCCCTAATTATTAATCACTATAGTGCCCTTAGTGAAGCTGCCTCGGTAATGGGGTGTTATGAGATTAGAGTCAGAGCGACCTTAGGCGGAAACATATGTAATGGGTCACCCGGTGCAGAAACAGGCTCGGTACTAGCGATATTTAATGCTTCTGTGGAAGTGATCGGTAAAAATGGGCTGCGCGTTCTTCCAATAGAAGAATTCATGCTGGGTCCTGGCCGGGTAGCATTAGAATCCGGAGAATTGGTAAAAGGGTTTATTTTACCTAGTCTGCTCCCAGGAACTAAATCAACCTATTTACGGCGGGGCCGCATTAAAGGAATGGATCTGGCTGCCATAGGTGTATCGGTTCTTGCCGGGACTAAATTTTCCGACGGGACAAGGGAAATCCGGGTGGCTGCCGGCGCCGTGTCACCAACTCCGGTGCGCGTAAAACCGGTGGAGGATATCTTAAAGCAAGGGCCCTTGGTGCGTTCCCGGGTAAAGGAAGGGAAGAAAGTATTTGCTCAAGTTATTTCACCCCGAGCAACAAGTATCCGGGCTACGCCAGAGTACAAAAGGGAAATGGCCGGCATCTTAATGGAGCTGGCTTTGGATAAACTATCTGTTCTGGAGTACCGTTTAGAGGAGGAATCATTGGATGAAGCATAATATTCAACTGACAGTAAACGGAGCAAAATGGGAAGGCCAGGTGGAATCCAGTCAGACTTTATTACATCTTTTAAGGGACCAGATCGGACTTACCGGTACAAAATCAGGGTGTGAGATTGGGGAATGTGGTGCATGTACTGTTATCCTCAATGGTGAGCCTGTCCAATCCTGCATTGTCTTGGCAATCGAGGCAAATAATGGGGAAGTGGAAACGGTAGAAGGTTTAGGCAAAAACGGCAAGTTAGATCCCTTGCAAGAATCATTTTTAGAGGAAGGGGCAGTGCAGTGCGGTTTTTGTACCCCGGGCATGTTGATGGCTGGTAAGGCCTTACTCAGGAGAAATCCTAACCCCAGTAAAGAGGAGATCGCCCAATCCTTTAGTGGGCATATTTGTCGCTGCACCGGTTATGAAAGTATTATTTCCGCCGTTGAGCGGGCAGCAAAAAAGTAACTCAGGGTGAAAAAAGTTATTTAAGTATAGTGCATAAGCGAAAGTTAACATAAAGTCAAAATTTGAAAAAGGAGAGGGAATTAAATGACAAAAGAAGAAACTTTGTTAAAAGAAATCTGTGCCAGTATGGTCGCGATCAATGAAGAAGAGACGGAAAAATTAGTTAATAAGGCATTAGCAGAGGGAACCGATGTCTTAAAAATTGTAGCCGCTTTAACCGAGGGTATTAACAAAGTAGGGGACAAATTTGAATTAATGGAATACTTCCTGCCGGAACTGATTATGGCCGCAGAGATTATGCAGAAAATCATGGCGACCTTAAAGCCCGAGATTGAAAAGATGAATGTATCCACTGGTTCTAATGTTGGTATAGTTGTAGCAAATATTCAGGGAGATATTCATGATATCGGACGGCAAATTTTATGTACTATTTTAAGCGTTTCCGGATTTAAGGTTTATGACCTGGGTCATGATGTGAAAGCCGATAAAATTATCGATAAGGCTCTTGAGGTAAATGCAAATATCATTGGGCTATCTACTCTACTTACTACTTCATTACCCTTTGCCGTTGATTTATTTAAGTTATTAGAAGAGCGTAAACTCAGAGACCGATTTAAAGTAATCATGGGCGGTGGTGCCGTAACTCAAGAATACGCTCAACAAGTAGGTGCTGACGGATATGGTCGGGATGCTCGGGCAGCTGTAAAGGTCGTTGAAGAATTAATGCAACTAAAATAACATTTTCTAATAAAGGAGAGAAAGATATGGTAAACATTTATGAAGTTTTACGTAGAGCTGATAATGGTACCTATATGAAAGAAAATGAATTTGATATGAAGCTTTATAAGACTACATCAAAACTGGTCAAAGAGTATGGCATCAAATTTGATCCTAATGTCATTGTTACCGGTGATGTGGAAATGGCTGATAATCTCTTTAAAGCTGCAATGGAATTAGCTTTGGAAATGGGAATGTTGTGCACTGATACCAGCCGGGTCATAGAATTTTCTGAGGATGAATTAAAGGTTGCTTTAAAATCTGCACCCCAAGAAATGATTTTAGGTCAAGGTAAAGATGCTAGGGTATTGCGGGCCAGAAGATTTAATGATGGGCATCGCATGACGGTATGTGGTGGATGCCCGGGTACCCCCCTGCCGGAAGAACTGTTTTTTCCCATCACCTTGTCCTATGTGAAAGAACCATTAATGGATATTATGATTACCGGTGGTTTAGTTACCGTTGAGGGCATGGATGTAAAAACCGGCGGTCCGTTAGAAATCAGAGCCACTCGCCAGGAGTTATTGTGGGCAAGGGAAGCTTTGGAACGTGGCGGAAGACCGGGCATGCATATTTATGCAGCAGGTGAAAGCAGCGCCACAGAATTAGGAACATTAGCTATCTGTAATGAACGTTATATGCGGGGCAGTGATTCTCATATGATTCCGGTATTGTCAGAGTTAAAAACCGATAACGTTCGCTTATCCCGTGTGGTTACCGGCTATGAGTACCCAGCCTTTACTACCAGTTTAATTGACCCAATAATTGGCGGTTTTGCCGGTGGTCCCGAAGGCGCAGCTGTTGTTCTAGCGGCAGCAGTAATTCTTTCTACTGCAGCTTACGGTGTAGATATGCATTGTCTCCATCCTATTCATAATAAATATGTTTCCGTAAGCACGAAGGAAAGTTTATGGGTTGATAGTATTGTGGGAAGGGCTTTTGCCCAGAACGCTCCCATCGCCTTACTTGCTGATGCCTGGACGACAGCAGGAGCCGGTACGGAAGAAATTCTTTTTGAAACTGCTGCTTTAGCTGTAGCACAAGAAGCCAGTGCATTGCATACTGATTCCCTTGGTGCCACCAATGGGGTTTATCCTAATTGTAGTGGATTAGAAGTACGGTTCTTTGCTGAAGTAACCATTGCAGTATTTGAACAAAAATTAACCCCTGAGCAGGCTAATGAAATTGTCTTGAAATTGTTTGAAAGATATAAACATGGATTTGATAACCCCAACTTTGGCCAGCCGTTCCCGGAAGTATATGATATTAAAACCGTTGTGCCGAAGAAACATTGGCTAGATACCTATAACAAGGTGAAAGAGGAAGTTGCCCAGCTAGGTTTAAACTTTAAGTAATTCCTAAAAAAATTGTTCTTAGGAGAGGTTATTTTAACCCGGTCACCTCTCCTGAGAACAAATTAAACAAACGACCTATTTAATGTTACACCTATAATAAGACTTTATGATGTGGAGCAATAGCTATGCTGGTTGTTAAAGCTGATTTTATGGGGGATATCGCAGCATCCTATCTGGATAAAAATCTTATAGGAGAGATCCATTCTGTTTTTGAGCAGGTGATAAATATTGTTTTACCTAATCAGCGCTTGCTCACTCTAGCGACAAAGAATGTTTCAAAGCTTCCCGGAGGAATTAATTTAGACTGGGAAGAAAACTTCAAATCACTACCATTGGAAATGGGTGACACCGTCTATTTAACCAAAGGCAGTTTAGTGATATCCGACTTATTATATGTTGATTTTACTAATACTGTAAAATGGTTGTCAAGTCCTTTTTCCGTGGCGGAGTCCGCTGATTTGGAGGAGATTAGTTTTAACTATGAAGAATTACGTACCTTATTAAAAAATGAAGCTAATTTAGATGGACTAGCCGGTTTGTGGGTAAATAAAAGTAACAATTTAATTAAACATTTTTTATTCCCTTTAAGTGAATGGTGTGAAGGGATCAGAGACAAAAATCATGAAAAATTATATTTGGGGATGGAAAAGATGATTGGTTTAGGACCAGGTCTTACCCCTTCCGGAGACGATTTTTTACTTGGGGGTTTAGCGGTTCTAAATTACTGGCCGGATCATAGGCTGAAAATGAACTTGATTCAGAAAAAAACACAGCAAATTGCAGATGAAAAGACTACAGATATTAGCAGAGAGTATCTATATCAGGCTTCTGAAGGTCATTACTCTTGGGAGTTAAATTGCTTGCTGTTTTTCTTGGTTAATAAAAAATCCAGCAAAGAAATGCTTCGAAATCAAGTAAGGAAAGTAATAGAGATAGGTTGTACCTCGGGAAGTGATATCTTGACTGGGGTAGGAATGACATTGAAAGCAATTTTAAGTGCAGGCTAAATGAGAAAGGGATGGGATAGGAAATGCTTCATGTAGAGATAAGAGAGAGAAGCTATTATGATAGTGTTGCTTTGATGCAAGTAACAAATGGTTTACAACAAATCGAAGGAATAGAAGAAGCGATGGTCGCCATGGGTACCGATATGAATAAAGAATTGTTACAAAATGTGGGTATGTATGTTTCGGATATCGATGCTGCTACCCCCAATGACTTAATTGTGGCGATAAAGGCAAAGGATGCTAAGATCATTGAACTGGCTAGGGAAAAGGTTGATGAACTGCTCACCAAAAAGCAAGGAAGTGTAAAAAACAGAGGGATTTTACCCTCGACATTAAGTGCCGCCATGGAACAAGCACCTGATGCTAATTTAGTATTGATTTCGGTTCCCGGAGCTTATGCAGCAGGTGAAGCGGAGAAAGCACTGGCGGCGGGGAAGCATGTGATGATCTTCTCCGATAATGTGAAGATCGAGGATGAAGTAAAACTAAAAAATATTGGTCGGGAAAAGGGCTTGCTGGTCATGGGCCCGGATTGCGGGACATCAATTATTAATGGGGTTCCGTTGGCATTTGCCAATGTTGTCCCCAAGGGGAATATTGGTATTGTCGGAGCATCCGGCACAGGGATTCAGGAAGTGACTTCTATCATTGGTCGTTATGGCATGGGGATCTCCCAAGCGATTGGTACCGGTGGCAGAGACTTAAGGCCTCAAGTGGGCGGAATTTCCATGCTGATGGCAATAGAAGCATTGGTTGAGGATCCGGAAACTGATGTGATCGGAGTGATTTCAAAGCCACCTTCCCCTGCTGTGGCTGAAAAAATATTAAAGTCTATTGAAAACAGTAAAAAACCAGTAGTAGTTTCCTTTTTGGGTAGTAATCAAAATAGTTTTACTTCCAATAATAAAAATATAACATTTTGTTACGGCTTGGAAGATACAGCATTTGCCCTCCTAAGGCTGGCCGGTCATAAAGAAGTTTCCGAAAAAGAGCAAGATGCCCAAAAATATGCATCAATCTTGGAAAAAGAAATTGCTCAAATGAGTCAAGAGCAAAAGTACCTAAGAGCTTGGTTCACCGGGGGTACCTTATGTTATGAGGCAATGCATTATTGGAAGGAAGCAGGCCTTGATGTTTACTCAAATATCCCATTAAAGGAAGGGTTTAAACTTGCTAATAGCCACCTTAGTAAGGAGAATACTGCCATCGACTTTGGAGAAGATGAATTTACCGTTGGTAAACCACATCCTATGATTGACCCTACATTAAGAAGAGAGAGAATGCTGAGAGAAATTCAAGACAAAGAAATAGCTTTGGTGTTATTGGATTTTGTGTTAGGTTATGGATGCAGTCTTGATCCTGTAGGTGAAATGCTGCCCTGCCATCATTAGTGCTAAAAAAGAGGCCAAGAAACGGGGTGGTTATCTATTCTATTGTTGCTTCGGTTTGTGGAACCCACGGAGATCCCCAGGTTTATGAGAGCCAGGTAGATCAACTTAGGGAAAATGGGGTAGTTGTTTTAGAAACTAATGCTCAGGCTGCCCGGTATGCATTTAAGATGATCGACAAAAATTACAGAAAGGACAGAAATGATATGCGTTCTCCAATATCCAAGTTATTTAAGCAACCGCTTAAGGTGATTAATCTCGGATTAGATCGCTTTGCCGACGATTTGGAAGGTTTAAATATTCAAGTGACTAGAGTTAACTGGAGTGTACCTGTGCCGGGGGGAAACAAAAAAATGTTAAGTTTGCTTTCAAAACTAAGGTGAAAGGTGATGTGTCTAAATGGTTAGTGAGTTAATTGAAAAAGCAAATCAACACTGTAATTGAAAGGATGTTTAAAAGCCAGCCTATGCTAATTGGGATTGGAACGGCAATAGAAGATATTCCCGATATGGATGAAAACACCATTCTTCATGCCGGTCCCCCAATCACCTGGGAAAAAATGAGCGGGCCCTTAAAAGGTGCTGTGATTGGGGCATTAATCTATGAAAAGAGGGCGCAAAATGAAGAAGAAGCGGGTAAAACTGTGCTCAGTCGAGGTAAAATTAAGTTTAGTCCCTGTCACCATCATTCAGGCCGTAGGTCCTATGGCCGGCGTTGTTTCGCCGTCAATGCCTGTGTGGATAATTAAAGATAAAGACATATGGTCATCAGACTTATTGCACTTTTAATGAGGGACTGGGAGAAGGTCTTAAGGTTTGGAGCATATAGTGCAGATGTAATTGAACATTTATCATGGATGGAAAAAGAGATTAGCCACCTTGTTTTGAAACAAGCTCTGGAGATACACGGAGAAATCGATTTAAAATCCATGATTGACCCAAGCCCTGCAGATGGGGGATGAAGGCCATAATCGGAATCGGGCAGGTACATCACTCCTGATTAGGGAAATTGTACCTGCGATCATGGAAACTAGTTTTCCAAAAGAACAGCAGATTGCAGGTAATTAAATTTATTAACAGTAACGACCATTTCTTTCCTTAATCTCACTATGCCTGCTTGTAAGTGTATTCTCCAGGCCCGGTCATGGAGATTGAATACAGTACTATTGTTACTACCTTATGTCGTAATGGAACGGAATTTAGGTATTCGGGTAAGTGGTTTAGGAGATCGTTGGTTTACCGGGCCGGGCAGGGCAAGTAAAAGGCTTATTTTTCCCTGGCTTTAGCCAGCGTGATGCGAATCCTGATATTGGGGACAGTGCGATTACGGAAACTGCCGGAATCGAGTGGATTTGCCATAGCCGCTGCCCCAGCCCATTGTCCAGTTTGTGGGAGGGTCTGCTTCCGATGCCGTTAATTATACTAATCGCATGTATGAAATCACAGTTGCGGAAAGCAATGTCTTTAAAATCCCTTATTTAGATTTTAAAGGAAGGCCCCACAGGTATTGATTTACGTAAGGTAATTGAAACCGGTATTGTTCCTCAGATTAATAGCGGTATTGCCCATAAGGATCCGGGGGTTGGGCAGATTGGAGCGGGGTTGGTAACTCCCCCGATGAAATGCTTTGAGGATGCCCTGGAGGCCTTTGTTATGAATTTAGAAGAGAAGGAGGTAATTGAAAAATAGTAGGAACAAGTTAAAAATTTGTTACCGGTTAACTATCTAAAAATATATATTTATTAAGGGAGGAAGAAAAATGAGTTTTTTAAAAAATGTAAAGTTGTATGATTTGACGGATAACCTAAGCCACCTTACACCCGCATGGCCTACCTATGAACCGCTGCAGATTAAGTTTTTTAAACGATTAGCACCTAATGGAGCAAATGGGCAGCTGCTTACCCACAGTATGCATGTGGGTACACACTTAGATGGGTCTCTGCACTTTTGTACCCATGGGCGTGATATTGCCAGCATTCCCCTAAATGAATTAGTGGGAGAAGGAGTAGTAGTAGATTTAAGTGATATCGCTGAGGATTATGGCATTTATACTTCCAAGGATATTATGGAACGGGTGGACGTACGGGAAGGAGACATTTTAATCATTAATACCGGGTATCATAAGTATGCCTGGGATCAGCCGGAAGCGGATGAAATGAGGTATATGCTGAAGCACCCTGGCCCCACTATGGAATTTGCTGATTGGTGTAAAAAAATGAAATTTAAATGGATCGGTGTAGACTGCGGATCAGCGGATTACCCTATGAATACAAAAATCCGGGAGTGGTGTCCGGCTCAAGCGGCAGAGGCAAATGAATATTTACTGAAAAAATACGGAAAGTCCCTGGAAGAAATGTTTCCGGCCAGTCATTATCAATTAATGCACACGCAGTTATTCCACCTAAACATTATCCATGCTGAGTGTGTGGGAGGAGAAATTGATAAATTGTTAAATAAACGAACAACCATTGGCTGTTTCCCCTGGCGTTTACAAGGTGGAGAGTCCAGTATTTGCCGGATTGTTGCATTCCATGAAGAATAAACAGAGTATATTTTAGTATCTTACAGTGAAATAAAGAAAAAAGTATGTCGGGGGGTAATTAACGGGGAAGGAAGTTACTTATCCCTCGGCGAATTTCTTTCTTCAGAGGGGGAAATTTTCCGCATAGAGGAGGAAAATTATGAAGCGGGATTTGAGAGTGGCAATAGCACAGATTTCTGTAAAACCATATGCAATCGAAGAGAATATCGAAAAGTGTGTGCATTGGTTAGAAATGGCTGTTAAAGAGCACCATGCGGAATTGGTTGTATATCCTGAGACAATTACTACGGGATTTGCGCCAGGAATGTTATTAGAGGAGTTCTATAACTTGGTAACCTTTATTCCCGGTTCCATGACCCAAAAAATAGTTGAAGCAGCAAAGAAATTAAAGGTTCATGTAGTTTTCCCGACATACGAACGTGGTGAAACGCCGGGTGTTATATATAATAGTTCGGTGTTAATTGATGACTTAGGAAATATTGTGGGAATTTATCGTAAGACTCACCCCTTTCCTACAGAAAATATTTCAGCCGGAGGCTGGACAACACCAGGCCGTGAAGCGAAGGTTTTCGAAACTCGGTTGGGTAAGATTGGTATGATTATTTGCTATGATGGTGATTTTCCGGAATTAAGCAGGGTATTGGCTGTTCAGGGAGCGGAAATTATTGTTCGGCCATCTGCTCTTCTAAGAAGTTATGATATCTGGTCGCTGACTAATCATGCCCGTGCTTATGATAATCATGTTTATTTTATAGGAGCTAATGCGGTGGGTGCGGATGCAGCCAATAATTTCTATTTTGGGAGCAGCATGATCATCAGTCCCATCGGAGAAAAATTAGCTCAAGCTCGGGGCGGGGATGAAATTATCTCAGCGGTACTGGACCATGAACCGCTAAAATATGTTTCTCTTGGTTCCCATAATAAAATGGTTTTTAATCATATAGAGGATCGAAATTTGGAGGTATATCAAGAACATATCTTAAAACCTGCTCAGAGCCCTTTTCAGCGTGGATAAATGAATCTACTTAACAAGGGGGAGGTAGGATGGGAAACGACTTAGGTATTAGCGTTCAGGAAATGATCGATAATCAGTTACTGGATGGAGCAAAGCTAATCGCTGGCCAAAAAGGCCTAAATAGAAAAATTAGGCAACTTAATGTGATGGAGGTGCCTGATATTCTTAATTGGGTCAGTGAAGGGGAGTTTTTGCTTACTACCCTTTACTCTATTAAGGATGATGAGGAAGCTAAGAGAAAATTGCTGCCGGATCTTTATCACAAAGGCATATCAGCCATTGGCATAAAACCAGGGAGATATATAGATCAGATCCCGGATGTGATGGTGAAGTTTTCCAATGAAGTGGGATTACCCTTGTTTACCATTGCGGAAAACACTTCTTTCGCCAAAATAATTAATAATGTTAATTCCTACGTATTTAACAAATATCTATCGTTTCTAAAACATAGTGAAAATGTGCACCGCCAGTTGATGGATGTTGTCCTAAATGATGGGGGTATTAAAGCATTAGTGCATGTTCTAGCAAGGATTATCGGTAACCCTGTTTTAATTGCTGACTTTGGCCTTGAGCAAAGTGAAGCTGATTCCTTGGATGATAACTTAACTGTCCAGACATTAGAAGAAACAGTTAAGAAAAAGAAATATAGTGAAAGTCCCAGTCAAGGATATGAGCAGTTTCAGGACTGTTTAAACGGAAAGAATGTGCAATCTTTTATTTTCCCCATTAAGGCTGGGAACAGAATTCTTGGTAATATTTTTATTTGGGAATGGGCAAAGCCTTTACAGAGAAATGATTTTCGTTCTATTGAGAACTGCACCGCTTTTGCTGCCTTGGAAATGTTAAAACTAAGGGCAGTATTAGATGTTCAGTCTAAATATCAACAGGAATTTATTGAGGATCTGCTATCTCCGGAATCCCAATTGCGGGTGGCGGCACTGGATAAAGCTAAATATTTTGGGTTTAACACCAGCATTCCTCATGCAGTTTGTTTTGTTCAGGAGGAAGGGGTAAATGAAGGCGAGGTTTCAGATGAGGAACATAATTTACGTCTAAGAAAGGTAATTGAAACCTATTTTAAGAATCACCGCAAAGATATACTTTGTGCCATAAGGAAAAATAGTTTCATTTTTCTCTATCCTTTTCGGACAACATCTCTCAGCAAAGCCAAGAGTGAAATCTTCTTTGAATGCAGAAAGTTTTTATCCTATATGGACTCCTATTTGAAAAATACCAAATTAATTATCGGCATTGGTAGGGCGTACCATGAACCCCTAAGTCTATGGAAAAGTTATTTGGAGGCGAGGAAAGGAATTATTGCCGCGGGCTTGGTTAACACTGACCGGGTGATTCACTTTGATGACCTCGGTGTTTATCGCATCTTATCCATGGTCGCCGCAGGTGAAGAGGCCTCTTTGTTTTGCCGGGATATTCTTGCCCCTTTGATTGAATATGATTCCAATAATAACAGGGACTTAATGGAGACCCTGGAAGTATACTTTAAATTTAATGGAAATCTAAAAGCCGTTTCCAAGGCTATGTTTACCCATTATAATACTATAATTTATCGCATCCAAAGAATTGAAGAAATTTTGCAGCTAAAGTTAACAGACCCGGAAGACCGTTTATGTATTGAATTAGCTTTAAAATTATATAAGTTATCCAACTATTAAAACAAGTTCTTAATTCTGATGGAGAATCTTTTATTCAATCGGAATACTAGAATTGTTAATGCATGATTTAGTTGGCGTTTGGCTCCTGCCGTTAGCTGCCAGGGGACACACTCTTCAAGGAATATTCCCCAATAATGCGGGAGACTTAAGCCAAGTTAGTCTGGTAAAAATCAACACAAAAACTGGAGGAGAAAAAATGCAGCTTCTTGAAGGAGTAAGAATCATAGACTTAACCAGGGTTCTGGCAGGGCCCTTTTGCACCATGCTTCTAGCAGATATGGGGGCGGAAGTAATCAAAGTTGAACGGCCTCTTCAGGGAGATGATGCCAGAGCTTTTGGCCCTTTCTTAAATGATTTTAGTATGTATTTTTTGAGTATCAATAGGAACAAAAAAAGTATTACCATAGATCTGAAAACAGAAAAAGGCAAGAATATATTGAAGGATTTAGTTAAAGAAGCTGATGTGCTGGTGGAAAACTTTCGGCCTGGTACCATGGAAAAACTAGGTCTTGGCTACGATGTTTTACAATCCCTTAATAGCCGGCTGATTTATGCAGCTTGTTCCGGGTTTGGACACAGTGGCCCATATAGTGAGAGACCGGCCTATGACCTAATTGTGCAGGGTTTAAGCGGTATTATGAGTGTAACGGGTTTTCCCGACGGCCCGCCTACCAAAGTAGGATCATCAATTGCTGATATTACGGCAGGTCTTTTTACAGCCATCGGTATCTTATCCGCCCTTAATTATCGAAATAGAACCGGGATGGGTCAAAAGGTAGATGTGGCCATGTTGGATTCCCAGGTGGCAATTTTAGAGAATGCTTTAGCAAGATATTTTGTAAATAGTGAACCCCCCAAGCCCATAGGAAACAGACATCCCTCCATTACCCCCTTTGCAGTTTTTGATACAAAAGATGATTATATTATTATTGCGGTAGGCAATGACACCATGTGGAAAAATTTCTGCAGCTTAATCCAGCGATCTGACTTAGCATCTGCACCGAAGTTTCTAACTAATAGATTACGTACGGAAAATTACGAAGAATTATTTAGTATTTTAGGAGAAGAATTAAAAAAGAAAACAACTGCAGAATGGTTGGAGATATTTGGACAACGTATCCCCTGCGGCCCCATCAACAATATTCAACAGGTCGTTAATAATCCCCAGGTAATTGCCCGGGAAATGATCCAGGAAGTAGATCAACCAGGCATAGGCAAAGTAAAGGTACCGGGTAATCCCATTAAATTTAGTGAGTCACCAATAACAAATTATGGGGCGGCCCCTGTCTTAGGTCAAGATAATGAAGTGATATTAAAGGATTATTTAAATCTTTCAACCGATGAGATTAAACAATTAGAGGAAGAGAAGATAATTTAATGATGTAAAATCTCCGGCGCATAAAAAAATCCCTCCTCGGGCATAAATGCTTTTAGAGGTGATAAAAATGGATGAGATGCTAAAAAAGATAGATCAAATTAAGCATAGAACGGGAGTCAGCTATAGAGCAGCTAAGGATGCCCTGGAGAAATGCAGGGGAGATGTGCTGAATGCCATTATTTATCTGGAAAACCAAGATGATATACCAAATGAGTATGCCAAGGGGCAGGAAAATAACCTTTGGCATGGATTCCAGGAAGTAGTACAAAAAGGCAGGGAGACAAAGATTCGAGTCTTAAAAGATGGTAAACAGGTGGCAGAGGTACCGGCAGCGGCAGGTGTCCTTGGATTAGTAGGTGCTTTAGCCATCCCCGGACTGGCTGCCGTTGGTGCCCTAGGCTCCGTAGCGGCATTAATGAACAAATATTCTTTAGAAGTAAAAAAAGATCAGAATTTTATAATGCAGGAGGACGAAAACGACGTTGACATTTAAGACTAATTTTGTTACAGTTTAAGAAAATATTTATTTTAAACGAATTATGTTGCGATGATTAAGACAAGTATCCAGCGGCAATGAAAAAATTGAGTTTTTAGTAACTTAGGGAAGAGAGCCGGGATGGTGGGAAACGGCAGGTGATGCTGGAGAAGGCACTTAGGAGCTTTTTGGGTGAAATGGACAAGTAACCTGAAACGGAGATTCCTCCGTTATCAAAGAAAAAGATGGACTTTGATGTCAATCAGGGTGGAACCGCGGGAATCAGCTCTCGTCCCTGTAGCTTATGCTGCATGGACGGGAGCTTTTTATATATTAAAAATTTGGAGGGAACAAGATGAATTTCCAGGATCTAATTTTAGCATTAAACAAATTTTGGGGGGAACAGAATTGCATAATTCTACAACCCTATGATATGGAAAAAGGCGCGGGAACCATGAACCCGGCCACGGCACTTAAGGCCTTAGGGCCGGAACCATGGAATGTAGCCTATGTGGAACCGTCCCGACGGCCTACAGATGGGCGGTATGGGGAAAACCCCAATCGGCTGCAGCATTATTATCAATACCAAGTGATTCTGAAGCCTTCACCGGACAATATTGTGGAATTGTATATGGACAGCCTGCGTGCGATTGGGATTAGGCCGGAGGAGCATGATATTCGCTTGGTGGAAGACAATTGGGAATCGGCCAACTTGGGAGCATGGGGCCTGGGTTGGGAAGTCTGGCTGGACGGAATGGAGGTTACCCAGTTTACCTATTTTCAACAGTTCGGGGGATTGGACTGTAAACCCGTCAGTGGAGAAATTACTTATGGGATTGAAAGATTGGCGATGTTTATCCAAAAGGTAGACAGCGTCTTTGATATTGAGTGGGTTGACGGCATTACTTATGGTGATGTCCACCATCAGACAGAAGTAGACTACTCCTATTATAATTTCCAGGTTGCCGACACGGCTATGCTTTTCCAACTTTTTGAAATGTATGAAGAGGAATTTAAAAGGGTAGTGGAAAAGGGCCTGGTACAGCCGGCCTATGACTATGTACTAAAATGCTCCCATACCTTTAATCTCCTGGATGCCCGGGGGGCGATCTCTGTCACAGAGCGGCAAAGTTATATTGCCCGGGTACGTAACTTGGCCAAGATGGTTAGTATCGCTTATGTAAAACAGCGAGAGGGTTTAGGATTTCCCCTAATTAAAGATGTGGCAAAGCGAGAGGCCATGGGACTTGCTCCCCTGAAGGAATTTGGTGAAAAAGCTGTGAAAAGTAACGATGTGATAGAAACGAAGGAGGCATAAGATAGATGGCGAAAGATCTACTTTTTGAAATAGGGACGGAGGAAATTCCTGCCCGTTTTATGGGGCCGGCCTTGAAACAAATGAGAGAGCTGGCGGAAGCTGGCTTTAACGAGCATAGACTGGATTTTTCGAAGATTAATGTTTATGGCACTCCCAGGAGGCTGGCCTTAATGGTACAGGAACTGGCTGAAACCCAGGCGGATTTAGCCCAGGAAGTAAAAGGGCCTTCAGAAAAGGCGGCCTTCGATGCTGATGGGAATCCCACTAAAGCGGTATTGGGCTTTGCCCGGGGTCAGGGTGTTGATATCAAGGAATTAAGAATAAAAGAAACTCCCCAGGGTAAATATGTTTTTGCCACGAAAAAGAGTATGGGACAGCCTGCTGAAACGGTGCTTCCGGGCATTCTGTTAAACATAGTGCATAAGCTGTACTTTCCAAAACCAATGCGCTGGGGCGATTTAGAAATGAAGTTTGCTCGGCCCATCCGGTGGATGGTGGCTCTATTTGGCAACGAGGTACTGGATGTGGAAATTGAGGGGCTAAAAGCAGGACGGGAAAGCCAAAGTCACCGTTTCCTTGGAGAGGGGATAGTAGAATTAGCTGCTCCCCATGAATATATCTCTAAACTAAAAGAGAATTATTGTATTGTAGACCAGGACGAAAGGAAACAATTGATCTGGCAGCAGATCTTGGATACTGCCCGGCTTAATGGAGGGCAGGTGCATCAGGATGAAGAGTTACTGGATGAGGTTACCTATCTTTTGGAATATCCCACAGCTTTATGCGGAAGTTTCGAGGAGAAGTATTTGGACTTACCCCAAGAGGTGTTAATTACTCCTATGAGGGAGCACCAACGCTATTTTCCTGTATTTAAAGAAGATGGGACGCTACTCCCCAAATTTATTACCGTGAGAAACGGTTTGCCGGAGCATATAGAAATTGTCACAGCCGGAAATGAAAAGGTTTTGCGCGCTAGGCTCGCGGATGCGGAATTTTTCTACCGTGAGGATTTGAAAAGGAACCTAGCCGATAATGTCGCTAAACTGCAAAGTATCGTTTTTCATGAAAAATTGGGTAGCTTATCCTCTAAGGTAGAACGGGTACAAAAATTGGCTCAATTTATCGGGGAGGAATTAGGATTTTCTAAGGAAGAGATTGATGCCACCGGTCGAGCGGCATATCTTGCCAAAGCTGATCTAGTATCAAATGTGGTCTACGAATTTCCGGAACTTCAGGGGATTATGGGTGAATACTATGCCCGATATGCCGGAGAAGATGAGGCAGTGAGCACGGCGATTCGTGAGCATTACCTGCCCCGGTTTACCGGAGATGAAGTGCCAAAAACCAAGGCGGGGATAGCTGTGGCTATTGCGGATAAACTGGACAGTATAGTAGGCTTTTTTGGAATGGATATTCAGCCCACCGGATCCCAAGACCCTTATGCTCTAAGAAGACAAGCTTTAGGAATTGTCCATACTGTTTTACAGCACAATTTGGAGTTATCATTAAAGAAATTGGTGCAGGAGTCATATCGGCTGCTTCAGGAGCAAGTTGATTTTATTAATAATGAGGAAAAAACCTGGACAGATATCCATGCCTTTTTCCAACAAAGAATGGATAATGTACTAACTGAGTCAGGAATGCGCTATGATGTGATTAACGCTGTTTTAGCCGGAGAAGTAGACAATCTCTGGGTGATCAAAGAAAAGGCTTTTGCCGTTAGCGATTTTCGGGAGAGTGCCAAGTTCCGTCAATTGATTGCCGGGTTTACCCGGGCGGCTAACCTAGCAAAAAATGCCCAGCATAGCAAGGTTCGGGAGGAACTTTTTTCTGATCCTGCAGAATCCTGTTTGTATCATGAATTTATTAAAGTAAGGGGACAAGCAGATAAATTCCTGGAGGAGAAAGATTACCAAAAGGCTTTAGGTGCTTTGGCAGAATTAAGCGGTGTTATTGATGATTTCTTTTCTGCCGTAATGGTAATGGTAGAAGAAGAAGCGGTAAAAGAAAACCGTTTAGCTTTATTAAAACAAATAGCCGACTATGTAAAAGAAATTGCAGATATTTCTCAGCTGGTGGATTAGTAACCATGGGATTAAGGACAGACAAAATTTATTAGAAACTCTAAGGGGCGGTCTCTGTACCGCCCCTTAGAGTTTTTTGTACAGGTGGAATTGAAAGCTACCCCTCAAAAGTGGAAACCCTTTTATCAAGTTTTTCTAAAAAAATGCTATTGACCTATAGGTAATAAATGAATATAGTATATAATATATTGATATATAAAGTAAATAGTACAACATATTTAGTAATCTTGTTGCATTTAGAGGGGTGGTGACAACTATTCAACTGACAGCCAGACAAATTGAAATCATAAATATTGTAAAAGAAAACGAACCAATAACGGGAGAAGATATTGCTCAACACCTTAACCTGTCTCGGTCAGCCTTAAGGTCGGATCTGACGATTCTTGTGATGGCTGGTTTAATAGATGCAAAGCCTCGGGTCGGTTATTCTTATCTGGGTAATAACACCCGAACGGTTCTTTCCGCTAAGGTTAATGAAATGAAAGTAAAAGATTATAAATCTATTCCCATTGTAGTAAAAGAAGACTCATCTGTGTATGATACAATTGTGAGGCTTTTTATTGAAGATGTAGACTCTCTTTTTATTGTCAGCGAGGGTGGAATTCTTCAAGGAGCTGTTTCCAGAAAGGACCTTTTAAAAGTAACATTGGGGCAGGGAGACATTCACAATATGCCCGTTAACGTGGTAATGACTAGGATGCCCAATATTATTACGACCACTTTGGAAGAGTCTGTTTTTGATGCGGCGAAAAAGATTATTGAACACCAGGTGGATGGCCTTCCGGTGGTGCGGCCATGTGAAACGGAGGGACCAAACTTTGGTAAGCTCGAAGTAGTCGGGAGGTTTACAAAAACTAATATCACCAGGATATTCCTGGAACTGGTGGAAGGGGTATAAATAAGAGTATATGAAAGAACATAAAAGTGAACCGGTTATATTTGTTGTATCCGATTCCCTGGGAGAAACCGCTGAGCTGGTAGCAAGGGCTGCCGGCAGTCAGTTTGACGGGGGACATGTTAATATTTGTCGGGTACCATACGTTTCTCAAGTATCGGACATTGAGGCGGTATTTCCCGAGGCGATGAAATACAACAGCGTGATCGCTTATACCGTAGTAATTAAGGAATTGAGAGACGCGATCAAACGCTTGTCCCAGGAATACAATATCCCCTGTGTGGATCTGTTGGGGCCGACTATGGATGCTGTGACAAAGGTTACCGGGATGCAACCTAAAATGGAAACCGGACTTTTAAGAAAATTGGATGATGATTATTTCCGCAGGGTAGAGGCAATTGAGTTTGCTGTTAAATATGATGACGGCAAAGATGCCCGAGGACTGATTCAGGCGGATATCGTTTTAATTGGTGTATCCAGAACATCGAAAACTCCCGTATGTATGTATTTAGGCCATAAAAAAATTAAGGCGGCTAATATGCCTTTGGTACCGGAAGTAGCACCACCGAAGGAGCTTTTTGAGATACCGGCCAAAAAAATTATCGGCTTAACCATAAATGCTGAATTATTGAATGGGATTCGTAATGAGCGATTAAAGGCGTTAGGTTTAGGGGCTGGGGCTGATTATGCTAACCCCAACAGAATTATTCAGGAACTGGAATATGCGGAAAGTATTTTTAAAAGAATTGGCTGTGCTGTAGTTAATGTGACAAACCGAGCAGTAGAAGAGACTGCCGGCAAAGTATTAGAGATATATTATAAGGGGGAGAAAAATGTCAAGTAATAAAAAGTATGTATACCTATTTCATGAGGGTAAGGCCGAAATGAGAGATTTATTAGGGGGGAAAGGTGCAAACCTCGCTGAAATGACCAATATCGGCCTACCCGTACCGCCTGGCCTAACTATTACTACCGAGGCCTGCAATGAATATTATTTGGTGGGGGAAAAATTCCCCGAAGGTTTGGAAGAACAGTTGAAAAAAGGTTTAAAAGATCTGGAAAACCAAATTGGTAAAAGCTTTGGTGTAAAGGAAAACCCGCTCTTAGTATCGGTACGCTCCGGAGCAAAGTTTTCCATGCCAGGCATGATGGATACCATTTTAAACCTAGGCTTAAATGATATTACGGTACAAGGACTCGTTAAGTCTACCAATAATGAACGTTTTGCTTTAGACTGCTACCGGAGATTTATCCAAATGTTTGGCGATGTAGCCATGGGCGTGCCCCATCATGAGTATGAAGAGATTCTTTCCGGAGTCAAGGAAGAGCAGGGGGTAACCTTTGACCACCAATTAACTGTGGAATCTTTACATAAGATTATTAATGCATATAAGGAACTATATCGAAAGCATACGGGAGAGGATTTCCCCCAAGAGCCCTATCAACAGCTTCTTTTGGCGATTAAGGCCGTATTTGGCTCTTGGAATAGCGAACGTGCCATAGTATACAGAAAACATAATAAAATTCCCGATGATTTAGGGACGGCAGTTAATGTCCAGGCGATGGTATTTGGCAATATGGGTGATGACTGCGGCACAGGCGTTGCTTTTACCAGAAATCCTTCTACGGGAGAAAAGAAATTATATGGCGAATACCTAATAAATGCCCAAGGGGAAGACGTAGTGGCCGGGATTCGTACCCCTCTTCCTATCTCATCATTAGAGCAGGATATGCCGGAAGTTTATCAACAATTTGTTAATATCGGTCAGCTTCTGGAGAAACATTACCGAGACATGCAGGACTTAGAATTCACCGTGGAGCGGGGGAAACTCTATATGCTCCAGACAAGAAACGGTAAAAGGACAGCCGCAGCAGCGATAAAAATCGCCGTGGATATGGTGCACGAAGGTTTGATCACCAAGGAAGAGGCCATGCTTCGGGTTGATGCTCAGCAGATTAATCAGGTTCTCCACCCCAGGATTGATACCACGGCCAAATTAGAAGTAATTGCGACCGGTCTTCCCGCCTCTCCCGGAGCAGCTTCCGGAAGTGTAGTCTTTGATGCGGATGAGGCGGAAAAGCAAGGTAAAGAAGGCAAGAAAGTAGTTTTAGTGCGTACAGAAACCACTCCTGATGATATTCACGGTTTGGTTATGGCTCAAGGGGTATTAACCAGCAGGGGAGGCATGACTAGCCATGCTGCTGTTGTTGCAAGGGGTATGGGAAAACCCGCCGTGTGTGGATGTGAGGCAATAAAAATTGACTACCAGCAGAAGACTTTTACTGTGGGCGACGTAACGGTAAAAGAGGGAGATGTTATTTCAATAGACGGAGCTACCGGTCAAGTGATGTTAGGAAAGGTGCCTACTTTGGCGCCGGAGTTGGGAGGCGACTTTGCTGAGTTTTTAGGCTGGGCGGACGAAATCAGGACTTTAGGCGTCAGAGCCAATGCTGATACTCCGGAAGATGCTCGAAAAGCTCGGGAATTTGGGGCGGCCGGAATCGGTCTTACCAGGACAGAACATATGTTTATGCAGCAGGAACGCCTGCCTTTTGTGCAACAGATGATTATGGCAGAAACGGTAGAAGAAAGACAAAAAGCTTTAGATCAACTTTTACCTTTTCAACAGAACGATTTTTATGGGATCTTAAAAGCTATGGAAGGTTATCCCGTTTGCATTCGCCTTTTAGATCCGCCTCTTCATGAGTTCTTGCCTAATCGGGAAGAATTGTTGGTGGAAATTACTAAATTAAAATGCACCGGAGGAGACCCAGCTCTCATTAAAGACAAGGAAAATTTGTTGAAAAAAGTAGAATCCTTGCATGAATTTAACCCTATGCTGGGTCATCGGGGATGCCGTTTGGGTATTACTTATCCTGAAATATATGCTATGCAGGCAAAAGCAATTTTCCAGGCGGTAGCCCAATTGACTAAAGAAGGGGTTAAGGTCATCCCGGAAGTAGAAATTCCTTTGGTGATTCATGTAAATGAATTAGCATTTCTTAGGAAGCAGACCGTAGAGATTGCGGAGCAGGTAATGAAAGATACGGGAGTTAATTTTGAATATAGTGTGGGGACGATGATTGAGGTGCCGAGAGCTGCCTTAACGGCAGATGAAATTGCCCTTGAAGCCGATTTCTTCTCCTTTGGTACCAATGATTTAACTCAAACTACCTTCGGCTTTTCCCGAGACGATGCGGAAGGGAAATTCCTGCAGCATTATGTTGACCGGAAGGTACTGAAGGAAAATCCGTTTGTTACTATCGATCCTTACGGTGTTGGTAAGCTAATGGATATGGCTGTGAAACTGGGTCGGAGCACTAAACCGAATTTGCTTATCGGAATTTGTGGCGAACATGGAGGAGATCCGGAGTCTATTGAAACATGTTATAAGTTAGGCTTGGACTTTGTCAGCTGTTCCGCATTCCGGGTGCCCATTGCCCGTTTGGCAGCAGCCCAGGCCGCTGTAATCAACAAGGGGTAATAAAATTAAGCATTAACAATTAATAAACAGGGTATTGTTACTTATTTTTAAGGAGTAGTACCCTGTTTTTATTAGGCTTAGTCGTTTGCATGGAAAAAACATGTTATAATTTGATAGGTAGTAGAAAGATATGTTAAAGAATGTTAATATTTTGTTATGCGATGCTTAAATGAATCCTTGGTGGTTATCAATAAAAGGACAGTTTTACTCGAACATTTATATTTATAGTAAATTTTATGGAACAAAGAAGATTTTGCCTAGGATTCAAACATATCTTGAGGTGTTTTCTGTGAAATTATTACTAAGTCTTTACCTATTTGTAGCGGTTATATTAACCCAGTTTTTTGCCGCTTACTTTTTTTCAAAAGGTAAAAATAGCTACCGAAAGGTATTCTCTGTCTTTATTTTATGTGTCGGTATTTATTTGTTTGGCTATTTAATGATTATCAACAATAGCAATCTGCAAGAATTGATCTTTTGGAATCAGATTCAGTATTTTGGTTTACCATTTATTTCTGTACTATGGCTGACGGTGGCTCTTCTTTATACTAAGACCATCTATACCCTAAGTAGGCGCATGATGGTTGTGCTATTTTTTGTGCCTGTAAGTACTTTTTTCATACGGCTCACTAATTCTTGGCACCATCTCTTCTACGTGAATTGGGAGGCAAAACAATTTTTTGGATGTTATTCCTTGCATATGGAAAGAGGTTACTGGTATTTTGTTCATATTTCCTATACTATATTGTGCTTGTTTCTGACCATTATCATTTACTATTTAGGATATCGAAAAAAATGGTCTGGCTACACCAGACCCCAATTTATGGTTTTCTTTTTTGCTTCCCTACTTCCTCTTATCGGAATCATATTGATATTTTTTACTTACGATAAGTGGATAATTGATTTTACGGCTTTAATAATGCCCATTTCTATACTTATTATTGGTTATGGCATTATAAAATATGACTTTTTAGAAATAAAGGCTCTTGCTCGAGAAACAATTTTTGAAAACAGTCCTGATGGCATGATGATATTGGAATCAGGGCTAAGGCTAATAGATTACAACAAGGCTGCTAAAGATTTTTTTGGAGCATTAAATATTTCATTAGATAACTATCCTATAGAGCATTTATTTAATCGGGAACCAGAGTTGCTGGAAATTTTCAAAAGTGAGACTACCCAGGAATTCTCTATGATGATTGATGGGGAAAAGCGTTTCTTTGAGATTAGCACATTGCCCTTGGGCATTCCCCATGATAAGAAAACAAGGATGTTTAAATGTATCCGAGATATTACAGAAAAGAAAAAGGTTCAGGAAAAACTAACTGTTTTGGCTACCACAGATTCCTTGAGTGGTCTTTATAATCGAGCAGAGTTTATGAGGTTGGCTCAAAGGGAATTATCTTGGGCCAAAAGACATAATAAGAAGTTATCTTTGTTGATGATTGATCTAGATCTTTTTAAAACCATCAACGATACATTTGGACATGCAGCGGGAGATGAAGTGATTCGTAAAATGGGAAATATGATAAGGACTAGTTTCCGAAAAACCGATTTTGCTGGACGTTTAGGAGGGGAAGAATTTGCTGTACTTTTAAAGAATACCTCTTTGGATGAGGCAAAATGTGCTGCAATGAAATTTCGGGAGGCTGTGTCAAGGATAAAAGTGATTTACGAGAAACAGGAAATTAGTTTTACTGTAAGCATTGGAGTGGCGTCAACCTATGATGACATTAATAATAGAAGCAATATCGAAGATGTTTTAAAACAGGCTGATGATGCTCTGTATAAAGCAAAAGCCAAAGGACGAAATTGTGTTGTAACAACGGAGTGGCATAATACAAGGGAGAATCACTGAAATTCAAATAGTGTTTCATTATGTGCAAAACCCGCGATTGGTCTATTTTGATAGCCTAAGTACAGGCGTCTGTTATCCACAAAGACCAAACAAGGTAAGGTTAAAAATAATAGAAGCTAAGCTTTCAAAACCGGGATATGTACAAAAATTAGGAGTATCTGATCTAGGTAATGTTACCCGCCGATAAACGAATTGCGGTAAATCAGATCAAATTTCCTCGGCTTATTTTGCTATAAAGTATTGAAAATACATTATAGCGCACGTGTAGAATAATATAAACTAGGGTGATAAAAATGCCAGCTACAACATCTTTACCTGGTTGGTTTTGGATTATTTATTATGTTTTTCTGATAATAACATTTGGTGTTTCAATATTTGCTATTATGAGAAAAAGAAATCGGGTATTATCCATAATAAATTTAATAATACTGATTACTGTCCCTGCTATAAGTTTTATTAATGATATAGGAAGATCATCACCAAATAAATTTCAACACCTTATTGTCAATTTAATGCAAGGTTCCCTTTGGGCAATTTATGCATTTGTAGGTTATTTATTTATTCTAGTTTGGTGGATATTATTTTATAAGAATAATAATACTTAAGCTTAAAAGAAAATAAAAGTGATAGGGTTTTCTGCCTTAATTATCTTTTAAACTTCGGTTCCTCTGAAAATTAAAATGTTTTAATAATGCTATAATTGTTATATTATAAGAGGTGTTAATGAACTGAAACAACTATTAATTGGAAAAGGAGAGTGCCATGAAAACTGTAAAACTCATCATAGGGATTATCAGTATCCTTGTGTTTGGAGTCGGGATGTTACTGTCATTAGTCAATGGCCTTATGAATAATGACATTGGAATCACTTCCGAGACTATAAGCGGAGGTATTGTTGTGGTTCTTACTTTTTCTGCTGCGTTTTTGATTGCGGGGATAATCGGTATTGCAACAAGAAGCAGTAGAGGCGGCGGTATCACAGCTGGGATTTTCTACTTGCTAGCTGCACTGATTGGGTTTGTCAGTCTGAGAACGTACAGCGAACTGGTTATCTGGGCTGTCGACCTGGTTATCTGGGCTGTCGACCTGGTTGTGTGGGCTGTCATTGCAGTCATACTCGGGATTGTGTTTATCATCGGAAGTGCCAATATGTCCAGGACATAAGGCATGGTAGGGTTATCCCCGCCGGTGATAGTGAAGAAAAGAAAGAATTCGGCGGTTTAACATTTTTACCCGAGCATTGTATGAAAGCCGCCAATGGGTTCATTAGGAATAAGGTTTTTTATCAGGATCCCTTGATCGAACCTTTGAAGGCTCCGTAAGCATAATAATGGGCACCATACGGTACTGTTAGTTGATAATTATAAGAAACAGTACTTTTTTTATTGCCTAGAACACTTGACATGTTTGTCTAATGATGTTAGACTATCATTGTCTAATGGCAGTAGACAGGAGGTGCATGATTATGAAAAATTATAAACTAGGTGAAATGGAACGAAAATTTGCCGATTTGATCTGGGAACATGAACCAGTAACTTCTCGGGAACTTACTGAGTTATGTGCTCAGGAATTTAACTGGAAACGGACAACAACTTACACAATGCTTAGACGACTTTGTGACAGAGAAATATTTAAGAATAATGATGGAACGGTTATTTCGTTGATGTCGAGGGATGAATTTTTGGCGTTACAGGGAGAGCAGTTTCTGGAGGAAACCTTTGAAGGTTCGTTACCGAGATTTATTGCGGCTTTTACGCGCCGTAAAAAGCTAAGCGACAGGGAAGTCAAGGAGATACAACGATTGATAGACGGGTATAAGGGGGATTAGATATGTTGGAAAAGTTCTTTTTACAGGTTATCAATATGAGTTATATTGGCGGTATAGTTATACTGTTTGTGCTGTTAGCAAGGATTTTTTTGAAGAAAGCCCCAACAATTTTTTCTTATTCCCTATGGGCTGTGGCATTATTCAGACTCTTATTCCCGTTTTCATTTGAAAGTATGTTAAGCCTTATTCCTGTTAATCCGAAACCTATTTCAAGGGAAATTCTATATACCCATACTTCTCAGGTTAATACAGGAATAGGAATGCAAGGCGTTGATTATTTTGCCAACCCATCACTTCCGGCAGGAACCATATATGGGAGTGTAAACCCTATGCAGATTTGGGTTAATATAGGTGCAATACTGTGGATGGTTGGCATTTTGGTACTATTATTTTATAGCCTAGTATCCCTCTTTAGATTGAAAAGAAAATTGAAAGATGCGGTATATGACGGGGACAATATCTATCTTTTGCCTGGAATAGACACTCCTTTTGTGCTTGGGGTTATCCGCCCCAGGATTTACCTGCCAATGTCATTATTGAAATCTGAGAAGGACTATATATTATTGCATGAGCAAATACATATTAGGAGATTTGACCATGTATTCAGGATTATTAGCTATTTAGCCTTGTGTATCCATTGGTTTAATCCTCTGGTATGGATAGCCTTTTTTGTAAGTGGAAAGGATATGGAAATGTCCTGTGATGAGGCGGTTATAAGAAAACTGGGGGATGGGGTAAAAAAAGAGTATTCATCATCCCTGTTATCGCTTGCCACAGGAAGGAGGACTTTAGGAGCTACTCCTCTTGCCTTTGGCGAAGGTGATACTAAAGGCCGGATTAGAAACGTAATAAATTACAAAAAACCGGTGTTCTGGGTTGTCATTTTAGCGGTGATTGCCATTGCGGCCCTTTCTTTTGGGCTACTCTCCAATCCAAAGAATGAAATACTTACAGTTGAGGATTACGCAAATCGGTATGTAGAACAGGTTATTAAGGGTTATGAAGAAGCTGAGTACCAAAATTTTAAAGTTGATGAGTATAAGATTGAATCCCTGAATAAATTAGCGGTGTTTGATGATTTAATGAACAATCCTATTGAATTATGGTCAATCGAATACAGATTAAAACCTGATAACATCCAAAATGTTATGCTTGCGGGAGGAATGAATGAGATAGACGGCTGGATTACGGAAGACAGCAGCATGGGTAAACCTTTGATGGTTTTTTCCTATAAGAAAAAAGAACCTGAATATTTAGGTGTAATTTGGACCGGTGAGATGGGTAATATGTTATCGAGTATGGAAATTGCCCTAAGAGAATTCTTGGAATCATCAGGATATTTGCCGCAGGAATTTTTTACCGGAGAACATGTTATTGCAAAATTTAAACTCTCTACAGGTGAAACAGCTCAGGCATTATTATCACAGCCTGCAATTAAAGGCAGCCAGGGCATTTGGTGTGTGGAAAGGTGGATGGATGGTAACGGGGTGGTCTATTATAACGATCCTCAGGTTGAAAGCTCATTAGCCGATTATTACACCGAATTACAGAAACAATGCGATAATGGTCACCATCCATGGCGTCTTGACCCATCCCATGTTGCCTCGAATTTTATCTATGGAACATTAGGCCAGCCCGGTGATGGTGAAATTATTGAATTGATAGATAATGCGTCGGCGGATGATTTTTTGCAAACGCCAACAAGCACATATATTGGTTTTATATCCAATTTTGCTAAGTCCTATCCCGATTTATTTCATTTCGACCCCGTTGAATGGATAACCTTGGAGGACACCAAAAGGATAGAAGAGCTTGCTATTCAATCTTACGACATGCCAAACGGATACTACATCCATAACCCTAGGGAGGATAACCTTACCTTTGAGATAAACGAGGATACAAAATATAACTTCATTGACTGGGGAAATGACTTTGTTGGAATGGATGGAGACAGATTTTATAGCACTACAGATAAGAAGGAATTTATCCGCTATCTGAACACTTATTCAGATATGGCTGCTAAAGTACCGTTCAGGATAGAAACAAAGGACGGTTATGTAGTGAGTATTACCGAGCAGTTTGTAAATTAATTAATTAAAGCCTTTCTGTGCTTTTTTTGGTATAGATTTAGTAGGGTATTATCTCCTAGTAATGTTAGAAGATAATACCCTATTGATTTATATTCGGGGCTGTTGTTTGCTTGATATAAAAAAGCATTGTGTTAATCTTTATAAAGAATATTTTTTTAAAAAATATTTTCTTTGTAACGAATCATGTTTTTTAAGCACTTATTAGTAGGAGGTGATTGAGTGCAGGATATGGAAAAGCTTTATAATGATTATTTTCAAATGGTTTTCAAGTATCTATTCTGCATGACTCATGATGCCGACTTATCTGAAGAATTGACCCAGGAAACCTTCTATCAAGCAATCAAAACATATGGTAATTTTCGAGGAGACTGTAAAATATCCGTCTGGCTTTGTCAGATTGCAAAGCATTTATTGTTCAAAGAAAATAAAAAAAGGAAAAGATACGCATCAAATCCTATCGACGAAATTTCGGACAGTCTCCCAGCGAAAGAAAATGTTGAAGGTTCAGTTTTAGTAAATGAATCTAAAGTCGTACTGTATCAAAAACTTCAGAGTTTGGATGAAAAAACCCGAGAAGTTATGTACTTAAGACTAACAGGGGAGCTTAGTTTCCGAGAAATTGGTGAAATATTAAAGAGAAATGAGACATGGGCGCGCGTTACTTTTTATCGGGGCAAACAAAAACTAGCGAAGGAGGGACGGAAATGAAAAAAGAGTTGACATGCGGCATTGTTCAGGACCTACTTCCCAACTATATTGAGAAACTGACCAGTGATGAAACAAATCATGCTGTTGAAGAGCACCTGGATATCTGTCATGATTGTAAAAATGTATATGAACAGATGGTTGCCGATATCGGAAACACTGAAAAAGTGCCGGTGATTGAGCTGAAATTCCTTAAGAAAGTCAAAAGGGCTCGGCTTCTTGCCGCAGTATTGTGTGTTGTCCTGACATTGATATTGTCCTGGCTGATCTATACTTCGGAATATAATTTTACCAATGACAAAAGTCATCTGGCAGCTGGCATAACAGAATTTATCGCTCCGTTTGAACCATCAGTTAATGCTTACGTATTGGAGACAAAAGAGGTTGACGGCGTGCTGGTTGCTACATTCAAGGATCAGGAAAGAGCCAATGTCAACGGAGCGGCTGTTCTGGTCAAGGGGTTTAATCAAAGATACAGGATTATTAGTGCTAAAATCAGGTCTTCCGATTATTCTTCGGTTTTGCAGATTTTTCCTATTAAAATTAAAAACGAGTTACATTATGTCGTAAGCGGATATAGTCTTTCGGATGAAATCAAGTACTACGGATTGGATTTTACTGCCTATACTAATCCGGGTGATCTTGCAAAAGATAGGGTAAGGAGAACACTCAAATTCAATGTTGAAAATCAACAGTTCCTGGAGATCTTTTCTGATGAAGAGCTGACGAGCCTTTATGAAAACTCAACAGATGATACTTTGTATAATCCTCGTTTGGTTGCAACGTCCATGTACGATGCAGAAGGGAGAGAAATCACTGACAATTTTAAAAATCAGGAGGATCCTGGCAACCAAGTGAGGGCAAACATGGGAAAAGCAGAGTTATTCCTGCTTTATGTCTTTATTGCCATTGTTATGGGATTGGGCGTTATATTAACAAGATATTTTTTAACAGAATAGATTACCAAGTTCAAAGTTGAGAATATAAATGTTATGGTTATAGCGTTATATACCACAGGATGGGCACCCTATTTTTGTTGCTTGCTAAATTTTTAGTGATTCTGTACTATTATCATATATTGAAAAGGCTGTATCAATTGACACAGCCTTTTTCCTATAGTTGCGATATGAAATAAAAGGATGATGCTGGTCTGGATACATTTATTAAAAATCCACTTGAAAAACATAAAACTAACCTGTTGTTGTCCCGTGTCCAGCGGAACTGGTTAGGAATGGCTGAAGACCTAACTTGCGGTAAAGAGACAAGCGTAATGTTACGCTTTGCGATACCTATGATTATCGGAAACATGTTTCAACAATTATATAACGTAGCAGATACAATCATAGTCGGAAAGTTTATTGGAGCTGGTGCTCTTGCAGCGGTGGGCAGCTCTTACACCCTTATGGTTTTTTTAACTTCTATTATTATGGGGCTATGTATGGGCAGCAGTGTAGTAATATCAATGTCTTTTGGAGCAGGAGATATGGAAAAACTTAAAAGGAGCGTTTTTACTTCTTTTTGGTTTATCGCCCTGATTACCGTAATAATAAATGTGTTTGCCCTAATCTTTATTGACAGGATACTATATTTTATACAAATTCCTAAAAATGTATTGGTTGATACGAGACAATATTTGCAGATTGTTTTTTACGGCATCGGTTTTACCTTTATATACAATTATTTTTCTGCAGCACTTAGGAGCATAGGGAATTCTGTTGTGCCCCTTATTTTTCTCATTATATCCGCGGTAATTAATATTGTGCTAGATATTATTTTCATTGTACCACTGGAAATGGGTGTTAGCGGCGCGGCCTTTGCGACTATAATTGCCCAGGGGTTTTCTGCCGTCGGTATTGCGATCTACAGCTTTGCGATGGTGCCCCAAATACGCCCGGAGCGCAGGCATTTGCATTTTAACAGCGGCCTTCTAAAGTTGATTGCAAATTACTCCCTTCTTTCAAGCATTCAACAGTCCATCATGAATTTTGGCATCCTGATGATACAGGGCCTCGTTAACAGCTTTGGCGTATCGGTAATGGCGGCTTTTGCGGCAGCCGTTAAAATCGATAGTTTTGCCTATATGCCTGCTCAGGACTTCGGTAACGCTTTTTCCACTTTTATCGCCCAGAACAAGGGGGCAAAAAAGGAGCAGCGCATCCGTAATGGGATTCGTTCTGCGGTAAAGATTATTACTCTCTACTGTGTAGCGATTTCTATACTGGTGGTTGTATTTGCTAAACCTCTTATGGGTATTTTTATTAAGGCGGAAGAAGTGGAAATAATCAAGATGGGGATGAAGTACTTATACATTGAGGGTAGTTTTTACTGTTTAATTGGCTATTTGTTTATGTTCTACGGCCTGTACCGGGGCTATGGCAAGCCTAGCATGTCTATCGTTCTTACCATTGTGAGCCTCGGATCAAGAGTAGCTTTGGCTTATATCCTCTCTGCAGTGCCGGCTATCGGTATTGTGGGTATTTGGTGGGCCATTCCCATCGGCTGGGCACTTGCAGATATCGTCGGCTACTATAAAATGAAAAGAGAAAGTATTATTTGATTTTTATAGGAGCTTTATCAATATCTTTATCGCAGGGGGTTACCACGCCATCCTGGAACGAACCTGCTAATTGTTCTGCCTTGGGCTCATAGTTATACCATTGATATTCCCTAGAATATCGGGAGTTTACTTATAACAATATAGCTTATGGAAATATTGTTTACTTTGACATTTCCAATGGGTTAAAAATAAAAGTTCCACTAGGTGTGTTGTTTGAAGAGTTTGCAAGTTCACAGTTTTTAGGAGACGTTACTTTTATAGGAGATATTGTATTTAAAAATGGTAAATTTCAGATTATTAATCCACAATTAACAAATAAGCAGTAAGGAAATAAGTGACAGATAGAGATAACAAGTGTTTTACCTGTTTTCACATAAAAAGCATGTTAAGTCAAGGTTAAGTAAAAAAAGCTAAAATGGGGTATTGTCCCTTAGAGATTTTAAGGGACAGTACCCTGTTTTTGTTACTTGTCAAATTTTGAGCCAATCTGTAATAAATAATGAGCTTATGAATTGTGTAAAAACAGCTATTGAGGAAAGATTCGTTTTGACAAGGATTTAGTGATGTTTTTGTTGAATATTATCGAATGGTCAGGATAAGTGAAAATTTGGGGGGAGTTTGTTTAAAGAAAGAACTAAAAGGAAAGGCAGGCTAATATGGACTTATTTGGTATAGGTAAAGCGATTGAATATGTTGAGAGACAGCTGAATGATATTCGATTTGCTAACAGTAAAGAACAAATTAGAGTGTTTGGGACAAATACCATGGTCTTAACCGAAAACATTGTTAAAGAACTGATTCATATTTATGGATACCTCTTATTTAAAGAAGATTATAGAAACAGGCTTAAAACAGTGATGGATTTAGACAAAAACCTAATGTTTGGTTCGGCAATTAATGGTTTAAACAGACTGCATTATTTTATGCGGGATAAGGATGTAAAAAGTGAGTTCGCTAAATATTTTGAGCGTAACTATATAGTATTCAGATACAATGATATATTTTTTGATAAACTTATAAACTGTAGCAGAGTAAGGGCTTATCTCCTCCATGATGACCTGGAGAACTTTTCATCAATTGCCGAGTATAAAGAGTCTACTATCAGGGGAATGAATGATGCTTATCTTGCTTTAAAGCACTTTAAAGAAAACAATATTTTCCCCAGTATCATTAAACTAAATAATTATTATGTAGAAAATGACAGGGTAACCCTAAACTTCACCGATGAAATAAGTTCTAATATACCCATTACAATAAAAAATATCTCTGTAGAAAGATTGCAAAATTCATTGTGGTATTTTTTTAAAAAATCCAAAAAGGAAATTCTTATTCCCGTATTAAAAGTCTTAAATCCCCTTTTGACCAGTGAAAAAGAGGATTTAAAGTTAGTTATTGAAGGTAATTTTGAGGAAGAGACCGTGGCTCCATTAGGATTTCTTAAATATAACGGAAATCAAGTTTATGCTATTACCGATAAAGAAATATTTATCGGGAGGTCTTCAGAAAATAGTCTGGTTTTTACAAGCCGCTCCATAAGTAGGAAGCACTTTATGATAAAAGTAAAGGAACCTGAAACCCTTATAGTTGATCTGGAAAGTAAATTTGGGACCTTCCTAAACGGTAATGAATTACTTCCCTCGCAGGAATACAAGTTAAAGCTAAATGATGTTATAAAAATAGGCATTGGAGCGGAAGAGGTCGAGTTGAAATATTACAAATAGGTAGGTGAAACCCCAAAGTGTTAATTACCGGCTGTATGCTTGAGTCCAGATATCTTATAACAAAAGTCCTTACGGTGGAAAATGGGTATAATTTATATTTAGCAGAGGATATAAGGCTAGAAAATACGGAAGTTCTTATCAGGGAAACTAATATTAAAGATACCAGTCAGGGGATAGAAAATACTCTGGGAGAGTTTAAGAAAAAGGCAGCTATTTTAGTTAATCAAAGTAACCCTGGTTTACCAAGGTTTACAGATTTCTTTGTTTTTAACAGTAATTTTTATTTAGTAATGGATTATATTGAAGGAAATAATCTGGATAGGATTATTTTTAATAAAGAAAAGGTAGAGGAAGAATTAATAGCTTCTTGGTTTTTACAATTAGCGGGGATATTTCAACATTTTCATAGCCAGGGCTTAACTATAACCGGCGATAATCTGCTTAAAAAACTTAAGGTTACTTCCGCTAATGAATTAAAGCTTGCTTCACTAGGTGTTGAAGATCTTATATATGTATCAAATGAGGCCATTAGCGCAGATATTTATCACATAGGATTAATACTATATTTTCTATTAACAGGTGAAAGTTCAAATAATAGTTCAATAGGTAAAGAAAAACTAGAAGCTGTCCCCGATGGGTTAAGAATTGTTTTAAAGAAAACATTACAGTCTGATCCTGGGGAAAGGCCCAAAAACGTCGAAGAATTAGTAGCAGTATATTTGAAAAATAACAATAAAGATCACGAAAATGCTGTAAACTTGAGAGGCCCAATAACAAGAACTGAGAGAAGTCAAAAGAGTATATTAAAAAAAATAACACCTGTCTTGATATCAATATGCATACTGTTCCTGATAGTACTATTTGCCGGTAAAGGGAAAGTATTCACTGATCAGTCCTTGGTCTTTACCGACGAAAACTTGGCAACGGAGATTAAACGTTCCCTAGGGAAAACTCAGGCGAAAACTTTGACGCGAAAAGATGTACTGGAAATAACGGAGCTAAGTTTAAAGGAAAAAGGTATTGAGAGTTTAGAGGGGATAGAATACCTCGAAAACCTAAAAAGTTTAAATCTTAGCAACAATAATATATCAGATATTGCGGCTATTGGAGAATTAAGTAAGCTAGAATACTTAAACCTTGACTTTAATAAAGTTAATGATATTTCTATCTTAGCTAATAACACCAACGTAAAGGAGTTATATATTTCCGGGAACCAGATATCTAATATTCAGTCTTTAAAATACTTAAAAAAGCTAATAACACTAGGTATCAGCATTAACAAAATAAGTGATATTACACCTTTGGCAGACCTGCCGGCTATTAGGACCTTAGCCTTGAGCGATAATCAAATCGAAGATTTAAAACCTTTAGGTAATTTGACTGGCTTAGAAAAACTATATCTAAGACATAACATGATTAAAGAAATAGATGCCCTTAGTTCATTACAGGGCCTTCAAACATTAGCGGTCCTGGGGAATCCTATCAAGGACATTAGTCCCCTGAAATCATTAACAAATCTAAGGTTTCTAGAATTAAGAGATACGAAGGTTGAGAATATAGATGTTCTAGACCGGCTTGAAAATTTAAGGCAGCTTGATCTAAGCTTTTGTGCAATAAATGACTGGCAGCCTATACAAAGACAAATCCATTTAAAAGAATTGATTATTAGCGGGTATACTTTCGAGGATATAGAAGTTGTTAAAAACTTAACCGGCTTGGAAGTTTTGAATCTTAGTTATAACAACTTAATTGATCTAACGGGAATTGAAAATTTAACAAAATTAGTTAAATTGGATTTAAGCAATAATAATCTTCAGGATATATCTGCAATAAATAGCCTGACTAATCTGGAACACTTAAATCTTAGTAATAATAAAATTATCCATATAGATACTTTGGATCAGTTGGCGAATTTAAAGTACATTGACTTTAGGCAAAATCAGATAGAGGATTTTTCAGTAATCAGCAAATACCCTCTGTTAAGCACCTGGCTACTTAGTGATAATCCAGGTTTTTAAGAATTAAGTAAAGGTGTGGGTTGTGTGTCGGACAACTTTGATACAGGTAATATCAGTAAAAATACCCTCTTAAATGGCAGGTATGTGGTCCTGAACTTATTAGGACGCGGGGGAATGGGGGCTGTTTATAAAGCTGCTGACATTAAACTGGAAAATTCATTGGTAGCTATCAAGGAAATGAGTACTGCCAACCTTGATGAAAGTAGACTAGAACGGGCCATAGAAAATTTTAAAAAAGAAGCATCTATGCTGATTAATTTACGCCATAATGCCCTGCCCAGGGTAAGGGATTTTTTTACCGATGGCTCAAATAAATGGTTTCTGGTGATGGACTATATCAGAGGCGAGAATTTAGAAGCGGTATTAAAAAAACAAGGGCAAATTGCGGAGAAAGTTTTAACCCAGTGGTTTTTGGAATTAGCTGAAGTGTTGGATTATATACATAATCAAGACCCGCCCATTATATTCCGAGACTTAAAACCAGCCAATATCATGCTTACCTCAGATAACCACATCAAATTAATTGATTTTGGCATAGCAAGACATTTTCAACCTGATAAATCCTCAGATACAACTTACTATGTATCCCAGGGATTCTCACCACCGGAGCAATATGGGATACACCAAAGTTCTGTACAATCGGATATTTATGCTTTGGGTGCGGTTTGCTATTATTTATTAACCGGGAGGCACCCCCAGGGTGAGGACTTTAGTTTTACTCCCCCCCAAGAGTTTGTAACCGTTTCCGAGGGTCTAAACCGAGCGATTATGAAGGCAATTCAATATAACCCCAAGGATAGGCCGACAAGCATCAAGAAAATGCTAGCTATTTATTATCATGGGGATGATAATAACTATGATAATAAACCAGATGAAGTAACGAGGAAACCAGATAGAACCTTTAAGTGGTCTAGGAGTATCGTAGTTACTATAACGCTGGTCTTAGTTTTAGGCTTAGGTTATTTATTTTTTCAAGGAAACGAAAGGGGTATGGGAGCCGACCAAGCAATAATATTTACAGATAATAGTTTATCAAACCATGTTAAATACTCATTGGGCTTAACTAAGTATGATACCTTAACTAAGGAATATACTGAAGACATTAAAGTATTACAGCTTGAAGATAAAGGAATAGAAACATTAGATGGCATAGAGGCTTTAACCAGTTTGAGGGAATTATACCTTGATGATAATCCATTAAAAGACATTGGAGCTATCAAAGAATTAGAGCAGTTAGAGGTTTTAAGTATTGATATTTTTAACCCTCAAATTACTAACTTAAATGCTTTGGTAAACTTAACTAACTTAAAAGAACTGTATGTGACCTGTAATTTAATCACCGATATTTCTCCTTTAGAGAATCTAAAGGCCCTCAGAATATTACATCTCTTTACCCATCATGGCCAAAGTCAAATCAAGAATATTGAGATTATAGGTTCGTTAATTAATCTGGAGGAGCTGAGACTGGAAGGCAATAGCATAAGGGACATAGACTTTTTAGAAGAGCTTAGCAACTTAAAATGGCTTGATTTAGGAAGAAACTTTATTGAAGATATAGAGGTCTTAAAGGAATTGGAAAACCTGGAAGGTTTAAATTTAAGGGTAAATAATATTTCAGATATTGAGCCTCTTTTGGCACTTAGCAAACTGGAAGATTTAGATCTAAGCAGTAATCAGAAAATTAACAATATCCATCTAATAAGAGAATTATCAGGCCTTAAAAGTCTAGGTCTAAATAATACTAATCTAGATGATCTAAGCTTCTTAGATAATTTAATAAGGCTGGAGAGGCTAGGTGCCGGGCGAAACAATATTTCTGATCTAAGCCCATTGTCTAAGCTGAAAGATATGAAGTACTTATATCTAAGTGATAATAATATAAGGACAATAGAAGATTTGTTCAATTTAGAAAAACTGATTACTTTAGATATTAGTAGGAATCCGATCGAATCTTTAGAACAGATCAAAGAATTGCCTAAAAACATTCAGGTCACTTACTAAAAAGGGCAAATAGAAAGCCGAAATGAATATGCCGTATGATAGTACTGTGATTTTGCAAATTAAACCAGCATATCTTTTGCAAAATAAATTGGCATAGTAACCGGGGCAAAGTGAAAAAGTTTCAAATTGCTTTAAATGACCTAACAAAAATTTTTCATATTTGCACGTTATTCTGGTATCCGGAATAAAGAGAAAACCGGCGGGATTTTCCCAACCGGTCGTTTCTTAAATACCTGATTCAGTTGCCGCCAGCCGGACTATTTCTTCGTCAATTAAATCTTTTTTTGCCTGGCAACCAGCAAGAAGAGAATGGGTAGCCAGTTTATTGATCAGTCTAGGCCATCCCCGAGAAAGAGAGGCAATGGCTTGAATCGAGGTATCGGAAAAAATAGTGTGTTTAGCACCAGCTAGTTCAAGATGATGAAGGATATATCCCTTTACTTCATCTTTAGATAATGGTTCTACCTTGTAACGCATCATAATCCGTTGTGAAAGAGGCCGGTTATGGTTTAGTGAAAGCTTGTCCATAAGATGAGGCAGGCCGGAAAGAATAAGAATAAAGGGATTTTCCGAATCCATGGAAAAATTAAAAAGAATATTTAAATCATTTAAAAACATATCCTTAGCTAGCTGCATCTCATCCAAAATAAAAACTGGTGTAATTTTTCTTTCTTTGAAGTATACCTGGATGGCATGTTGAATTTGGTGAAAAAGATCGACCTTACGAAACTTTGGATCTTCCCCTAAGCCTACAGCTAAACCCCGGTAAAAATCCATCACTGTACCTGTAGAAAGAGGGAAATATATCACCTTAAAAAGGGAGGGGTTTAGGGACTCGGCAAAACTCCTTAAAGCAAATGTTTTCCCAGCCCCCGGTTCGCCCACTATCAAGCCCATACCCCGGGTTTTCTTCAGATAATCTAAGCGGGCGATCATTTCCTGGTAAGGTGTAGAAGCAAAATAATCTATTGACTTAATCTCCTTGGAAAAAGGGATTTTGGATAATGAATAAAAAGTTTGGAACATCCATTATCCCTCCTTCCCAGAAGACATAGCCCTAAAGGAGAGGGAACGCTCCCTTTTTACATGGGCATTATCTGAAAAATTAACAGGAACAGCTTTTTCCAGGAGAATACCGTCTTCGTAAATATAGACCCCGGTTTCATCATAACGTACTTCAATACGCTGACCAATAAACTTTGGAGGTACTTCATAAAGCTTAGCTTCGATAGATATAGTACCGTCATGTTTTACCTTGCGATAATCACGTTTTAGGAATAAAGGGTCAAGAGAGGCGGGATCATCAACCATACGCAACCTGCTAACCTGAGAAAGAAACATATCCTGAGGCGTCATCCCTAAAGAGGCATGAATTTTACGGTGATAATCTTCCTCTAACCACCGCCAAAACCTTTGATTTAATTCATCTAAGGATGAAGCTGATTTTTGTCTAAGTAAAGGAAAGAATCTGGTTTTGACGGTACCAAAGAAACGTTCAATTTTCCCCTTGCTAGCTGCGTCATAGGGCTGGGTATGGGTAAGGGCAATACCGAGACTGGCACAGGCCACATGAAAAACATCGGAACGATAAATTTTACCGTTATCCACATAGACAATTTTCGGGATTCCTCTACGGATTAAAGCTTCTTTAAAAACTATTTTAAGAGAATCAAATTTTTCTGAGTAACAGAATTGGGCAAAAGGAATAACCCTGGAACAATCATCAATAAAAGCAAAGAGAAAAGTTTTAAGCTTTTTACCATTAACAATTAGATACGGGCCAACAGACATGTCGCCTTGCCAAAGAGTATTGACCGTATCATAGGAAAAACGTTTTCGTTCCGGGGATTTGACATGATCTCTTCCGATCATACCTTGATTTTTAAGAAGCCGATATATGGTTGAGTATGATACTTCTTTAGAAAGAATTTCACCTTTCTCCACCAACTGATCATAGAAAACAGAGGCAGGAAGATTTCGAGCTTCTTTTCTCAGGGCAATAATATGTTCTTCCAATTCCCGATTAAGTTTACGGGGCTGCCCTCGGTCGGAGCGTCGTTTAGGTTTCAGGCCGTCAAAACCTCCCCGGCGGTAGTCCAACAACCAGCAGGAAATAGTCTTAGGAGCAAATTCCTTAGGACCATAGTAGGGAACCTGGTGGATTTGAGAGCACACTTCAGCTAAATACTCAGTTTGATTGTTGACCTGGCCATTCAAAATGGGCGCAATAATCCCGTAACGAAATAAAGCAATGTTTTCTCGATCTTTCTCAGTCATAAAACCCCTCCTTAACATAGGAGGTTAACCGGTTAACCCATTATTTTTATTGTAAATTGGTCAAAAAAATATATCTATGCAAAAGATTTGTGGAATTAATAAAATCTTTTTTGAAGGTCCGGGGTATGGTACAATTAATGTGCCATAAAGTTGTATGAGAAATGACCCCTGTACCTTCTTAGGAAGGTGGCTTTCCCCAAAGCGAGGATCATTCTTAACAATTTTGTGGCTTTTTCTTTTGGGTCTTTAGGTAAGGTCCCTTTAAATCCATCATCCCGGAAGAACATTTCAATCTGGTTTAATCGATTTAGAAAGCGCTTCCGGTAAAAAAGTACCAGTTGATGATAATTACCAATATTATGGTCAATTAAAATATCCCTTAACTTCTCTAAGATCACATCTGCGGTGTATTGAAAGTATGATAGGAGAAAGGTTGGGAGAACAGAAAGTGTATTCCGACAGGAAGGGCATTTTAGTCGCAATATAGGTATTCTATGTTGCTTCTCATCAATGGCATTACGCCAGTAAAAACCATGGCGAAATAACCTTACTCTACTTTTACAGTGAGGGCACTGTTCAACTGTTGGAAAATCATTTTTCTTACTCCGGTTTTCATATTCCTCAACTGAAATATTAAAGTCATGATATACAATCAAAAAAATCACCCCAAAACATTTTGAAAACATTTTATCAAAATGCAGGGGCATAAGAAAAATAATTTAGTTGGTTTAATTTGAAAAATATCCTCCATTTTAGGAGGGGATAAAGAGGCAAGCCACACTAATCCTTAATAATAAGGGACTGAAAGGAGCATGTTGATGTTGGTGAGGACGTAACCGTCCAGAGTTTCACTGCTAATCCTTAATAATAAGGGACTGAAAGCGCTGCCAAGGCCAAGGATGCCGCCGATTATACCTGCGTTTCACTGCTAATCCTTAATAATAAGGGACTGAAAGGGCGGTGAGATTTTAGCATTGCCGATGATGATCCTGCGTTTCACTGCTAATCCTTAATAATAAGGGACTGAAAGCGCCCAGCCCGGCACAGGAAATCGACTTCGTGCTTGGTTTCACTGCTAATCCTTAATAATAAGGGACTGAAAGCGCCCAGCCCGGCACAGGAAATCGACTTCGTGCTTGGTTTCACTGCTAATCCTTAATAATAAGGGACTGAAAGCGACAAAATCACCATTCTTCATGAAGTCGACGAAGAAGTTTCACTGCTAATCCTTAATAATAAGGGACTGAAAGAACGTATTTATGGTGCTGAAAGAAGGTTGATGGACGTTTCACTGCTAATCCTTAATAATAAGGGACTGAAAGAAAGAACATCGACGAGGGGCTCACCAAGAGGCTGGAGTTTCACTGCTAATCCTTAATAATAAGGGACTGAAAGAACAAATTCAAGAATGGATAACAGAAACACTTGATAAAGTTTCACTGCTAATCCTTAATAATAAGGGACTGAAAGGAAAAACCACCGGCCTGGTCCGGTATTCCACGTCCACTTGGTTTCACTGCTAATCCTTAATAATAAGGGACTGAAAGATCCAATATATGGCAACATATACCCGAGTGAAGCCATAGTTTCACTGCTAATCCTTAATAATAAGGGACTGAAAGATCCAATATATGGCAACATATACCCGAGTGAAGCCATAGTTTCACTGCTAATCCTTAATAATAAGGGACTGAAAGTTTTCCTATAATAAGCACCCAAAAACGGTCATCAAGTTTCACTGCTAATCCTTAATAATAAGGGACTGAAAGTGCTCAACCTTTTTTCCTCAATGAAACCTCGGACTACTGTTTCACTGCTAATCCTTAATAATAAGGGACTGAAAGTATATAAATCAACCGGGAAAAGCACATTTTCTTTAGCCAGTTTCACTGCTAATCCTTAATAATAAGGGACTGAAAGATTTTAGAGAGGATTAGTGCTACCCAACTTCCGGTAGCACGTTTCACTGCTAATCCTTAATAATAAGGGACTGAAAGTATATAAATCAACCGGGAAAAGCACATTTTCTTTAGCCAGTTTCACTGCTAATCCTTAATAATAAGGGACTGAAAGATTTTAGAGAGGATTAGTGCTACCCAACTTCCGGTAGCACGTTTCACTGCTAATCCTTAATAATAAGGGACTGAAAGTATATAAATCAACCGGGAAAAGCACATTTTCTTTAGCCAGTTTCACTGCTAATCCTTAATAATAAGGGACTGAAAGATTTTAGAGAGGATTAGTGCTACCCAACTTCCGGTAGCACGTTTCACTGCTAATCCTTAATAATAAGGGACTGAAAGCGTATAGCTAAAGTTTCTAGTCATGCTTCCTCATTTTAGGGACGGAAGTCGCTCCTTCTACGGGTGCGTGGATTGAAACCAGCAATAGGAATAAGCCGGAATGGGCTCTCACCCAGGTAGCCTGGCTGGTTTTTGTTGTCACATAAATATTTACATAGTTAGGAATAATAATTATAAATTCAGCCCCAGAGGAATAAATGAGCCATTAGGGAGGCGAATGTAATGCAAATTAAAGATTTTCATTTGGGCTGGGCACAGTCGGCCGTACCTCCAAGTATATATAGCGGAGAGGTTTATTTATTGTGGGATAATCTTGTATCCCGCTATGATATTATTCAGTCCACGCAAATATATCTTAATGCAGTACACGATGAGGATTTTAAAATTATATTGAGAAAAGGTCTCATGGATATTTTGGAAAAACAGGTTAATATATTAGAAAGAGAAATGAATAAGTATCATTTACCCCTTCCTGACCGGCCGCCCAAAAGTGTTAACTTCAAAATATATGGGAATATTATTCAAGACGAATTTGTATTTCGAAAACTATTTACAGGGATACAATCGTTCGTTGAAAATTTGATAAGGACTATAAAAGGAATGGTATATAATGATGATCTTAGGAAATTATTTCTGCAGTTTCTCAAAGAAGAGCTGGCATCCTATGATGAAATATGTAAATACGGAAAACAAAAAGGATGGTTAAGAAACCCTCCCCTAGAAATAAAGAAATGAGGAATATCTATGGTGCAAATTGGCGATTTTCATATTGGGCCATCTGACACAGCTAAAAAACCGGTCTTGTGTGCGGGAGAAGCCTATACCCTATGGGATAACCTGGTAGCCCGATATGATTGAAATGATAGCCTTGAGATGTTTCAAAATTTAGCTCATGACCCGGATTTACGTAAAATCATCAAAAAAATGGTGAAAGTTCTAGGAAAACAGACTTCTGAGATTGAAAGGCAATTGGCCATTTTTCAAATACCCCTTCCGCCCCAGCCGCGAAAAGCAATAGACTTTACGGTAGACAGCGGGATTTTAAAAGATGATTTCATTTTTCGGCGCATGTTTTTAGGGATGCAGGATTTTTTGACTATTTGTGCCGAGGCATTAAAGCATTGTGTTGTTAATGATGAACTCCGGCAATTGTTTACCCGTTTGGTATTTGAGAAAATGGAAGAATTTGATGAACTATGTATTTATGGAAAGAAAAAAGGCTGGCTGCAAGTTCCCCCCAAAATGCCTATAAACTAATTTGGCCTAAACTACCAGAATTTCCCAGAATTACTTAACGCAAATTTACACATAATAACCCAAACAAGGTGTTTTGTGAAAATTTTCGGGAGGGATGTATTAATGCATCAACAACAAGATTACCAACAGCTTCATCAACAGGCATCTAATGCACTACAGCAAGCAAGACAAACTTTGAGTCAAGCCAGCAGTAACCCGAGCCCAGAATTATTTAGAAAAGCTCAGCAGGAAGTGAACCAGGGGAGAAAACTCATAAATGATCTTCATGCAGAAAGTGGATTAAGTATTCAGTTTCAAGCCATTGAGCAGGATTTAAATAATGTTCAGGAATCGATCAGTCAGGCCCAACAAGCATTATATAACAGACTTTGGTAAATAATTGTGTGAAAAAGTCTCGCTGCATGTGGCAAAGCGTAATGAAGAATGTTAAAACTACGGAAACTAAAAGACTTCGTGGCATTTTCCACGGAGTCTTTTAGATCTTTCTGGGTCAAATCCAGGCCAATTTTAATGTAAACTAATGTTGCCTGTAGTAAATAGCATTAGTTAGAACATTAATTTAATGGAATCATTTACGCTATTCGTATTTCCATATTGATTTAAACCATTCTAGAAATCCCACATAATCCTTGACTTTGGTAACTAGTACTGCGTATAATTAATGGAAATTATTTATATCTTTTAACTGATCTTTCATAAAAAAGGGTGATTTTAATGTCAAAAAACCATAAAGACCCACAGTACATCACAACCTTTCGGGAACAGTTTACTCTTAGGGGCATGGTCATTGGGTCAATTGGAGCAACCATACTTACCATGAGTTCCATGTACGTTGCCCTAAAGCTGGGGGCCCTTCCTTGGCCGATCATTTTTGTTGCTCTAGTATCTATGTGTTTTCTCAAGGTCTTAGGCAGCACAAATATTAATGAAATCAATGTCACCCATACCGCCATGTCTGCCGGAGCCATGACCGCAGGAGGTTTGGCCTTTACCATTCCCGGCATTTATATGTTGGATCCGGAAGCAGAACTTAGTATGCTAGCACTCTTTTTTGTTGTTCTGGGCGGAGTAATTCTCGGACTGATTTTTACAGCACTAATCAGAAAATACTTTGTGGTCGTGAAAAAACTGCCCTATCCCATGGGACAGGCGGCAGCAGAAACTTTAATCATTGGAGACGAGGGTGGGAAAAAATCCATAACCCTTTTTTCTGCCCTAGGCTTAGCGGCTCTGTTTACCGCCCTGAGAGACTGGTTTACAGTGATCCCGGCAACCATTATGAATTCCAGCCTGGCAAGTAGAGGTGTTTATGGGGGCATTTGGCTTTCACCAATGCTCATTGCCGTGGGATATATCATTGGGCCCCTTTTCATTGGTGTGTGGTTTTTGGGGGCCATTATTGGTGATTTTGGAATTGTTCTCGGTGGGACGGCTTGGGGTTTTTGGGATGGGGGAACTGCCTCTGCCATCAAGTCATCTCTCGGGATTGGCCTCATGGTTGGTACTGGAATTGGAATTATTGTCAAAGGGATCATTCCCAAAGCTAAAGAAATATTTGGGCCAATGTTTAGCAAAGAGTCCATGTCCGGTGGCTTCATTAACTTAAGATGGTCCCCCTTGGTCATGGTGATCTTGGCAGTAATCTTCACCACGGTGTGTCAGATGGGGCTTATCGCCAGTATCATTACCATTCTGGGGGTTTGGCTGGCTACCTCTATGTCTGCCCAGATTGTAGGCCAGTCGGGGATTAATCCCATGGAGGTATTTGGGATTATCGTACTCTTGGCGGCAAAAGCTGTTTCCAGCCTGGGCCTTACGGAGGCCTTCTTCGTGGCGGCGGTTGTGGCCATTGCCTGCGGGCTGGCCGGAGATATTATGAATGATTTTAAAGCCGGACACATTTTAAAATCCGATCCCAAAGCCCAATGGCTGGGAGAATGCATCGGCGGCCTGGTAGGTGCTTTTGTTTCTGTGGGAGTGTTTTATGTGATCCTAAAGGCTTATGGCCCCACTGCCTTTGGTAACAAGGATTATTTTATTGCTCCACAAGCCAGCATGGTGGCAGCTATGGTAGGGGGCATTCCTCACCTGACCTCATTTTTGATTGGTCTTATCTTAGGCTGTCTCTTATATGTGGTGAACTTCCCGGTGATGACTTTAGGGTTGGGAGTCTATCTGCCATTTTATTTGTCAGCGACTGCTTTCCTGGGCGGCGTACTGAAATTTATTGTAGAAAAGGTTGCCCCAGAATGGGACAAAAAGGGTGACGGCATGATCATTGCCTCCGGCCTTTTGGGCGGGGAAGCGGTCATGGGAGTTATCATTGCCCTAATTCAGGCCATACAGGGTATGAGCGCACTATAGAATCGTCAGGTGAATATATATGAAGAAGATAAAGATTACAGATATCAAAGGGATTCAGGTCGGCCATGCCCAAGATTTAGCGGGAGGAACCGGCTGTACGGTGATCCTCTGTGAAAAAGGGGCCTGGGCTGGAGTGGATGTCAGGGGGGGTGCCCCTGCCTCTCGGGAAACAGATCTTCTAAAGTCTGTCAACTTGGTGGATCAAATCCATGCCGTGATGCTTTCCGGGGGCAGTGCCTATGGCCTTGATGCCGCCGCGGGAGTTATGGAATATTTAGAGGAAAAAAACGTGGGTTTTGATGTGGGTGTAGGAGTGGTTCCTATAGTCTGCGGGGCCTCTCTTTTTGATTTAATCGTAGGAGATCCCAAATGCAGGCCCGATAAGAAAATGGGCTATATGGCCTGTCAGAATGCCGGGAAGGGATCTCTTGCAGAAGGAAATGTTGGTGCCGGGACCGGTGCGACAGTGGGAAAATTTCTTGGCATCAAGCGTATGATGAAAGGCGGACTGGGCACCTACGCTGTGCAGATCGGCGATTTGCAAGTTGGGGCAATTGTGGTTGTCAATGCTCTCGGTGATGTGGTGGATATGGATACCGGGAAAAGAATTGCCGGTTTGCTTCATGAAGATCACATAAAGTTGATCCACACTGAAGAAATGATGTATCGAGAGTATGATCAGGATAAAAATATTTTCAGCGGAAACACCACCTTAGGCTGTGTTGTGACCAACGGGAAGCTAACCAAAACCCAAGCCAATAAAGTGGCCTCCATGGCACATAATGGGCTAGCCCGAGCCATCCGGCCGGCACACACCATGGCAGACGGAGATACCATCTTTGTCATGGCGACCGGCGAGATTGAAGTAATGCCGGATGCCATTGGTGTTCTTGCCGCAGAAGTTGTGGGAAGAGCCATCAACCGGGCGGTAAGGTTGGCTGAGCCTGCTTACGGGTTAAAAGCAGCCAGGGATTTTGAATAATCAAAGTTAAAAACAGACCTACGATTAGGTCTTTCTTTTTGTCGCCGGCTAATTCTTAGGTCTTGGAGATGAAATAGATGCTTAAAACAATTACTAAGTGGAATAACTGGTTAGGGCATAGAATGTTTTTTGTGGTGCTTTCAGCATTATTAATCGGGTTTAATTTGCCTCTGCCTAAATCACCTTGGTTAACTCTAACGGCAGTGGTGTTATTTGCTTATATGACCTTTGTTACCGCGTTAGAAACAAGTTTTAAAGAAGTGATGAAGATATTACATAAACCATGGATCCCATTATGGATGTTGTTTTTAATACATGTAGGTACCCCGACAATTTCTTGGTTTGTGGGTTTGATTTTTTACCCCCAGGATCCTCTGATCAGGTTAGGCTTTTTAATCAGTGCAGCAATTCCGGTGGCTGTAACTTCTATTATTTGGACTTCCCTTACGGGTGGGAGTGTGCCACTGGCTTTAGTGACAGTTACCTTAGACACCCTGGCAGTGCCTATTATTTTACCGATTTTCTTTTTGATCACAGTGGGGGAAATACTTAGTATTGATTATTTTAACCTTATTTTGAGGCTTCTTTTAATGGTCACCATCCCTAGTGTTTTAGGGATGCTAATACATGATCTGACACAAGGAAGATTTGATCAATTTTGCCATACTGTTGGAGGGTTTACATCCAAAGCAGCACTTTTCCTGGTGATTCTGCTTAATGCTGCCATGGTGGCTCCTGAGATTAAGTGGAATACGTCACTGATTAAATTGCTGGGCGTGATTCTTTTGCTGGTTTCCTGTGGTTATTTTTTAGGATTTACCGGGTCTTTTGTTTTAAAGGACAGAAAAAGGGAAATTATTTCAGCCATGATTTTTAATGTTGGCATGCGAAATATCGCTTTTGGTTCACTTCTCGCCTTATCATATTTTCCACCCCAGGCAGTTATTCCTGTCACTTTGGCTATGGTTTTTCAACAGCCGGTTGCTGCCATTGTATCCATACTATTTAGGAGACACGTAGGAAAAGCGGCAGAACATTTGTCTTAATTTTTAGCAACACTTGCGAATTTTCGGATAAATAAACTCCCGACTTGGAAAGCTAATATATAATTAAATGGCTGAAAAGGTGGGCAAGTATGCTAAAAGATAAGATATTAGCCGGTGCAATTATCGGAGTTTTGTCTAGTGCGGTAAAATTAACCGTTAATTATTTGGGATACCTTTTTGGTTTTTCTAAAGTTGTTTTTTGGCAAATTACGGCATCCAGATTTTTAGAAAAGAATGACCTGACAACTCCTGCTGCCTACTTGATTGGCGGAGTAGCGGATTTTACAGTTTCGGCGTCAATAGGAATTGCCTTTCTATATGTTCTTGACTTTATTGGAAAAGAAAATTTGTGGTTAAGAGGTGTGGGGCTGGGTTTAGCCACATGGGTTTTTTTATTTGGTACATTACTCGGTCAGAGCGAACCTAATGCCATCCCCCAAGAACCTAATGGGATTTTAGTTACACTGGTGGCACATTTTATATATGGAATTGCCTTATTTATTTTTACCGGGCTATATTTAAAGATAGTCAACAGCCCAGCAAAAGAGAGCCGGGGTATAACAAGTTTTGCCCCGCAACCGGCCAGGAAGGTTAAAGTTTTTTATATCAAAAGCGAACAGGAAGGACAGGAAGAAACAAACCATAAAATTAAAAGGTTAAAAAAGCCGAAAAAAATCTGATCAAAAAGGAAAAATTATGTTTTAAATGTAGCTTTATGGTAATATATAAGACAGGTGAAGTTATTTCACTTGTCTTATATTTGTTTATCAGGAAGCATAACTTCTTTCTGATAGATCTAAGGGCAACTAAAAAGGGAGATATTTATGACTGCGAAAAAAAAGATAGTTATCGGCATAGCTATTATTATAGGTGCCATCTGCTATTTGATGATCTCAGGTTTCAGTGACGCGAAAGTTCACGTGCAACTGGAGGAACTGGTCAACTCCAGCACGGAGTACCGGGATACCTATGTGCAAACGGAAGGGACTGTACTGGGGGAATCAATCCGATGGGATGCTGCTAAGGTGGAATTATCTTTTACAATAGCGGGTAAACTTAATCCGGCGGTGACCATACCGGTAATGTACAAAAGAACAATTCCCGAGAACTTTCAAAATACCACGGAAGTCATGATTGGCGGGTACTATACCCCGGGAGGAACCTTTGAGGCCTTAGAGATGATTACCAAGTGCCCATCCAAATATGAAACTAAATAGCCCGTGCCGTGGGGACGTTTAGTGTAATTAAATGTATACCGGGAGGAAAAATTTTGTTTATTGCGAGCTTTGGATCTTTACTGCTGGCACTTGCGTTACTAGTGAGCAGCTATACTTTATATCTAAATATAGCAGGAGTTAGAAAAAACAACGATGATCTTCTTGTCAAAGCTCAGTGGGGGATGACCACAGTAGCAATGTTGGTTACCTTGGCATCTTTTTCTCTTCTTTTTGCTCTGGTGACTAATGATTTCAGCCTTAAATATGTATTTAGCTATTCTGCACGGGAATTGCCATTCCCGTACAAAATCTCTGCCTTTTGGGCAGGAAACGCTGGTTCTCTTCTTTTATGGGCGGAGATTTTAGCCTTAGCCGGAGTGGTGACATCCTTTTTCGATGGCCGTAAAGATAAAAATCTTTTTGGCGTTGTATCCGGTGTCATACTGATTAATCTCATCTTCTTCCTCGTATCCATGATTCTTTTTGATCATCCATTTGCCCGGCTGCCCCATGCCATGGCTGATGGGCGGGGTTTAAACCCCATGCTGAGGACCCCTTGGATGGTAATGCACCCGGTAGCTATATACCTAGGTTATGTGGGTTGGGTCGTACCCTTTTCCTTTGCCATGGGCAGTTTGCTCTTGAAAAGAGGGGGTACAGACTGGATTCGTTTATCCCGGAACTGGGCGGTCTTAAGCTGGCTTTTCTTGAGTTTAGGCAATCTTTTAGGGGCTCAATGGGCTTATATTGAATTAGGCTGGGGAGGATACTGGGCTTGGGATCCGGTAGAAAATGCCTCATTTCTTCCCTGGTTAACCGGGACGGCCTTCATCCACTCTATATTGATGCAAGAACGAAAAGGGATATTTAAAGCCTGGAATATGGCATTGGTAATAGTTACATATTGTTTAACCTTATACGGGACTTTTTTGGTACGGAGTGGCATACTATCATCGGTTCATGCTTTCCCTAAATCCAACCTTAGTTACTGGTTCGGTTTTTTTATGATGGCCATGCTTATTTGGTCTTTGTATTTACTGATTAAGAGCAGGGTCTTCTTAAAAAGTGACTATGAAATCACCAGCTTTTTCTCCAAAGAAACCGGTTTCCTTTTAAATAATATTTTACTCATATGTAGTGCCGGGATTATTTTTCTGGGAACCAATTTACCTATATTTACTGGATTTTTCACCGGTGTGAAGCGGGTGGTGGGGGAAGCCTGGTTTAATGCCTCCGCCGGGCCGGTGCTTTTAGGAGTGATTCTTTTAATCGGCATTTGTACCACAATCCCCTGGAAAAAGGGAGACTTAACCTCGCTTGGCCGTCATTTTCTCCTTCCCTTAGCCTGTGCTCTCATGGGGGTAACTATTCTCAGGCTATCCGGGATATCCCATCCCTGGACTTTAATCGGTCTTTCCGTAGTTTTTTTTGTTTTGGTGAGTATCTTAAGAGAATTAATCAAAGTTATGGGGGAATGGCAAAGAAACTGGGCGGCTGGCTCCCAACGCCAAAATTTTCCGGGGTTTACCAGACGGCGACTAGGTGCTCAGATAGTTCATTTAGGCCTGGTGTTATTTACCCTGGGTGTGGTGGGGGATGCTTTTTATAGTGTGGAAATGATTAAAACCATGGAAGTTGGGGAAACAATTTCTGTTTCAAACATTAATGATTACCAAATAACCTTTCAAGGGGTAAAGGGACGGGAGGAAGGGGTAAATGGGGTGATTTATTCCGATCTCTTAGTGGAGAAAAACGGCAAATCCATGGGCACAATCACCCCGGAAAAAATCTATTACCCTAATTGGGAGAGCCCGAGAACTGAAGTCGTGATTTTAGGCGGCCCGGTAGAAGATTTATATATTGTGCTGGCCGGCTGGAGCAATAAGGGGCAGCAGGGAACCTTTGAAATACATATCAATCCTTTAATGAACTGGTTATGGATCGGCGGCTATGTCCTAGTGATCGGGACAATGTTGGTGCTTTGGCCTGGTAAAAGACAGGTGGCGAGACAAGTGGATGAGGGGTTATCATGATGATTCAAGGAGAAAATCTTTCTTTAAAATTAGGGGGAAAAATAATTCTCCGGGACATTAGCTTGGTGGTTCATCCAGGTGAGTATGCGGTTTTAATGGGGCCGAACGGGGCGGGTAAATCTACCCTTCTAAAAGTGTTATCCCTGGTTCAAAAACCATCCTCGGGGCGGGTGATCATCAATAAGTGCCCCGGGGAGATTAAAGGGAAAATCGGTTTTCTCTCCCATCGGTCTTTTCTTTATGAGCGGTTAACGGCATGGGAGAATTTAAAATTTTATGGTCACCTTTATCAGGTACCAGACCTTACCAAACGGGTTGATCAAGTCATAGAACAAGTAGGTTTATCCTATTATTTACACGAACCGGTATTTACCTATTCCCGGGGCATGGTGCAGCGCCTGGCTATTGCCCGCATGATGCTGCATGATCCGGAAATCCTCTTTCTTGATGAACCCTTTACCGGGTTGGATCAAAAAGGCGGGGCAATACTCTCCGGTATTATTGGTGAAATGCACCGGCAGGGAAAAACAATTTTGATGGTGACCCATAGTTTTGATCAGGGTTGGGATTTGGTGGAACGGGTTTTGGTGATGAAGGACGGAAGCAAAATATTTGATGATAAGATTAGTGAGTCTGATGTTCAGGATATACGGAAGCTTTATTTAAGCTTAATTTGAGCCAGGCAGGAATGGAGTGAGAGCAGTGAAGAAAGCCCTTTGGATTGTATGGAAAGACTTGGCCATTGAGTTTCGCTCCCGGGAAGTTACAGGAGCGATGATACTTTTTGCCTTGATGGTGCTGGTAATCTTTGCTTTTTCTTTTCTCCAGCCCGGTGAAAGGATACCCCCGGAAATGATTCCCGGTATGGTCTGGGTAACCATTGCCTTTGCCGGTATGCTGGGCTTAAACCATGCTTTTCTTCCGGAAAAACAAAACAACTCTTTAATGGGATTAATCCTCGCACCCATTAGTAAAAGCACTATTTATTTGGGCAAGGTTTTGACGCATTTTCTTTTTCTTTTAATGGTAGAAATAGTAACTATCCCTTTGTTTTTTATCTTCTTTAATATTGAAATGCAGGGTACTTTGGTAAAATTAATTCTAGTACTTTTTTTTGGAACATTGGGGTTTTCTGGTTTGGGTGTTTTTTTATCAGCCCTTTCCGCCCACACCAAGAGTAATGAACTGCTTTTGCCCATTATTCTTTTCCCTATCCTCATTCCCTTGTTTTTAGCCGGGGTAAAGGCATCCGGCATTGTATTCAACGGTTCCTGGGGAGATCCGATTTGGGTAAACGCTTATTGGTCATGGCTTCGTTTCATGGCTGTTTTAGATATTATTTTTTTTACCCTGTCCTTGATTTTGATTGATTATGTTTTGGAGGTGTAAAATGGTTAAAGGTGGGATCAGAGGCAGTATTACCGGATTGCTCGGGGGATTAACCTTCCTCACCATGCTGATTAACCTTTATTTGATATTTATCTGGGTACCGGAGGAGAAGACATTAGGCGCGGTGCAGAAGATTTTTTATTTCCATGTGGGTACGGCCTGGGTAGCTTTTTTTGCTTTTTTTGTGGTTTTTGTTTATAGTATTTTGTATCTAAAAACCCAGAGCAGTAAATGGGATCAAATTGCCGCCGCCTCCGCGGAGATTGGGACTGTTTTTACCACCATTGTTTTAATTACCGGCCCGATTTGGGCCAAGTCTTCGTGGAATACTTGGTGGACGTGGGAACCAAGGCTTACCACCAGCTTAATTCTCTGGTTTATTTATCTCGCCTATATTTTGGTGCGAGGTTCTACCTCAGAATATGAGAAAAAGGCCCGTTTGTCTGCGGTCTTCGGGATTATCGGCTTTATTGATGTCCCCATTGTCTTCTTTTCCGTAAGATGGTGGAGTATTTCCCATCCTACTCTCTTTTATGAAGGAGGCATGAATTTAGCCCCGGAAATGTTTTTTACTTTATTAGTCTCTGTGGCCTCATTTACCTTTTTATATTTTTATTTCCTCATAAAAGTAATAGCTGTTTTCCAGGCCCGGGATGAACTGGCAGAAATAAAAAGAAATTTAAGAGGAACATGGAGTTAATAATTTTAGGAGGATGTTACCATGAGATATCTTTTTTGGGCTTACACCATCACCTGGATCCTGCTTTTTGGTTATACCCTAAGTATCGGTATACGCCAGCATAAGATTAATAATGAACTTCAGTGGTTGAAAAAGTTAATTGATGAAAAAAACGAAAAAGGTCAATTCAACAACCATCCCTGATTTTCCAGAAGGGAATTAACTTGATAAGTAGAATTATTTAAGTAGAATTATTATTGTTATTTAGTACTACAGCGAAAGGTTATAGCGATCAAGATTGTCATTCTGAACGTTAGCGAAGGATCTAAGTATGATTATGGGAGGGATATATTTCCCTCTATTCTGCTTTTTATTTGTACTTTTTTTGTATTTTGTAGATGGGGAGGAATTTTTTTTGTATTCTATAAGACAATATGTTTTTCCTGAGTCTTTGGCAGAAGCATACCGACTTCTTCAGGCAGACTCCGGAAATACCATCATTGGCGGGGGAGCTTATTTAAGGCTCAGCAATAAAATCATTGAGACGGCCATAGATATTTCCCGCCTGGATTTAGATTTTATCAGGGAAGAGACAGACAGTATTGAGATCGGGGCGATGACCACCTTTCGGGAAATTGAGACCAGCCCTCTTTTAAAGAAGTATTTTTCCGGGATATTGCCGGAATCAGTAAAAGATATTGTGGGGGTGCAGCTTAGGAATATAGTTACGGCAGGGGCGACAGTTTATGCTCGATTCGGCTTTTCTGATTTTATTACGGCTTTACTGGCTTTGGATGTAGAGGTAGAACTTTATCATGCCGGACGGATGCCCTTGGAAAAATTTTTGAAGGAGGGGGCACCTCGAGATATTTTAGTGAAGCTGGTGATAAAAAATACGGCAGGGAAGGCTTCTTTTCAGGCCATGAGAAATTCCTATGGAGATTATGCTATCCTAAATGCGGCGGTATCTAAGCTGGGTGATCATTGGAAAATTGTCGTGGGGGCAAGGCCCGGCCGGGGAGAAATCGCGAGAGAAGCCTCTAAATACCTGGAACAGTGCGGCCTTACGCCGGAGGAAATAGAAGAAGCCGCCCGCATGGCAGCGAAAGAACTGACCTTTGGCAGTAATATTAGGGGAAGCCGGGAATACCGGGAGGCAATTTGCCCTGTGCTGATTAAAAGGGCAGTACAGGAGGTTTTAGCATGGAAATAATAGCTCAGGTTAATGGAAAAAACTTTAAGATGGTCGTGGAACCGGGGGAATTTCTGGCGGATACCCTGCGGCGATATGGTTTTTTAGGCATTCGGCAAGGGTGTGATACCAGTTCCTGTGGGTTGTGTACCGTTTGGGTTGACGAAAAGCCGATACTTTCCTGTTCTTATCCCGCCATGAGAGCTGATGGGAAAAATATCACCACCATTGAAGGGGTAGAAGGAGAGGCCAGGGAATTTGCGGACTTTTTGGTGAAAGAAGGGGCGGAGCAGTGCGGTTTTTGCAGCCCAGGATTTATCATGACCGTGCTGGCCATGAAAAGAGAATTAAGGGATCCGAATGAAGATGAGATCATTCATTATTTAAACGGCAATCTTTGCCGGTGTACAGGCTATGTGGGGCAACTGAGAGCCATCAAGAAATATTTGGGGGTAAATTAAGATGCGGGTAGTTAATAATTCAATTTCAAAAATTGACGGGATGGAGATTGCCACCGGGAAACCAGTTTATACCAATGACCTATGCCCGGAAAATGCATTAATTGTAAAGATCTTACGAAGCCCCCATGCTTTTGCCCGAATTAAATCTATCAATACAGAGAAAGCCCTGAAGCTAGCGGGGGTAGAATGTGTCCTTACCTATCAGGATGTACCTAAGGCGCGTTTTACCACGGCCGGACAAAGCTATCCGGAACCCTCCCCTTATGACCGGTTAATACTGGATGAATATGTGCGCTATGTGGGGGACGGAGTAGCCATTGTGGCCGCCCAGGATGAGAAGACGGCTAATCAGGCGTTAAAAATGATCCAAGTAGATTATGAAGTTTTTGAGCCGGTGTTGGACTTTGAGAAAGCCATCGGGCACCCATCTATCATTCACCCGGAAGATGACTTGCAGATCAATTTTGATATCGGTATGGAACAGGAAAAAAACATTGTTTCTACTTGTTTAATGGCAGCAGGAGATGTGGAGGAAGGGTTTGCTCATGCCGATATTGTGATCGAAAGGATGTATTATACCCAGGCCCAGGCTCAATGCATGATGGAGACTTTCCGTGCCTTTAGCTACCTGGATCATAACCGGCGTTTGGTAGTAGTATCCTCTACGCAGATTCCTTTTCATGTGCGAAGGATGCTGGCGCGAGCCTTAGAAATATCCAAAAGCCGGATCAGAGTAGTTAAACCTAGAATCGGCGGGGGATTTGGCGCTAAGCAGACCGCATCAGCGGAGGTCTATCCTGCATTTGTCACTCTAAAAACAGGGAAACCATGTAAAATTGTCTATGACCGGAAAGAAACCTTTACCGCTACCACCAGCCGCCATGCCATGCGCATTAAGGTGAAAATTGGGGCGGAGAAAACCGGGCTAATTCGAGCTATCGATATCCAGGCTTTAGCTGATACCGGAGCCTACGGAGAACATGCGCCTACCGTATTCACTTTGGTGGGAACAAAGACGTTGCCTTTGTATAACCGGGCGAAAGGTGTGCGATACCGGGGACAGGCTGTTTATACTAATAAAATGCCGGCGGGGGCATTTAGAGGTTATGGTGCTACTCAGGGGACTTTTGCTGTAGAATCGGCGGTAAACGAGCTGGCTCGTGAGCTAAAAATGGATGCATCAAAACTTAGAGAGTTAAATCTCCTTAAAGAAGGGGAAACAAATGATATCCTGGACGGGCCGGAAGAGAAGAAACCGGTGCGGGTATTGAGTTCTACCCTGGATAAGTGCATCGAAAGAGGAAAGCAGCTGATTGGGTGGGATGAAAAGTATCCCTCTTATAAAATTAGTGATACTAAAGTCCGGGGTTTGGGGATGGCCGTGTCTATGCAAGGCTCGGGGATTGCCGGCATTGATATGGCTTCCGCTGCCATTAAATTAAATGATGACGGCTTCTATACCTTGATGATTGGCGCTACAGATATGGGGACCGGCTGTGATACCATCTTGGCTCAAATGGCGGCGGAGATTCTGGAAACCGATGTAGATAAAATTATCGTCCATGCTGCGGATACAGATGTCTCTCCTTTTGATACAGGATCTTATGCTTCCAGCACCACTTATGTTACTGGTAATGCTGTGGTGCGGGCGGCGGAGGACATGAAAAATCAGATTTTAAATAAAGGGGCGGACTTTTTAGGGGTCTCCCCAGATGAAGTGGAATTTGACGGGTCGAAAGTCATGACAATAAATGGAGAGAGATCCATATCAGTTAATGAAATTGCTAAAAACCTGTTAAACGGGAAAGAGAAAGCACAATTAATAGGGACAGGGTCTTTTGGGGGAGAAACCAGCCCGTCTCCCTTTATGGCAGGCTTTGCTGAAGTGGAAGTGGATTTAGAAACCGGGAAGGTAGATTTAATCCAGTATGCGGCAGTGGTTGACTGCGGTACGGTAATTAATCCGAAACTAGCCCGGATTCAGGCGGAAGGCGGGTTGGTGCAAGGCATCGGCCTTGCCCTCTTTGAAGATGTCAAATACAGCGACAGGGGGAAAATGCTGACCGATTCTTTTATGCAGTATAAAATTCCCTGCCGTAAGGATCTGGGAAAAATAACGGTAGAGTTTGCTCCCAGTTACGAACCAACAGGGCCATTCGGGGCTAAATCCATTGGGGAGATAGTCATTAATACTCCTGCCCCGGCCATCGCTCAGGCAGTTTTTAATGCTACCGGGGTATATGTAAGGAATCTGCCTATCACTCCGGAAAAGGTTTTATTAGGGATCAAGGGGGAGTAACTCCCCCTTTTTGTTTGGCTAAGGGCTTTTGGGTAAGGGCATGTCGGGGTTGCATAATATGCAGCCCTTACGGAGGGGGATAAAAATAGATACCTCCTTTTCAGGGAGGTATCTATGTAACTCCAGAGGAAGTTTATTTCACAAAATATACTCCATCCTCATAGCGCAGGGTATAAACTATTCCGGTATCAGTTAACAAAGCACTGTATAAACTGTCGTCTTCCAGGCAGGTGCTTTTCTCGGTACCTTCTGTAGAGTCAATTTTATATAGACCTAAGTCATAACCTTCCGCGTTATAGTAAACTCCCGCCTTGCCTACGAAAAACTCGCTGACAAGATTATCACTCAACTGTATTTCTTGGCCGCTGGCAATATTGTATTTATATAATCTTCCCAGTCTTACATCATCATTGTTTGTCTTGCTTGCTGTATAATAGATATTTCCATCAAAAAACTTCACATCAATAACTCTTTCGTTAACTAAGGTCGTTTCATTATTTCCCTCCAGGTCAACCCGGATCAGAGTGCCGTTGGCAGAATCCGTATAGTATATTTCCTCATTCACCAGCCAGAATCTTTTTGCCGGGAGTGTCAGCTTCTTCTGGTAAGTACCGTCCAAGGTGATTTTATAAACTGAACTTTGGTCATCAGGATCGCTTTCCTTATGGCCTAAAGTATAGATATTTCCTTCATAAACATATGTAGTTCCGTGGGAATAACCTACTCCTCCATCAGTGTAGGCTTTACGGAAGATACCGTAAGTGAATTCTGGGTCCCCCAGATTGTCTTTTTCCCCGGTCTTCAGATTTACTCTAAAGAGGTTATTGGCCCAGTTTGACATGGGGTGGAAATCTACATAATAAAGATAATCACCGACGACATCATAATGGGTAAATGATTTGGCCCCGGCGATCTCATTTAAAACTCCGTCTTCCAGCTTATACAGTCTTTCCCAACCCATGGTCAAATCACCTGAATGTAAGATGACATAGAACTCATTGTTGATATAACGCATGCCGCTGAGCCAACCGTCTTCCGGGTTCCAGTCCCCAAGGTCACATAATTTTCTTGATCTTTGGTCAGCAAAATCGAATACATGAAGCTCGCTTTTGTCATCAATCTTTGAAATATAATAAAGTTCATTATTAATAACCCGATAGTGGGTAAGCTTTTCTTTACCGGGTAAGTCAATTTTTACTTCCGGCGCACTGCCGGTTTTTTGATATAATTCCTCCATAATGCCAGTATCCAAGTAAATAGTCCTTATGTAATAAATTGTATCATTGTATTTTGTTACCGGCCTTACCCTTTTTTCGTAATCCACTTCTACTCTTTTATCTGCCAGTCTGTCGCTAATTTTTTCTTTGATTCCAAGAGTTTTCGGGTTTTGCAGATCAACATGATCATTTCCCAGAATAATTAGTCCGTCCAGCCAGGCAACTTTTTTATCCAGTGCTTCGGATATGCCTCTTAGGGGTAAAACAACTCTACCATTAATATTTTGCGGCGGAACGTCCAGGTTTACCGGCTCATTATTTATGTACATAGTTTTGCTGTTAACCTGTAATTTGACCGTTTTATTTAATTGATGATTATTCAAAACTACATCTTTAGGTGCTTTAGCATCCCAGTTGACCTGCCAATAACCACTATCTAATTCGTCAACCAAGTAACTCATCATTCTAATGGGCACCAAGACCCGATCATTTCTTTCATATATTTTGTAATCACCATAGACATCGACTTTTTGTCCCTTTAAAAATACCTTGTCATTATAGTTAAAGGGAACAATTATTGTTTGGTCAAAGACCTGATCAAGCGGCTTTTTTACAACTTCTTCAGCATAAATAGCTGAGGTTCCTATTGCTAAAAAGACCAGCGTTAGTATTAAGGTTTTTAATAACTTCATGAGATAATTCTTCCTTTCTTTACCGAAATTGGTTTGTTATATTTTTTTGTTATATTTTATAGACGTATTTTCAGGCAAAAAGTTTTAAAGACTTAATGTTTACTTTCGGCCAAAGGTTATTAAGGTTATTTTTACTAGGATTTATTGGAAAATGAAGGAGAGATTACGAAGCTGTCGAAATAATAAAGTATAATTACAAATACCATGGTAATTTTATCGGTGAAATGGAGTAAGTATAATGAGTTTAAGGTTTATTTATGGCAGGGCGGGAAGCGGCAAAACCCGTTACTGCCTGGAAGAAATAAAAAATTGCCTGGAAGGGGGGGCTGATTACCCTCTTCTTTTGCTGGTTCCGGAACAATATTCTTTTCAGGCGGAAAGGGATTTGATTCAGGTGCTTCAAAAAGGCGGGAGCCTCCAAACCCAAGTTTTAAGTTTTCGCCGTATGGCTTTTCGCATCTTCAATCAGGCCGGGGGTATTACCTACCCCCATATTCATCCTGCCGGTAAATCTATGATTCTTTATGGGATTTTGGATTGGATGAAGGATGACCTTCATGTTTTTGCCAGGGCGGCAGAACGTCCGGGTTTTGTTCAGATCCTGGCCACCTTAATCTCTGAGTTTAAACGCTATCAAGTTACCCCGGAAGTCTTGGAGAAGGCTTGCCAAATGTTTCGAGAAGATGATCCTTTAAAAGAAAAACTAAAAGAATTACGCATGATATATACGGCGTTTGAAGAGACTTTGAAAGAAAGATATCAGGACGGGGATGATGACCTTACCTTAGCGGCAAAGAAGCTTGATTTAACGGATCTCTACACCGGGGCGGAAATCTGGGTTGATGGCTTCACCGGTTTTACCCCCCAGGAATACTCATTGTTGGAAAAGCTTATGCACAGGGCGAAACGCGTAAATGTCAGCTTATGTACCGATCGTCTTGATGGTTCAGGAAAATACTCTGATACGGATGTTTTTTCTACCGTCCGGCAAGTATTTAAAAAACTTTCTCGGATTGCCGCTAACCAGGAGATTCCTCTTGAACCACCGGTAATACTGGAGAAAAAACCTCCATACCGGTTTAAAGAAAGCCCGGAACTGGCTCATTTAGAAGAGAATTATCATGCCCATCCCTGTTGTATTTATCAGAATGAGACAAAGGATATTAGTCTCTTTTCTTCTGCTAATATTTTTTCTGAGATTGAAGCTGTTGCCCGGGATATTATCCGTTTATGCCGGGATCAAGGTATGCGTTACCGGGATATTGCCCTGGTGGTGGGAAATCTTTCCGACTATGAACAGCTGATTCGGGTAATCTTTGAGGAATATGAAATTCCCTATTTTATCGACCGGAAAAAAGACATCATCAACCACCCCTTGGTCAGGATGATTTTGTCTATGCTGGATATTTTTATTGATAATTGGTCCTATGAGGACGTGTTTAGTTATCTAAAAACCGGTTTCACCAATGTGGATCGAAAGAGTATTGATATTTTGGAAAATTACGTCTTAGCCTGCGGGATTCGGGGCAGCCGCTGGACTAACGGGCAGGAGTGGCAGATGAGCACCAGCTTTCTTCCGGAGGAAAGAGCATCAGAACAAGAAAAAAAGAAGCTCCAAGAAATTAATCGGATTCGGGTAGAGACGGCAGAGCCTTTGTTGAATTTCCGCCGCAAAACTAAGGGGAGAAAAACGGCCCGGGAAATTTGCACCGCTTTATATGATTTTTTGTGTCAAATTGAAGTGCCGGAAAGGTTAGATTCTCTGGTTGATGGTTTCCGGAAAAAAGGGGAATTAAGTCTGGCGAATGAATATAGTCAGGTATGGAATATTGTTATGGAAGTATTCGACCAAACCGTCGAGGTAATGGGAGAGGAAACCTTTGGTTTGGAGCGATTTTCCCATATCTTGAAAACAGGCTTAGAGGAATATCAGGTGGGGATGATTCCTGCTTCCTTGGATCAGGTGCTGGTAGGCAGTGTGGAACGGTCGAAAAGTCATGAGATAAAGGCACTATACATTTTAGGTGCCAATGATGGCGTTTTTCCTCAAGCAGGTATGGAGGAAGGCATTTTATTGGATCGGGAAAGGGAGGCCTTAAATCAAGTCGGCGTTGAACTGGCCAGTGATACCAGGACTAAAGCTTTCGATGAACAATACTTAATTTACCGGGCTTTGACGATCCCGAAAAAATATTTGTGCATTAGCTGGCCTATCGCCGATCAGGAAGGAAGGGCCCTCCGTTCCTCTATGATTATCTCCCGGCTGAGAAAATTATTTCCTCGAATCAAGGAAACTAGCGATATATTGGGTAACTTTAAATCAAATACTGAGGCCATAGATCTGAATTCTATCACCGTAAAGTCATCCACGTTTAAACAAATGATTTCTGCTCTGCGTCAAAAGGCGGATGGAAAGGAGATATCTAATCTTTGGCCGGTGGTTTATCAATGGTTTAGCAGGCAGGAGGCCTGGCGGGAAAAATGTTTAGCTCTTAAGGATGGTTTTCTGTACCGGAACCTGGCTGAGCCGGTAAGTAAAGATAAAATTCCTGTGCTTTATGGGGAACCCATGTATTCCAGCGTATCCCGGTTAGAGAAATATACCGCCTGTCCTTTTGCTTATTATATCCAATATGGATTAGGAGCCAGGGAAAGAAAGATTTATCGTTTGACCCCGCCTGATGTGGGTACCTTTATGCATCAGGTAATTGAACGGTTTTCCAGACTGATGGGGGAAGGAGAACACTCGTGGCGCACCATCGATCGAGAGTGGTGTGCCGGTCAGGTTTCTCTGATCATTGATGAAATGCTGGAAAAGATGCATGGGGGAGGTTTGGCCGGATCAAAAAGATATCAGGCTTTGGCCGTCAGAATGAAGCGCGTGATGTCCAGGGCGGTTTGGTTGATTGCTGAGCATATCCGCCGGAGCAGTTTTGAGCCCCTGGGTTATGAGATGGATTTTAGCGATGAAGGTAAGTTTCCTCCGATAGTTATCCAGTTGGATGATGGGGAAATGGTAAAGCTTACAGGGCGGATTGACCGGGTAGATGCATTAAGGACAGAAGAAGGCACTTATCTGAGAATTGTTGATTATAAATCGGGCAATAAAGATTTCAAACTCTCAGATCTTTATTATGGGTTGGAGATTCAGTTGATCACTTATTTAGACGCCATCGTGAACAAAGGGGCCAGCCAGGGGGACGTCTCGTCTCAAGATTTTTCGCATTCCCCGAATCTCCCGAATTTACCGGGAGGGATGCTGTATTTTCGTATTGATGATCCTATTATCCGGAAGAAGGGGAAAGTATCCGAAGAGGAAATTGAAAAGGCCATCATGCGGCAGCTGAGAATGAAAGGACTTCTCTTAGCCGATGTCAGACTGATTCGAGAAATGGATCGTACCATTGAGGGGGATTCTCTGATTATTCCCGCGGGTATTAATAAAGGAGATGTACTCAGCAAAAGATCTTCGGCGGCTTCTTTAGACCAATTTAGGTTACTCAGAAAATATGTACGCCGACTTTTAAAAAACCTTTGCCAGGAAATGTTAGCCGGGAATGTATCCATTAAGCCCTATCAGAAAAAAAATATTACTTCCTGTACTTATTGCAGATTTTCCCCGGTGTGCCAGTTTGATTCGGGACGAAAAGAGAATCGGTTTCGGGTGCTTTATGATAAAAAAGATGATGAGGTGTGGAGTCTGATGGATGGGGGTGAGGAATAATGGGAGATACCAAATGGACCAAGGAACAATGGGAAGCTATTACAGAAAAAGATGGTAATCTTTTGGTAGCTGCTGCGGCCGGGGCGGGTAAAACTGCCGTTTTAGTGGAAAGAATTATCAGGAAGATCACAGACCCGGAGCATCCAGTGGACATTGACCGGCTATTGGTGGTTACCTTTACCAATGCTGCGGCGGCGGAAATGAGAGAAAGAATTGGACAGGCCGTATCTCAAGCCTTAGAAGAAAACCCCCGTTCCAAACATTTGCAAAGACAGCTGATTCTGATGAATAAGGCCCATATTACCACGATTCATTCCTTTTGTCTGGACGTAATCCGCAATAATTTTCAGCTCTTGAATATCGACCCTAATTTTCGAATTGCTGATGACACGGAAGCGGTGTTAATGAAGTGGGAAGTGCTGGAACAATTATTTGAAGATGTTTATGAGGAGGAAAACCCGGATCCGCTGTTTTTTGATTTACTGGAATCTTACGGGGGAAATAGGGATGACCAGGTGCTTCTGGACATGGTCATGAATCTTTATAAATTTATCCAAAGTAGTCCCTGGCCAAATAAGTGGCTGGAAGAAATGACGGAAAGTTTCAATCAGGAGGGGCAGGGGGATTTTGGAGAAACACCTTGGGGTAAAGTGCTCCTGGAGATGATTGATCTGGAACTTTCCGGGATGCAGGAAATGATGGAGTCGGGAATAAAAATTCTTTCCGAGGCCTCGGGGCTCACGAAAAACCTGCCTGTTTTTCAAGAAGACTTATCGTTTATTAATAGCTTAAAGAAAATCTGCCGCAGTGAAAGTACGGAAAAATGGGATACCTTATGCCGCAATGTGCATGAAGTAAAGTATAGGCGGCTCCTTCCTGCCGGCAAAGACGGGGATTCGGAAAAACATGAGCAGGCCAAAAAGCTCCGGGATGCCATGAAAAAGCGCATGGAAAAGATTAAAGACGAAATCTGTGCTGCTGATTCTCATGAAGTTTGGCATGACTTTAAGACCTTGTATCCTTTGATGAAGTGCCTGGCAGAGCTGGTTATGAAATTTGGAAGAGAATTTGCCGCTAAAAAAAGTCGGAAAGGCATCCTGGATTTTAATGACCTTGAGCATTTCTGCTTGGAGGTTTTATCCCATCCTGACGGGCCGGTATCGGCTTATCGGGAGCGTTTTCAGGAAATTTATGTGGATGAGTATCAGGATAGCAACCTGGTCCAGGAATTAATTATAAAAATGATTTCCCGCATTGATGAGGGTAACCCCAATGTTTTTATGGTGGGGGACGTAAAACAAAGTATTTACCGGTTTAGGCAGGCCAAGCCGGAGCTGTTTTTAGAAAAATATCATAGCTATTCTTCGGAAAAAGGCCGGCCTTTTCGGAAAATTCTTCTTTATAAAAATTTTAGGAGTCGCAAAGAAATCCTAGATGGGGTTAATTTTCTTTTTAAGAGTATCATGTCCAAAAGTGTCGGGGAGCTGGACTATACTGATGATGAAGCTTTAAAAGCGGGAGCAGTTTATGCCGAGCCGACCCAGGGAGAGCCCTGCCTTGTGGGAGGAGAGGTGGAATTGCATCTCTTGGAAACCGGGGATCAGAAAAACCTGCCAGGAGGCGGCGCCTCTGAGGATGCGGAAAAGGGAGACGGAATAACGGAAGATGAATTAACAGGACTAGAAGAGGAGGAACTGTTAGATAAAATCCAATGGGAAGCCCGGCTGGTGGCAAAAAGAATTCAGCAATTGATGCAGACGGGTGTTGAGGGCAATTTTCATGTCTGGGATAGGGAGACTGGGAAGTACCGTCCCCTGGAATATAAAGATATCGTGATTCTAATGCGAGCTACCCAAAAGTGGTCTGAAGTATTTACAGAAGAATTGGCGAGTCACGGCATACCCACTTTTGCCGATACCGGGACAGGCTTTTTTAAGTCTGTGGAGATTCAGGTGATTCTTTCTTTACTACAGATTATTGATAATCCTCAACAGGATATCCCCCTCTTGGCCGTGCTTCGTTCACCGATAGTTTCATTTAGTACGAATGAATTGGCGGAGCTTCGCCTGGTAAATCGTAGAGGAACTATCTTTGATGCCTTACAAGGTTTAGCCGGCCAGGATCGGCTTCAAAGGCTGCAAGGGGCAAAAAAAGCCGGGGACTTTTTGCAGAAACTAAATAAATGGCGGGATATGTCCCAGTATCTTACCACCGACCGGCTGATTTGGTACCTATATCAGGACACAGGCTATTTTAGCCTGGTGGGCGCAATGCCTAACGGTGAACAAAGGCAGGCCAATTTACGCATTCTCTTTGAACGGGCCAGGCAGTTTGAAGCTACAAGTTATAAAGGATTATTTAATTTTATTAATTTTGTTGATAAATTAAGAAGCAGTCAAGGAGATATGGGAGCGGCTAAAATCCTGGGGGCTAATCATAATGTGGTGCGCATTATGAGCATTCATAAGAGTAAAGGATTGGAGTTTCCTGTAGTGATCCTTTCCGGCTGCGGTAAAAAGTTTAATTTACAGGATTTAACGAAAAAGATTCTCCTCCATCAGGATTTAGGGTTGGGGCCGGATTTTGTGGATCTTAAATTACGCCTCTCCTATCCCTCCCTGCCCAAGCTGGCCATTCGAGAAAAAATTCGGCGAGAAACCCTGTCGGAAGAAATGAGAATTCTCTATGTGGCCCTGACCCGGGCCAAGGAAAAACTGATTATTACGGGAGGAGTGGCCGATTTAGCCAAGGCCTTAGAAAAATGGACGGACTCTTCTGAAGTTGGGGAGATACTGCCACCCTATAAAATGATTGCTGCCGGTAATTACCTGGATTGGCTGGTACCGGCTCTTCTTAGGCACAAAGACGGCTGCGGTCTAAGAGAGATGTCTGGGCTAAAAAATGACGGGGAATGGTGCCCGATTGATGATCCTTCTATGTGGCAGATTAAACTATGGTCAAAAAAAGATTTAGGAGCGACTAATTCTCTGGTTTTAGAGGAAGAAGATCAATTTATGGAGTGGCTGGATCATTTAGGTACCGGTAATGAGGAATCTTTTAGTACCGAAATATCTCAAAGACTTAGTTGGGCTTATCAATATCAAAAAGTAGCCAAATTCCCGGCCAAGGTGTCTGTGACGGAATTAAAAAGATGGTTTGAAGAGGAAATATCAGAGGGAACTCAACCTTTTCCGGAATATCCGGTAACTTTGGTGAAAAAACCTTTATTCCTGCAGGAAAAGAAAGGCTTAAGCCGTGCGGAAGCGGGGACGGTGATGCATTTTGTAATGCAGCATTTGGATTTTCATCATGATGATATTGAGTCGCAGATCTGGGGGATGGTGGAAAAGCATCTTCTTACTCCTAAGCAGGCAGAGGTCATTGAAACAGGTAAAATAAGAGATTTTCTTCTGTCCCCCTTAGGGGAAAGATTACTTGCATCTCCAGGGGTATATCGGGAAGTGCCTTTCTTTATGGAAATACCCTGCAGCGAATTATATCCGGAATTAGCGAATGGGCCATGTCTTGATGAAAAGGTACTCCTCCAGGGTGTGGTGGACTGCTATTTTGAGGAAGCCGATGGCCTTGTTTTGGTGGACTATAAAACGGATTATGTGCCGGAAGGCGGAAGTGGAAAACTTCGGGAACGTTACCGGAGCCAGATTTCCTACTATGCCCGGGCACTGGAAATGCTTACGGGGAAAAGGGTGAAAGAAAAGTATATTTACCTTTTTTCTAATCAGGAAATATTAGTTTATTAAAAGTTCCCCCTAGACTAAACATTCTGAAATTCGCAAAGTATCAGTAAAATAGCAAAATATCACTATTGACAAATTTTTATTCCCGTTGAAATATTGAATGCAGTGCAGTATAATAAAAGCATAAAGAAGTTTTCGATACCAGGGTGAGTTTTTACAAAAGTAATAAAAAGGCGATTTATCTCGCCTTTTAATCACCCCACATATGTACATAATTTCACAATTTTGTCAAAAGGGTTAGTAACAAGAATTAATTGACTACACTTATTTTACAACCGCTGTTTATCAGTGTTTTTTTATCGAGTATATTGTATACAGTATACAGGCGAAAACTCGCCTTTAAATAAACCTTTAAATGTGCACGTCTTCACAATACAAAAAAAGGGGGGTTATTAATGGAATTACTGGCCGTGCTTATGATCTTACCATTAATTTCAGCACTTTTACTGGGGGTTTTTCCTCAGGAGAGGATAAGGGGAGCCATAGTTAAAATTTCCGCGGCTTTATTAGTTATTTGCTCTCTCTATCTACTAATATTTTATGTCAATAATGAAACAACTTTTCATGCAGCGGAAAATCGCAGGATTGGTTATGGGATGCTAACCGTAGAGGTATTGCTGGGTATCTATATATTATCGATTGGTTTTCGGGAAAGGCAATCCTTGATAATAGGTGCTACTTTAGTACAACTGCCTTTAATGGTTTATTTTGAATTGCTTTACGGTCATAGGATCCATTCGGAATTTAATTTATTTGTTGATAGCTTTTCTGTGATTATGGCGATGATCATCGGTATTATCGGCAGCTTAATTACTATTTACGCTTTACGTTATATGAAAGATTATCATCAACATCACCCAGAGGTAAAAGACCGGAGCAGGCTGTTTTTCTTTGTGATGTTTGTTTTCTTATCTTCTATGTTTGGCATTGTTTTTTCTAATAACTTAATGTGGATTTATTTCTTCTGGGAAATTACCACCTTTTGTTCCTTTATCTTAATCGGTTACAGTCAAACCAAAGAAGCCAAGAAAAACTCTTTCCGGGCTCTCGGCCTTAATTTATTAGGAGGTTGTGGTTTTGCCCTGGCCATTGTTATTTTATATCTTACCACTGGGGTAATTGAGTTAGATAAAATGTTGGTTTTAGGTAAAACTGGGGTGCTGATTCCCGCGATTTTGATTGCCTTTGCCGGTTTAACAAAATCTGCCCAAATGCCTTTTTCCTCGTGGCTGTTAGGTGCCATGGTCGCCCCAACACCCACTTCAGCTTTGCTTCATTCCAGTACCATGGTGAAAGCAGGGGTATATATATTGCTCAGGCTCTCTCCGGTTCTTAACGGGACTGCTGCGGGATTTTTCGTTTCTCTCATTGGAGGGGTTACTTTTGTTCTTACCTCCTTTATTGCCATATCCCAATCTAATGGAAAAAAAGTATTGGCCTATTCCACTATTGCCAACTTAGGGTTAATTGTCGCCTGTGCCGGTGTAGGCTCAGAGGTAGCGGTGTGGGCCGGTATTCTACTCATTATTTTCCATGCTGTGGCCAAGTCTTTGCTGTTCCTGTGTGTGGGGTCAGTTGAGCATCAAATTCACAGCCGGGATATTGAGGATATGGATGATTTATTAAGGAGAAACCCCCGGTTAGCTGGCATGTTTATGGTGGGGATTGCCGGCATGTTCTTGGCCCCCTTTGGCATGCTGATTAGCAAATGGGCTGCCCTAAAGGCTTTTGTGGACGGTAATATTTTTCTGGTAGTGATTTTAGCTTTTGGGAGTGCCGCCACGGTAGTATTTTGGACAAAATGGATGGGCAAACTGGTCATGAAACGTCACTCTGATGAAAAGATGACTTTTAAAATTTCTCCGGAGGAATCCTTTACTCTCTCTATGCTAACTGCCTTAACTATTATTGCCTGTGCTCTCTTTCCCCTTATCTCCCGTGGGTTGATTGAACCTTATCTTCAAGATATCTATGGAATCACCGTTTCTATGAGTCAAGGTAATCAAATTATTATCTCAATTATGCTGGCCATGGTTGTAATCCTTCCTTTAAGTTTTGCTTTCCGGAAATCGGAATATAACTACGTTCCACCTTATATGTGCGCTGCTAACATTGATGATGCCTCTAAATTTAGAGGCGGGCTGGGGAAAAAAGTGGATCTGAAAATCCGGAATTATTACATGGACGGCTATTTTAGTGAGTCAGTGCTGACCAAAACCGCATCAGTTGTTTGTACTTGTTTGATAATCTTCATGTTTGGGGTGAAATTAATATGAGGAGTTTATTGATAATTTTAGCCTATATCCTATTTGCCCCTGTGGTGGGGGGCTTTCTCTCGGGCCTAGACCGAAAGCTTAGTGCCAAAATGCAGGGAAGAGTAGGCCCTCCCTTATTACAACCCTTTTATGATGTCTTTAAGCTATTAACGAAAGAAAACTTGTTAGTAAGCAAAAGCCAAGACTTTTTCATCATCTGTTTTTTCGTGTTTATCGTTTTTACCGGAGCTTTGTTTTTCAATGGAAATGACGCCCTACTGATAATATTTTCCCTAACCTTGGCTAATATTTATTTGATTCTGGGTGCCTATGCTTCCAATTCTCCTTATAGTCATATGGGGGCTGAGCGGGAGATGATTCAAATTATGGCTTATGAACCGATGATGCTCCTTACCTTAGTAGGTATGTATATGGTCACGGGGAGTTTTCAGGTTTCCGGCATCGCAGCTTTTGATAAGCCGCTTATTTATTTTCTGCCTGGGATATTTATCGGCTTTATGTTTATCTTAGGGATAAAATTTCGGAAATCTCCCTTTGATTTATCTATGTCCCATCATGCCCACCAGGAATTGGTGCGGGGGATCACCACGGATTTTACCGGTACTACCTTGGCATTGATTGAAGTGGCCCATTGGTATGAGAATGTCTTTCTTTTAGGGTTTGTCTATCTGTTTTTTGCATCCCATCCTTTGGTAGCAATACTGGCCACTTTATTTGTTTTTCTTTTTGAAATATTTGTCGATAACAATTCCGCCAGATTAAAGGGAAGCTGGGTAGTAAGGTCTTCCTGGGCAGTGGCGGTGGTCTTAGGTGTTATTAATTTGGCTTTTTTATACTGGATCAATTAATTAAGACAATGACATTAAGACAATAAAGATAAGGAAGTGAAACTTATGTCCTTCTTGAAGAAGTCTCCCTGGTTAATTCATTATGATGGTTCCAGCTGCAACGGATGTGATATCGAGGTATTAGCTTGTCTTACGCCTGTATATGATGTGGAACGATTCGGCATTATAAATACCGGAAACCCTAAACATGCGGATATATTTCTCATCACAGGCTCCATCAATGAGCAGAATCGGAAAGTTATTAAAAATATTTATCAGCAGATGCCCAACCCCAAGGTGGTAGTGGCGATAGGTACATGTGCTTGCTCCGGGGGTGTATTTAAAGATTGTTACAACATTTTAGGCGGGGCAGATACGGTGATTCCGGTGGATGTTTATGTCCCAGGTTGTGCTGCCCGGCCGGAATCAATTATTGATGGAGTAGTAACAGGGTTGGATTGCTTGGAAAGAAAACACCAGGAAATCAAGGAACAGAAAAAAAAGGCTAAAAAGGCGGCGGTGTAAATGGCTGATCAACAGATTATAAATATTGAACCGGATAAGCTCCGGGACAAAGTGCAGGAGGTATGGGAAAAAGGGTATCGTTTATCCCACATTACCTGTACTAAAGCAGAAAAACTCGAAATGATTTATGGTTTTGATTTAGATTACGAATTTCTTAATTTTAAGTTTGAAATCACGAAAGAAGAGGAGATTCCAAGTATTTCTGATATTTATTGGAGTGCCTTTCTTTATGAAAATGAAATACATGATTTATACGGGATAACGATTAAAGGCATGGCCATTGATTTTCAGGGCAATCTCTATCATACAGCCGTGAAAACACCATTTGCCGAAAATGTGAAGCAGAAATAGGGAAGGAATGAAATCAATGTCAGAGAGAACAATAATTCCTTTTGGTCCTCAGCATCCGGTTTTGCCAGAGCCCATTCACCTGGACTTAGTTTTAGAAGATGAAAAAGTCGTGGAGGCGATACCCTCCATCGGTTTTGTGCATCGGGGCCTGGAGATGCTGGTAACTAAGAGAGATTTTCATCAAATGACTAATATAGTTGAGAGAGTGTGCGGTATTTGCAGCTTTATGCACGGCCTAGGGTATTGCCAATGTATTGAGGATATGATGAAGCTGACTGTGCCGGAGCGGGCCTTATACTTAAGAAGTTTTTGGTCGGAGCTTTCTCGGATGCATAGTCACTTATTGTGGTTAGGATTACTGGCAGACGCCTTTGGATTTGAAAGTCTCTTTATGCAGTCGTGGCGCATTAGGGAAAAGGTACTGGATATCATGGAAGAGACTACCGGCGGCCGGGTGATTTTGGGTTCCTGCTGTATCGGCGGGGTAAAAAAAGATGTGGAAAAAGATGTACTGAAACGCATTCTTCATGTAATGGCAGATTTAGAAAAGGAAATCACAGAGTTAACCAGCGTTTTTGAAAAAGATTATTCTGTCCAAAAGAGAACGAAAGGCTTGGGCGTTTTGACAAAAGACGATGCCTATAAATTAGGTGCGGTGGGGCCCATGTACCGGGGGAGCGGTGTGGCTCAGGATATGAGGATGCAAGGCTATGCCGCCTATGGAAATTTAGATTTTGCCCCCGTTGTGGAAGAAGACGGGGATGGATACGCTCGCATGATGGTTAGGTGTAGGGAGGTGCACCAATCCATAGATTTGATCCGGCAAATTATTGAGAAAATTCCTAGCGGGCCAATTGGGCAGAAGGTAACGGGAAACCCCAAGGGCGAGGCGTTTTCTCGTTTAGAACAGCCTAGGGGGGAAGTTGTTTACTATGTCAAAGGTAATGGCACTAAATTATTAGACCGGGTGAGGGTGAGAACGCCAACCTTTGCCAATATCCCGCCTCTTTTAAAGATGCTTCAAGGTTGTGATTTTGCTGATGTACCTCTTTTAATTTTAACGATTGATCCATGTATAAGTTGTACGGAGAGGTGATGAAAAATGGCATTTTTGAAAATGACTAGGACGATTGTTAACAATTTAGTGGGTAAACCTGCTACCAGGGTTTACCCTGTGGAGAAACGAGCAAGTTTCCCCCATACCCGCGGTAAGATATCGATTATGGTAGAAGGGTGTATCTTTTGCGGCTTATGCCAAAGAAAATGCCCTTCAGGGGCAATTGAGATTAACAAAGGGGAAAAACGATGGACGATTGATCCATTTTCCTGCGTAAATTGCAACGTTTGTGTAGATACTTGTCCGAAAAAGGTTTTGCTTATGAATAATGGATATACCACACCGGCATGTATGAAGGTGAGAGAAGAGTATGTAGATGCACGAGTATTCGATAACGCAGCAAATAATTAAAATTGCCGAAGAGGCAGCAAGGGAGAATAAGGCAAAAAAGATTACCAAAATTTCATTGGTAGTAGGAGAGCTTTCCGGTTTTATCGGAGATTCTATTACGATGTATTTTGAAATTATCGCCCGAGGTACCTTAGCAGAAGCAGCCCAGTTGGAAATTAAGCATGTGAAAACTCAGTTTTGGTGTGAGAACTGCCAGGAACACTATTTGCGGGCCAGATTCTCTTTTGATTGTCCCAAGTGCGGCCAACAAGGGGTTCCTACAGAAATTGGCAAAGAGTTCTACATTGACGGGATCGAAATTGCAACAGACTAATATTACAACGAAAAAACTGGGAAAGCGGAACCATGGGGGCGGATTAAAATCCCCGTGGTGTAGCGGTATTCAAATCATTGGATTGGGGTAGTTTAATGGATATTAAAGAAGTTACAATAAAGCAAGATATTTATCAGGAAAATGACCGGATTGCTAGGATCACAAACCAGCAATTAAATGAAAAAGGGATTTTTGCCATTAATGTCATGGGCAGCCCGGGAACGGGGAAGACCTCTTCTATTATTCAAATAATAAAAAATCTTCCGGAAGAAAGGTTTTATGTTCTGGAAGGTGATATTGAGTCCGACCTTGATACCCAGACTTTAAAAAAAATCGGGGTTGATGCTTTCCAAATTAACACCAATGGGGCTTGCCATCTTGATGCCGTAGCTGTTTCCTCGGCTTTAATGAAAATGGAATTAAAGGTTGGCGGCATCCTATTTATTGAAAACATTGGTAATATGGTTTGCCCGGCAGAATTTCAAATTGGGGAGCATATCAAACTGTTAATTTGTTCCGTGACGGAAGGCAGTGACAAACCTTATAAATACCCCTTGATCTTTGAAAAGGCAGATGGGGTTATTTTGAATAAGGTAGATTTAAAACCTTACTTGGACTTTGATGAAGAGTTCTTTACCCAGGGTTTAAGAGCTTTAAATAAGAAGGCACCGATTTTTCCAGTCTCCGGGAAAACGGGAGAAGGATTTAGAGAAGTTACCCAGTGGTTGAAAGAGGTCTCGAAAATAGTGTGAAGAGATGGTGTTTATGGTCACAACAGATATCAAAATCTGGGGAGTTGTGCAAGGCGTGGGGTTTCGGCCCTTTATATCACGCCTTGCTTCTTTTCATAGCTTAAAGGGCTGGGTGCGTAATGAGGGTGGTTGTGTCCACGTGAGGGTGTCCGGGGATGAAGGTGTGGTAGAAAGCTTTATTAAAGATATCCGGGAGAAAAAACCGGGCCCGGCGGAAATTATTAATATAGAAACCAAGGTATACCCGGATCTTGAGGAGGGTTTTGACTCCTTTCAGATTGGGAGTAGCCGCGACTTAAATCAAGATTATGTCTTTCTTCCTCCCGACTTGGCTATTTGTGATCATTGCCGCCAAGAACTTTTTGATCCCACGGATCCTCGCTTCCTTCATCCCATGATTAGTTGTACGCAATGTGGCCCCCGCTATAGTATTATCGATGAAATTCCCTATGATCGGCCCCATACCGCCATGAAGGAATTTCCCATGTGTCCATTCTGCGAAAAGCAGTATTATCAGATAGCATATAGAAGACATCACGCCCAGACTATTTCCTGCCACCATTGTGGCCCTGAACCTGCGTTTTTTGGGAAATGTACCAGGGGATATTGTTTATCTTCCCGGGGTAACCAGGCGGTAGATCAGGCCATTAGCTTGTTAAACCAAGGGGAAATTATTGCAATAAAAGGGATTGGAGGATATCATTTTGCCGGCACTCCTTTTCGGGGAGAAACTGTGCTGGCACTTCGGAAATTAAAAGGCAGGGAGGCAAAACCCTTTGCCCTGATGTTTCAAGAAATTGATGATATCAAAGAATATTGTCATGTTTCCCCCCATGAAGAAAAAATCCTTTCATCCCGAGAAAGGCCCATAGTTTTACTTTTAAGAAAACAAACCTTAAGGAAACGAAGAGGAGAAATTTCTGAGATTTCTCCTGAGGTTTATGGAAACAGCCAGTATCTAGGGGTGTTTTTACCTTATACTCCTTTACATTATCTTCTATTAAATAAAACCGGTCCTTTGGTGATGACCAGTGCAAATATTTCTGAACGTCCGATTATTAAGGATGAAGGAGAAATAATGGCTATTTCGGATCATCGGTTAAAAGGAGTTTTATCTCATAATCGCGAGATAAAGGTGAGAGTAGAAGACTCCGTGGTCAAGTCTCTGGGGAATGAGATGCAATTTGTGCGCCGGGCCAGAGGTTATGCTCCTCTTCCCATAAATTTGGGGAGTGATTTCGCCAAGGGAAAGTCACCTCAGGTACTTGCCCTAGGCGGACAGTTGAAAAACACCTTTTGTTTAACCAAAGGGCCCTTTGCCTATCTCAGTGAGTATATGGGAGACCTGGAGGAACAGGATGCATTTCTTAGCTTCCAAGAAAATATTAAGCGCTTGGGTAGACTTTTAAAAATTCAACCGGAGTTAATTTGTTGTGATCTACACCCGAATTATCTAACTACAAAATATGCCAAAGGGTTGTCAGGGCAACCGGTGCGTGTGCAGCACCATTATGCTCATATTGCTTCAGTGCTGGCAGAAAAACAGATTTTTGACCAAGTCATTGGTATTTCTTTTGATGGGACAGGTTATGGTACAGACCATAAAATGTGGGGCGGGGAGTTTTTGATTTGTTCCCCCCAAGATTTTTTCCGGGTCGGACACCTAAAATATGTTTCCCTTTTAGGGGGGGACAGCTCTGTGAAAGAGGCCTGGAAGTCGGCCTGCTGTTATTTGTATCAAGCCGGGGCCGAGTCTTTAATTGATGATCCGCGTTGGCCGGTAATCAAAGCGGCTTTAAATAATGGAATTAATACCATTGAGTCGTCCAGTATGGGCAGGATTTTTGATGCAGTAAGTTCCATTCTGGGCATTAGGCATCAGGCAGATTATGAGGGGCAATGTGCCATTGAATTGGAGAGGAAAGCTTTTGATTATCAAAGTCAATTTCCGAATTCAACAAAACAGGCCTTCCCTTTTCAAATAGAAGATGAGAAGGGAAAATTAATTATCAATTACTCTCCCTGTATTAACGGAATTTTAGCCGAAAAAGCAGCTGGCCGGGATATCCAGGAAATTTCTTATAGGTTTCACCAGACAATTATTGAATCCACCGGAGAAGTTTGTCTGGAACTTCGGGCAAGATATGGTATTAACAAAGTGGCCTTAAGCGGAGGGGTATTCCAAAATAGTATCCTTTTTCATGGCTTAGTGACATATTTAAAAGAAAGAAATTTTCTTGTCTTTTATAATACCCTGGTGCCGCCTAATGATGGAGGGATCAGTTTGGGGCAGGCTTTTATCGGTCTTAATAAAAATAGGAAGCAGTGGTGAGAAGAATGTGTGTTGCTGTTCCCGGCAAGGTGATGGAAATAAAAGAGAACATGGCCAAGGTGGATTTTAATGGCAATGTGATTCCGGTAAATATTAGTTTGGTTGAAGTAAAGGTGGGGGACTATTGTTTAGTCCATGCCGGTTATGCGGTACAGGTAGTGGATAAGGAATATGGTGAGTCTCAGGCCCAATTATTCCGGGACCTGGAAGAAGCCTTTCATCGTGAATTCATGATTAATTACAATGGAAGATAGGTTTTTTGGTATAATAATTTTTTTGGTTTAATGAACCGCTAAGTTAAAAAGTTAAATTGGAAATACCAATATCGAATATATCGAATATACAGTGGAGAAGGGTTTTTGTGATTAACATTAAAGATATTATTAATTATTTAAAAAACTATCAAGGCCCCCAGGTAAAATTGATGGAAGTCTGCGGTACCCATACGGGAAGTATTTTTAAGCATGGGATTAATAGTCTTATATCTCCCAAAATCCGTTTAATTTCCGGCCCGGGTTGCCCTGTTTGTGTCACTCCGGCAAATTTTATCGACCAGGCGGTAGATTATGCCTGTCAACCGGACTTTGTCTTTTGCACTTATGGAGATATGATGAGAGTCCCGGGAACGAAGGCGAATATTACTTTAAAAGATGGGAAAGCAGCGGGGGCTCAGGTGGAAATGATTTATTCCCCGTTGGAAGTGTTGGAAAAAGCGGCTGCCATGCCTCAAAAGACCTTTATTATCGGCGCAGTGGGTTTTGAAACCACAGTACCTCTTTACGCCCTTCTTTTAGAAGAGATGGAAAACCGGGGTATAAAAAACATTAAATTTTTAACAGCACTTAAGACTATTGCTCCGGCGATGGCATGGATTTGTCAAAATGAAAAAGGGAATCGTTCTATAGACGGTTTTCTTTGCCCAGGGCATGTTAGTGTTGTGATGGGGGAAAATATTTACCAGGATCTGGTGCATCAATATCAAAAACCTTGTGCTATTGCCGGTTTTAGTGCCGAGCATATCTTGGCGGCAATTTATGATTTAGTGCGTCAAATCGAAACCCAACGGGGGGAGATTCATAACCTTTACCGGGAGGTCGTAAAACCGGAAGGAAATGTGCAGGCCCAGAAACTAATGGAGAGGTTTTTTTCCCCGGTCGAGGCTCACTGGCGGGGTTTGGGTAAAATTCCCGGGTCAGGATTAAAGCTAAGGGAGCAATATCAAGAGTTTGATTTAGGTTTTGAGGGTATGAGTACTTTGGAGGAAGATAGTCGGTGCCGGTGTGGGAGTATCATCACAGGAAGTATTACTCCGGATCAGTGTTTGCTTTTTGGTACGGCGTGCACTCCGAATAATCCCCAAGGCCCCTGTATGGTTTCTACAGAAGGTACTTGCGGAATTTGGGCCCAGCATATGCTAAAGAAAAAGAAAAATTGGCAGCAGGAGGTGGGCAAAGAAGGATGAAAATTAGTTTATCTTATGGCAGCGGCGGACAGTCCACTAAAGACTTAATTGATGAAGTTTTTGCCAAACATTTTTCTAATCCTATTTTAGATCGGATGGAAGACGGGGCAGTATTAGATGTCCCAGTATTCCGGATTGCCTTTACTACGGATTCTTTTGTTGTTACTCCACTGTTTTTTCCTGGAGGGGATATTGGGAAACTGGCAGTATGCGGTACGGTTAATGATCTTTTAATGATGGGAGCAATGCCTAAATATCTTACAGCCGGTTTTATCATCGAAGAGGGGCTGGATTATTCCGCACTTGAGGCGGTTGTTCAGTCTATGAAAACTACCTGTTCGGAAGCAGGGGTAAATATTGTGGCAGGAGACACCAAGGTGATTCAAGGACAGGGAGGATTGTACATTAATACATCCGGCGTGGGTTTTCTCCCCCCTGGCAGGGAGATCAGTGCTTCAAAGGTGGAACCGGGGGATGTCGTAATTCTCAGTGGTACGTTAGGAGAACATCATTCCTGCATTTTATCCCGGCGCATGAATATTGAAAATAATATTCAAAGTGATTGCGCTCCGTTAAACCAGATGGTGGAAAACTTATTAAGTGCCGGGGTCACCGTTCGGGCGATGCGAGATGTGACCAGGGGGGGACTGGCCACAATTCTTAATGAAATTGCTGATGCGTCAAATGTGGAAATTGTCTTGCATGAGGATAAAATTCCTTTATCCCGGGAGGTAAAAAGCTTTTGTGAGGTTTTAGGGTTAGATCCTTTATATATGGGGAATGAAGGGAAAATGGTTTCTGTAGTTCCCAAAGAGGAACAGGATCGGGCATTAGAAATTATCCAGGGAAGCAAATACGGAAAAAAGGCCGCTGTTATTGCTGAGGTTAAAGAAAAGGGTACTGGGATGGTCACCTTAGAAACCTCCATAGGTGGGAAAAGAATATTAGATATTCTTCAGGGAGAAGGACTGCCTCGCATCTGCTAAAAATAGTTCTTGTAGGAACGTTCCGTGACAGTTCCGGAAAGTCTGGAAATCAAAAAGGACTATCCCCATTAATAGTAAATAATGTTATGATAGAGATAGGTTATCTTAAATAGGTAGGATTTTAGATGGAATACTTAAGTGGTGTGGTAGAACGAATTACATATCAAAATGAAGAGAACGGTTTTTCCGTGCTAAAAATCAAATCTAAGGGTTATCTTGATTTAGTTACCGTGGTAGGGAATCTTGCCGCCGTAAATGTTGGTGCCGTGATCCGCTTAAAAGGCGAGTGGAAAATGAACAGTAAATTCGGCAGGCAATTTGCGGTGGTGGATTACCGAGAAACCATGCCGGCCACTGTGGCAGGAATAGAAAAGTATCTAGGGAGCGGTTTAATTAAGGGGATTGGGCCGGTGTATGCCAAAAGAATCGTCCAACACTTTAAAGAGGACACCCTTCGGGTGTTGGAAGAAGAGATTGACCGCCTGATTCAGGTGGAGGGTATTGGCGAAAAACGGATTGAGATGATCAAAAAAGCCTGGCAGGAGCAAAAAGAGATCAAGAATGTAATGCTTTTTCTCCAGGGTAAGGGGGTTTCCACTGCCTATGCCGTGAAGATTTTTAAGACTTATGGAAATGAAAGTATTAATATTGTTCAGGAAAACCCTTATCGCTTGGCGGATGATATTTGGGGCATCGGATTTAAAACGGCGGATAAAATTGCCGGACAGATGGGCTTTGATAAAAATTCCCCGGAACGCTGCCGCTCGGGTATTGTTTATGTTTTAAACCAACTATCCAATGAGGGTCATTGCTATGTACCCCGGGAAGAGCTGGTGACGGAAACGGAAAAGATGCTGGAAATCGAAAAAGATGTGATTTATTCTGCTCTTGACCGGTTGATAGTAGAAAAGTTAGTGATTGCTGATACCGAGGACGCTATTTTTCTACCGCCTTTTTATTATAGTGAGGTAGGTACAGCCAAACGGATTAAGGAAATAGTTTCTGCTAAGAATAGCTTACAGCAAACTGATTCGGAAAAAATAGAAAATATTATTAAAGAAATTGAACACCGGCACAAAATCAGCTATGATCAGGTGCAAAAGGAAGCCATAAAATCAGCAGCCGCTTCTAAATTTATGGTTTTAACCGGGGGACCCGGCACCGGGAAAACTACCACTACCTTAGGTATGATTAATTTCTTTCATCAAGTAGGGGCGACGGTATTTTTGGCTGCACCCACAGGAAGGGCAGCCAAAAGACTGAGTGAAACCACCGGGATGGAAGCCAAGACGATTCACCGGCTATTAGAATACAAACCTCCCGAGGGTTATAAGAGGAATGAGGATCATCCTTTAGAGTGTGATGTTTTAATCGTTGATGAAACTTCCATGGTAGATATAATCCTGATGTATAATCTTATGAAAGCTGTATCCCATGAAACTGTGGTGATTTTGGTGGGAGATGTGGATCAACTCCCTTCCGTAGGGGCCGGTAATGTCCTCAAGGATATTATCGATTCCGGCGTGGTGAATGTGATCAAGCTCTCAAGAATCTTTCGTCAGGCTCAGGGGAGTAATATTATTACTAATGCCCATCGGATAAATCAGGGGGAATTTCCCAGTCTTAAAGGCGGGCGAAAAAGTGATTTCTTCTTTATTGAAGAGGAGGAGCCGGCCCAGGTGGTTCAGGTAATCCGGGAACTTTGTACTAAAAGGCTTCCCGCTTACTACAAGGTACACCCCATCCAGGATATACAAGTGCTTTGCCCCATGCACCGGGGAGAAACGGGAGCTGCAAATCTCAATGCTGTTTTGCAGGATGCTTTAAATCCCGGGAAGGTTTCCCTGAAATACGGCGGGTGTGATTACCGCCTGGGGGACAAGGTGATGCAAATCAAAAACAATTATGACAAGAATGTATTTAACGGAGATATCGGAAGCATCAGCCAGATAGATCCGGAGGAGCGTACTCTAGTCATAAATTTTGATGGAAATTCTATTCCTTATGATGTTACTGAGCTGGATGAGGTAGTGCTGGCTTATGCCACCACAGTACATAAAAGTCAGGGCAGTGAGTATCAGGTGGTAGTTTCCCCTTTTACTACCCAGCATTTTATGATGCTACAAAGGAACTTACTTTACACTTGCGTCACCAGGGCGAAAAAAATATTTGTCCTGGTCGGGACCAAGAAGGCTGTAGCCATGGCAGTAAAAAACAATAAAATTACCAAAAGAAATACCCGGCTGGAAGAGAGATTAAGAGAAAACGAGGAGGAATAGAAAGGGCGAATGGATGATGAATAATATACCGGTACTTTCTTTTGTGGGAAAATCCAACTCAGGGAAAACCACTCTTTTGGAAAAGGTAATTAGAGAATTAAAAAAAAGGGGACTTAGAATAGCTGTTATTAAACATCATACCCATGAATTTGAAATTGATCATCCGGGTAAGGATACTTGGCGTCATGGCCAGGCAGGAGCCGATATTGTAGCCATTTCATCACCCAGCAAGGTGGCCTTTATCGAAAGAAGAGAGACTGAACTAACTTTGGATGAGGTGATCTCAAGAATATCTCATGTAGATATCATTATTACGGAAGGATATAAAAAAGAAAATAAACCCAAGATCGAGGTATTCCGGTCAGCAGCACATCGGGAATTGCTTAGTCAACCTGAAGAATTGATTGCTATTGCCAGTGATATTAAATGGGAGATTGGTGTGCCCTGTTATCATATTGATGATTTTCAAGGCATTGCCACCGAAATTGAAAAGTATATCCATAAAATAAAGCCAGGGAAGTTTTAACTCTCCCTGGTTTTAACGTTTCAAGATATATAAAACTATTCTTGCCCAGTTTTTAGATAAGGCATGCAGTCACCGCCTCTGGGAAGGACTAAAACCTTGCCCTTGGGTATTTCATTTAAAGCAGCGTTAACGGCCTCTTGTAGTCCGGGAAATCTGGTATAGCCAAGATGTAATATCTGTTCATCGGTTAGGCCCTCAGTTACTATGAAAATGCGTGCCTTTTCTCCCACTAAAGTAGCTCCCATGGCAATTCCCGCCGCTACCAGGTCATGTGAGTCATCAAAAGGTTTTATAGCTTTTACAATTTGGCTGGCTTCCTGGTAGGTATAGCTAAACCAGCTTAATAGGTCATCATGGTTATGAGCTAGTCCTTCCAAACATGGTCCCGCAAAAATCACAATGCCGCCTTCCTTGACACAAGAATATGATGAAATTAGGGCTTTTTCACATTGCCAATAATCAATATCATAAGGCGCGGAACTGGTAATTACTATTTCGGCAGGCTCATCTATGGGTATTCCATAAATATTACGGGCAATAAGGGCACCTTCGCGGTGCGCTTTAATCACATCACCTGCCACAATATCCATTACTTGATTGTCCGGATCAAGAACCACGTTGACAATGAACTTTAAGCCAGCTTTTTTAGCTACTTCTTCTATGATTTGACGGCAGGAGTTTTCCATTATTCCCAGGGGAAGGTAGCCAAGCAGAGCGGATGCTTTATGTATTCCGGATATGGTAGATTTGCCGCAGATGCCAGGGGCGAGAATTTTTGCTCCGCCGGAAAAACCGGCATTAGGGTGGGGGATAATATTTCCTATCCCGATAACAAAATCAGCTTCTACGGCCTTTTTATTAACTTGAACAGGAATTTCTATCCCGTCAACCTCTAGAGTGCCTAAATCTGCTAAAGATTTTTCATCCAGGAAGTCGTGCTGGTATACCCGGTATTTTTCTATAATATCTACTCCCAATTTTTCTAGTAGTTCGTCACCCGTTAAAAGCCGATGCGTACCGGGGGCAATCATAATTTCTATTTGTGGGGTTTTTACTCCCAAGTCTAATATGTAGTTTAAGAGTATGGGTAATATCTCTTTAACGGGAGTATGTCTGGTATTATCCTCAACAAGAATGAGAATTTGGTCCTGTGAATTAATGATCGATGATAAAGCCGGGCATCCGGTTGGATGATCCAGAGTTTTAAGCAATTTCTTAGTCCAATCTTTAATACCTCTATGAATAGGTAAGTTGCCAATAAATGAAAAGTTTTCCTTAGGAATGGTTGCTTCAAGTTTGGTATGGGAGTATGGGATCTGAATGGGAATCAGCTTAGACATGTATTATGCCTCCTCGTTTTTTCTAATTTTCATAATTTCATAACATGGTTTTGTTATCATAAATTAAGAGAATAACTGCCCATAGCTTGTATTTACTAAAAGCAAACCTATGTTACCTTTAACTAGGAAAGGTATAATATTGTTTGTATTTATCTTGTATACTTATAAATTTAATTCATAATAACATACAAGTTACTGAGATACAATATATACTAATGAAGGGAAAATTTATATTGACTGGTAATCAAACACTATGGTAGAATTTAACTATAAAAGTTGATATTAAGCTCTTAATGGTAAAAGCCTTCAACTAGACGCAGCTGTGTAGTAAAAATGATTATATTAATAGACAATATAATCTAATTTTTTGACCGTTAGGTGTATACACCTTGGTTATAGGTTACACAAAGGTATTAATTGAGAGAATCAATTATATACAAACAAAAAATGAAGGGAGAGTTTAAGAATGAAGAAAGTGACCCTGTTATTTTTGGTGATTATTCTTGGTTTATCAATGGTACTGGCTGGTTGCGGTGGAGATTCCGGTAGTGAAGGAGAACCGGCAACGGGTGGTGAAGCATCGGCTGCAGATGACGGTAAGGAATATACAATCCGGGCGGCCATTATGCTAGACACAGCTCATCCACATTACATTGCTGCGGAAACTGTAATGAAACCGATGATTGAAGAGGGTACAAACGGAAAAGTAAAAGTTGAGATTTATCCTAACGGTCAATTAGGAAGTGACCGGCAGACCGTGGAAGCCTGTCAGATGGGGACGCTGGAAATGACATTACCTAGTACCGCAACACTATCTACTTTTGATGATACTTTTCTGATTTTGGATATACCTTATGTTTTCACCTCCGTCGAGGGCTGCCGAAATGCTTTGGATGGTAAATTAGGTGAAGCCATGAATGCAAGCTTGGCGGAAAAAGCCGGTATGATTAACTTAGGTTATGGCGAGTCAGGTTTCAGAAACCTATCCAACAATATTAGGCCGGTGAAAAGCCCTAAAGATTTGGAAGGGTTGAAGATTCGTGTAATTGAGAATCCGTATCATATTGCAACGTTCAAAGCTCTTGGTGCAAACCCCACTCCGATGGCTTTTGGAGAATTGTTTACCGGATTACAGCAAAAACAAGTTGATGGACAGGATAACGGTGTAATCATTACATATACCAACAAGTTCTATGAAGTGCAAAAGTACTATACCGTAATGCAGCACATGTTTAATGCCAATAGTTATATTATAAATAAAGATTTTATGGAAAGTCTCCCTGCAGAATATCAAACGGTAATCAGGGATGCAGTAAAAGCTGCAGTTAAAGAACAACGCCGCCTAATTGATGAAAAAGAGCAGGCATATTTGGATGAGATGAAAGCTGCTGCTATTGAAGTAAACGAATTAACTCCTGAAGAAAAGCAACTATTTGTTAACGCCACACAATCTGTAAGAGACCAGTATGTAGCTGAATATGGCGACAAAGCTCAAGAGTTACTTGATTTGGCTGCCGAATATCAAAAATAAACAGTGAAGATAGGTTCCCTTTGAGGTTGTCTTGGAATGTGGAAGTTAAAACCGGTATTCCTAATACCGGTTTTAACTTAAGATTGCATAGGTGGTGTTTTAAATGAAAAGGGTGTTAAACATTATTAATAATAAATTAGAAGAATACTTTTTGATTGTTACTATGGCTGCTATGGTTTTAATTATTTTTTTACAGATTATTATGCGCTATGTCTTTAATAACTCCTTAACTTGGAGTGAGGAAATTACCCGGTATATATTTCTTTGGCAGATTTGGGTAGGAGTGAGCTATGCAGTAAAATCTTCTAAACATATTCGGGTGGAGATTATAAAAGACTTCTTGACACCAAGAGGAAAATTTATCATTGATATTTTGGCAACTTTAATTTGGCTCACTTTTGGCGTTTTCTTATTTTACAGGGCAGGAATAGTGACCTCTAAGGTTTATGTATCAGGTCAGCTGGCCCCCGCAACTCAGATTTCCATGTGGATTCCTTATGCTTCCGTGTTTGTAGGTTCCGGTTTAATGATATTCAGGTTACTTCAAAAGATGTACTATGATATAAAAACTCCCGTTTTTAAGGAGGGGGAAAATTAATGGACGTAGCATTGATCTTTATTTGTTTGTTTGGATTATTAGCATTAACGGTACCGATTGGAGTATGCCTCGGTTTGGCGGCAACTGTTACCTTAGTGGTGACAACCACAATTTCACCTAACTTAATTGCCCAAAACGCTTTTGCCGCCCTGGATTCATTTACTCTTCTCGCAATTCCGTTTTTTGTCTTGGCTGGCTGCCTGATGCAGTATGGGGGGATTTCCCGTCGTTTATTGGACCTGGCCAATAGCTTGGTAGGTCATCTAATGGGCGGCTTGGCAATGGTTACCACCGTAACCTGTATGTTTTTTGCCGCCATTTCCGGTTCCGGTCCTGCGACAGTTTCCGCTATCGGCACAACTATGATCCCGGAAATGGTGAGAAAGGGGTACAGTTCAGGTTTTTCCTGTGCCATAAATGCTTGTGCCGGTTCAATTGGGGTAATTATTCCGCCCAGCATTCCCTTTGTTATTTACGCTGTGGCAACAGGATGTTCTATATCTGATATGTTTATTGCCGGCGTGGTTCCGGGTATTTGTGTCGGTCTCGGTCTAATGGGGACAAGTTACTTAATGGCCAAAAGGAATGGTTGGAAAGGTTCGGAGGAAAAACCGCAAATCAAGAAAATAGGCAAAGCTTTTAAAGATGCGATTTGGGCCTTATTTGTGCCGGTAATTATTTTAGGCGGTATTTATGCAGGTGTTTTCTCTCCCACCGAGGCAGCCGTTGCCGGTGTTGTTTATGCCTTTTTTGTGGGTTTGGTAATCTATCGGGAATTAAATTGGAAAACAATTTATGCTTCATTATTAGAAGGGGCCTTAATCAGCGGGACGGTGGTATTTATGATCGGTCTTTCCACTTCCTTTGCTCAGATTCTCACCATGAAACAGGTTCCAGCCGCTCTAGGGGACTTTTTCTTTTCCGTCTCCGAAAGCCTGATTGTGATTATGCTCTTGATTAACTTACTCCTTTTAATTATCGGCTGTGTTTTGGACAATATTTCTGCGACTATTGTGCTGGCTCCCATTCTCTTACCGATTGTGATGAAAATGGGCATGGATCCGGTTCATTTTGGTGTCATTATGACATTAAACTTATCAATCGGTTTTGTGACACCACCTTATGGTATTAATCTGTTTGTGGCAAGTAATATCGGGGGTGAGCGAATAGAGAAAATTGCCAAAGCCGCTATACCTTTACTAATTACAATGATTATTACACTTATGTGTATTACCTTTATTCCTGAGATTTCCCTAGCACTTGTTAATCTTCTAAAATAGGTAAAGCTATCAAGGTAATTTGCTGCAATCTTGAGGGGTTTATCAGCTAATGATATACTTAAATAAAGAATAAGGTAAGTAAGCTAATCAAATATTAATGAGTAGGAGTAATGCATGAAAAAAAATCAACAGGGTAAAAGCAAGGTGCTTAATAAAAACAAAATTGCCTATGAGTCAATTAGAAATTTAATTGTTACTAATGAATTAAAAGCAGGAGATATTATTACAGAAAATGTTTTAGCAGAACAATTGGGGATGAGCAGAACCCCTATTAGAGAAGCCATTAAAATCTTGTCCAAAGAGGGGTTTCTAGAAATACATAATGGAGTAGGTACTTACGTTAAGCATATCACGGTTAAAGATATACTTGATATTAATGAAGTTCGTACGATTTTAGAGTCGACGGCTCTAAAAACAGCTGTGCGAAATATTAAACGTGATGATTTAATCGCCCTACTTAACCGCTGGATTAAACTGAAGGAGCATTTAGAAGCAAACCCCGGAATAGACCCTTCAATTACGGCGGAGATTTATAAGTTGGATGCTGAGACCCACTCTTTTATCGTAGATAATTGCGACAACCAATTTTTAAAAGAGGTTTATGATGATGTCCGCCTAAAGGTGCAAAGATTCCAGCGTATGATTACTAATGCTGTTAAAGATGATTTAAATACAGTGCTGCTTCATATAAGAATTCTAGAATATATTAAAGACGGGGATATAGAAGCTGCGGCTGATCTTATTCGGCGTCACGTATTTGATTCACTGCAAAATGTTTTAAAGAATAATGATATAAATCTTTTTCTGCTATAAATCTACTAATTCGACTCTGTCTCCACAAGTGTCTTTGTTAGTTTTTGTTAATAAGGTACCTTTTCTTTAGATTTTCTTAGCCAAATATTATTTTTTTTAGTTAGCTGTATACACCTTGCATTTACCATATTGCGAAAGGAGGTTTTGTAATTGAAAATAGAGATTATTAATCAACTTAAGGAAATAGTTGGTGCAGAGAATGTCATCAATAATAGAACAGATTTGTTCTGTTATACATATGATGGAAGCTTTTCTCAGGAACCAACTCCATTACCGGGGGTTGTTGTTTTGCCGGACAATACCCAGGAAGTTTCCGCTATTGCTAAACTTGCTTATCAAGAAGAAATCCCGATAATACCTCGAGGTGCGGGGACCAATCTTTCCGGCGGTACCATACCTAAAGGTGATTGTATCATCATGCAGATGACCCGGATGAACCGGATTGTAAATATTGATCAACGCAATATGATTGCCGTGGTGGAGCCTGGGGTTATTAACGGGAAGCTGCAGGAGGAGTTATCCCCATTGGGCCTGTTTTATCCTCCAGACCCAGCCAGCTTAAATACCTCTACCATCGGAGGAAATATTGCCGAAGGGGCCGGCGGTCCCCGTGGGGTTAAATATGGTGTGACCAAAGACTACGTCTTGGCCTTGGAGGTGGTTCTGGCTGACGGTACAATCTTGAAGACTGGTGCCATTACCATGAAAAGTGTTGCCGGTTATGATTTAACCAGACTAATTACCGGTTCAGAGGGGACTTTGGCTATCGTTACCCAAGCAACACTAAAGCTTATTCCCAAACCCCAGTCCCGGCAAACTGTCCTGGTGTTTTTTGATGTTTTAGACAAGACGGCTAATACCGTGGTGGAAATCATGGCCCGGGGGATTGTTCCCTCTGCCCTGGAAATCATTGATAAAACATATATAGGTTATATTGAAAAATATATGGCCATCGGATTGCCCTTGGATGCGGAAGCAATGTTGTTAATCGATGTTGACGGTCCCGAAGTTGTCTTGGCTGAAGAGGTTAATGAGATTATTAAAATATGTGAAGCAGAAGGGGCTATTAGTATTCGTTCAGCTAAAGAAGAAAAGGAAATTGAAAAATTATGGACGGCGCGCCGAGGTGGTTTCGGAGCGTTGGCCAGATATAATGCGACAATTTTAGCTGAGGACATTACTGTCCCCAGGGATAAGATTCCCGACGCAATTCGGAACTCCCGAGCAATTCTTGAAAAATACAATTTAAGATCCTGTGTTTTAGCCCATGCCGGAGATGGCAATTTACATGTGAACATTTTGACGGACGAAAAAAATTCTGAAGAGATTGCTTGCGTTAATAAGGCTTTACCGGAACTTTTTCAGGCAGCACTTGATTTAGGGGGAACTATTACGGGCGAGCATGGTGTTGGATTGTCAAAGGCTGCCTTTCTTCCTATGGAGGCAGGGGTTGATGGAATGCACATTATGAAAGGTATTAAGAATGTCTTTGATCCCAAGAACATACTTAATCCGGGAAAAATGTTTGGCGATAGGAGTTGGTAGTATGCCTAGCGTTCAGAATAATCTTGATAGCTTTTTAACCAAGTGCAATCGCTGCGGTTCCTGTCAAAGTGTTTGCCCGGTATATATGGAAATGGGAACGGAATCTGCGGTGGCCAGAGGTAAAATTCGCTTGGTAAAAGCCCTCCACGAAGGTGAAATCAAAATGATACCCGATGTGGCAAAGCGCCTGGATATCTGCTTGCAGTGTAAGCGATGTACGGTAAACTGCCCCGGAGGTTGTCAGGGTGATTTCATAGTGAGGGAGGGCAGGGCGAAAGCTTTGGAAACCATTGGCCCCCATATTCTTTATACAGCAATTGCCCGCTGGTTTTTACCTCGTAGATGGATCTTTAATACCGGTTTAGGGATGGGGAAATTTGGTCAAAAGGTATTGTTTCGAAAAGGTCCCAATGGTCAGGGGATGCTGCCCCGTATTCCTTTCGGTATAGATATGAGGCGTATTATATCGCCCTTGGCCCCCAAAACCATGCGTCAGCTTTTGCCGGAAACAATCTCCGTAGAAAAACCGGTGCTGAGAATAGCTTATTTTACCGGGTGCATGGCAAATTTCATTTATCCTCAAGTCGGTGAAGCTTTAGTGCATGTGCTGAAAACTAATAATGTGGAAGTGATTATTCCCGGAAAACAACATTGCTGCGGCATGCCTACATCTGCCTCGGGAGATATGAAAACTGCCCGGATTATGGCGGAGGAAAATATCAAAGTATTTTCGGCACTTAACGTTGATTATATTATTTTCACTTGCGGGTCTTGTGGGCTGGCCTGGAAAGAATACCCGGAGCTGTTTGAGGAGGGCTCGAAGCTAAGAGTCCAGGCAGAAGCTTTGGCAACAAAGGTGAAAGACATTACTGAATTGGTCTTACTGCTGGATTACACTAAGCACCTGGGTAGTTTATCCGGCAAAGTTACCTATCATGATCCCTGCCATCTAAAAAATGGGTTAAAAGTTGTCGATCAACCGAGAGATATATTAAAAAGTATTCCAGGTATGGAATTTACGGATAATCCTAATGGCCTATGCTGCGGGTCGGGCGGTTCATTTAGCTTGAAACATTATGAGTTGTCTAGAAAAATTACCGAACGTTGTGTTAATAAATTAATGCAAACGGGAGGCGAAATTGTTGCAACCGGATGCATGGCCTGCCGGATGCAAATTGAGGATACCGTTACGAGAAATGGTCACCCTCTGGAAGTACGTCATACCATAGAATTACTTGCCGAGTCTTATGGGAGAAAATAATACGAGGAGGTTTATTATGACAAAGCGTATGGTAAGTGGTAATGAAGCAGTAGCATATGCTGCTCTACGTTCAGGCGCAAAAGTAATATCTGGCTACCCGGGTACTCCTTCTTCAGAAGTGATTGGGAGTTTAATGAAAATGGGTAAAATCGAAGGTACGGAAATTGAGTGGAGTACCAACGAAAAGGTCGCTGTGGAAATTGCGGCCACAGCGGCATGGGCAGGAAAACGGAGTCTTTGCACCATGAAGATGTCCGGATTAAATGTGGCCTATGATTCCATGATTGGGATTGCATTTTCAGGCTGTATTGGCGGAATGGTTGTATATGTTTGTGATGACCCTGGGGTTACTACAGGAATGTGCGAGCAGGACACCCGTGGTTTTGCCTTGATGAGTGATATGGTGATGCTGGAACCGGCTTCTGTGCAAGAATCCTATGATTTTGTCAAATACGCCTTTGAGTTATCTGAGGAGATTAAACACCCGGTGTTTGTCCGTTCGGTTACTAATGTAGCCCAGTCTCATAGTTTAGTGGATATTGAAGAAAGGGTTATGCCTAATTTGGATGTTCCCGTCGTTAAAAAAGACATTAACCGCTATGCTAAAGCCGGTGCAGTGATGTGCATGAATCAGCATCGGGAGTTAATTGAGAGCCTAGAACAGGCTGCCGACATTCTTGAGAAAAAGAACATAAATAAGTTAACATTAGTCGGTGAAAAAGGCGGTATCGGTTTGATCACCACCGGTGTTTGTAACGGCTACATTAATGAAGCATTAGACCTTGCCGCTGAATACGGGTGTAAAATTGATCAATTGTCTACCCTGCGTATTTCTGCTTCCGTACCCTATCCGGTTAAAAAGATCCAAGCTTTGTTGGAGCATTGTGCTGTAGTAGCGGTTGTGGAAGAAAACGATCCCTATATCGAAAGAGAAGCCTATGTGCAAGCCCATACCATCGGAGTAGATACGAAAATTATCGGTAAACTGGATAAAACACTGAGCCGGGTGGGGTCCTTCAGTGCCATTCACGTTGCCAAGGCTCTTTGTAAGGCCTGTGGTATGGATTTGCCTGCCGAGATACTGAACTATGGCCAGGATGCGGCAGCAAAGTGTGCCGCCAGACCCATAACCTGCTGCGCCGGTTGTCCCCACCGGGGAACCTATATGGCCATTAATAAGGCTATAAGAAATGCCAAGTTGAAGAAAGAAGATGTCATTGTCACAGGTGATATTGGATGCACCATCTTAGGTATGAACCCTCCCTTTGATACAGTATGGATGGAAATTTCCATGGGGGCCAGTATTCCTTGTGCTCATGGTTTTGTCTATAGCGGTGTTGATAAACCTGTTATTGCCACAATCGGGGATTCTACTTTCTTCCATGGGGGTATGCCGGGACTGGTCAATGCCATCCAACACAATATTAATATGACTGCCATCATTATGGATAATGGATGGACCGCCATGACGGGGATGCAGGTTAACCCCAATACCGCATCTGAGTTCCAGGTGGAAGGGTGTATCAATGTGGATTTAGTTAATGTAGTTAAAGGCATGGGTGTGAAAAATCTCTTTATCGTGGATCCCTATGATTTAAAAGAAACTACTGCCGCCTTGGATCAAGCTTTAGCTCTTCCCGGCTTAAAGGTAATCGTAGCACGGCGGGAATGTGCTATACAGACCAACCGGCGCAAGGTGAAGTATAGCAAGATTACTGTTGATTATGATAAATGCAATTCATGTAAATTATGCATCAATATCACCGGATGTCCTGCCATTGAACCAGGTGAAAAAGGTATTGTGATTGATCCTAAACAATGCAATGGATGTGGGCTATGTGCGCAAACCTGTACTAAATCTGCAATTGTTAGGGAGGTTATCTAAGATGGCAAATAAATTCTATAATATTTACATAGTTGGGCTGGGCGGTCAAGGAGTATTGACCATCGGTGACCTGATTACAGAAGTTGCTTTAAAAAAAGGATATGCAGTTAACTTTTATCCGACTAAAGGAATGAGTCAGCGGGGTGGTTTTGTTCAAGGCCAAATTAGGATTGGTGATTCCGAAATTGGGCCCAATATTCCTCCTAAAGGGGCAGACCTGGTTATTGCCATGGAACGATCGGAAGCATTAAAGGCCATTCGCTTTATGAAACCCGGCGGGGATTTTGTCCTTTATGACTTGATGTGGGCTCCGACCGCTGTATTATTAGGAAAGGCCGATTATCCCTCTTTAGACTTGGTCAAGGAAGAAATTGCCGCTACCGGTGCTCATACTTATATTTTGGATTCGGGACTATTACCGGAATTTAACGGAGTAAAAGTGCGGGAGAATCTCTTTGTTCTGGGTCTAGCTGTTGCCCGTACCGGTTTGAAGGATATTTTAAATGCCGACGCAGTAAGGGAAGTAATTCGGAATACATGGCCGAAGGGGGCGGAAGAAAATTTATTTGCTTTTAATACAGGTTATAACAAAGCATAGTCTTTAGAATAGGATTTAAAGGAGGAGAGCAAATGAGTTTTCAAGCATTATTTTACCCTCGGGCAGTTGCCGTTTACGGTTCAGTTTCCCCAGGTAAATTAGGTAATGTCTTAATTACCCATCTGGTCAAATGGGGGTTTCCTAAGGTATACGCTGTTAACCCTAAAGGGTTGGGATTAGATAAAGCTCCTGGATGGAAAAAAATCAAAGATATTCCGGAACCTGTAGATCTGGCTGTCATTGCTGCTCCTGCTGCTATAGTTAAAGATATTCTGATTGAGTGTGGGGAAAAAGGAGTTAAGGCGGCGGTAATAATTAGTTCCGGCTTTGGCGAAGCAGGAAATGCAAAAGGAGAAGCAGAAATTAAAGAAGTAGCTCAAAAATACGGGATTCGATTCATCGGGCCAAACTGTGCGGGGATGATTAATACATTTAGTAATTTATCTCCAACGTTACAGGCCTATCCCCCCAAGGGACATACTGCTGTTATTTCCCAAAGTGGTGCCGTAGGCGGTGCCATCATGGAATTAGCCCAAAGTCATGGGTTAGGTATTTCCAAATTTGTCAGTTACGGTAATGGCGGGGATTTGAATCAAATTGAATTTTTGCATTACTTAAAGGATGACGAAGAAACCAAGGTGGTCGCCCTTTACATCGAAAATATTGAAAACGGGCGCGAATTTATGGCCGCTTTGAAAGCAGTTACCGCCATCAAGCCGGTGGTTGTGATTAAATCCGGACGCACCAATACTGGGCAGCGGGCCGCCCTTTCCCATACGGGTTCCATGGCCGGAGCTGATGCTGTTTACGACGCCGCATTAAAGGAGTGCGGGGCCATTCGGGTCGAGTCATTAGACGATATGATTGACCTGTGCAAAGGATTTTCCTACCTGCCTCCGGTATTGGGGAGAAAGGTTGCTATTGTGACAAATTCCGGTGGTCCGGGGGTAATGACGGCAGATAAAGCGGAAGAATTAAAACTGGATGTTTGTGAGCCAAGCCCCGAGTTAATCGGGGAGCTTAAGAGTTTTTTGCCAGCCTATGCCGGTTTTAAGAATCCCATTGATATGACGGTTGAGGGTACCGGTGACAATTATCGGCGTGTCATAGAAGCATGTTTGAAGGAATATGATATTGTCTTGCCTATTTTTTTCGGTCCTCCGTATTTACCGACCATGCCTATTGCTGAAGGGATTCTAGCCGCTTTTAAAGCTAATAACAAACCTGTTATTTCAGCAATGGAAACCGGTCTTAATGTAGGGGAAAGCATCAGCTATCTAAGAGATCGTGAACTGCCCAATTTCCCTTCCTGCGAGCGAGCGATCCGAACTGCCGCCCGCATGGCGGAATATGAAGAGTATAAGCGTAAATTGAAAACTAAAAAACGCATCATGCTAAGTAAAATTAAGGAGACTTTGTTTGAAACGGGCAGTTTACTTGAACCTGACGCAATGCAAGTATTAAGGAAAAATAATATTAAGGTTCCAGATTTCCGCTTCGTGTCTGACAGGAATCAGGTGGCGGATGCCGCAAATGAATTAGGCTACCCCATTGTGATGAAGGTAGTATCACCGCAAATTTTGCATAAATCGGACTTTGGCGGGGTGGAGTTAAATATAGTAGATGATAAAGGTGCCTTAGCGGCTTATGATCGCATTAAAAAAAATGCGGCAGGTTTTGACTTCCGCGGGGTAGTAATGTATCCCATGCTTAAAGGGGGAAGAGAAGTAATTCTTGGTTTAACGACGGATAAGCAGTTTGGCCCGGTAGTAGCCTTTGGCTTAGGCGGTATATATACTGAAGTTCTTAAGGATGTAGTTTTCCGGGTTGCTCCCATCGACCAGGCAGAGGCAAAGGAAATGATTCGGGAAATTAAATCCTATAGGATCTTGGAGGGGATAAGAGGTCAAAAACCTGCCGATTTGGATGCTTTGGCTGATACGATTGCGGCCTTTTCCCAATTACCTTTTATCTATCCGGATATTGTGGAAGCCGATTTAAATCCGGTGTTTGTGTTTGAGGACGGTGTTTTAGCAGGTGATGTACGTCTGGTAGGCAGAACAGAATAAAAAAGTTCTTAGCATCAGGTGGAGTCCTACTCCATCTGATGCTTATTAATTTTTTCAGGAGCAGTAAGTTACAATACGTCAATTAAAGAAGAGAGGGGAGTCGTTAATGAAGTTTCGGTGTCGCGATGTGGTGGAAGGAATTGAACGAGCAGAAAACCGGGCGTTATATAAAACAATGGGTTACGACGATGAGGATTTAAAAAAGCCTCTTATCGGGATTGCCAATACCTGGAGTACGGTAGTACCCGGTCATTTTAATTTGCGGGCAGTTTCCGATGCCGTTAAAGAAGGCATTCGAGCGGCAGGTGGTACTCCCGTGGAGTTTGGTGTGATTGGTGCCTGTGACGGGATTGCCGGGGGACATTCGGGACTCAGATATATTCTACCCACCCGGGAACTTATTGCAGACAGTGTGGAAGCTATGGTGGAGGCTCAAAGGTTTTCCGGCATGGTTTTGTTGGGATCCTGCGATAAGATTGTACCGGCAATGCTAATGGCGGCGGCGCGGGTGAATATTCCTGCTATTCTGGTAAACGGCGGGCCGGCTTTAGGTGGATGCAACTGGGAAGGCCGGGCGGCAGACGGTACGGTTTTGGCAATAGCGGCAGGTTATCTGCAGCAAGGCAAAATAACTGAAGCAGAATTGAAAAGGCTGGAGGATCAGGTGATGCCAACCTGCGGTTCGTGTTCGATGTTAGGCACGGCCAATACCATGGGTTGTGTTGCTGAGGCTTTGGGTATGATGCTGCCGGGTTCGTCCACAATCCCTGCCGTTTACGCTGAACGTTTTCAGGCGGCAAGACGATCCGGCGAAGCGATTGTAAAACTTGTGCAGCAAGGAATAACACCTCGTCAAATCATGAGCATGGGCAGTCTGATAAATGCTGTGCGACTCTCATCGGCCATTGGGGGTTCAACCAATGTGGCTTTGCATTTGCCGGCTCTTGCTTATGAGTTGGAAATGGAGTTTGATATGCGGTCTTTCGATGAATGGTGCCGGACCACTCCCTTGCTGGTTAAGTTGAATCCGGCCGGTTCCAGTAATTTAGTGGATTTTCACCAAGCTGGGGGAGTCCCTTTGGTACTAAAAGAACTGGCACCTTTGCTGGACGTTAGTGTTTTAACAGTGACTGGGAACTCTCTGGCAGAAAATCTACGGTCACTAGCTGCTTTTAATGAACTTAGTATAAAAAAAGGCTCTTTAATCAGAAGTTTACACGAACCTTATACCAGTTCAGGGGGTCTTGCTGTTTTATGGGGGAATTTGGCTCCTGATTCGGCAGTGACTAAACCTGCCGCTATTGATCCTTCAATCCATATTTTCCGTGGCCGGGCTCGATGCTTTGATGCAGAGGAAGATGCCCAAAGGGCAGTTCAGGCAGGCCAGATTGTACCCGGTGATGTGATAGTAGTTCGTTACGAAGGGCCGGCGGGAGGACCGGGAATGCCCGAATTATACCGAACCATGAAGCTAATTGATGGATTGGGATTAGCGAAGCAGGTGGCCATAATCACAGACGGGCGTTTTTCAGGTACTAACAGCGGCTGCTTTGTTGGGCATATTTCCCCGGAGGCAGCAGCCGGCGGGCCAATAGCACTGGTTAAGGACGGAGATTATATTTCGATAAATATTCTGGAGAGAACCATTCATCTTGAAGTAAGTAAAGAGGAACTTGCAGCTAGAAAAGCTGCCTGCGTTAAGCAGCCACCGCGCCGCATACGTCATGGGTATCTGAATCTTTATAGTCGGTTGGTGGAATCTGCTGCCCAAGGTGCCATTATCAGACATAGGGATTAAATTATTCAAAAAAAGAACTGTCGGATTTTAACCATAGGACAGTTCAATTAATTTTAATATAATTTGGACGTTCGCCCAAAATACCGTCACTTTAAATGTCCAAGCCTGCCTTCTCGCAGGTGGGCATCCTTAGTTTGTTTTTGCCTTCCACTCACAGGTGGCTCGACAGCCGCAGAACATTGGATTCCCGATTCATTCATGTAGGTTGGACATAATAAAGTTAACGCATATTTCAGGCAATTAGTCTTTATCAGGTGCAAAATCATGATAACATCTTTGCGTGAAGATTGCAAGATTTCTTAGTGGCCATCATAAAATTGGCAAAAATACATGATTTAGGTTGTTCCCTTATCATGTTCTCCGAGAAAACGACATATCTTTTAGTGTAGGCCGGATAAACAGGGTTCTTAGAACTGTTAGCTATCGGAAAAATTAGCTGCACTGAAAGGTGGTATGAACTAATGGGAACTGATGTGCGGGGTATAATCTACCGGCAGTGGAGAATAAAAGTAAGTAAAGTGTCGAGATTTGGCCCTGTTTGGAAAGTAAAATCCAAGCATGGGTATTTTTGTTTTAAAAGATGGAAGCGGAGAATATCTCATCTATTGTTTGCTCATCATGTGATAGAGGAATTATGGCAAAGAGGCTATTCTGGGACACCACGTTTCATTCCTACTGTACAAGGGAAACCCTATATTGAAGAAGAAGGAGACATTTATGTCCTTACTCGGTGGATGGGACGGCCTTTAAAAGAAAGGTCAAAAAGAGAATGGGTGGGAGCTGCAAAAGAACTGGCTCATTTTCATAATGCTTCTGAAAATATGATACTTCCCCCTGGGATAGACGGCTCATATTTCTCCGGACGCTGGTTAGACCGTTTTCCCATGCGTATTGAAGAAACAAGAACACTTTTTGCTCAATTTGAGCATCCTCAGAATGTTTTTGAGGAAGAGGTATTGATAAATGCATCGGTAGTGTTAGGGGTAGCGGAGTCAGCTTACGAAAGGCTTCTAAGATCCCGTTATAGGTGTTTATCGGATAATCTTTATTTATGTCCCAGACTTTGTCACGGCAATATTAAGGGGAAGAACTTCACTATCACAGAAGAAGGAAATGTTTGTATCATTGACCCCGATTCCTTTAGATTTGATTTGCCGGTACAGGATTTGGCCTCATTTTTTACCTCAGCCCTTTCCTCTATGGAGAGGTCATTATCTTTGGCCAATATTTTGTTTAATTCTTATGATGCTATTCGGCAGGTTGAAGAAGATGAGATGCCCATATTGAAGGCATTATTGATGTTTCCCTATGATTTATGCAAGCTCTTGCAAAAGTATCAAGAAGGAGGCAAGTCTCCGGAAGCATATTTGAAAAAATGGAATAAGGAATTAATTCGCTTCAGTCGGCACCAGTATTTTTTGGAACAATGGCTTGATTAGGGTTACATATCATGCAGCCCAATTTTGTGTGCAAGCAGCAAGTTAATTGTGAACTATTAAGTCAATTTTGACTGATGTATCTACCTCTTAAATGGAAACCTAACTTTTTATATATCCAGTATATGGAAACAATCCTTCTATAATGGGGGATTGTTTTTTTTAACGACGAACCCCGGGTTTTGGCTTGAAAATTGCAATTAGTTTTACTTAGGAGACATTTAAGCATTTGCTAAGTTGACTAAATTCAGTTTCTGAAAGGTTTTACGCTGTTATTTCTGAAAGGGGGAGATTTAAAACAGAAAGATCATTTGAGTCAGAAATGAAAGAGGAATTTTTATCCGAGAGCTAACAGTTCTAAGACTTCCTCTTCTTTAAGAGGGAGATAAGAACTGTACAGTTCCTGGATAAGGATTTCCGACGGCTTTAGATGGCCTAGTACCGCGATGCCATGGATGGCAAGGAGCGGCTAAGCATCAGATGGAGCAAAAACTCCACTTGATGTCAAGAATTCTGTCTATAAAAAAGGAGGGAACATTAAATGAATAAAACAAGGTCTTGGTTACCAATTCTGATGGCTTTGGTTTTAGTTTTCGGTTTATCTTTCAACGCATTTGCCGCAACTGGGGATGTTACAAGTCCTCAAGGACAGGTTAATCAGTACGTAATAAGTGCTGACATTGCAAATGGTTCCGTATCAACAGATACTTTGTATATTGGGACGGTCGCCAATTATTTGGGTACCGCTGCCGATGGCAGTACTTCCGTTTTTGAAAACGGGGAGGCTATTCATCCCCACGATATCATTATTATGAATAATAAAGTGGGCATTGTTCTGGCTGTAGGCACGAGAAATCCCTGGGGTTATCCTTCCGGTTCTATCCTGGATGCCGGAAGAATAGAGGGAGCTGTTGACAATAAAACTCTCAAGAATAATGTCACTTTTGGACGGGATACCGTGTGGTCCGTAGAGTTTTTAATGAACGGCTGGGATTCCTGGTCCCCCAATAACAGCGGTGTGGTTCGCTTTGATTTGGTGAATTATGATTTCAATGAAAAAAAAGAAGTAATCTCCGGTGGTTTGCCTGCAGTTAGGGTAAGCCGTGTTTTTAAAGAAGTGAGTACCTTTACTTTTGATGTGGTAACTTACTATAGTATCGAGGCGGATAATGAATATGTCTATATCTTTGATACTGTAAAGAGCAACAACGATGAGGAGTCTCCTTCCCTCTCCAATCGTTTTTCTATCACTAACAAAGGTGATGACGGTGGTGCCATGGCCGATTTAGGCCTGCTCACCGGTATTAACACCTATGGCAAAACTGATCGGAATACTTTTGCTACTACGTTAATTCTCCCCGGTGCCAATACCGGTTATGTTGGCGGAAACTCGGTAGGCGATCGCCCCTGGAGCAGAAATGGCGGTTCCGTTGGCTATAAGGAATTAAGGGCTAACTATCCTTATGCTGCTCAAGAATTTCGTGTTTATGATGAGTATTTATTTATCGATGATCAGGCGGATACGAAAGCCGTAATTGATTTTCTTAACGATTATTATGGTGCAGAAATAATGAATGTTAACGGCACCGTCTTTGATGCGGACGGCACGAAAGCTGTTGCCAATCCGGTGGTGATTGTTCAAAAAGACGATGCTGTTTATGGCTGGTTTATCGGTGAAGATGATGGCACTTTCAATTTTGACCTGCCCAAAGGTGAGTATACAATTTATGTGGAAAGAGATGGTTTCGCTAAGGGTGAAGCTATCGCTATTAATGAGGGAACTTCCTCCGAACTGTCTGTTAAGGCAGGGGAGGCCTTGGTAGAAGTAACCTTTAATGTTAAAGATACAGAAGGCAATCCCCTCTGGGCCAGAGTGGATATTGATGGGTTATATCCTGTTGTCCGTTTCACAGGGAATTCCGTTTTTTATGCAAAGGATGAACACAGCAAGGGCAAAGTAAAGGCCATGGTTCCTCCCGGTGAATTTACCGCGCAGGTTTTTGGTGAAGGATATTACTTCTACTCCGCACCGGTAACAAATACATATAACACGAAAGAAAAAACCGTATATGATGTAGAAGTAGAAATGGAATTTGACGCTCCGGAAGGATGGATTTCCACTGACCCACATCATCATTCCAATAAGAATGACGCTTTTGCATTGCCGGAAGATGTAATTAAATCTTTACTGGCAGCGGGGTTGAATGTAGCTTTTACCACGGATCATGATTTCACAACCAATAATGATGAGTCCTATGATCATGCAGTAAATTATGATCTCCTGGGTTATATCCCTTCGGAAGAGATTTCATGCAGCTGGGCCCACTTTAACGTTATTCCCCAGACTATGGAAAGCTATCGGTTCTTCCTTGATGAAAATCAGAAAAACAATATAATGAATCAGTTTGCTGATTTCAAAGTTTTTGTCAAACAGACTCACGATGCGGGTGCTACCATTACGGCAAACCATCCCTATTATTCCTATGGGCTCTTCTATACCAACGAGAACTCTAAAGTTCCCGGCGGATATGACAACAGCTTTGATAATATTGAAATCAATGCCTGCTGTTCCGATCAAGAAAACATTGCCACTATTAACAAGGCAACCGAACTATGGAGTGCCTATCTTGACGGCAGTGACGTATCCGGGGAGCCGGTGACCAAACCTCATTATCTCTTAGCTGCCTCAGATACCCATGATGTGATTTATCCCGGCATCGCCAATGATAAAGGCGAGAGCAGTATTTATCACAGCGGAAAAGGCAGGACCTATGTTTACTTGGGCGATACTGCCGGTATGTCCGTTGAAGAAGTCGGTCTCGCCACGGGCCAGGCTATTGCTAATGGCAACAGCTTCGCATCCTTAGGACCGATCTTTATCCCGGAAAGAGAGAAACTGTTTGGTGAGGAGTTTATTGTTTCCGGTACTGATAACTGGACCTTTAATACTTCGGTAGAGGTTGAGTCCCTTAATGGGATAGATACCATTCTTCTCCTAAGTAACCTTGGTGAAAAGACCTATGAATATAATGGTCAAATTATTAAAAATGTCCTCAAGATTGATAATTATGCCGGGGACAATAAATTGACCTATGAAATAAGCGAAAGAACCAGTGCACTCAATGCTTGGTTTGCCATTATGGCTATCGATTCCAGCGAGCATAAAATGTTTGCCATCAGTAATCCTTTCTGGGTAAATGCCAAAGGATATCAAAAAGATATTGCTGGACACTGGGCGGAAGCCAGTATAAGCAGTCTTCTGGGCATTGGGGCCATCCAAGGTTATGAAGACGGAACATTTAAACCCAACAACAATATTACCCGGGCCGAGTTTGCCACCATTTTAGTGAAAGCCTTTAAATTAAGCCCGGAAGAGGGGATGGTTTTTGCCGATACTGCAAATCACTGGGCGAAAGACAGTATTGCCACGGCAGCGGCCCATGGCATAATCACCGGTTATAGCCCGGATAAGTTCGGTGCCAATGATCTCATTACCAGGGAACAGATGGCCGTGATGATTGCAAAAGCTGCTGAATTAGCAGGTGGGACAGCGGATAAAGTCTTTACCGATGCTAATGAAGTTTCTTCATGGGCGACCGATGCTGTTAATGCCGTGGTGAGGACTGAAATTATGGGAGGATACGAAGATAACACCTTTAAACCGCAGAACAAAGCAACCAGGGCGGAAGCCGCCACAGTAATTGTTAAAGCTCTTGGGCTGTAATTAGAGACAACACCTCCTACCCTAATGAAAAGGGCTGTCGCACTTAATTAATGCGATAGCCCTTTTTTACGTGTTAGGTTGTTATCCTAAAGGAGGAAGGACTGCAATGGCAATCTTTTATAACTTTGCCCGTCCGGCCATAAATTTTAGGCCTCTTCTGATTTCCTCTTGTATATCATTTAGGTATGCTTCTTTTTCAGCGCTTTTCATCAGGTGGGCATAGCGGCCCTGCTCTTTTAGATACTCTTCCACCGGGATAGGTTCCATCTTGCCGTCAGCCATAAGGGCGGTGGGGTTATTGAGGGTGAGTTTGCCGTATTCTGCTTCCCACAAGAGCCAAGCACCGGATTTTACAGCTAGGCGGCTCATTTTTATGGTGTCGCTCATGGCAAACTTCCAACCGGGATAGCAGGGGGCATGTACTTCAATATATTTAAAACCTTTGATGCTTTTGGCTTTTTCGACCTTTCGATAAAGATCCATAGGATACGCCAATGATGCGGTAGCCACATAAGGAATCCGATGTTCCAGCATCAAGAGGGGCATATTTTTCCGGTTTACTTCTTTCCCTAAAGGGGTGGTGGTAGTCACCGCATGAATTGGGGTGGCCCCGCTTCTTTGCACGCCGGTATTGGAATAAGCCTCGTTATTATAACAAAAATGAATAAAGTCATCATTTCTTTCTGCCGCAGCAGAAATCCCCTGGAGGCCGATATCATAGGTGCCTCCGTCTCCTGTCCAATTAAAGACGGTAGGTTTTTCTCCCTTTAAGCGGCCTTTTTCGTAAAGGGCATCCAGAGCCAAAGTTAATCCTCCCGCGGAAGCCCCGGCAGAAGCAAAACAGATGTTTAACGTGGGCAGGGAATAGCAGGACTTGGGTAAAAGTCCGATACTGGCCACAGCGCAGGAGGGGGTCATCAGCATAATAGCGTTTTCCCCTAAAGCCTTACCTACAATCCTAAGTGCTATGGTAGAAGGACACCCGGCACAGGCGGCGGAACCGGAAACTACATATTCTACATCGGAGAAATCTTTTAGTTTGACACTCATTTCACCACCTCCATCATTTCCCGGGCTTTTTGGGCTAAATACTGGGCAGGAAGATCCTCGCCACCTAAACCCAAGACCTCACCAGTTATTTTGATTTTGTCCTTCCGATTAAATAAAGCTGCTTTTGCCTCACTAAGGAGGACGCCGCCCCCTGTACCGAAGGCACAGTTTCTGTCGAATACTAGAAGTTTGGCATCATTAGGCAAAAGACGGAATAATTCTTCCCCAGGGAAGGGACGGAAGACCCGTAACCTTAAACCTGCTGCCGGAATTCCTTCTTTTCTTAAGATATCCACGGCTAATTCCATTTCCTTTGCCATGGAACCCATGGAGAGGAGGAAAAACTCCGCCTCATCCGGTCGATAAACATGAAAAAGTCCGCCATGCCAATGGCCGGTAAGTTTTTTGTATTCCCGAGCGTATTTTTCAATAAGGTCGCCGGATTTTACAATATCTTCCGCTAAGCGGTTCCGTAAAGGAACATATTCATCAGAGGGAGTGACATTACCAAAGGTGCCGCCCCAATCCGGGTGAAGGCGCCACGAGGGCATGAATTCAGGGAGAAACTGATTGATAATTTCCTGATCTACAATTTCAAAAGGCATCATGGAATGGGAAAGGAGAAAACCGTCATAGTTTACCATCACCGGAAGATTAATTTCCTCGGCAACTTTGTAAGCAAGAAAAATGGAATCATATATTTCTTGATTGGATGCGGCATAGAGCTGAATCCAGCCGGTGTCCCTTTGGGATATGGAGTCTTGATGATCCACATATAAACACCAGGGGGCACATATGGCACGGTTTACGTTGGCCATAACAATTGACAAGCGGCCGCCTGCAGCATAATGAAGGATCTCATGCATATATAAGAGCCCCTGAGAAGAGGTGGCTGTAAATACTCGCGCTCCTGTTGCTGCCGCCGCTGCTACGGCACTCATGACGCTATGCTCCGATTCCACCGGTAAATATTTGGCTTTAAGTTCTCCGGAACCAATATAGGACGCCAGTTTTTCCGCAATGGAAGTTTGGGGAGTAATGGGGTAGGCCGCTACCAGATCCACCTGAGCCGCTTTTACGGCCAGAGCACAGGCGGCATTCCCCGTATCAAGAATCTTTTTCATTGCCCCTCCTCCTTTACCATGATGATAGCTTTTTTAGGACATTCTACGGCACAAATACCGCAGCCTTTGCAAAATTCATAATCAATATTCCTGTCCTCTTTATTGATAACACCCTCAGGACAGAAAATCCAGCACAAAAGACAGCCGCTGCATTTCTCGGGATCTAGTACCGGTCGGCTGGTGCGCCAAGTACCAGTGGGGCCACCTGCACCTTTTACCGGTCGGGCCAGGGGATAAACAAGAGGTTTAGTCATTATTCAACACCTCCCGCAATTTCCTTAACTGAGGCGTAGGCTTTCTCAGCTGCTATTAGATTAGGAAGAGCTTTATTCCCTTGCCATTGTTCCTCAATGGTTTCTTTGACCAGGGGAAAGGGAATGTCTAAAATCCGGGCCAGTGCGCCTAGCATGGGTACATTAATAAAGGGTTCGCCGCCGATAATGAGGTCACTATCTAAGGCAATTCCCACCGCGTCTACCAGCCATTGTTTTTGGGATACTGGGAGAGGGGTTGTCCCGTTGGATACAATAATTGCATTAGAGGCAATACCATCTGCCAGCCCTATGGGTAATAGGTTCTCGTGCATTAGCACAAGAATATTTGGTTGATAGGATTGGGAACGGACTTTAATAGGAAGGTGATTAAATCTCACCGCCGTCTTGACAGCCGCACCCCGTCTTTCCACCCCAAAAAAAGGCAGGGTCTGCACTTCGCGACCTGCCTTCATGGCGGCTTTGGCTAAAAGTTCCGCCAGGGTGACCACACCTTGTCCACCCCGGCCATGAATACGCATTTCAAGCATAAGTATGGAACCTCCTTATCAAGGGAGCATATTTTTTACAGCATTTAGATAGTGGGTAAATACAATGCCCGGTTCTTCCAAGTCCATACACCAGCGTTTTACCCATTCCAGGACGACGTAACCCTGATAGTCATCCATTGATAGACATCTGATTACATTGGCTAAAGGAATATCACCGTAGCCAAACATGCGGTAATATATTTTACCTTCTTTAACAATAGAATCTTTAACATGAAGATGTCTAATCCAGGGTTTAAGGTTAGTATAGGTTTCCTGTACCGGTTCCCCAAAATAGCGGTAGGGATGGTGCACATCCCAAAGACATGCCAAATGAGGGTGGTTGATTTTTTCTAACAGCCGGGCAAGTTTCATAGATTCGGCATAAACCCCGTTGGTTTCGAGAAGTAGGGTGACATTATTTTCGTCAGCCAGGGGTAGGAGTTCTCGCAAATTTTCTTCTACCAGTGATTCGTCTACGGAACCTGGCTCCGGGTTCCGATCCCCCAGGACCCGCACATAGGGAGTACCTAGAGCTGCTGCCAAAAGGACATAATCCGTTACTTCCTGTTTGGCTTTTTCTTTTTCGTTTCTATCAAAGAGAAAGGCTCCTGTGGTCAGACAAGGAATTTCTAAGTTAAGTTGAGATAATCTTTCCCGAAGGGCAGGAATCTTCTCCAGAGCAAAATTCTTGACATGAGGAAGATAAATTTCGCTTCCGATCCCTCTCAATTCAACGCCGTCAAAACCCATATCGGCCGCAACAGTGATAATTTCTTCCCACAACCAATCAGGACACCCTAAAGTGGAAAAAGCAAATTTCATGATAATTCCTCCTCGTTTTTTAGTCTATCAGAAATTATTGCTTCTTTACTGATAGATCTAAGTGGAACTAAGGCTTTCACCAGCGCAGGTGGCTTGGTGTAGGCCAAATTTTCTTTAGGCGGTTTCAATACTGGCCGCATCTTCCAGGTTAAGATTTTGTATGGCCATTTCTCTTAATTTATATTTTTGGATCTTTCCGCTAGCAGTCATGGGAAAGTTGTCAATAAAGCTTACATATTTCGGTGTTTTATGCCGGGCCATGTTGCTTCTGACAAAATTCTTTACTTCTTCCTCGGAAAGGGTTTCCCCTTCCTTGAGAATGATGTAGGCCATGATTTCTTCCCCATATTCACGGCTGGGTACGCCTATGACCTGAACATCACGGATAGCGGGATGAGTGTAAAGAAACTCTTCGATTTCTTTGGGATAGATGTTTTCCCCGCCGCGAATAATCATATCTTTAATCCGACCGGTAATTTTATAATAGCCCTTTTCGTCATATGTGGCAAGGTCTCCCGTATGGAGCCAGCCGTCCTTGTCAATGGCCTGGGCAGTAGCTTCCGGCATTTTATAATAGCCTTTCATGATATTGTAACCTCTGGCAATAAATTCACCGGGTACCCCAGGAGGGCATTCTTCACCGGTTTCCGGGTCAATCACTTTAGTCTCCACGAAGGGAAAAGCCCGCCCTACCGTTGATACCCTGGCTTCAATGGGGTCGTCTGTTGTGGTTTGAGTACAACCGGGAGAAGCCTCCGTAAGGCCGTAGACAATGGTAATTTCTTTTAAGTTCATTTCATCCTGCACCTGCCGCATCACCTTTACCGGGCAGGGAGAGCCGGCCATAATACCTGTTCTCAAGTGGTCAAAGGAAAAACGTTTAAATTCCGGATGCTCCAGCATGGCAATAAACATGGTGGGTACCCCATGGACTGCCGTGCATTTTTCCGTTGAAACAGCCTCCAGTACTTTCAGGGGGCTGAAGTATTCCACCAGCACCATGGAAGTGCCGTGGGTGACAGCAGCCATTACCCCTAATACACAGCCAAAACAGTGAAAGAGAGGTACCGGAATGCACAGCCGATCCAGATGGGTGAATTTCATCCGATCCCCAATGGATTTACCATTATTGACAATATTATAATGAGTAAGCATTACTCCTTTCGGAAAGCCGGTAGTCCCCGAGGTATATTGCATATTTACCACATCATGTATTTCTACTGATTTTTGCACCTCTAATAATTCTTCATCTGTAACAGTTTCACCCAACTCATAAAGTTTATCCCAGTTGACCATTCCGTTGTGCTCTTCAGTACCGATATGAATGACATTTTTGAGCCGCGGCAGGCTTTTGGACTGCCACTCACCCGGGTCTTTCCCGTTCATTTCCGGAATTAACTGCTGGATAATTTCCACATAATTGGTATCCTTAAAACCATCTGTCATTATTAATGTATGTGTATCTGACTGCCTTAAGAGGTATTCTACCTCAAATATTTTATAATTAGTGTTGACGGTGACTAAGACGGCACCAATTTTGGCGGTGGCAAACATAGTCAGAAGCCATTGGGGATAATTAGTGGCCCAGATGGATACATGATCTCCTTTTCTAATGCCCAATTTTAAGAGACCCTTTGCCGTTAAGTTCACTAAGTTTCTAAATTCCTGATAAGTTTTTCGAAAAGGCCTGTCAGTATAAATGACGCAGTCTTGATGGGGATATTTCTCTGCCATTTCATCTAAAAGGTCACCTAGAGTTATCTCCCAAAGTTTCTCCATGCCTAAAACACACCTCTTTCAAAAGTAAGTAGCTAAAATTCTATTCTTATTATTGTATAGCAGAGGAAACAATACCGTCAATGAAAAGTTTTTGGATAATGAAAACTCATTCTTTGAAAATACATTGAAGTTTATAATAAGGCTGGATATAAGGATGTGCACAGTGTTTTGTTACTTCCTGGTGAAACATTTTAGGAAAAGATAAAGTGCTTAAATTGTCTGCTGCTTGATATTTCGGGGAAAGGGTCGCTTATGGGCAGGAGGCTACATGATTCCAGTTCTCCCCATTTAATAGCTGTATTTACATTGTTTTAAGAGATAAAAACAGGTTCTTCCGAAATCCAGCCCCTTAGCTTTCCTATTTTCGTAAATTTATTAATATAATTCATTTCATCAAATGTGAGTTTCATAAAGAATTTCCTTAAATCATCATTAGCAGTAATTTCACTTATCAATGACCCTTGTAAGGATAAAGCGTCCTTCATTCCACGAAGGATGGTATTATACATATATCTATCTTCTAATATATCTTTATTTTCATATAATGGTTCAATAATTGAGTACCTTTTAGGAAGGGTTATGCCAAATTCCAATAGCTTATCTTCTAGTGTTTTAATTTCCTTTTCAAGTATTTTTAGGCCACTCTTTAACAAGGCGGCAAACTCTTCATGACGGGTAGCGGCACTAAACAATAACGTTAGTCGGCTATTTTGATACCTGTAAGCTAGGTGTTCAAAAAGTAGATAGACTTCATTAGCCGCGATAATTTCCTTAGTTTGGGCGGAGGTATTGGGATAAAGAGGGGGTAAGGAAAGCCAGTTTTTGAGTTTAATAAATGATATGAAGCTATCGACCCGCCTTAATGCCGTTTTAGCCAATTCTGTAGTAAATTCTCTAATATCATCATTTATAAATTGATCTTTTAACGCATGCATTAAACGCATGGTATCAACACTCATCGATAAATATAAGCTTTGTGCTGTTCCTTTGTCCTTTGTTACTTCCGAGTTTCCACCGACATTGACATCTCTTAGGTTTGGTTCCGGCCCAGGGATAGCATATTTTTCTAAAAGCTTTTCAAGTTTACGGCATTCATCTTGATAGTCGTCAAGGGTTTTAGTTAAATAAATTAAAAAATCCTTATCATGAACATAATTTTTCAATCCATTGAAGTGATCAAGCAAAATATATCTATCAAATAAGCATCTCCAAAGTGTATATGTCTGCATACAACCAATTTTTCGGGTCTCTGTTTTTCTTGGGTTTTGAGTAAACATATTATCAGAACCTCCTAAAAATATTTTCCTTTAAGTTATTGATAGTAAATCTCTGGTTTATGGGCATGGTTATGCTTCATTTTATTATGTTATCTTTGTCAAAAATTATGTAGGCTTTCCTAAGATCCAATCGTTGTTTGTTGCAATAAAGATTCCAACTTTAAGGATCAATAACCTTACCGGCAAAAATTATTATTGGCGAGTCCCACCGATACTCCGCCGTAATGTTTTTAGAGAATAATAAACTTAAAGGAGGGTGTAAAATAATGGATTACACCCAACAACAATTTAATCAAAAAGACACTATATTTTGTAAGGGATATCAAGGTGATTACGGGCCGGAAATAATAAATTATGGTCGGAAGACTATCTGACGGATCCATTGATGTCTGTATTAAGGCCGTTCTTAAATTGGGGGAAAGTGAAGAGGGGATAAAGCTCATTAAGACCTTACATCAGCTTTTAGCGCTGGTGGTCAGAAGTCGGAAAGGCCGTCATGAAAAATTGTTGGCAGAGGCCAAGAAGAACAACCCATCTTTCACATAAATCTGGGTTGCCCGACAAAAAAAGCTGCAATCAGACCGGGTCCGGAGTGGGAACCGATAGTTGGCCCGATATAGCTGATAAAGGAGCCTTTGAAGTGTATTTTATTAATAAGAGTATCAGAGAAGGTCTTAATCTCTTTGGCTTGACAGTCTGAATGGCAAATATAAACCAGCTGGTCTTCCGGGTCAATGACAAGTTCTTTAACAATATCATAAATGCGGTTAAATGCTTTCTTACGGCCTCTGACTTTTTCACGCACAACCAGATGGCCTTCTTTATCCAAATTTAATATGGGATTAATGCTTAAAGCAGTGCCTACGATGGCACCGGCTTTGTTCACCCTGCCGCTGCGATAGAGATACTTCAGGTCATTTGTCGTGTAATAAGTATTTATAGATAATTTACGCTTTTCCAACATCTCCACGCATTCTTCCGGTGTTTTCCCAGCATCCCTCATATTGGCGGCCCAAATGCACAACATACCATAACCGATAGAAGCCAAGGTTGAGTCAACAAGATAAATTTTTGCCTGAGGATGGGAATCAAGAAAGAGTTTTTTAGCAATAATTGCATTAGCATAAGTTCCTGATATTGCACTTCCCAGGGCAATATGTACAATTGGGAGATTAAAATTTTCAAAAATCTTTTTCCAAAAATCAATAAATTCAAAAGGTGTCATCTGGCTGGTGTGGGGTATGGCACCCTCCCGGATTTTTTTATAGAACTTTACACAGTCTTCTGGTTCCATCTGATCAAAAAACTCATTATTATCGATCGTATATTTCATACGATAAGCGTATATACCACGCTCTTTACAGAATTTGGCTGAAAGGTCGCATCCTGAATCTGTGGCGACGCAAAATTTTACCATGATAAATACCCATCTCCCTCTTTTATAATATTCTGGTTGAATATTTACTATAATGATCGTGGTATTAAAATGCGTTTCACTGAGTTCAGATTACTCCTTGCTTAGGTGTTTCTAAAAATTTAAAAAGCTCTTATATTAATCATAATATATACAAACAATGAATTCAATATTACAGGTTGAGTTAATGCATTAATCAGAATAGCGTTTTTCTTTGCTCTGTATCAGACTTTAAAACTTTTAACTTGTATTGACAAGAACAAGGCGTTTTCGAATTATCGGTTAGTGCTTTAAGTATATAAAATATTGAAAAATGGAAAGGCAAAAGCCATTCGATTATCAACTTTAGCGTTTTATTTTTTCTTTGCTAAGGCCTCCTTTAATAGCTTGCCTAAATTGCTTCCTATATCCTCATGATCCGAGTAACGCTTGATCAGTTTTTGGTTCATGATACTGGCTTTTTTTGAGCTCTTGAAATTACCGAATTCCTCTTGCTTTTCCGGCTGTCGGTAGCCGCATTTTCGGTCAGGGCAAGAAAGCATCTTTCCTCTTTTTCCATTGACTATCAACATAAATTTACCGCACATAGGGCACTTGGTTTTTGAGACGTTGTCTGGTCTATAAACGGATTTTTCATCTCGAATAATACTTTCTACCAGGTGGACGGTATTTTCCCGAATACCTGAGATAAAGGCTTCCTTTTTCCCTTTGCCCTGGGCAATGTCCGAAAGCTGCTGCTCCCATTTCGCAGTCAGTTCAGGAGACCTTAAATCAGGAGCTACTAATTTAATTAACTGCATCCCTTTGGAAGTAGGAACTAATTCCTTGCCGTGTCGTTCAATATAGCTGGTATGCAGTAACTTTTCAATAATCTCCGCCCGGGTGGCTGGTGTTCCTAGGCCGCTTCCTTTCATAGCTTCCCGCAGTTCCTCATCTTCTATAAATTTGCCGGGACTTTCCATGGCGGTAAGGAGGGTAGCTTCGGTATATCGGGCCGGTGGTTTGGTTTTGGCTCTTCGGAGTTGAACTTTATGTACCGGTTTCTTTTCACCTTTTTTAAATTGAGTTAAAGACTGTTCCGGGATCCGATCTTCAGAGGAATCTTCTTTTTCCTTCAGGACCGTGCTTACGGCATGCCATCCCTGATCCACAGTCCTTCTTCCCTTAGAGATAAAAGTCTCCCCATCTACTTCCGTCACAAGGGTAATGCTCTCGTAACGATAAGCTGGATAAAGGAGGGAAACAAATCTTTTGGCAATTAAGTCGTATAGATGTTTCTCTTCGCTATCAAGGCGAGTCAAATTTAATGGCTGTTCTGTGGGAATAATCGCATGATGATCCGTCACCTTGCTGTTATTCACAAACCGTTTGGTCAAAGATAATTCTTTTCTTAAAAGAGGCTGCACTAAAGAAGCATAAGGCCCCACGGCCATACTTCTCAACCGAGAGGGAAGAGTCGGGATCATATCCGTGGTAATATAGCGAGAATCGGTTCGGGGATAGGTAACTAATTTATGCTTTTCATAGAGATCCTGAAGCACAGATAGGGTTTTTTGGGCGGAAAACCCGTAACGCCTGTTGGCGTCCCTCTGAAGCTCAGTTAAATCATAGGCTAAAGGTGGCTGTTCACTTTTGTTTTCCACTTTCATTTCCTTGATCACACCGGTCTTACCTTTAATTCGAGAGACAATTTCTTCTGCCTCCGCAAGTTTAAAAATTCTGTTTTTCCCGGATTTATCTTGCCAATCTCCAAAGTAATCTCCAAAATCCCCCCGAATTGTCCAGTAATCTACGGGACGAAAGTTTTTGATTTCTTCTTCCCGCGCTACAATCATGGCCAGGGTGGGCGTTTGTACTCGCCCGGCATTAAGCTGAGCATTAAATTTACAGGTTAAAGCCCGGGTGACATTCAGCCCCACCAGCCAGTCTGCTTCTGCCCGGCAGACAGCGGCATCGAAGAGTTTATTGTAGTCTTTACCCGGCTTTAAATGGGCAAAACCTTCCCGGATGGCATTGTCCGTTTGGGATGAAATCCACAGCCGGGAAAAAGGCTTTTTCCAATTAGCCATCACCATAATCCAGCGGGCTACCAGTTCTCCCTCTCGGCCGGCGTCAGTGGCGATTACCAGCTCTTTTATATCATTTCGTTTCATTAAATTTTTTACAATATTAAACTGATGGGAGGTCTGACGGATCACCTTTAATTTCATTTTCTCCGGAATCATGGGGAGATCCTCTAGACGCCACTCTTTATACTTAGCTTGGTAATCATCCGGTTCTGCTAAGGTGACCAGATGTCCTAAGGCCCAAGTGACTACATAGTTTGGTCCTTCCATATAGCCTTTGTTTTTAATGGTACAATTCATTACCCGGGCAATTTCCCTGGCTACGCTGGGTTTTTCCGCTAATACAAGTTTTTTCATAACAAATCCTTTCAAATTTTCTGTTTCTCATAAAATTATTTATCAAACAAGCCGACTTTTCTCCTGATCTGAAGTATAATTATAACACAATAAATTTTGAATAAAAAACCCAGCAAGAATTATATACGAAATGGGCTGATTTCCCATAAAAAAATTTTTCTTAGAAGCAGGTTTTTTTGAATTTCTGACGAATACAATTTAAATGCCGAAAAGTTTAGGGATTATCAGGCGGGTAGTCTAATTTCGAGATTTTTCAAGGCATAAAAAAACTTAAAAATGTGTAGGATGGGAGGATGGTAGTAATGGCACTATCAGTTGTATTGACGGTGCTTCCAATTGTTGTGATCGTATTGCTCATGACATGGAAGCAATGGGCTGCTGACTTAAGCGGCCTGGCAGGATGGTTTTTAACCTTTCTTATTGCAATTCTTTTTTTTCACACACCTTTGGAATTGGGTCTGCGGGCAAGTCTGGCAGGACTAATTTCTTCTTTCCCTGTTTCTTATTTCTTAATGGTACTTATTTCAATTTTACAAATTACCTTTATGGAATCAACCGGGGCCATTAAGCGGATCACTGTTTTTGTGAAGACTTTGGCGTCTTCCGACAAGGCAGTACAGATTATGCTTATCAATGTGGGGGCGGGAACTCTTTTAGTTTCCGTAGGGGCTACACCAGTCTCCGTGTTGCCGCCAATTTTAATTGCTCTCGGCTACTCCACCTTTGTGGCAATTGCTCTTCCCGCTTTGGGGTTTGATGCCCTTTGTACTTTTTCGTTATTGGGGGCTCCGTTGGTAGTATATTCCGATTTGACCGGAGTACCTTTAAGTCAGGCAGCTCAAATTTTTGCCGCGTATCTTCCGGTGATTTCCACCCTAATTGGCTTTGGTATGCTTTGGATTGTAGGGGGAGCCCGACTGATGAAAGAAGGATTTTTTCCCTGCCTCCTAGCCGGTTTAACTAACGGCGGGGTGGCTGTAGCCATGGGATACATTCCTTTTTTAAGATCCGGGGTTGTACTTACAGGAGTGGTCGCCGGGGCTTGTACCATTTTGGTTATGCTAATTTATTTAAGGGTGACAGGTAAACCCATTATCGATCGGAGTAAGCTGACAGAGGAAGACTTAATCACGGAGAAAAAAATATCTTTGGTCAGGGGCTTTATCTCCTTGGATAATTTTAGTGATAGTTTTATTTGTGGTGAATTTTTATCAGCCTCTGCAGCAGTTTTTCTTTAATCAAATGGAGATGGCTATCTCCATAATCCCGGGGCAAATTATCAAAACCCGGATGCTCTGGAATGCTTATACCTGGGTTTTAGTAAGTACGGTGGCAGCGGCGATTTTCTTAAAACCGAGCCGGCAACAGGTAAAGTATACTATAAGTAAATGGTTAAAAAGGGGACTCAGACCTTTCTTTTCTGCGGCTATTTTCTTTGCCATCGGTTTTGTCATGAATAACACCGGCTTAGAATATGTGGCGGGAAAATGGCAGGTGGTTAATCCTGATCATAATATGATCTGGGTTTTAGCCCAGGGTTCGGCGGACTTTATTGGGAGTTTATATCCTTTAATTGCCGCTCCCCTGGGACTCTTTGGCGGGTTTGTCAGTGGAAGCGAAGCCTCTACTGTTGCCATGTTTGCCAAGTATAATATGATTACATCAGACTTATTAAAGGTTAATCCCTTAACTGTCACTGCGGCCACCGCCATTGGCGGAGGATTGGCCAGCGTGATTTCGCCGGCTAAGCTGCAAAATGCAGCGGCAACTATAGATGCCTTGGGTGAGGAAACAAAGGTGATAAAAACAGCCTTTGGCATATCCTTGATCATCACTTTAGCAACTGCCGTGATGTGTTTCCTGATGGCTTAGCAAAAAAATAAAGTAGTCTAACATTGTTATAATAGTTTAGCAGACTCATCGGGTCTGCTAAATTTTTGTTTTATTTAGGTATTGTCAATTTGATTTTCTCAATATATGATTACAGTGGAGTTTATTTGATAATTAGCAATTCTACGATCTTACGTTAATAATCTGTTTAAGTATAATCTTAATTAGATGTTACTATTAATGAGGAGGGCTATAATGTTTAAGTTTTCGACAAAAGATGATAAGTTCTACGATTTGTTTATTTTATTTGCCAAACAGATATATAGTTCTGCAGAAATGCTTGATGTTTTTTTAAACGATTTGGAGCATTCAGATCAGAGATTTAAAGAGATTAAGGAGAACGAGGTTAAATGTGATAAAACACTGCACCGTATCTTTAAGGAGTTAAACAAGTCCTTTATTACCCCCATCGACCGGGAAGATATTTATACTATCGGTAAGCAGATGGATGATATCGCAGATTTTATTGAAGCTACGGCCAGTAGATTTGTGATGTTTAACGTAAAGGATGTTACTCCGGAAGCAAAAGAAATAAGCGAACTGGTGATAAAAGGTACCGACCAGGTGATTCAATTAATGGAGGAATTAAAGATCGTTAAAAAGAGCAAAAGGCTGCCGGCGATCATTGTGGAGATCAATAGATTGGAAGAAGAGGTGGATGAAATCTTTAGAAAAGCGATCAGGAGACTGTTTAGTGATTCTGTTCCGGTACTTGATGTGATTAAATGGAAAGAAATATATGAACATCTGGAGGATATTTTGGATGCCTGTGAGGATGTGGCGAATACAGTTGAAGGGGTCGTAATGAAGCATGCTTGATTTAACTTTGATGATTACAGTAACAATAGTAATTTTAGCTTTAATCTTTGATTTTATTAATGGGTTTCATGATACGGCTAATTCTATTGCTACTTCCGTATCCACCAGGGTGTTATCTCCCAATGCCGCTGTCACTATGGCCGCGGTATTAAACTTCCTGGGCGCTTTTATCAGTGTGAAAGTTGCTAAAACCGTGGGGGCCGATATTGTTCACCCCGACAGTATCCCACAAACGGTGATTATTGCGACTCTTTTAGGGGCAATTATCTGGAACCTGATTACCTGGTATTTCGGCCTTCCCAGCAGCAGTTCCCATGCCTTGATTGGTGGTTTACTGGGTGCGGCCATCGCTTTTAGCGGATCCATTTCCATTGTCAATTGGATTAATTTTTTTGACAAAATTTTATTATGGCTCTTTTTATCCCCCTGTATTGGATTTTTAGCGGGATTTCTTCTGATGAACTTATTAAATATCCTTCTTAAATCTTGGCGTCCTGCCACGGTGACTAAGGTTTTTTCGAAAGCTCAGATTGTTTCTGCTGCTTTAATGGCATTAAATCATGGGGGAAATGACGCGCAAAAATCTATGGGTATTATCACCATGGCTTTACTTAGCGGCGGCTTGATTTCTGAGTTTACGGTTCCTTTGTGGGTGAAAGTTACCTGTGCGTTAGCCATGGCGGCAGGGACTTCTATGGGGGGCTGGAAAATTATTAAGACTATGGGTGTGAATATGGCTCGCCTGGCACCGGTTAACGGTTTTGCCGCAGAGACTGGAGCCGCGGCAGTGATCTTTACAGCCACCATGCTTCATTCCCCTGTTAGCACCACGCATATTATTTCTACCTCTATCATGGGTGTGGGGGCGGCTAAGAGACTGTCTTCAGTACGTTGGACAGTGGCAAAAGATATCGTCTGGGCCTGGATTTTAACTATTCCTATTACGGCTTTATTATCAGGCTTGATTTTTACCTTAATTAATATGATATTTTGATAATCATGAGGGGGGATAGTTCGACCCCTTGATTTTAAACAGAGTTCAGCATAAAATTAGGATAGAAAATTTTTAAGTAATTGCAAAATGGACTAGAATAAAAAGTTCAAGATGGCTTGGGAACAATACAAATTAAATTTTTTTCAGGACGAAAAGGCTAAAAAGTTTTACTTCTGGTGTAGGTAGAAAAAATGGGCGCAGGAAATACCCCCAAGGGATAGGTATATGGAATTACAATATATTTCTATGCAATGAGTGGCTTCAGACTGCGAATGTATTCATGTTTATGAATGCGGTCAGCAAGAACAACCGTGATTAACTGGGTAATGCCGGCTAATAATAAATCAGCATGTAATGTCTTTTCATTCTGGGTTCTGCGACCGGCAAGACAAAAACTATCTTTGAAATGGTTAATAGATTTTTCAACAACGGAACGAATTTTGTAGGTTTTATCCCATTCCTCGGTGCCACGGATTGTACCGGGGTAAGCGCGAAGATTCTTCTCGGGATAAACGTAAAGCATTCGTCCGCACAGAGAGTCAGTACAAGGATTATCACAGTGGGTACGGCGGCGATATTTGCCATCGTCGCACTTGTCCCAGGACATTTTAGGGCAGACAAATTTAAAAGTTGGAATCCCGCATTTTAGGTTAGATTTGCTGCCTTCCGGTTTCATAGGAAGATTTTGAGGGCAGCAAGGAATACCATCTTCGTTAATGGTATAGTCCTGGTTTCCAAGCCCAGAACGAGAATTAAGAGGTATGTATGCTTTTTCAAAATTCAGTTCAGTAAACAGGGATTTATAGATGTTAACCGTGTCAAAAGCAGCGTCGCCGAGGAAAACCTTTGGATTGATTAAAGGATGCTTATCAAAAAAATCATTAAGAACAGGGATAAGGGCTTTGGCATCTCCAAGGGATTTATCTTCTTCGGGAGAATCGGTTTTCTTTTCCACAATAATGTCCGGGTGAGCATCTATGAAATCTTTATTGTAAAAAGAGATGTCACGGACAATACCAAGACCGTTGGTAATAATACCAAACTTGAAAACATAGCAAAAATGTCCATTGATGTAGAGCTGTTTAATGGCCTGGTTTGAAGCAGCATGGGAAGGCATGGATTTATAGGCTGCTTTGTAGGGGTCATAGGAGTTATCGAGCCCCATTGCTTTCTTAAAAGTTTTTAGCTGACTGATAATGCGGTTGGCATACTTGGGATTGTTTTCAGTAACAAAGGCTTCGATGCCGGAAGTATCGAAGATGGTCATGGAGGCAAGGGATGCATTAATCTTTTGGCATATCGGTTCGGTGACATCAACAAGTGAATCGAAAAATGATTGTAAGTCCATTAGAAACTCCTGCTTGAACCTGGTGATCTTAGAGGCATCGGGAACCTTCGAAAAACCACAAAAGTCACGAAGTTCCTTTGAGTATTGGAGAAAGATTAAAAGAAGTGAGTCAGTGGGGATGGAGAAAATTCGCTGAAGGATCAGTGCCCAAAGGAAACCGGAAAGAGGGTATATACGCTTTCTGCCAAAATAGGAATAAAAGTGAGTATAGAAGGAAGCAGGAATAAGTTCCTCAAGATTAATGTTATCTTCAAGAAGCGATAGAAAATGATATTTATCGTTTTCAAAAACATTATTACAGTCGGAATAAATATCGGCGAGAGATAATTGTTTAGGCCTTACCATTAGTTTATAACTCCTTTCCGAGATGTTGTTTTATTATTGTTTACAACTTAATTTTACCGCATTTTGGAGAGGAGTTATATATAAAAAACGTTAACAAAAGCCTGTATTTATGCGGGCTGCGGTGTTTCGCAAACGCCTATAGAAAATTTTGGATGTAAGGAGGAATTTGGCTGATGAAGACAATGATTATCGGTGATTCCTGCTGTGATTTACCCTGGGAATATATAGAAGGTAGTCGAATTCCCATAGTGCATTATATGTATTTGTTTAAGGGACAAGAATATTTTGATGACTTTGGTAAAAGCATGTCCTATCATGATTTCTATCATGAGGTGAGGGCGGGGGAAATGCCCACAACTTCCCAAATTAATGTACATACGTTTGAAGAAACCTTTGAGAAATATGTCAAGGAAGGTTATGCTATTATCTATGTATCTTTTTCTTCAGCCTTAAGTAACACCTATAATAATGCAGTGCTGGCGGCTGAATTACTACGGGAAAAATATCCCCAAACGGATATCACCGTAATTGACACGAAAAGTGCCTCCCTGGGGGAGGGTCTAATTTTACGGACTGCCATAGAAATGTTAAAGGAAGGAGCCAGTAAGGAAGAAATAGTATCATGGATTGAGGAAAATAAGCTGAAGTGTAATCATTGGTTTACTGTAGAGGATCTCAATCATTTAAAACGGGGCGGCCGGGTTTCCGGAACTGCTGCCTTTGTGGGTTCCATGCTTAATATTAAGCCAATCCTCCATGTGGATAATGAAGGAAGATTGATTCCTGTAACAAAGGTGCGGGGAAGAAAAAAATCTATTAAGATCTTAGCGGATATGTTGATAGAGCGGATTGTAGACCCGGAAAATCAAGTGATCGGCATCAGCCATGGGGATTGTTTAGAGGATGCCCTTTATTTAAAGGAACTTATTTTAGATAACTGTCCTGTTAAAGATGTGATTATCAACTTTGTGGGACCGGTAATCGGGGCCCATTCCGGACCGGGGACTTTGGCTTTGTTTTTCTTTAGTCAGGAAAGATAGGAAGGTTAGTTAATGAAGATTGTACTTACCACCCTTAATGCCAGATTTATTTACTCAACCCTGGCTTTATATGAATTAAGGAGCTTTTGTCAGAATCTATCAGAGGAATTTTTAATTAAAGAATACACTATTAACGAAATGGTCTTAGATATTGCCGCTGATTTGCACCGGGAAAAGGCAGATTTGATTGCTTTTTCCTGCTATATTTGGAATATCGAACCTATCCTAGAGATCTGCTCCGTCCTAAAGAAAGTTAACCCAGAGCTTTTTATCGTTTTAGGGGGCCCGGAAGTTTCTTATGATCCTGGGGAAGTCTTAAATAATCATTCCTTTATTGATTGCATTGTTGTGGGAGAGGGAGAAGAAACTTTTTATCAATTGGTAGAAAGCAAGGCCCGAGGTTTGTCTGTTGAGGAGATTCCAGGCTTGGTATGGCGGAAAAGTAATCAGATCGTGAAAAATCCGCCGAGACCCTTGATCAAGGAATTGGATTGCCTTCCTTTTCCCTTTACTAAAGAAGACTTAACCCATTTTGCCGGGAAAATCGTTTATTATGAAGCCAGCCGGGGATGCCCGTTTAACTGCCAATATTGCCTTTCTTCTACCATTCATGGAGTAAGATTCTTTTCTTTAGAACGGGTAAAATCTGATTTGAAAAAGTTGATTGACGCCAAGGTAAAACAGGTCAAGTTTGTGGACAGGACATTTAATTGTCATCTGGGTCGCACCAAAGAAATACTTGCATTTCTTTTGAAATTTAAAGACCGGGAGATTAATTTTCATTTTGAAATTACCGCGGATCTATTGGACGAGGAAATCATTGATTTAATGGGAGAAGCACCGGCAGGTTTTTTTCAGGTGGAAACAGGGATCCAGTCCACTAATCCTCAAGTGCTGGAAATAATTAAAAGAAAGATGGATTTTCAAAAGGTGTCCGCTTCTGTTGAAAGGCTAAGATATAAAGGAAATGTGCATCTACATCTGGATTTAATTGCCGGACTCCCCGGGGAAGATATGATCTCCTTTGAGAAATCTTTTAATGAGGTATATCTCTTGAGGCCGGACAATCTCCAGCTGGGATTTTTGAAACTTTTAAAGGGCTCCGGTCTCCGAAATAGGGCGGAAGAACTGGGCTTGGTTTTTCATGATCATCCTCCCTACGAAATTTTGATGACCAAGGAGATGTCCTTTGCGGATTTAAGCGAACTAAAAGAAATTGAAGATATATTGGAACAATATCATAATTCAGGAAGATATAAACATACTTTAAATTATGTAATTCATAAAAAAAAGGCCAATCCTTTCTTATTTTTCCGGAACTTGGCCTGCTTTTGGCGTAGGACTACTCAGGAAAAAATGCTTCGGCAGGAAGCAAAGTTTCAGCTTTTGTACCGGTACCTTCTGGAAACATTTCCCGAGGAAAATGAGCTGCTTTTTATTGATTTCCTTAAATTAGACTGGCTCCTTACGGAACGGCGTAACACCCTGCCCATGTGGCTGGGTGGAGGAAAGAGTCAGGATCGAAGTATTAATCTAAGTGAATATCTCCCTTGGGCCAGAGGGATGACCCCCAAGGAAATTTATAAAAAAATAGCTGTGGTAAATTTTCATCATTATTTTTTCTTGAAAGAGGGAATGGTTAAAGATTTTCAAAAGAAAGAATGCCGAGGGATTATTGATTATACGGAAAGGGATACTCGCATTATATTTGTTTGAAGCCTGAAAGGATATCTTGGAGGTTTTCCCGAAATCTCCCCTTGGTTCAACTGTCAAAATTAATATTGAACTGTCATATTTCCTCCCCTTATTAATAATTAATTAGTAAACAAAATTTGATAGGGGGAGGTTTTATTGTTATCCAGGAAAGATTATATCCGGGTTTCGTTGGAAATAAATCTTTTCTTTCATCGGATCATGAAGGAGCATTTATTTTTTATCGAAACTCATTTACCACCGGTCAATGCTGCCGAAATCGCGGAAGCCAAAGCCTTAAAACAGAGTTTTGAACAACTTTTAGCTGAGACGGTAAACCATGCGAACGGGGCTGTATCCGAGAATGCGGTTAAGTCCCATGAATTTGTCACTCCTTATACCTTAAAGGCAGAAGAAGTAACTTCAATGTTAACCGGGGCAAGTATTAATACCAGGATAACCAGGATGGAACTTGGTTTATCCGGTAATCCGCATTATGATTACAGCGAAAGGTTAGAGAATATTGTATGTGATATAAATACTAGGTCATTAAACCTGCTTCAAGAAGTGATTGCCTTTAAGAAGAAATTAATAGACCTTGTGTCAAAGTGTCAAATATTTGTTTCCTTATATCCAGAAATGTTAAAACATCTTTTAGAAGAAGCAGAATACTACCAGGAATTACTGGAATCCCTTCAAGACAAAGAACTTCCCAAGAAAACCCTGTGTGAAGAGCTTAATTTCTGGAATCATATCATGGGAGAACATGCAGAATTTATTGATGGAATGCTGGATCCCTCAGAAGAAATGCTTAAGGAAAAAGCCGAAACCTTTGTGGAGAGATTTGAAAGATTGGTAAAAGAGTGTATTAAAACAGCCGAGAATCGAATAATTCAAAGAAGCGAAGAGACGACAGAAGGAATCCGAGATTATAAAAGAGCTGCAACGGAAGGATTGTTAGCATGCAAAATTAAATCCATTATTCCTCCCCTTCTTGCAGACCATGTACTTCGTGAGGCTAACCATTTCTTAAGAGTATTAAAGATGTTAAAGAAGTAAAAGAGGCTGGCGGTTATTTCGCTGCTATGGGGAACGGTCTTTGCTCCTTAAGCCCTGCTCCTAATTTTTTCCGTAATTATCATTGTGCTTGTTTTAAGATATGTTATAATTTTACTATAAGGTACAAGGTGATTAGTTATTATACTGGGAGGTGTTTTTATGTGCAGTGAATGTGATTGCGGAAGTAATAAATGGGCGGTCCCCATTGGAATTTCCAATCGTCATATCCACTTAAGTAAAGAGCATATTACAGCTTTGTTTGGTGAAGGGTATGAACTGACAAGAATTAAAGATCTGACTCAACCCGGTCAATATGCGTGTAAAGAAGTTGTGACCATTGTCGGTACCAAGGGGGTGCTCCAGGGGGTACGGATTTTAGGTCCTGCTCGGAAGGATACTCAGGTGGAGTTGAGTCAAACTGATGCCCGTCAATTGGGGATTCCCGCTCCGCTTAGGGAATCAGGAGATGTGAAAGGCACACCCGGTTGTATTATTATTGGACCCAAAGGCCCATTGGTGCTTGATCAAGGATGCATTTTAGCAAAAACCCACGTGCATTTCCATACGGAAGATGCAGCAAGACTTAACATAAAGGACAAAGAGAAAATTGACTTATTGGTAAAAGGTCAAAAGACCGTATGTTTTTATGGTGTTACCGCCAGGGTGGGAGATAGTATGAAACTGGATTTCCATCTGGATACCGATGAGGCAAATGCAGCATTGGTGAAAAACGGAGAACTAGCATATATCATTAACCGTGATTAATATTCTGAGATTCTTTGTAGTTAGCATTGATAAACACGGGTACATTTCTATAAGAAAAGCGCCGTTAAGGCGCTTTTCTTACTTAACTTCCGCTTCTGTTTTTTCTTTGAACAAAAGGGTGATGGCATAAAGACCTGCTAAGCCTACCAAAGCATAGATAATGCGGCTAAGCATCGCAGATTGACCGCCAAAAATGGTGGCTACCAAATCGAAACCAAAGATTCCGATTAGGCCCCAGTTTAGAGCACCTATGATAACTAAAATAAGGGCAATCCGATCCAAAGATAATACCTCCTTAATACTTTATAACGAGGCGTTAGATGTCCCCCGCCTTTATAGGTGGCGAGTAATATTTGGATTTTATGGGGAAAGACAGTCTTTCGCCACGTTGAAACGCACTAGGGTAAGAAAATCTTTCTACAACCAAAAGATTTTCTTACTGTTACGTTATAAAGTATTATGTCAAAATAAGGAAGATTTTATACAGCCTAAGGCTAAAGTTTTTAGCCCTGGAAAGGATGATTGTGAATTGAAGGAATTTATCATATTTTATTACATATTATTAAATTGTCTGGCTTTTATTTTTATGGGTTGGGATAAACACCAGGCACGAAAAAATAGGCACAGGGTTTCGGAAAAAACTTTGTTGCTCCTGGGACTGGCCGGAGGATTTGCGGGAGCCTTTGGAGGGATGAAGTTTTTTCATCATAAAACCCGGCATTGGTACTTTGGTTTAACCTTTTTTATTTCCCTGTTAGTTCATATTATAATCATTTGGCTTTATGGGCCAAGATTAGAGGTTTTATCCTTTGAAAAACTGATATAATAGTAATAAAAAGCCTTGTAGCCTATTTATTAGGTTGCATAATATGCAACTCGCAATGGCTACATATCATATGGTGAGAAAAATGAGAATTTTTGCATTAGGGGATTTACATTTATCTTTATGCAGCCCTGTGATTCCGGGGGAGTGGCAAAACGTCCGTCAGTTTAAACCGATGGACGTTTTTGGGGAACAATGGCGGGATCATGTGGCAAAAATATACCAAGGTTGGATGGATAACATAAAAAATGATGACGTAGTGCTCATCCCTGGGGATATTTCCTGGGCCATGACCATAGAAGAAGCCGGCCCTGATTTGGATTTTTTAGGTTTGCTTCCGGGAAATCTCATTATGATCCAGGGGAATCACGATTATTGGTGGCAAGGTATTAGCCGGGTACGTCAGGTATTGCCGAAAAATGTTCAGGCCATCCAAAATGACGGGATTCTTATTAGGGATACCTATTTTGCCGGTACCAGGGGTTGGGTCTGTCCGGGAAGTAACGGATTTAGCCAACATGATGAAAAAATTTATTTAAGAGAATTGAAAAGATTGGAATTATCCCTAAAGACCATTGACCGAAAGGCTAAGAGAACTGTAGTTATAATGCATTTTATGCCGACCAATGATAGTCACGAATACAATGATTTTATTAAACTGCTGGAAGAGTATCATGTAGAGTATTGCATCTACGGCCATTTGCATCAAGGAGCTTTTGAACAGCGATTGCCTCAGGAAAAATGGGGTATTAAGTTTTTTTTAGCTAGTGCGGACTATCTTAACTTTCAGCCGGTATTGATTTTGGAAGAAGAAAAAGGCGGGAGGGATTAATTTTTGAATGATATTTTCCTCAGGGCGTGTCGAAGGGAACAGGTGGAATATACACCGGTTTGGTTGATGCGGCAAGCAGGACGTTACATGGCGGATTATATGAAAATCCGGCGCCGGTATTCATTTCTGGAAATGTGCAAAAACCCGGAGATTGCCGCGGAGGTGACCTTGCAGCCTGTGGATAAGCTGGGTGTAGATGCGGCAATTATATTTGCTGATATTCTCCTACCTCTAGAGGGAATGAACTTTAAATTGGAGTTTAGCCAAGGGGAAGGGCCTCTCATAGATAACCCAGTGCGCTCGGGAAAAGACATTGAAAGAATCAGGGTACTGCCCCAAGAAGAAATCACTCCTTATGTAATGGAGGCGATCCGTCTGGCCCGAAAAGAATTAGCAGGCAAGGTACCTATCATTGGCTTTGCCGCTGCCCCTTTCACCTTGGCCAGTTATCTGATTGAAGGAAGCAGTTCCCGGGATTTTATCAATTGTAAAAAAATGATGTGGGGGGGAGAAGACCACTGGCATCGGTTAATGTCCAAAGTGTCCAGGGTAACCTTAAACTATCTTAAAGCCCAGATTAAGGCCGGGGCGCAGGCGGTACAGCTTTTTGACTCTTGGGTAGGGACGCTGAACCGAGAGGATTACCAAAAATATGTAATGCCCTATTCCCAAATGGTGCTGGATGGTTTGAAAGAGTCAAAAGTCCCGGTAATTCATTTTGCCAATCAAGGGTCTGCTTTTCTGGAATTGGTAAAAGAGGCAGGAGGAGATATCATCGGGATTGATTGGCGCATTAATTTGGATGAGGCGTGGTTCCGCATCGGTTATGACCGGGGTATTCAAGGAAATATTGATCCGGCCATGCTTTTTGCCCCGAGGCCAGTGATGGAGGAAAAGATTAAGGATATTTTAAAAAGGGCCGGGAATCGGCCGGGACATATTTTTAACCTAGGCCACGGCATACATAAAGAAAGTAAGGTGGAAGATGTAATTGCTTTGGTGGACGCGGTTCATGAATACAGCCGAAGAAACTAAAGTAACCGATAAGGGGAGAGAAGGCCATGGAAGACAAAAAGACAGGCGTTTTGCTGCTAAATTTCGGTGCTCCGGAAAAGCCTTCAGAAGTAGAGGAATTTATTACTCATATTTCCCAAGGGAAACCTTCAGAAAATATTGTAAGTATGTTGAAAGAAAGATATGCCCTAATTGGCGGGGGTTCTCCCTTAAACGCTATCACCCGTAAACAGGCGGAAAGGCTAGGAGAGGAATTAAAAAAACAGGGTAAGGATTACCCTGTTTATTTTGGGATGCTCCATAGTAAACCTTTTATATCGGAGAGGGTAGGAGAGATGATAAGAGCCGGCATCAAGAAAATCCTGGCGATAAGTCTCGCACCATTTTACTCCAGGGTAAGCACCGGGGCATATTACAGCCAGGTACAGATGGCGGTGAAAAATAATTCCTCTGAGATTAGTGTGATTTATGGGGGGGAATGGAATACCCAGCCCTTTTTTATTGCATCCTGGGCCGAAAAAATTTCTCAATCTCTGAAAGTCTATCCTGACCCGAGGGAGGTTAATCTAATTTTTACCGCCCACAGTCTTCCGGTGGAGCCGATAGAAGATGCATTAAACTACCAAAGGCAGTTTCAGGAGGCAGTTCAGGCGGTACGGGAAAAACTCCCCTACTATAAATCCTATTTGGCCTATCAAAGCAAAGGTCAACGGCTGGGTAACTGGCTTCATCCTCAAGTGGAGGAAGTCATCGAAATGCTTTCATTGAAGGGAGTAAAGCAAGTTTTAGCAGTTCCCATCGGTTTTGCGGCAGATCATTTGGAAACCTTGTATGATCTAGATATTGAGGTTAAAAAACAGGCGGAACTAAGGGAAATCCATTTTCGCCGGATATCAGCCTTAAATGATGATCCCGGATTTATAAGATTATTAACGGAAATGGTTTTAAAAAATAGCACCTATGGATTGAGAGATCTGTAGTACACCATGATGCTAAAAATAATGGAGTGGTACCATGAAAAAAGTCGTCATCGTGGGTGGGGGGATTGCCGGACTTTCCGCCGCCTATACTCTTCAAGAAAACCAGCAAAATATTGAGTATATCTTGGTCGAAAAGAACCCCCGGCTAGGGGGCAAAATTCTTACAGAGCATAAAGATGGCTTTTTAATCGAGGGAGGGCCGGACTGCTTTCTCTCGGAAAAACAATCCGTAATTAAATTGGCCGAAAAAATCGGTCTGGCCGATAGCCTCATTGGGACTAATGACCAATTTAAGGGGACATATATTTATTCCGGAAAAAGGCTTCATACCCTCCCAGAAGGGCTGATACTCATGGTTCCGACGAAAATAGTGCCTTTTGCCCTTAGCCCTTTAATATCATGGCCCGGTAAGTTTAGGATGTCCCTGGATTTTATTTTGCCAAGAAAGAAGGGGCAAGATGATGAAACCCTTTATAGCTTTGTAATGCGCCGCTTGGGAAGAGAGGCCCTAGACAAAATTGCTGAACCACTGATTGGCGGCATCCATGGGGGCGACCCGGAAACAATGAGCCTTAAGGCCAGTTTTCCCCGTTTCTTAGAGATGGAAAAAAACTACGGAAGTTTGATTTGGGCTATGCTCATGGCACGTAAAAATGTGAAAAAGAAACCCACTAGGCCTGTGGACGGCAGGCCCAAAAGCTATTTCATGTCTTTTAAAAAAGGTATGGGTGAATTGACAGAAGTTCTGGAAACAAAACTTTCAGGACGGATAATTAAAGGACGAGAAGTAACGGGGATTACACTTTTAGAACTCGGAAATAACCGTTTTCAAGTACGGATTGAAGGTGGAGAGACGATTACGGCGGATGGAGTAATCCTTGCTGTCCCTGCCCCAGAAGCATCAGATCTACTTAAAAACATAGTGCCTGAGGCCTCGGAGATTCTCAATCTTACACCTATGGCATCTTCTGCAATCTTAACCTTAGCCTATCAAAGAAATCAGATTCCCCGGGGATTAAATTCTTTTGGTTTTTTGGTGCCACACGTTGAACAAAGAAAAATAAATGCTGTCACCTTTTCTTCGGTAAAATGGAATTATCGTGCGCCTGACAAGGAACATGTTTTAATCAGAACTTTTATTGGTGGGGCGAAGAATTCCCCTTTGGCTTTAGTACCCGAAGAAGAGCTGTTTCTTTGGATAAAGCAAGATTTAAAAACTATTTTAGGGATTACTGCTGAACCTGAACACTACTGGATCCATCGTTGGATTAATGCCCGACCTCAGTATACTATGGGGCATTTGGATCGCTTAAAGGAAATTGAGGATCATTTAAAAAAAGTGCCTGGTTTGGTTTTAGCCGGTGGGAGCTATCGAGGCATCGGCGTACCGGATTGTGTCAATGACGGGATCAAAGGGGCAAAGAAAGTTATGGATTATTTGAGGTAGAAAAAAGCTCCTGCTATAAAAAGAGCTAAAGATTTTTCTTTTACGGCCGATAAGTATATAAAAGGCTAAGCAAATAGATCCAGGATTAATCCTTTAATTTCATCAATTTTAGCCAGAATTTTAAGGGGCTCCTGCTGAGTTTGCAAAACCTGGTTTCCTAGTTCTTCTAAGGCCTGATTGATTTTTGTAACCCTGGCCATTATTTTGGGCTGCCCTCTAAAATCCCAGAGTGATTCTTCCTGCATGCTCCTGCTTTGACCCAGGGTGGATTTAAGAAAGTTCTTAACCATATTTTTGAATTCCAACAGATCTTCTAGAGATAGAGATTCGGCTAATTTTTTTCCTTTTAAATCAATCTGCGTGATGAAAGAACTAAGTTCCTTATCATAGGCATTTTGGGTATGTGTCAGCATACTCTTAAAATTAGTTTTGTTCTTTGCTGAGATAGATTGGACCTCAGATTCACGGCTTAGGGGCGAACCGCTCTTAGCGTTATTTATACGTAAAGACATTCTTAACGTCCTCCTTGGAAAGGGTTAATTTAGTTATGATTACACGAAACAATTTTCTAAAAACAATATTTGGTATAGGTATTTTTATTTTTGTTTGGGCAGTATTGCCCCAGGATATCGCAGGAAAAATTAACAATAAGTTTGGGTTAATAGATGATCCAAATGTAGAAACCCTGGAAGTTTCTGTGCCGTTACCAAAAACACTAACCCATGAAGATAGTATACTAACTCAAAAAGCAATTGAGGATATTAAAGCACTTGCCTCACCTCTGATGGAAGGGAGAAGGGCCGGTACCACCGGGGAGACACGGGCCTCCCTTTATTTAATCAAGCAGCTTCAGCTTTTGAATTTACAGGAACTGGGGGAAACAGGATACTTTCAATTATTTACTATTCCCCCTATGGACGAACGTTTTATCAGGGGACGAGCTCTTTTCAGACCAAGTTCCCAAGGACTAAAAATGCCTTCTTGTAATATCTTAGCAGGTTTAGAGGGGAAAAAGAAAGATGAAAAAATAATTCTGTCAGCCCATTTTGATCATCTCGGAATCTTCGATGGCAAGCTTCATGTCGGTGCCAATGATAATGCCGCCGGTGTAGGATGTGTACTGGAAATAATGCGCCGTCTGGTAAAAGATCAACTGAATGGCTTGATGCCTGAAAAATCCGTAATCATCGCTTTTTGGGGTGCTGAAGAAATGGGATACTTAGGTTCAAGGTATTTTGTCACCCATCCAACTGTTTCTCCGGAACAAATTAAAGGGGTAATAAATTTAGACAGCGTTGGCAATGGAACAGCCGGTGACTTCATCATCTGGACAAACCAAGATAGTGAGTTGGCGAAAAAAGTTCAAAAAATTGGAGAAGAAAAAAATGCCAACATGGAAATACAAGGAAGCCATAATCGTTTTAGCGATGAATTAAGTTTTCGAGGCACTTCCATCCCGGCACTGACAATCTTAAGTAAAGAATGGCTTAAGGAAAATCATACACCAAGAGATGATCTCACCCTGATTAACGAAGAAAAACTAGATCTAATTTGTGATATTATTTATGAGCTAATATATGAATTATGATTGTCCTAAACTGCTACAAAAACCTTACGGATTACCCATCACTCCCTGGTTCTACCAGATCATAAATAGAGTTTAGAATTACCAGATCTACTCTCCTATTACGATCGCGGCCTTCTTCTGTTTCATTATCGCCCACAGGCCGGTATTCTCCAAAACCCGTGGCCGATAAACGTTCGGGACTAATTTTTCCTTCGTTTATTAAAATATGAACCACATTTGTTGCCCTTAACACGGATAACTCCCAATTGCTGGGGAATTTTGCAGTATGAATTGGTAAATAGTCAGTATGACCTTCTACTTTAATATAATTAGGTACTGCCGCAAGAACAGAACTTATTTTCTCCAGAATAATTAGGGCACTAGGGGTTATTTCGGCAGAACCGCTCTCAAATAAAAGTGTTTCTTGGATGCTAACTACTAGGCCCCTCTCTTCCAGAGAGGATACTAATTTTGCTTCAATATTATTAGCGGCGGCGAATTGGTCCAGTTTTGCCTTGATGCCCTCAAGGGTCATAGCTTCAAGTTCGGCGTTACCGCTACCTCCGCTCTTAGTATCCGTTTCTCTTTGTCCTGAATTTTGTGGATGATATCCTCTTTCAAGGATAGAGGCACCTCCGGGATTATCAAGTAAATCAATTGTAGCAGTGCCACCTCCACCTAAAGATATGCTAAGAGATTCGGCTAAGGCTCTAAATTTCTCAACATCTAATTGACTCATGGAGTACATCACCACAAAAAAGATCATCAGCAGAGTTATTAAGTCGGCGTAGGTTATCAACCAACGTTCACGATTACCATGGTTTTCTTCCTTATTTCGGTTTCTTTTAGCCATATACCAGTCTCCAATTTTTCATTAGCTTTTATTTAGTCTTTCATTTTTCATATTATGTTATTGGGTGTATAACCCAAGTGAGTTTTTAGTTTTTCCTTAAGAATAGATGGATTTTCACCTGATTGGATGGAAACTATGCCATCCAAAATCATTTCCATCATCTCCACTTCCTGTTTGTTCTTTGTTTTTAACTTATTGGCAATAGGCAGGAAGAAGACATTGGCAAGGGCAACCCCGTATAAGGTAGCGGCAAAAGCTCCGGCAATGGAAGAAGAAAGAGCTTCAGGATCAGTGAGGTTGCCCAGAACATGAATAAGTCCCATCACTGTACCGATAATACCCATGGTCGGAGAAAAACCTCCTGCCGCTTCAAATGTGGCTATACCTATTTTATGGCGGTTTTCCATTGCATTGATGCTTGATTCCATAATGTCCTTGATCATTTCCGGGTCGGTGCCGTCAATGACCAGCTGCATGCCTTGATGAATAGATTTATTTTCAATTGCCGCCAGTTCCTGTTCCAAACTTAAAAGACCTTCGCGACGGGCTTTTTCTGAAAAATGAATCAAGGTATTATAAACTTGTTCAGCTCCCAAGGATTGGTTTTTAAAGGCAATCTTAAGCCATTGGGGCATTTTTTTCAATGCGGAAAGAGGTGTTCCAACAATGGTGGCACCAGCTGTTCCTCCAACAACAATTATAAAAGCAGGTAAACTGGCAAGTGAACCAATATGACCTCCTTCGACTATAAAACCGAAGATAAGGCCGAAGAATCCTAAGAGAAGACCTAATAATGTTGTAATATCCATATACTGCTTTCCCCCTGTAAGTAAAAGTATTACTCATTATATATTATCGAAAGATAAGGTTTTTTTTTTAGTTTATTTAAAAATAAATAATTTTAAAAATCAGATGAAAGCAATTATTTTAAGTTAGAAACCATAGAAAAAAGGAGTATAGATAAGTAAACAGGATTAATTAAGATATATTCGCTCCTATTTGGCTTTTTAGAATTGCAGGATAATAGTCGATTAAATACAATAAGATAAGCTTTAATGTATTGGTAAAATATCATGTTGTATAATAGTGGTTGGGGTGATTTTATGAAAATTGATCGGCCGTCAATATTATCCATAGGAGGTATTCAACCTTCTCACAAAGCAGGAAAAATTGAAAAGAGCCATAACTCAAATGCCGGCCAGGATCGGTTAGAAGTATCTAACTCTGGTCAGGTTTTTCAGAAATTATTGGAAAAGGTCCTAAAACTTCCTGATGTAAGGGAAGAAAGGGTGGAAAAGTATCGGGAACAAATCTTGCGGGGGGAGTTTAACCTGGATAGTGAATCTATCGCCGCCAGTCTATTTCCAAAAAATACGGAGGAAAAATAGTGACGGAAGTATTAGATAAATTCACTAAAAATCTACAAAAACAAGCAGAGCTTTATCAAGCCGTAGTTGAACTGGAAAGAGCCAAGCAGAGTGCGCTCACGGACAATAATATCAAGGAATTGGAAATTATCACGGCAAAAGAGGAAGGAATCCTATTTCAGATTAGCAAATTAGAAGCCGAGCGAATGCATTGGGCACATTTTTTTAGTGAAACCTTAGGAAAAAGTGCAGATGAGATTACCATGGCTGACATGATTCAGTGTTATCCCCAACTAAATGATATTCGGCAGGCACTGGAATTGGTTTTAACTGAATTGCGAAATTTACATGAAATCAATACAAAAATGCTGAAAAGTGCCATAGATATTATCAACTTTACGATGCAAGCCCTTACTACAGAAAGAAAAACAACTTATACCAACCCTAAAACTAATGGAAATAAGGAAAAAACCCCTACCGGGCATAGCAGTTTAATTGATAAATCAATCTAGGAGAGGGTAATTTATGTATTCTACATTTACGACACTGGAAATAGCACAAAGAGCATTGCATACCCATCAGGCAGCCATTAGTGTGACCGGACATAATATTTCTAATGCCAATACGGTCGGATATTCACGTCAAATGCCGGAGATTACCACAGCTAACCCTTTATCATTTAATGGAATAAGCGGCAAGATCACAATGGGAACCGGATCGGTGATGAATGCCATTAGGAGAGTTAGAGATTCCTATATTGATAACCAGTTTCGGGGGGAGACTTCCAAATATAAATATTGGGAAGAAATGCAGAACTCTTTGCAAGTTCTTGAAGGTGTGGTAAATGAACCTACTGATTATAGCCTTAGTAACGATTTGAATGAATTTTGGAATGCTTGGAGTAAACTGGCTGATAATACCCAGAATACGGGAGCCCGGGATGTTTTAATAGAACGGACTTCGACTTTGGTAGATTCATTCCATCGAATTGACCGGCAAATTGCAGACTTGGAACACGATCTTAATGAGAATGTTCAGGTTTTAGTAAAACAAATAAATAATTATGCGGAGCAAATCGTCGAGTTAAACAAGCAGATTAAAAGGGCAGAAGTGGCGAGGGACAATCCTAATGATTTGGAAGACCAACGAGATCTTCTGATAGATAAGATTGCCGAACTTGTACCGGTTAAAGTGGAAAAGGTAAGAGATACAAACTTTTCTGATCGAGATGTTTATGAATTAAAACTCTCGATTGGAGATCATGTTCTAATTAATGATCAAAAGAGCATGCCTCTGGAACTTAGTCAGGACGGAGAAGGGAAATGGCAGGTAGATCTACCTGGAATGGAAGAGAACATGGGTAGACTTGCCGCAATCATAGAATTAAGGGATAACTATCTCTCTCAGCAAAAAACAGAGTATAATAATCTAGCCCAAAGCATAGCTGAGATTGTAAATACCATTCATCGGGCCGGGCAAGGGCTGGAAGCTATTACTACCGGCCGGGACTTTTTTGTGGATTTAACCGGTGAGGGAATCACAGCAAAAACTATCAGTGTAAATCCGGATCTATTAGCGGATCCCAAGAAAATTGCCACGGGTAAGATTAATGATCCCCCTTCACTGGAAGCGGGCGATAATAAGGTTGCCTTGGATATAGCATCCTTAGGACAGGGTTTCTCTCAAGAAGTTTTGGACACTTATTTTGGAGGGAATAATCCTTTGAATGGTGCATCTTCCATCGGGGATTATTACGGAGCAATAATTGCTAAACTGGGAGTTGATGTGCAGCAAGCAGAAAGAATGGCAGAAGGCCAAAGTGTGCTTGTTACCTATATGACGAATCGGAGGGAATCTATTTCAGGTGTTTCCCTCGACGAGGAAATGGCCAACCTTATTAAATATCAGAAAAGTTATAGTGCCGCTGCCCGATTGGTGACAATCCTGGATAGCATGTTTGAACGAATCTTGAGCATGGGAGTTACGCGATAGGGGTGAAATTAAATGCGTGTTACCAATAATATGCTAACACAGAATTTATTAAAAAACCTACAATATGCTAATAACAAAATGGATCTAATTCAACAGCAACTGGCTACCGGACAGCGGATTACCAAACCCTCTGATGATCCGATAAAAATTGAGACTGCCATGAGGTTGAGGGGTACACTCTCTGCCATGGAACAATGGCAAGAAAATGCCGGACAAGCATTAGCTTTTATGGATACGACGGAAGGAATTCTTGCTAATATGACTTCAATGCTGCAAAGACTTAGAGAATTAGCTGTGCAGGGGGCCAACGGATCTAATGCCGATGCCGATCTGGAACAAATAGCAATTGAGGTGGATCAGCTAACAGAGCAGCTTCAGCTTTTGGCTAATAGTCAATTTGGCTCAAAGTACATTTTTTCCGGAACCCATATTGATAAAGCACCCATGCCTTTACCATATTCTGACCCGGGTTTCCAATGGGAGGGCAATGACAAGATAGTACAGGTTGAAGTAGGGAATAATCTTAGCCTGCCCATATCAGTAGATGGGAAGATGCTTTTTGGCATAGATGCTTCCGGAAAGAACTCTTCTCTTTTTCAGACACTAAGTGATTTGAGCCAAGCTTTATATGATCATAACTCCGTCGGTGTTGATCAGGCCTTAGGAGAAATTGATCAGCACATAGATACGGTTTTATCTGTCCGTGCAGGACTTGGGGCAAAAACAAACAGGCTGGAAGTAATTAATAATCAGCTTGATAACAGTATCATTAGCCTTAAAAAGAATCTTTCTAAAATTCAGGATGTGGATATGGCTGAGGCGATTATGGAATTCCAGTCCATTCAAAATACTTTTCGGGCAGCCTTATCAGTAGGATCTCAGATTATTCAGCCTTCTTTGGTAGATTTTATTAAATAAAGCTATGGCATTAAACAAAAAGAAAAGATGATACTTTATGCTCAAAATAGACTTGATCATTCAACAACAGTTTGGCAGAATCGGGCTAAATATTAAGAATGCAGATTATGATCTAAATATTAATAAAGGCGACTTCCAAGTTAAGCAGATTCCCGCAGAGATAAATGTAGAGCATCCTAAGACTAACTTAGAAATTGATTATACACCATTTCTGGAGTCCTTAGGCTTTGGAGGAATCGAATACCTTTTACATACTCAAAAGCAAGAAGCCCAACAAGACTTTTATCAGAATTTAGCCCAAACTATTTCTGAAGGGAATGCTTTGGGTGCCATTGAAAAGAACATTTCCATCGGAGAAGTAGCCGGTGAAGCAACTGCTCCCAAAGAAAGGGAAATGCAAATTGTTTCTTTAAATCCTGTTAAGGTAAAATTTGAAACAAGCCCTTTACAATGGGATGCGAAGCTGGGAGGGGTTGAAGTTGCGGCTCAGATAGGAAATATTAAAATAACTAATTTTGCTTTTCCCTCAGTTCAAGTTTTTTTGCAACAAGAGCCCTATTTAAAAATTGAAACTGTAGGGCAAGTTATTGATTACCAAAAATAACAATTATTTTTGGTAAAATTTTTAAGGGGGTTTATGTATATGCAGATTATTTTTCCAAAAGGTCTGCCAGGATTTGAAAATTATAAAAAATTTGAACTAAGGGAAGAACAGGATGTTCCTTTGGCTTATCTAAACTCTTTAGATAATAAAAATATCAGTTTTGCGCTTTTGAAACCTTATATTGCCGTTCCGGATTATTTGACAAAAATTGAAATCAGCTCAGATGAAGTGGAGATTCTTGGGATTAAAGATGATGACAAGGTAGATATTTGGGTCATACTGACTTTGCGTTTAAGTGATATGACGAAAACTACCGCTAATCTGCGAGCTCCTATTGTGATAAATCCTACCTCTGGTAGAGGGATACAGATAATTTTAGAAGATGAAAAATACTCTTCGAAAGAGCCAATATTTAAAGAATTAGCAGCTTCCCAAGGCGAGGACTGTAGGGAAGGAGCTATAGGCTGATGCTTGTTCTGTCAAGAAAGATCAACGAAAAAATCAAAATAGGAAACGATATTGAAATTACAGTTATCGATGTTAGTGGTGATATTGTAAAAATTGGTATAGAAGCACCGCGCAATGTTCGCATTCTCCGAAATGAGGTCTACGAAGAAGTGCAAAAACAAAATAGAGAGGCCTTACTTAAAGCAGAGACAGCCGAACAGCTTCATGAAATAATTAAAAGTCAGAACGGGGGGCCTAATACTAAATGAACCTTATAGTTTTGGATCAGTCTTACGAATATACTAATAAGCCCGAGTCCATACCTTATTTACTAAACAGGGTGGAAGAGATCTTAAAAGAAAATAATATGGTACTGAGTCATTTTGTAATAGATGGCGTTGAAGTGTATGAAGATTGTGAAGGTTACCTGTTGAATAATGTTGCTTCTGTTACTAATGTGAATGTTGAATTGAGAACGATAAATGAATTACTTAGTGAAATGGTTATTTCTGCTTTTGAGTATTTAAAGAGAAGCATACCAGCCTTAGATCAACTAAGCGCGGAGTTTTATCAGGGGCCCAATCAACAGTCCTGGTTAAGGTTTGAGGAAATGCTGGAGGGGATAGAGTGGCTTTGCCAATTGGTTGATCAGATAACACAGCATGAGCCACTTGCTGATAGCTGGAAAAAAACCGAACAAGAATCGTCGATACAAGTTATTCTGGCAGAATTGGAAGAGGCAGTAGAGAATCAGGATAATGTGTTAATTGCCGATACCATTACTTATGAAATATTACCCCAATATCAAGTTTTAAAGCAAAAACTCTCTGTAATAATTAACACCGAGGTACTTAAATATGGCTTTAATTGATAACTTTAATTATCTCAGAAAAAAACATCCAAATATATGGAGTAAACATAATTTTACTTCAATAGAAGAAAAAGAATCGCTGAAGCTGTTTGAGGTTGTCCCTGCAAAAAATGGCCTTCCTACACTTATTTATAATGTTGATAATCAGAAAATTCACGCTCATAGTAAATACGACCCGATAAGAGAAAGCCAACAGCTTTTAAATAAATACGAAAATATTGAAGGCTATGATCATGTGTTTTTCTATGGGTTAGGGCTCGGCTACCATATAGAAGAGTATGTCAAGCAATTCCCAGAGAAAGAATTCTCCATTTATGAGCCGAGTGAAGAAATTTTTTATAAGTATTTAAGTACTAAGAATATAAAAAATATCTTTGATTTTCAATTTAAAGGTTTATATATAGAGAAACCTGAACAAGATAGTGCCGTTTTGTTAAACCAGTTTATCAGCGCAAATATTAGAAAAAAAATATTACTTATCTTCCTACCCAGCTATGAAAGAATTTTTCCGGAAAAATTTGCCCGGTTTACCAGCGAGTTTCAACGAATTGTCGTTGACCAGCGTGCTTCATATAATGTGAATTTTGCTTTTGAAAAGAGATGGACGATTAATAGTTTATTGAATTTCCCTCAGGTTTTAAAAACCCCTAATGTTTTAGAGGACTTAGAAAAGGAAAAGTTTAAAAATAAACCTGCTTTGTTAGTAGCAGCCGGACCGTCACTGGAGGAAGATATTGAAAATATTAGGTACATTAAAGAACATGGTTTGGCCTATATATTTTCAGTGGGATCCGCTATTAGTGTTTTAATTAATAATGGTATTTATCCTAATGCGGCCTGTGCATATGATCCTACTGTTGAAAATGCTAAAGTATTTGATATTGTGGTAAGCCGGGGGATAACTGAGATTCCCTTAATCTTTGGCAGTAGTATTAGTTATAAAACTTTATTACAGTATCCTGGGCCAAAAGCACACATGATTATTAGCCAGGATACACTTGCTCCTTTCCTGCTTAATAGAAGGGATGGAGAACAACTGGATAAAGTAAATGATGCGCCGTCTATTGCAGTGGTAACTCTTCAGATGTTGCAAAAGCTAGGCTTTTCTCCCATCATATTAGCTGGACAAAACCTGGCTTACAAAAATGAAAAACGCTATGCGCAAGGGATTGCATACCATGATCAGAATAATAAATTAACTAAAAAAGACATAGATAAATCAATTGAGGTAGAAGACGTATATGGAGGAACAGTTTATACCAATGAGGGATTTAACCGGATGCGACAGCAGATGGAAATGTATATTAGAGACTATATAGGAGTAGAAGTAATCAATACCACCAAAGGTGGAGCAAAGATCAAGGGTGCTGTCTTTCAGAAAATGGATGAACTAATTAAAGAGAGGCTACAAAACAGAGTCGTTGAAGAAGACTGGTTACAAGCGGAAAATCAATATGACGAAACATTTTTGAAAGAAAAATTATTAGTCTTATCATCTGAAAAAACCAAACTTATAAAAGCACTAAATGACTTAAGAGAAATTTTTAACGAAATAAATGCTATCATTAATAAATCGGATTCTGACAGAGCAAAGAGGATTTTTCCTAAATTTGATCGTGCTTTCTCCCTAGTTATTAAAAATGACTTTTATAAAGTTTTTCTTTTTCCCATGAATCGTGTACACTTTGATCTAATGCTTAAACGAAGAAATGAAATCAGATTTGAAGATAATCAAATTAACAAGGCACAAAAAACCATTGAGGAGTATGGAAAATTTATTTATGTATGTGAAAAGGACTTGGAAATGGTAATGCCTTGGTGGGAAAAGGCATTAGTTTCTTTAACTAGTAAGAGTAATGAATCCTTTTAGGTATTATTCTCCCATTCATATGTAGATACAATTTAAACAGCATTGGCTCTAAGATAGGACGATTTTTGAAATTTAAATGTTCACAGAGCTCTAAATACGACACAGCCGAATATTATCTCTAAGGAAGTGAAATTATTTGAAAACAATAAAAGCACTTCATGTTGCAAGTTTTAATGGTAATGTAGGGGATAATGCAAATCATAATGGTTTCAGAAATAGACTAAAAGAAATTATTAATGCGACTATTTTATATACTGAAATTGAAATGAGAGAGTTTTATCAGTCTTGGGGTTTAAGAGATTTTAATAGTGAGGAATTTATTAGGTTATGTAATAAACATGACGTGATAATCATAGGCGGAGGAAATTTTTTTGAACTTAAATGGGAGTATTCATACACGGGAACTACAGTAAATATTAGTAATGAAACCCTAGAAAAAATAAATTCGCCTATATTCTTTAATGCATTAGGATGTGATTTATATAAGGGTTCAACGAAAAAAACAATTGATAATTTTAAAAGCTTTATTAATAGATTAACGAAATCAGATAAATACTTTATAAGTGTTAGAAATGATGGCTCATATGAAACTATAGTAAACATATTAGGACAAGATAATGCTAAGAAAATTCATAAGGCCTTCGATGGTGCATTTCATTTAAAAATTAAAAATTTCAATTATCAAGAAATTAATAATAAATACAAGGCGATTGGGATTAATATTGTTTCTGATATGAAGGATATAAGATTTGAAAATAATAATGGAATTACATACAAAGAATTTATAAAAATATTTTCGGAGCTAATTAATAAGTTTTTTGAAAAACATAAGGATTATCAAATGGTTTTATTCCCCCATATATACAGTGATCTCGATGCTATTTGTGACATAATGAGTAATATTCGCGATATATATAGAAGAACTAGAATTGTTGTTGCACCTTGTTTAACAGGAACTGGTTCGGAAGAGTATATATTTGGATTGTATAAAAAATGCGATTTTATTATGGGTATGAGGTTTCACAGTAATGTTTGTGCAATAGCCCAAAACATACCTACAATCGCGTTAAGTAGTTATAAAAAAATTGATGATTTATATTCAGAATTGTGCTTAAGCGATAGAGTAGTAAGGGTTAATAAGAAAGGATTTGAACAAGATTTAATACAATTAATTAATTATACAATTTTGAACAAAGAAGCTGTCACAGAAAAATATAGAAGAATTAACCTGAAAATTAATTTGGATAGCAAAGAGTATTACAATTCCGTTTTGCTATGGTTTAGAAATAATGTATTAAAATAATCAAAATATAATTTTAATATTAGGTAACGAATTGAAAACTATATAAATGTAGTGAGTTGAATCAGAAAAGCATTTTCTATATGAGGGAGAGGTATAAATGACCTATAAGAAACCAAGATTAATAGCAGAAGCTGGATGTAACCATAAAGGTCAAATGGATATAGCAAAGGAACTTATAAAAATGGCAGCTATTTTTTGTAAAGTTGATGGCATAAAATTTCAAAAGAGGAATAATAAGGAGTTATTGACTAAAGAACAATATAATGCACCTCACGATAATCCTGTAAACTCCTATGGTGATACTTATGGTGCACATAGAGAGTTCTTAGAGTTCGATGTTAACCAGCACAAACAACTTAAAGAGTGGTGCGATGAGTTTAATATACTATATAGCACATCAGTTTGGGACCTTACATCAGCAAAAGAAATTACATCTCTAAAACCAGCACTAATTAAAATCCCATCAGCATGCAACAATCATTTTATGATGCTTGAATGGCTATGCGATAATTATGAGGGTGAAATTCATTTGTCACTTGGCATGACTACTCATGATGAGGAAGAACAGATTGTAAAACTTTTCGAAACCAAAGGTAGAAATAAAGATATTGTTATCTATAGTTGTACATCTGGTTATCCAGTACCATTTGAAGATGTTGCACTACTTGAGATAGGCAGATTGAAAAGGAAATTTGGGAATCGAGTAAAAGAAATTGGATTCTCGGGACACCATAAAGGCATTGCAGTTGATATAGCAGCATATACACTTGGAGCATCTACAATTGAAAGGCATTTTACTTTAGATAGAACATGGAAAGGTACAGATCATGCAGCTTCCTTAGAACCTGATGGGATGAGAAGATTGAAAAGAGATTTAGAGTTAACTTATAAAGCACTTAACTATAAAAAGGAAGAAATTCTCGATATTGAAAAGGTGCAAAGAGAAAAGCTTAAGTACAGGGAGAGGTAATATTGGAAAATAAAATTGCTAAAACAGTAGCGTTCATACCAGTTAGAGGTGGTAGCAAATCTATTCCGTTAAAGAATATTAAATTGATGAATAGAAGACCACTAATTTATTGGACTTTAGATGCAACTGTGAATTGCGATGAAGTTGATATAGTTGTTGTTTCATCAGATAGCGAAGAAATTAAAAATGTAGTTGAAAAATATGGATCCTCTAAGATTAGATTAGTAGATCGTTCAGAAGCTGTATCGACTGATACGGCTTCTACTGAAGCTGCAATGCTTGAATTTGCTAATAATTATGTGTTTGATAATATAATTTTGGTACAAGCTACCTCTCCGCTTTTAACTAGTGGGGACATTACTAAAGGAATACGGAAGTTTTTTGAGAAAGGTATCGATAGTGTCTTATCTGTAGTGAAACAGAAAAGATTTTTATGGTCCGAATTGTCAAATGGAGCAAAAGCTATAAACTATGATCCATTAAACAGACCAAGGAGACAGGATTTTGAAGGCTTTCTAGTAGAAAACGGTGCATTCTATATCACGTCGAGAGATAGATTGTTAAAAACTCATTGTAGAATATCAGGTAATATAGTACCTGTCGAGATGCCAGGAGAAACTTATTTTGAGATTGATGAACCATCAGATTGGGTTATTGTCGAAAAACTGTTAGAAAGAAAAAGCATTGCTGATGATTTTTCATCTAGAATTGCTAAAATTAAGTGTGTACTTTCTGATAGTGACGGCGTGTTAACTGATGGAGGGATGTATTACTCTGAGAATGGTGATGAACTTAAAAAGTTTAATACGAAAGATGGGATGGGATTTAAGCTACTAAGAGAGGCTGGTTTCATAACAGGGATAATAACAGGTGAAGATATTAATCTTGTACGACGTAGAGCTGAAAAAATGAAAGTGACTGAAATCTATATAGGCATTCAAAATAAGATTAAAATTATCGATGAGATATGTTCAAAATATAATTTAGAGTACGAGGAAATCGCTTATATTGGTGATGACATTAATGATTTGGAAGTTGTTGAATTAGTAGGTTTTGGTTGTACTGTAAGTGATGGTATGGAGTGTTTAAAAAAAGTTGCAAAATACATCACTAAGGCAAAAGGTGGAGAGGGAGCAGTTAGAGAAGTTGTTGAGTTAATTATTGATGCGAGAAGTATGTGAAATATAAAATTAAATAATTTACAAATAAAAGTTAAATACTTTATCCATGATGGTATTAGAAGAAAAATATTCTAAGTAGGTGAAATCGGAAGATAAATGAAGTATGAATGAGTAAAGTCAACTATTTCCCTAGTAATTCGTATTTATTGGTAATTAAATATAATGGTAAAACTAACGATAATTAAAATAGATAGTATTCTTTGTATGCCGGCCAAGGAAATGCTATCGAAAAGTTTCACACGGATGTGAAACTAAATAAAATTCATGGAGGGAATAACTAATGATTATTAACACAAACATTGGGAGTTTAAATGCTCAGCGCAGTTTAAACGGCACCAATAATGCCATGCAGAAATCTTTAGAAAAGCTTTCTTCAGGGTATCGCATTAACAAAGCTGCCGACGATGCTGCAGGCCTAGCAATTTCAGAAAAAATGCGAGGTCAGATTAAGGGTTTGAACCAAGCCGTTAGCAATTCTCAGAGTGCTATCTCACTAATTCAAACAGCTGAAGGTGCTCTGAATGAAACCCAAAGTATTTTGCAAAGAATGAGAGAGCTTGCAGTTCAATCAGCTTCTGATACCAATACTGCGGATGACCGCTTGAAAATCCAGTCGGAAATGGATCAGTTGGCCAAGGAGATCACTCGTATTTCAAATACCACAGAATTTAATACCCAAAATTTGCTTAACGGTGGTATTAAGAATGGTAATATCGGCGAAGTTACTTTCCAGATAGGTGCTAACGCTGGCCAAAATATATCTCTATCAATTAATGCTATGGACGCAAAAACTCTCGGTGTAGCTAGAGATGCAATAAGTGCTACAGTTAGTGCTACTAATACCGCAAAGTTATCTTCGGCTGAAGCAGATTTAGGTATAAATAACAAATTGGCAGATGGCGACTATACCGTAACAGTCGCGACTAGTACAGCAGGAGTACCCACAGTAACGGCATCATCTGGGGTAACAGATTCTGGGGCAGTGACTGGTACGGCTGATGCTGATACTACTGTGACCCTCACTTATCATGCTGGAAGCCCGGCAAAAGCTGACGCCTCAGGTGTACAAACAGGTGCGAATATAGATGATGCCAGTGTAACCAACGGCCTTACCGCACTTACAATTACCCGGGGTCCTGGTGCCTCTGGGTCAGTTACCTCAGCCTCGGCCGGTTCATATCAATTAGTATTTACTGATGCAACAAACTTTGATATTTACAAGGATGGGGTAGACACCGGCAATACTGGAACAGTTGGTGACGCTAATACTAGCATAGCAGGTATGTCATTCACCGTAGCCGCTGCTGTTGGTGGTGCTTATGCATCCGGTGATACAATGGACTTTACCATAACTGCAGACACTCAGGCAGTAGCCGCAAGTTGGACAGCAAGCGGTGATCTTACAGGTCAGATTACTGGATCTACTAATGCAGTAAACGGCTTGAATATTGATATTACTAAGCTAACTGGAGCTTCTGATGGAGATACTGTTACTATAACAGCTTCTAAAGATGCTTCCAACACTGTTCAACTATTCAATTCCAGCGGCACGGCCATTGGTAATGCCGTAAAGATTAATAAGGATAATGGCGGGACGTACATAATAGGTGATGATGTTACTGGAAAAATGTCTGTTTCTTTCGATGCAGGACAGGCAACAGCGGGCTCTACGGTAGTTACAGTTGCAAAAGAAGAGTCAACCTCTTCAGCATTTGAAAATGCTCAAAAAACTGATGACGCGGATGTAACCGGGGGTATTGATATTTCCACCCAGGATGCAGCTAATAGAGCAATTACAATTATTAATGATGCTGTTACTAAAGTTTCTGAAGAACGTGCTAAGCTGGGTGCTATGCAAAATAGGTTGGAGCATACCATTAATAATCTCCAGACTTCTGCGGAAAACCTTACGTCTGCTGAATCCCGGATTCGTGACGTAGATATGGCTGCTGAAATGTCAGAGTTCACTAAGAACCAGGTTCTCAGCCAGGCTGGAGTTGCTATGTTGGCTCAAGCTAACCAGACTCCTCAAGCTGTTCTTAAGCTTTTAGGCTAAGAGATTAGTAAATTTTGATCTTGCCGGCATTGTAATTGTTTGGGAAAGTCGGTCGGTTTAACCGACCGACTTTCTTAATAAATGAAATTTATATGTAAGATTATTATAAAAGAAAAAGGTTTAGCGTAATGGGAGGTTTAAAATGGTTAATATTATTAACACCGATAATAACCAATATAATCACCTTACTTATGGTACATTTAACGGGCAGAAATTAGAACAGCAAAGTAAGGATGCACTGCCTCGCTTGGTTGTAGGAAAAAAAGATAATGTTTCTTCGGCCAGGGAGGAAATTCCCAGAGAACAAGTGGAACAGACCTTAGAAAAGTTAAATCGTTTGATGGGATTAATTGATAAGAGGATGGAATTTAAGATTCATGATGAAACCAATAGAGTTATGGTTAAAATAATTGACCAGGATAATGGAGAAATCCTTAGCGAGATTCCTCCCGAAAAAACCCTTGATCTGTTAAGTTCTATTCAGGATGTGGTAGGGTTGATCGTAGATGAGAAGGTTTGAACATGAGGTAATAAGTGAGGAGGTAAACAGTCAGGAGGTGTAGGTGTGTCAGTTGGTTATGCAAAAATAGCGTTACCGGGCCTCTCCGGTTATGATTTTAGCGGTATCGTCGATACCATGGTGCGAAACTACAGTCTGCCTTTAAACCAAATGCAGAAAAAGCAAAGCACTTTGGAAATTAAGAGGAATGCTTGGAGGGATATCAATACCAGGCTTTCTGCATTGGAAAATACCCTGGATAGGCTTCGTGACAATACCACCTGGAGTGCAACGACGGCATCCTCCAGTAATACAGATATTTTAAATTTAAGCAGCTCATCGGGAACTGTGCATGGTAGTTATAAGATTGTTGTGGATCGGATTGCTGTAGCCCAAACAGCGGTAAGCACAGTACAAGAGGTGGAAGAAACTTCATCCGCTACAGGGATTGGGGCAGGAACCTTCAGTATTACAGTGGGAGAAAAGACAACGAATATTAAGGTTGAAACAGGCTCCAGTTTGGATAAAATTGCCGAAACTATCAACAATGCCAATGCAGATGTGAGTGCTTCGGTAATCAAGGTAAACGGCGGCTATCAACTTGCCTTGATTTCAAAAAATACCGGAGTTGAAAACGCAGCAGTTTTTAATGAAGTGGATGGCAATGTTTTGCATTCCTTGGGCATCTTAAATGTGGATGAGATCTCAGGAGAGGATATCTTAAACGTAAGCCAGTCAGCAGAAGACGCAAAGCTAAGTATTAATGGTATTACTGATATCATCAGTGCCTCCAATAAAGTGACCTCCGCTATTCCCGGTCTAACCTTAGATCTGCAAAGTGCTGACCCTGACACTCCCGTCATGGTGAAAGTTTCTGCGAGTTACAAGGAAGCAGAAGCGGCAGTCAAAGCTTTTGTAGACCAGTATAATTCGGTAATGTCTTTTATTGAAAACAAAGTAAAATATGATGCGGATACTAGGGTTAAAGGGGATCTTTTTGGCGATTCGGTACTTCAGGGTATTCAAAGTCGTTTGCGCCACATTGTGGGCAGCCGGCTGAACAATCCCACAGAGCCATTTAATGTATTGGCGGAGGTAGGTATTGCAACTTCCAGTGGGAGTTTTGGGAAAAGCGCAGTTCTGGAATTTGATACGGCAAAATTCAAAGAGGCTTTAGAAGAAAATGCAAATTCTGTGGCAAATCTCTTTGGGGCCAAGGCCGGAGGAGTTGATCCTGCCGATAAAAGCTCCGCCACTCAGGAAGCCCAGGGCTTAGCAAACATCTTAAATGAGTATCTGCATCCCATGGTGATGTATGATGGGAGTTTGGATCAGACTCAGAAAAGCTATCAAGAACAAATAGAACAGATCAAAAAAGAGATCGAGGCTTTTAATACAAAGTTAGAGTCGTATGCTGAACGGATCAGACTTCAGTTTGCTTCTTTGGAAACTCAGCTTACAGCTCTCAACAGTGAAAGTCAATGGCTGACTAATCAAATAGATGCCATGATTAATTTCAATAAGAAAAATTAAAAGGGTTCGTTAAGGGAGTGAAACTCATGAGTTATGCCAGTGCCGGTTATCTGAACCCGCAAGCTGTTTATAAACAAAATGCCGTAGAAACAGCACCCCCTGAAAAGCTGCTGATTATGCTTTATTCAGGTGCCATCAAGTTTTTGCACCAAGGGCAACAGGGTTTGCGGGAAAAAAATTATGAAGAAGCCCATAATAACTTGGTTAAGGTGCAAAACATTATCATGGAATTAAGTACTACGTTGAATATGGAACAGGGCGGGGAAATTGCGGTCAATCTCCGGAGATTATACGATTTTTATTATCAAGAAACGGTTCAGGCAAATATTAAAAAAGACCCTGCTCTTTTAGATCCGGTTTTAGAGTTTTTCAGGATTTTTCGGGATGTGTGGATTGAAACAGCCCGTCTTAACCGGACGGGGGCGAAATAAATGCAGGATTTGCTGGAAAAGTTGATGGCTAATTATCGTCAGGATATCTTAGATCTTGAGGAACATTTTAATTTGGCAGAAGAGTTTTTGGAGCTATTAAAGCAGGAAACCACAAAAACAGCCAGCCAAAAGAGAAATGAGTTTTTTAAGTTTTTGATGGAACAGCAGGAAGATATTATAAAGAAAACTGAAGAGGAGGCACCGCCGGAAACGAGTTATTTAATCGAAAAACAGTTAAATCGGTTTTCGGAAAAACGCAGTCTTCAATTTGCGATACTTCGAAAAAGGGAAGAGGAATCTGCCGATCTTAGAAAAAGAATCCTTAAATTATCAGGAATTAAAGATTTTTCGATGCAGAATTTACAAGAAATCTTTGAGAAAAGTAAATTGGCTGAGATGAGTGAATTAAGCCGAAGGTTAAGAGAAACAATGTCTAAACTGCTAGATTTGGATCAAAAACTAATGGAACTTATAAAAACGGAAATCACATCAGTAAAATCGGAATTGTATCGTATGCAGGCTGGTGCCCAGTCTAAGAAAGTTTATCAAAGTCAAGTGTTTCAAGAAGCCAAATTTATTGACAAAATGAAATAGGATTTTCCGACATTACTCGGGGAAATCCTATTTTTACTTTTTGAAGTAAAAGAATAAAATGATGAAGCTATAGTCTGAGGCTGAACCTAAGGCAGGTTTTTTGTATTGTAAAGTAAAAACAGGCATTACTGTGTCAATAGAAAAATTTTCAAAAAAAACAGGAATAATTTAGAGGAACTTATAAAAACATGTCGAATATAGGTAAAAATATATATAATAAATTAGTAAATTAAACAAACCATTTTCACATAGTAAAAAGGCAAACCTGTCGAAAGGCAGGGACGCAAAGCCAAACGAGCCTAAATCAATTAAATTGATATGGTGGTCGGGTTGCCAAGGTGTTTAAAAAGTAGGCCATGGTAACCCATGGCCTTTTATAGTTACTCACGATTCTGACTTGATCGAATTTTCAGTTTTAAAATTAGACCAAGAATATTTATTTAATTATATATACATTATTCGAAAGAAAAATTTTTATATGGGGGTAGTTAAAAAAGATTTTATAAAAAAGGAGGCAGATAATTATGGGTATATTTACGGGCATAAATGCAAGTGCATCTGCTCTAACAGCCCAAAGGTTAAGGATGGATGTAATTTCCAACAACATTGCTAATATGGATACGACCAATACAGGAAGAACTACAGAAGCCGGTAACCCGATACCTTATCGGAGACAGGTTACCATCTTTCAGCCTCGTCCGTCTGAACATAAGTTTTCCACATTGTTAGAGAAGGAGCAACATAGTCTGTCCAGCTGTGGAGTACAGGTTTCTGCTATTCTGGAGGATAATTCTCCTTTGAGGTTAGAATATGAACCTAATTCTCCTGATGCTGCCCAACAAGAGGAACTGGGGGTGCCGGTAGGCTATGTGCGTTATCCTAACGTTAATATTGTAACAGAAATGATTGATTTGATTTCAGCTTCTAGGTCATATGAGGCTAATGTTACAGCTTTAAATGCCAGCAAAGCCATGGCCGCAAAAGCTTTAGAAATAGGGAAGGAGTAATTAGCAAATGGAAGAGATTACGTCTTTTAATTCAATTACGTCCTTACCTCGGTTAAAAAACGTAGAGCTCAACGAAGGGGCAGGACAATTTCAGGTTCACAACGGAAAGAATTTTTCTGCTTTTTTGAAAGATGCCATAAATAATTTAGAACAAATCCAGGCGGAAGGTAATCAAGCGAGTCTAGCTCTAATTACAGGAGAGGTTGAAGATTTACATACACCGGTGATTGCGTTAGAAAAGGCGAACCTTTCTTTAAGTTTGGCTGTAACTGTGCGAAACAAAGTGATCAATGCTTATCAAGAAATTATGAGAATGCAGATTTAAGGGGATAAATAATTGAAGCTTTTTTGGACCGAAGTACAAAAATTTATTACCAAGCACTGGCAAAAATATACCCGCGCCCAGAGAATTGTTTTGATTGGTGCTCCGCTTTTAGTGGCTGCAGTATTATTCTTCTTGATTTTCTGGGCCAGCAGACCGGAATATATTCCTTTATTTAATAAATTAACGGCTGCTGAGGCAGGGGCCATAACAGCTGAGCTGAAAAATCTAAATATACCATATAAATTAGAAAATGATGGTGCTGTTATTATGGTTCCCAAAAAGGAAGCCGCACAGGTACGCTTAGAATTAGCCAATGCCGGTCTACCGGAAACAAGCACTTTTAGTTTTAAGAATCTTGATCAAATGCGTTTAGGTGAAACTAAAGAAGACCGGCAGTTGCGTTATTTGCTTGGACTTCAAAATGAATTGGAGATTACCATTGAAGCACTGGATGGTATAGAATACGCCAGAGTACATCTTGTGATGCCCCAACCATCATTATTTGTCACGGAAGAAAAGGTAACTACCGCAGCAGTAACAATTAAGCCGGCCTATAATGCCAAAATAGGAGAAGAACACGTAAAAGCGATTATTAATTTACTTTCCCACTCGGTGGAGGGACTAAATCCTAAGGATGTTACCGTTGTGGATACCAATGGAAAGGTATTGTCGAATGTCTTCGGTACAAACGGCGAACTGCATGGATTGACCACGAACCAGCTTCAGTTGCAGCAGGAGGTAGTGAATAATATCGAAAGATCTGTGCAATCCATGTTGGATAGAGTATTTGGCATGGGGACAACGGTTGTACGGGCCAATGCCACATTAAATTTTGACCAAACTAAAATAGTCAGTGAAACCTATGAGGAGGGAGTAATCCTTAGCAAAGAGGAGATTAGAGAAACAACGGAAGGCGAATCAAATAACGGAGGTGTTCCCGGAGCTGATGGCAATACCGGATACAATATTGTCGAAGGGAATACCCAAATGTCTAATACGGAGAAAAGCAGATTGACGGAAAACTATCAGCCGGACATGTTTCAAAACGAAACCATCGTAAGCCCAGGACAGATTAAACGTTTAACGGTATCAGTCATGGTGGATGCCGATAGTATTAGTGAATATCAAATTACAGATATTGAGAATATTGTTGCTTCTGCTGTGGGACTGGACAAGAATCGGGGGGATGAAATTCAATTAGCCAGGTTTGCTTTTAACAAGACCGCTGAGTTGGAAAGGCAAACGGCTTTGGATGAAGTGGCACGTCAAGAGCAAATGATGCGTTATATTCAACTTGGGTCAGGGGCATTACTCTTGTTGGGGCTCGGTTTATTTATGATAATTCGTTCCAGGAGGAAAAGGAAAAGCAATTTAGATCAAGATTTCCTGGCGATGAAGGATAAAGAACAACCTGTTACCTTAAAAGAAGCGGAACAATTGTTTGCTGCCCAAAGGGAAGCGGAACTAAAGCTGGAACAGGAAGTTAAATATAAAATGGCTCAAAAACGAATGAAAACGGCGGAAGATATTGAAAGAGAAAAAATCAAAAAAGAAGTTGATAAATATGTAATTAATAATCCGGACGAGGTTTCCAGATTGATTAAAACTTGGTTAACGGAGGATCAGTAAAAAGTGGCGGAATTATCTGGTGTGCAAAAAGCTGCTGTATTGTTGATTTCTTTGGGTACAGAAAAATCAGCTGAAATCATAAAACATTTAGGTGAATCAGAAATTGAAATGCTTACTCTGGAGATGTCTAATATCAGAAAAGTATCTGAGAAACAAAGGGAAGCAGTTTTAGATGAATTTTATAATTTGTGTCTTGCCAATGACTATATTGCTCAAGGTGGTCTGGATTATGCGAGGGAGGTATTGGAGCGAGCCTTAGGCGAACAGAGAGCCTTTGATATCATCAGTAAACTTTCGGCCTCTTTAAAAATGAGACCTTTTGATTTGGTACGCCGTTCCGATCCGAAACAGTTATTGACATTCATTCAGGGTGAACATCCTCAGACCATCGCTTTAATTATGACTCATTTACCGGCTGAGAAAGCAGCTATTTTGTTAGGCAGCCTCCCACCAGAAATTCAAGCAGATGTAACAAAAAGAATTGCCTTAATGGGGAGGACCAGTCCTGAAGTACTTAAAGAGATAGAAAAAGTACTGGAACAAAAAATATCAAATTTGGCACCAACAGATTATAGTGCTTCGGGAGGAATACAAAATGTGGTGGACATACTCAACCGAACTGATCCCGGGACATTGAAGAATGTGTTGGATGTAATGGATGTTGATGACCCGGATTTAGCGGAACAGATTAAACGGCAGATGTTTGTTTTCGCAGATATTGTCTTACTTGATGATCGGGGAGTACAGCTAATTCTGAGAGAGGTTGAAAGCAAAGACCTTGCTTTGGCCTTAAAGGCGGCAGATGAAGATGTAAAGGAAAAAGTCCTAAGCAATATGTCTACCAGAGCTGCTCAGATGCTTCAGGAAGATATGGATTTTATGGGACCGGTTAAGTTACGGGAAGTAGAAGAGGCTCAACAAAGGATTGTAAAGGTTATTCGTAAGCTGGAAAATGCAGGGGTAATTGTAGTTTCAAGGGGAGGAAACGATGAGATCATCTACTAACAAAAATATTCTAAAAAGTGTTTCCGTAAAAGTGATGGATCCTAAGTTTTTAGAGTCATTGCCTGTTAGTTTTTCTGAACATCCCAAAAAAGAAAATCAATCCTATCTCAAGACCCTTTTGGACAGTAAGGAGAAAGAGACGCAAGTTCTTAGGGAAGCTGAAGCTAAAGGGCGGATTTTATTAGAAGAAGCCCAAAAGAAAGCGGAGGACATTATTAAGGCTGCTCAAAATGAAAGGGAAGCAATTAGGAAAAGGATTACAGAAGAATTGGAAAAAGAAATAAGAGACAGAATCCTGCCTGAAGCAAAAGCCAAGGGTTACGAACAAGGCTTGAAGGAAGCTGAAAAAGAAGCTCTTGAAATTCAGCTCCAGGCTAAGCAATATTTGGATTATGCCCAAAATGCCTTAGCTTTTGAATTAAAGCGTGTGGACAAAGAACTCCTTGATTTGAGTATCAAGATCAGTGAAAAAATTATCGGGACTTCTATAGAGGTTAATCCCAGGTTACTTTTAAACATTATCAGGAAACTGGTTATCACAGCCGGGAAAAAAGAGAATTTAAAGATCTGTGTTTCGGAGGCGGATTTTGTTTGGCTGCAGGAAATTCCGAATAAGATAAAACCTGCTTATCCCATGGTTGTGGATCCTCGCTTAAGTCCAGGCAATGCTTATCTGGATAGTGAGGGCGGAGTTTTCTCCGGCCAAATTGATTCCCAATTAGATAAAATCCGCGAAGCATTATTAAAGGGGTTAGAAGATGATAAATTGGCAGCAACTGGTTCAAACAATTGAAAAGGTTGACCCAATTAAAGCCCTGGGAGCTGTTTCGCGAATAACCGGTTTGATAGTGGAAGCCAATGGACCAAAAGTTAGTGTAGGTGATTATTGCCATATTATCTCCTCCCAAGGCCGAACTATTCCTGCTGAAGTAGTTGGGTTTAAAGACAAAAAAACCTTACTGATGCCTTTAGGCGATTTAGAGGGAGTAGCACCGGGGGATCAGGTTTTACAGCAAAGCCGCCGGTTGTCAGTGCCAACTGGATTGAACCTTCTAGGTAAGATTCTGGATGGTTTGGGAAGACCTTTGGATGGAAGCACCATAGATGGTACGACCTGTTATCCGCTAAATAATTCTCCGCCTAACGCCTTATCCCGGCCAAGGATAACTGAACCCTTAAATGTAGGGGTTCGGGCTATTGATGGCTTGCTTACTTTAGGTAAAGGCCAGCGCATTGGTATCTTTGCCGGCTCAGGGGTGGGGAAAAGCACTCTTCTAGGGATGATGGCAAGAAATACGGAAGCAGATGTTAATGTAATCGCTTTAGTAGGAGAACGGGGGCGGGAACTTAAGGATTTTATCGAGAAGGATCTAGGCCCGGAGGGACTGGCTCGATCCGTGATCGTAGTCTCCACATCTGATCAGCCTGCGTTGTTGCGTTTGAAAGCAGCTTTAACAGCTACTGCAATTGGGGAATATTTCAGAGACCAAGGTAAAAATGTATTATTAATGATGGATTCTGTTACCCGTTTTGCTATGGCCCAAAGGGAAATTGGGCTGACTATTGGTGAACCGCCGGCGACAAGGGGATATCCGCCTTCTGTCTTTGCAATGCTGCCAAAGCTTTTAGAGAGAGCAGGAATGTCTGAAAAAGGAAGTATTACAGGTATCTATACGGTGTTGGTTGACGGCGATGATTTTAATGAACCAATTGCTGATGCCGTTAGGGGGATTTTGGATGGTCATATTGTGCTTTCTCGGGAAATAGCTGCAAGAAATCATTACCCTTCTATAGATATATTACACTCAGTGAGCAGGGTGGTGAAGGATGTAGCAGATCCAGAGGTTTTATCCTTAGCCGAGCGGATGAGGAAAATGCTAGCGGTTTATTATGATGCTAAAGATTTAATTGATATAGGAGCTTATGTTAGTGGCTCTAATAGGGATATTGATCTGGCCTTAAATCATATTACAAAGATCAATAGTTTTCTCTGCCAGGAAATAGAAGAAAAGGTTGGGTTTTCTCAAATGAAAGACCAAATGAAGCAGATTTTTCTCTAAAAAATTTTAAAGAAAGTTGAATTATAAATGGGTTTTAAATTTCGCTTGGCAACGAGTTTAAGATTAGCAGTACAAGAACTGGATAAAGCTCAGGGGGTTTTGGCTCAGGAGATTCGCAAGCTTCAGCAGATGGAAGAATTCTATCGAATAGAGCAAGAAATTTTTCTAAATGCCTTAACAGAAAAGAACAAGGCTTGTCAGTATGAACCGCAGGTTTTAATTGGGTGGCATATTTTTTGCACTAATCAAAAACACAAGCTGGATGAGATCCTTATTGAGATTCAGAAACAGGAAGATGTTATCCTGAGAATAAGGGAAGATCTGAAATTATGTAAAATAAAAACGGAAAAATTCAAAAAATTACGAGCCAAGCAATGGAAGGAATATTATGCAGAACAATTAAGAAAAGACCAATTATTCATTGATGATATTGCCCAGAGAATTGGTCAAGATTTTTAAAATAAGGAGAATACAGATGATTTATCTAACCCGCCTTAATGGTAAACAATTAGTTTTGAATTCGGATTTAATAGAGGTTATAGAAGATACACCTGATACAGTAATTACCTTAACTAATGAGCGTAAGTATGTGGTGCAAGAGTCTTTGGATGATATTATCGAAAGGGTTATTGAATTCAAAAATAAGTGTTTTGTGCCCTTAAGTGGGAGGGAAATCTTTAATGAAAAAAAATAAATTTCTAGTGGTGGGAGCCTTTATTCTGGGGCTTGTTTTGGGAGTTGGCTTAATGAGTACCGAAACGGTATGGTTACCGGAGAAATATCAAGCTGCCGGTGAAGTTCGAAAAAACCTGGATGAGACAGGCCCTTTGATAAAGCTAGGGGAGTTCACCGTTAATTTAAACGGCGGGGGAGTGTTAAAAACTGAAATAACTCTTGAGGGGATCGACAGCAGTTCGTTGAAAATCATTCAAGAGAAGCAGACATTTCTCACCGACCAGGCCATTACAGTTTTGTCATCTCAAAAACTTGCTTCAGTATCTCAGCTTGAAGGAAAAGGAAAAATCAAAAGGGAACTTTTAGCTGAGTTAAATAAAATATGTAATAATGAAATTAAAGAAGTGCTTTTCACCAGTTTTATTTATTCTATGTAGTTTAACGGTGTAGTCATCTAATAACAAACAAGAAGGACGATAGGAATGAGCGATGTTTTATCACAGGCTGAAATTGATGCTTTATTAGGTGCCTTATCTGACGGAACAATTGACAAAGATGTCATTGAAGTATCCAATCCTCAGAAGGTTAAGGTTTATGATTTTAAAAGACCTAATAAATTTTCCAAAGGTCATCTTAACTCTTTATTAAATATTCATGAAAATTTCTGTCGGGGGCTGGCTACATTTCTAGCCGGGAATCTTCATGTCGGGGTTGAGGTTAAAATTCTCACCATCGAGCAGGTGACTTATGATGAATATATTCGATCATTGCCCTTTCCAACAATTCTGGGAATTTATAATATGTCGCCATTGGAAGGGAATGCCTTATTCGAACTTGGTTCATCCTTAGCTTTTACTATAGTGGACAGGCTTCTGGGAGGACAAGGCACTCAACAGATTAAGAACCGGGATTTGACGGAAATAGAAAGAAGAATCCTGGAAAGTAGATTATCACAGATAGTTAGTTTAATTGGAGAGGCCTGGACAGATATGTATCCTATTTCCCCGAAGCTTGTTAATATGGAAACCAATCCTTTATTTACCCAAATTGTAGCTCCCAATGAAATTGTGGTAGTGATTACCATGAGTGTAGAAATTGGACAATCTCAAGGGATGATAAATATATGTCTGCCATATATTGTGATGAAACCGATCCTGGATAAACTGAATAATTTGTTCCTCTTTTTTTCTCAAGAGCGCAGAACATCTCCGGAAAATAAAGAAATGATTAGAAAAAAGATTGAAATGGCTAAAGTGCCGGTGCAAGTTTTGGTAGGCCGAACCCAGATTACCATTCAGGAATTGCTGGAGTTGGAACCGGGAGATGTGATTCTTTTAGATCAAGAAATTAACCAGCCTATGCAAATATATATTGGCAAGTTTCCCAAATTTATGGGGGTACCGGGTTTAAGGGGAAACCATATGGCTGTCCAGATTACCCAAGTAAAAGCTGAAGGAGGGAATAAAAATGAGTGAAATGTTAACCCAGGAAGAGATTGATGCTTTATTATCAGGTCCTAAAGACACGACTTCGCCTTCACAACAGGAGTCTAATTCTCTCCAGACGGCAGCCGAGAAAAATAAGAATGACCTAATTAGTCCTATAGAAGAAGATGCTTTGGGGGAAATAGCAAATATCTCCATGGGCACAGCTGCCACCACTTTTTCTCAATTGTTAGGAAAAAGAGTTCAGATTACAACGCCTAAGGTTGATGTCGTCACAGCAAGACAAATTATTGAGGAGTTTCCCAAACCTCATGTTCTGATTCATGTGCAATATAAACAGGGGTTGGAAGGTTCAAATCTCCTTATTCTTTCTCGGGAAGACGGTTCAGTTATTGTAGATTTAATGATGGGGGGGGGCGGGGTTAAACCCCACTACAGAATTAAACGAAATGCAAATCAGCGGAATTGCTGAGGCAATGAATCAAATGATGGGTTCGGCAGCTACTTCGATGTCTGCGGTGTTTAATTCTGTTGTAGATATTACTCCTCCTCAGGTAATAGCCGATATCCCGGAAAATGAAGAAGGGGCCATTATAAACATTTTTCGTGGGGAGGATCTCTTTGTCAGGATAGCTTTTAAAATGCAAGTGGAGGGTATCATAGACAGCATTCTGCTTCAGGTAATACCATTAAGTGTTGCTAAGAGCATGAGCAGCACACTTTTAGCTTCTATGAATGATTCCAAATCATCAGAAGTAGCACAAACTAATGGTCTTACCAGGGAAAATTTAAGTATGACTGTTTCCGAAAATCAAAAACCTGCCAAAGCTTCTCAAAAACATGAAGCAGCTAAACCAAAAAAGGTTGATTATACTACAGAAGTACAGCCCGTTAGATTTTCCCAGCTAATATCGGAAAATCCTGCCGGTCTTAACAATCATCTGGAATTAATTTATGATGTTCCTCTCAATGTTAGTGTTGAATTAGGCAGGGCTTCTAAAACAATCAGGGAAATTCTGGAACTAGGCCCAGGTTCGGTTGTGGAGTTGGATCGCCTCGCCGGAGAGCCGGTAGACATGATTGTAAATGGGAAATTAATTGCTAAGTGTGAAGTAGTAGTAATTAACGAGACTTTTGGCATTCGTATTACTGAAATAGTAAATGAAGATGAAAGAATTGGGACATTAAATTAAATGCTGAATGATCTGTAATTAGACATTAAACAAGTTCTTGATTAAGGGGGAGTAAGTAAGTGGGACAGAAAGTATTGCTCGTGGATGATGCCGCTTTTATGAGAATGATGTTGAAGGATATTTTAACTAAAGGTGGCTATGAGATTGTAGGGGAGGCTGAAAACGGAGCAGTTGCTCTCAATAAATATGAGGAATTGGCACCGGATCTGGTGATTATGGATATTACGATGCCTGAAATGAATGGACTGGAAGCTGTTAAGGCTATTCGTGGGATAGATCCTCAGGCTAGGATCATTATGTGCTCTGCCATGGGTCAACAGGCGATGGTGATTGAAGCAATTCAATCAGGAGCCAGGGACTTTGTGGTAAAACCATTTCAGGCTGACAGAATTCTGGAAGCAGTAGCAAAGGCCTTGAAATAAAAATGCCTAATAACTTTGAAAATCAGCCTTATCACCCTTCATCTCCTGCTCCGGCAGTTTCCGCCGGAGAACCGTTTTCTTGGAGTGGCTTAATAGGAACTGTTATTATTTTTTTAATAGTATTAATTATAGTTCTATGGCTCATCAATAGATTAAACCAGTATTCCTATCGTTCGAAGGGTTCCCTCTGGGTCAAAGTGTTAGACCGGCAGGTTCTCAACGGCCGGCAGGTATTATATTTGGTAGAGATTGCAGGGAAAATCCAGGTTCTGGGAGGAACAGATCATCATTTAACTAAACTTGAAGAAATTAATGATCCTGAAATCATAGTAGATATATTGGAAGAGATTAACAAGAGGCCTCAGGAAAATATGGCAAGTTTTGTATCAGGAATTTGGAAAAGAATACAAAACAGAAAAAATAAGGAGCAATTTTCCTCCGAGCTGGAGCGTTTGCTGGAGGAGGTTGATAGGTGATTACTTTTGATTTCGGTGCCGGCTCCGCTATTGAAATCTTATTGTTGGTGACCGTCCTTTCCCTGGTGCCGGCTCTCTTGGTTTTGATGACTTCTTTTACCAGAATTGTGGTAGTGTTGTCATTTGTACGTAATGCATTAGGCACCCAACAGCTGCCCCCCAATCAAGTGATTATCGGGCTGGCTCTGTTCCTTACTTTTTTTGTGATGATGCCTACCTTTTCTGAAGTCTATAACAATGCCCTTCAGCCTTACCTAGAAGAAGAAATCAGCCGGGAAGATGCTATTCAGAAAGCAGAAGGGCCGATGCGTACTTTTATGTTTAAACAAACAAGGGAGAAGGATTTAGAACTGTTTATAAGCATGTCCGGCTTGGAAAGGCCTGAGACTTATGGGGATATCCCAACCTATGTACTGATTCCTGCTTTTGTAATCAGTGAGTTAAAAACTGCTTTTCAAATGGGCTTTGCTTTATTTATTCCTTTTATGATTATTGATATGGTTGTGGCCAGTGCCTTAATGTCTATGGGGATGATGATGCTTCCTCCAATGATGATTTCCCTTCCTTTTAAGATTCTACTCTTTGTCTTGGTGGATGGATGGCATATGGTTGTGGAGTCATTAATTGTAAGCTTTTGATGATAAGGAATGGTATTGATATGACGGAAAACCAAGTTTTATATTTAGCTAAAGAGGCCATTGGGACAGGTTTATTGGTGGGAGGCCCGGTTCTAGGAGTAAGCCTGCTCGTCGGATTAATTATCAGCGTTTTTCAGGCGATGACCCAAATTCAAGAACAAACCCTATCTTTTATCCCGAAGATAATAGCTATTGCCATAATTTTGGTTCTTTTGGGCCCTTGGATGCTGGGGATAATGACCAACTATACCATTAATCTTTTTAACGAGCTGCCCAATTTTGCAAATTACTAAAAACCAGGTGATGTTTTGGGTTTAGCAGAACTGCTTCAGTGGAATGTATTATTATTTTTTTTGATTCTTGCTCGCTGGTCAGGTATGGTAATGCTTGCTCCTGTCTTTGGGGCGAGGGGAGTGCCCATGCCGGTTAAACTTGGTTTAGCAGCCGGCTTATCTATTGTTTTATATCCCCTGCTATTTGCATCTGTCCCAGATTTACCCACAAGCCTATTGCCGATAATTGCCCTTATTGTTAAGGAAACTATGGTCGGATTGGTGATGGGCTATGTTATTAGCCTGATCACGGCTGTTATGCAGGGGGCCGGAGAACTGATGGATTTTCAAATGGGTTTCGTGATGGGTAACACCATTGATCCCATCTATGGAATGCAAAGCCCCTTGACGGGAAATTTTTTAATGGTTTTAGCCACCATGCTTCTCTTAGCTATGGATGGCCATCATTATATAATTGCGGCGATGCTTAAAAGCTATCAATATATTCCCATAAATCCATCTGTTTTGTTTCAGGGAATGGATTTTTATATAAATATGACAGCTCAAATATTTGCTTTGTCGTTACAAGTCAGTCTGCCTGTTTACGGTGCCCTGTTTTTAGCAAATATTGGGGTAGGTTTATTAGCGAAAACTGTTCCTCAATTAAATATATTTTCTGTGCTTTTCCCTGTAAAAATAATTTTTGGGTTTATAATATTTTACTTGGCAATTCCTTTTTTTGGAGTCACAGTTTCCCAAGTCTTTGAGACCGCTATGGAATGGGTTTTTCAATTTCTTAGGGGGTGGAATCAATAGCAGAAAAAAGGTTTCCGGCCACACCAAAAAGGAAACAGGATGCACGGAAAAAAGGCCAGGTGCTAAAAAGTCAAGAACTTACTTCTGCCCTCATGCTTTTGGCGTTGGTTGGGGTTTTAAGGTTTTGGCTGCCACAAATGTTGGAAAAACTGAATCAAGTTTTTAGGTTCGTTTATTCTTTTTCCCACGAATGGGATATTAGAACCGTTGCTGCTATTATGACACAGCTTTGCCTGCAATTCTTTTTTATGTTAGCTCCGATATTTTTAGCGGCTTTTTTGATGGCTTTCTTAGTTAATTATCTTCAAGTTGGTTTTTTATTGACTTTTGAACCGCTAAAACCTAAACTATCTCGCTTAAGCCCTATCCAAGGAGTAAAAAGGATGTTTGGGGTTAAAGCTTGGGCACAGTTAATTAAAGCATTGTTAAAAGTAGTGATCATTGGCTATTTCCTCTATGCTGTGGTCAGAGATAACTTCAAGGTTTTTGCAGTTTTACAGCACCTTAGCGTTAGAGAGTCCACAGCACTGATTGGGGAGATCTTGTTTGAAATGGCTTGGAAGGTTGCCTTAGCCTTTGTCATGGTTGCAATTTTAGATTTCCTTTACCAGTGGTGGGAATATACTAAAGAATTAAAAATGTCCCATGAGGAGATTAAGGAAGAATATAAGCAAATGGAAGGCGATCCTTATATAAAAGCTGAAGTGAAAAAGAAACAAAGAAGTTTAGCCACTAGGAGAATGATGGAAGATCTAAAACAAGCTGATGTGGTGATTACTAACCCCACTCATTTAGCGGTAGCAATTAAATACGATCCCGCCAAGTTTGAAGCCCCCTATGTATTAGCAAAAGGGCAGGGCCAAATTGCGCAAAAAATTAAAGAGCTTGCTCGGGAACAGAATATTGTGATTATGGAGAATAAACCTTTGGCAAGGGCTTTATATAATCAAGTAGAGATAGGACAGGTTGTGCCTAAAGAGCTATACCAAGCTGTGGCGGAAGTACTGGCATTTGTATATAAAATTAATCGTCGAAAAAAATCCTACTTTGCGTAGCAACTGTCCTGAAGCTAGGCTGTAGTGATAGATGCTGAGAAAAGTTAATGGGGGGATAAATCTATGGCGACCCTTGCTTCTAATAAGAAGTTGTCAAAAAACACAGATATCATGGCCGCTTTTGGTATCGTCGGCGTTGTAGTAATGATGATTGTCCCGCTGCCTCCTTCTTTGTTGGATATTTTATTAACCTTAAATATTACCGGTGCGGTTTTAATTTTAATGCTGGCTGTGTTTACTAAAGAACCCTTAGAATTTTCTATTCTTCCTTCTTTGCTTTTAGTGATGACATTGTTTCGATTATCTCTTAATATCTCTACCACACGCTTAATATTATTAGATGGTTATGCCGGGCAGCTGGTACAACAATTTGGCGAATTTGTCATCAAAGGTAATGCCGTAGTTGGTTTTATCATATTTACAATTTTGGTGATCGTTAATTTCATTGTGATCACTAAGGGGGCAGAACGAGTCTCTGAAGTAGGTGCCCGTTTTACCCTGGACGCCATGCCTGGGAAGCAAATGAGTATCGATGCCGATCTTAATGCCGGAATCATTACGGAACAAGAAGCCAAAGCCAGACGGGCGGATATTCAAAATGAAGCTGATTTTTATGGAGCAATGGACGGGGCTAGCAAATTCGTCAAAGGAGATGCCATTGCCTCAATTATTATTCTTCTGATAAATATTGTTGGGGGAATAATTATTGGAGTAGTGATAGGAAAAATGCCAATTGGTGACGCTGTGCATACATATACCCTGCTTACTATTGGAGATGGTTTGGTCTCACAGATTCCAGCTCTTTTAATTTCCACAGCCACCGGTCTGATGGTAACAATCGCAGACTCTGAGCATAATCTGGGGCAAAATCTGGCCAGCCAGCTTTTCAGTACTCCGAAGGCTCTTTTTATTACCGCCGTTGTATTGGTAGTATTAGCAGTACTGGGACTGCCTAAGATTCCTTTTTTCCTTATGGCTTTGATATGTGCCGGTTTAGGGTCTTACTTGCAGAAAAAGGATCAAGGATATGAAGAAAATGCTGCAGAAAAGGCAATGCAGAATGAAATTGAAGAAACTAAAAAGCCTGAAAATATAATAAATATTTTAAAAGTTGATTCGATGGAATTGGAAATAGGTTATGCTTTAATTCCCTTGGTGGATATCAATCAAGGGGGAGATCTTCTGGATAGAATTGTTCTTATACGAAGACAGATTGCAGGAGAATTAGGCTTTATCGTACCGGTAATTCGAGTAAGAGATAATATGAATTTATCCCCAAATCAATATGTGATAAAAATTAGGGGAGCTGAAATTGCTTCAGGAGAACTTTTAGCAGATCACTATTTGGCCATCAGTGGTGGAATTGATGATGATTCAATTCCCTCAATTCCCACGAAAGAACCTGCCTTCAATCTCGATGCCCAGTGGATTAGTGCTTCTTATCGGGAGCAGGCAGAGTTATCAGGTTATACGGTGGTAGATGCGCCAACTGTGCTGGCTACTCATTTAACAGAGGTGATTAAAACTCATGCCCATGAAATTTTAAGCAGACAGGATGTTAAAACGCTTATTGATCATGTGAGAGAACAGGCACCCGTCGTGGTGGATGAAATCATCCCGGAAAAGTTAGGTTTAGGACAGATCCAGATGGTTCTAAGTAATCTCCTGCGAGAAAAAGTTTCTATTAAGGATTTGCCTGTAATTCTGGAAGCCTTGGCTGATAAAGTTGCTATTACTAATGATATTGACCGTTTAACGGAACATGTGCGTCAAGCCTTAGCCAGAACGATTATTCAGCCACTGTTAGATCAAGATAAAAAGTTGAAAGTATTAACATTAGATCCGAAAATTGAGCAGATGATTTTAGAGAATCTAAAACAATCTGATTATGGATCCTATATTAATATTGATCCCAATGCTAGGCAGCAGTTAACTAAAAAGATAGCCCAAGAAGTCGAAAAGGTGATATTGAAAGGACATAACCCGGTGATCTTTTGTGCCCCTGTCGTGAGAATTAATTTAAAACGATTAACTGAAAGACAGATGCCTAATTTAGTTTTAATCTCATACAATGAACTTGTTCCAGGTATTGACGTAGAAGTAATAGGAATGGTGGTGTTGTAAAATGCTAGTGAAGCGCTTTATCGGAGAAAATGTAGTGGATGTTATGAGTAAAATAAAAAAGGAGCTTGGCCCTGAAGCGGCTATTTTACAGGTAAGAAATTTTAAAGAAGGCGGTATTTTGGGTTTTTTTGCCAAACCCCGTGTGGAAATTACCGCTGCCATTGAAGGAAGTACCTTAAAACCCAAAAATAAAGAACCGGAAGAGGAAAGTGAACTACATATAAAGACTAAAACCCATAATGAATTGGCAGAAATGTATAAAATGCTAACTGAGCTGAAGAGTAATTTAGTCCAGCCGGAGGAGAAGCCAAAATATCCTAAACCATTACAGAAATGGCACCATGATTTGGTAACGAAAGGAATTAGTGAGGAATTAGCAGGATCCTTGATTCAAGAGATAAAAAAAGAATTATCTGCCAATGAATGGGATGAGCCAAGGGTAGTAAAAGAGATATTAAAGAAAAAAGTCACAAACCTATGCAGCAATATCCAGGAAATTAAATTAAATAAAAGACCTGTCATCATTGCTTTAATTGGTCCTACCGGAGTAGGAAAAACCACTACTATTGGAAAATTGGCGGCCGGTTTCAGCATATTCGAGAAGAGAAATATCGCCTTGATTACAGCGGATACTTATCGAGTTGCGGCAGTAGAACAGCTGAAAACTTTTGGTGATATTATCGGGGATCCGGTAGAGGTTGTCACAGATTCAGAAAGCCTAAAGGCAGCTATTACCAGACATAAAGATAAAGAACTGATCTTTATTGATACAGCCGGACGCAGTCCTCATCATGAAAGGCATATGTCGGAATTAGAAGATTTTTTGGATCTGGCAAAACCTGATGTGACCATGTTGGTTTTAAGCGTTACTACAAACCTCGCCGACCAACTGAGAATTTTTGAAAGATTTAAGAACGTTTCCACACACCTTGTTTTGACGAAATTAGATGAAAGTCTGCACCGAGGTTCAATATTGGATATCATAGTCAAAACTAATCTTCCTGTTGCATATCTGTCTAATGGACAAAGTATACCGGATAATATTGAAACCGCTAGTGCAGAGAAATTGGCTTGCTATATACTGGGGGAGGAATATCATCATGAATGACCAGTTAAAGGGTTTACTTCAGATAGCCAGTCAAAGAACAGAAAGAAGCGACGCAAATCCTATGAGAATTATTTCTGTGAGCAGTGGCAAGGGCGGTGTGGGCAAAACAAGCCTGGTGGTAAATCTGGCCTTGGCTTTAGCAGAGTATGATTATCAGGTCTTGATTCTTGATGGGGATTTAGGGATGGCTAATGTGGATGTGGCTTTCGGTGTAATGGCACCTTATCATATGAGACATTTATTGACCGGGCAAAAAAGCATCGAAGAGATATTGTATACGGTGGCTCCAGGTATTAAAATACTCCCTGGAGGCTCTGGAGTGATGGAGCTTGCCAACTTGGAGCGCGGTCTTTTAAAGAACGCACTTATGGATCTGGGCAAGCTGGAAAGCATGTTTGATATTATATTAATTGATACAGGAGCCGGCCTAGGACATAATGTCATTGATTTTATTTGTGCTTCTGATGATGTTTATATTGTGTTAACACCGGAGCCATCTTCACTGACAGATGCCTATAGTTTAATTAAATCACTTAAATCTCTGCCTAAGCTGCTAAATATTAATGTTGTGGTGAATCGGGTTCATTCGGAGGCTGAGGCCAGATCAACCTTTGAGAGGTTAGAACATGCAGCAACAAGATTCTTAGGATTGCCCTTAAGTTTTAATGGCTGGATTTATGATGATACACTAGTCACCAGGTCTGTTATGGAACAAAAACCTTTAGGAATTTCCTATCCCCATAGTGAGGCTTATAAATGTATCCAATGGATTGCCTCTCAGATAGCCGGTGTTTATCTAAATCCCCCAGGAAAAAGCAAAGGTATAAAAGGTTTTATCTATTCTTTGTTGAAGATTAAATAGGGTATCTTTAACAAAAGCACCTAAGGTTAGCATATCGGAGGTCTTAAGTGAAACTATGAGATATGAAGATAAGCTTAAGGAAGGTTTAACTATTGACCTGGAGGTTAATGAAGGCGTATACCAAGGAAAATACAGGTCAAAAATTTCCGAAATCAAACCGGGGTTGATTATTATAGAAGTTCCTATTCACGACGGCCAGTTTGTGCCTTTGCGAGATGGGACATCTATTAAGATATTTTTTTATGATGATACTTCAGGCTATGCTTTTGTCTCCCAAATAATCAAAAGGATGACAGTGTCCATTCCTATTTTTATCATTAAATATCCTGAACAAATCAACAAAATACAAAGAAGAATATTTTACCGAATTCCGGTTGTAGCAGAAATTGAATATCAAATTGTGGGTACGGAAGGTTTAAGTAAAATTTATAAAGGGTATACGAATAATTTAAGCGGTGGAGGATTGTTGCTTAAAACCACAAGGAAAATTCCTGAGAATTCCTTGATGTTCGTTACTTTAAAACTAGATAATAAGGAAATTAAACTTTCTGCCAAGGTTATCCGTTGTGTCCAAGAGGATAACAATCTTTTTCTGATTGCAATGGAATTCTGTGATATTTCCGAGTGTCAACGGGATATCATTATTGCCTATATTTATCAAATGCAAAGATTAATGCTGCGGAAAGGCCTGGAATAGGAATGACTCAAAAAATTGGATTAATAAACCTTCAATTAGCTGTGATTACTGGGATAATTGTAGCAGGTCTAAGTATCTATCGTGGATTTTCCTTGTTTATAATCATCATGAGGGGAGTTTTCTCTTTTCTGTTGATCTATGTCCTCGGGTGTATATTGATTCTTTTATGGCAAAAGGTTTCCCCGAAACCCAATTCTCCGGAAAAAGATGACCAGGAGAAGAACTCCTCTTTTGATTTTATAGTGGGGGAAGACCTGGCAGACCAAAATCTTGGACACGAAGATAAGAAGCAAACTAAGGTCAATGACTCTAAATTAGCAGGACAAATAAATATGGAAGGCTTGAATAAACAGAAAAGTCTTTAACTTTAGCAGGTGTGTCTTCTGACCGCTAATGGCGGAGTATTAGAGCTGTTAGCTAGCGGATAAAATGGCAGACTCCTAAATTTAGCTGAAGTTATAGAAAAAATGGTTGAGGAGAGAACCAACAAAGAGGTGTTCCTTATTTGTATAATAAAAAAGGTACTGCACAAAATTCTTTATGGAATGAAGAATATGTTGAAAAATACTTGCCTTTAGTTAAACGATTGGCAGGAAGGTTATCCATTTCACTACCCCCCCATATTAAAGAAGAGGATCTTTTAAGTTATGGATTGATGGGTTTGCTGGATGCACTTCAAAAGTATGAGCCGACTAGAGGGGTTAAATTTGAAACCTATGCCAGTTTAAGAATCAGAGGATCTATGATTGATGGATTGAGAGCAATGGATTGGGTTCCTCAATCCGTACGTCAAAAAATAAAAAATGTGCGACAAGCATTTATTGATTTAGAAGCAAAAAATGGTCAGAAACCTTCCCAGCAAGAAGTTGCGGAATATTTACAGATATCAGTTTCCGAGTTGGATACTATTCTTTTACAAGGACAATCTATGACAGTACTTTCTCTCGAAGATCTAACCTATGGGGGGTCTGATGGGGATAACAATTTTTCACCCCTGGACATGATTGTTGATGATGATGCCCAGGAACAATTTAATCTAATAGAAAAAGAAGAACAGAAAAAATTGATAGCAAAGGCTATTGATAAGCTTTCTGAAAAAGAAAAAACTGTAGTGGCGTTATACTACAGGGAAGAACTTACCTTAAAAGAAATAGCACTGATTATGAATTTATCTGAGTCTAGAATCTCCCAAATTCACTCTAAAGCCATTTTACGTTTAAGAGGATATTTAAGTAGGCAAAAGAAAAGTTTAGTTTAAAACATCCCCTAAAGGTGGGGGATGTTTTTTTCGATATATAAACTAGATGCATAAAAAGGGTGAAATTAAATTATGGAAATAAGCAATATTGTTTCATCATATTACATATCTGGTATTTTAGAAGAAAATGATTTGGCAGCTTCCGGAGATGAGCAGGGTAATTACCCTGATCTATTTGCCGCCATGCTGGCACTTATGGTCAATTCTGAAGGAACTAAAAATATGACTTTAAACCAAGATAATGAACTAAAGGTAAAGACCGAAGAATTAAGTCAGAATTCCGTATGTAATTCAGATGAAATTTTTGGTAATTGTTTGGAGCTCCCTGAGGCCCCGGAATTAATTGATATAGACGCTATTAATTCCGGTATCAGCAAAGCCGGTCGGTCTGAACATGAGATTAGACTGCCCGATTTAACACCTTTACTAAAAGCATCGCTTCAGGAAACAGGTAACAATGAACATACTTTACTAGATCACCCTGGTTTAAGGACCGGTTTATTTAAGTTTACCGATGATCTAAATGTGACAAACCACATTAAGGGTTTAACAGGTATTATTTCTGATGATCAAACAGAAGGAGTTAATAGTTTAAATGATTTACTTCAGGGAATAAAAAACCATAAGGATTCTTTATTTGTTACATCAATAGGTTCGCAAAGTTCAAAGGAACCGGCCAATGCGGCAAAACCTGAATTACATTTAGATGATAGAGCAATCCTTGAATTGGTCAAGGAATTGTCAGGAGAGATAAAAACCGGAACAAATTCATCCGGTCAAGGGAATGTAACTCAGAATTTATTAGAATTTTCCTCCAATGACATGTTTCAGGGATCAAATAATAATAAGGAATCCACATTTGATATTTTTGAAAATGAAAATGTATACCAGTTCGTTCAGGGAGACAATGCTCCGGAAATCTTATTTAAAGAAACAGCGACAATTAATAGTTTTAGTATAAATCAGAATACAGGGCTTGATTCCGCTAAGATATGGGCAAAAGTAACAGATTTATTAAAGCAGGTTCCTCTTTCTACTAATGAAGCTAACATGGTAAAAGAAATTGAAATTAAACTTCATCCTGCTGAGTTAGGAAAGCTGGAAGTGCAGATGAAAATGGAGGATGGGCTGCTGCATCTGGTAATTAATGCTTCAGATCAGGCAACCGGAACTTATCTGCAGAATTACCTTGGTGAATTAAGACAGAGTCTTACCCAAATAGGCATTTCTTGCGGCTCCATGGAAATGGGGTTTCAGGGAGAGGGAGAACAAGAACAGGAAAAGGGAAGAGAAACTCCTCAGGATCATAAATTTTACGGGACAGGGGAGGAGGAAAGTTTCGAGTATAGCAAAATAATGTACTATCAGCAAGATTTAAAGATGCACACCAAGATAAATGTAAGTGTTTAGTGGGGGGTAAAACATGACTGCTGTTTATGAAACTAATGCTTTAGCGTATGGGACAAGGGGTAATACATCACAGAATAATACCACCAATGCTAATAATGTGCTGGGTAAGAATGATTTTCTCAAGTTATTCGTCGCTCAGTTATCTAATCAAGACCCCATGTCACCTTTGGATAATAGTGATATGCTAGCACAATTTGCCCAGTTTAGTATGGTAGAACAGATCACCAATATGTCTGAATCACTGGATAGTTTAAAAGAAACATTAACGGAACTATATGGCCAGTCGATTTTCACCCAGGGAGCTGCTCTAATTGGTAAAGAAGTTGTCGGAATCAATGAGGAAGGTAATATGATAAATGGCGAGGTTTCCGGGGTTAAATGGGGAGAAAAGGATTTAATGCTTAAAGTGGGAAACAGTTGGTTAAATATAACTAAGGTATCTGAGGTTAATAAGTCTATTGAATAATTATTTTTAGGGGGGTATTTTATTATGATGCGTTCTTTGTATTCTGCTATTTCTGGTTTAAAAAACCATCAAACCTATATGGATGTAATTGGTAATAATATCTCTAACGTGAATACTCCTGGTTATAAAAAAAATCGTGTTACTTTTGCCACCATGCTGGGACAAAATATAAGAGCAGCTTCCAGACCTGATCAAAATGAGAATGCAGCCTTTGGGGGAACAAATGGCATTCAGATTGGGCTTGGTGCCAGTTTGGGCTCTGTAGACCAATTAATGACTCAAGGAAGTGCCCAATATACGGGGAAGGATACGGATATGATGATTGATGGTAAAGGTATGTTTATTCTCAAAATATCCGGAGAAGAAATGTATAGCCGAACAGGTAATTTTAGTTTTGATGAAAGCGGTTATTTGGTCGAGCCTTCCACCGGGGCAATTTTACAGGGATATGCAGCGGAAAACTATTATGATGAAGATAGTGGTTGGGATGAAATTGAATCAGATGATGAACTGGTAAATATTCAATTTTATATTGGGCAAGAACTTGCAGATGATGCTGATTATAAACTAACAGGTTATAGTATTGATAAAACCGGGGTCATTATTGGTGAATATAGCAACAATGAAGAAACTATTTCCCGGCCCATTTACAGGATTGCCTTAGCAAACTTTAATAATGAATCCGGCTTAATACCGGGAGGTAATAACTTTTATCATCAAAGCAGTAACTCCGGGGAACCTGACCGGGGATATGCAGCGGACGGTGGCCGGGGATGGATCTTACCTAATAATTTGGAAATGTCTAATGTAGACTTATCACAGGAATTTACTGATATGATTGTGGCCCAACGCGGTTTTCAGGCGAATTCCAGGGTTATTACCGTTTCCGATACGCTGTTGCAAGAACTAATTGATTTAAAACGTAATTAGAGGTAGTTTATGAAGATATCATCCTATTATTTACAAACCCTGCAAAATCGTATAAATATAGTTGGCAATAATATGGCAAATGCTAATACCTTTGGGTTCAAGGAAACTTTACAGTCAATGGAAGAAGCTTATGATACCAGGGAATTAAGTAACACTTTTGCCATATTCGGCGGAGTTGTACCCGGTATTGGTTTAAATACTCAAAGAAACTTATATATCGGGCAAAGGCTGGATTTTTCCCAAGGATCTTTACTGGAGACAGAAAATCCTTTGGATATGGCCATCAACGGAGTGGGATTTTTTCAAGTTCGTACCCCGGAGGGAAATATCGGTTATACCCGAGCCGGGTTATTTAGGCTGGATGGCGAGGGCAGATTAGTAAATGATAAGGGGTTGCTCTTAGAACCTATGATTCAGGTTCCTGCGGGTACTTCCAACATCAATGTGAAGAAAGATGGCCGGATAACCGGCCTGGTAGATGGCGTATTTGAAGATCTGGGCCAAATATTGTTAGCAAGATTTGATAATCCCCATGGTTTAGATCAAGGAGGAGATAATCTGTTTTTTGCGACAGAAGCATCGGGGGAACCAATTACCGGAATGCCCGGAGACAATGGTTTTGGTGTTGTCCAAGGTGCCATGTTGGAAAGATCCAATGCCGATGTGGCTAATGCTATGACACAATTAGTGCAAGCCCAGAAAGCATATCAAGTAGAATTGCGCACCATAAAAAACCAAGATGAAATGTTTCAACAAGCGATAATGATGAGGGGATAAAAAAATGGCAGGTTGGATAGATTCAAAAATCTTTAGTCAGTTGGAAAATGCATTAGATGTCACAAGTTTAAGGAATAAGGTGTTGGCAAATAATATTGCCAATATTGATACGCCTAACTTTAAAAGATCCGATGTTAATTTTCAAGCTGTTTTAGGAGAATTAATGGAAAAAGATCAGGGCCTGGCTTTGAAAAGAACCTCCCCAAAGCATTTAACAGGAAATCAATTCTCCGGACCTCTGTTGGTTCAAGATCATAGCACCTCCTATCGAAATGACGATAATAATGTTGATATTGACCTGGAAATGACCAGGCTAGCAGAAAATACGCTCCAATATAATGCCTTAGCGCGTATTTATTCATCTCATCTTAATTTGCTGAGACAAGTGGTTCGGGAATAGTTACTAAACTTAAAGCAAAATCTAGTGGGGGCTGTTGCAAAACGAGGTTTAAGAACGGTTGATAATTGCTTCCTACAAAATATTGTGCTAACCTTTTTGGTTATTTCACAATCTGTAGGGGCGAATCACGATTCGCCTGCTGTTTTGCAACAGCCTTTTTAAGTTTGTCCGGAGGCATAACTTTTTTCAGATAGGTCTAAGTACAACTAAGGTTTCTTTATACTAATGGAAAGGTTTGATTTAGGATGAACGTAACAACTGTCCAATTAGAGGCCCTGCAAGAAATCGGCAATATCGGGTCAGGCCATGCGGCAACAGCTTTATCAAACATGCTGCAAACAAGGATTGAAATGTCAGTACCCAAGGTATGGTTGGTACCACTGGACAAATTAACAAATGTTTTAGGGCGGTTGGATTCTCTCCAGGCAGTTATTTACCTAAAAATTGACGGAGAAGCATCAGGAAAGGCCATATTTGTACTTTCACTGCCAAGTGCTCAAGCTATTATTAATATTCTACTTGGTGAAGGTACAGAATCTGATCTTTATTCCAGCCAGCTGAGCCGGTCAGCACTTAAAGAAGTAGGGAACATACTTGTTGGTTCTTTTATTATGGCACTTACCGAATTCTCAGGAGTCAAGCTGCACTCTTCTATTCCTGCACTGGGAATAGATATGATTGGAGCTATAATTGAGACTATTTTAATAGAGGAAGGTACAATTAGTGATCATGTTTTAATTTTTGATACTCAATTGACAGGGTTAACTAAAATGGAAGGTAAATTTTTATTTATCCCCAATGAGGGTTCATTAGAAAAATTGGTCAGGGGATTCGGTCAATGAGTGAAATTATTGTAGGAATGGCAGATTATAGGATTGGCAAGGCACCGGATAAGCTGGTAACTATTGGACTGGGCTCTTGTATCGGTATTTGTATTTATGATTTGTCTACTCAAATAGGTGGAATGGCTCATATTATGCTGCCAAGTTACCAGGGTAAAAAATTAGATAATCCGGCTAAATATGCCGATTCTTGTATGGCATTGATGATCGAAAAACTATTAAAAATAGGGGTTAATAGAACCCGATTAAAAGCTAAAATTGCTGGGGGAGCAAGTATGTTTTCTCTCGCGGGAGACAGTCCTTTATCCAAAATTGGCGCATACAACGCCGAAAAAGTCAAGTTGGAACTAAAAAGGGTTGGTATTCCCCTGATATCATCTGACGTGGGTGGAAGTTTTGGCCGTACTATAAGCTTAGATTTGAAAACAGGGGAGCTTCTAATTAAAACCATTAATCAAGGGTATAAAGTGATTTGATAATTTAGGTTATCCAATCTAAAGATACCGGCTGCTTCCTTCGATATATAAAATAGGTGGTGAAATAATGTGATTCGTGGTTTATACAGTGCAGCCTCAGGTATGTTAGTTAACCAAAGGCAGAGTCATAGCATTGATCAAAATATTGAAAACATGCAAAATCCTGGCTACCGTGAGATTACAGAAACATTAACCTCATTTCCCAGAGTTCTTGCCAGTAGGGTTGAATCATCCCGAACTAATTTTGCCCAATCGGGAGCAGTAAATATCGGTACCTTAGGAACCGGGGTGCGGGTAGATCAAGTGTATTATAGTAACGCCCCGGGCATGATCCGCCAAACTGGGAATCCCACCGACCTGGCTTTAAACGGGGAAGGATATTTTGTGATTCAAACTTTAGATGGAGAGCGTTACACCAGGAATGGTCATTTTGTATTAGATCCTTCCCGTCGGCTGCAAACTGCTGGTGGCAATTTGGTGATGGGGGAAAACGGGCCAATTGGTCCATTGCCTGAGAATTTTATAGTTAACCAAGACGGAGCAATCCTGAATCGGGATACAAAAAACTTTTTAGATAGATTAAGAATTGTAGATATTCCAAATGATCAAATTCTAAAAGAAGGGGAGACCACTCTTTATCAGGCATTGGCAGAACCTGTCCTACTAGATAGGGAAAATATCAGGATATCCCAGGGCTATGTAGAAGAATCTAATGTCAGCCTTGCTGGCCAGATGGTAAAAATGATTGAAGCTGCCCGTTCTTATCAATCCAATCAAAAAGTAATTCAAATAATTGATACTTTATTACAAAAAACAGTAAACGAAATTGGACGAGTTTAAGAACAGTACCTTGAATAAGGAGTATAATCATGTTTGTTGGAAAAATAAATAATACAATAGCAGAAAGTTTCGATTTCTCTGTTCATAAAACAGTGGAAAAGGGCGAATTTAGTCGGATTTTAAAAACGGCTACCACTAAATCTCAATTTGATCCTCTTTTTCATAAAGCGGAGAAAGAGTGGAATATTCCGGCCGGACTATTAAAGGCTGTAGCAAAAGCGGAGTCTAATTTTGACCCTAATGCAGTTTCTTCGGCGGGAGCACAGGGTATCATGCAACTAATGCCGGAAACAGGCCGGTCATTAGGTGTCACTAATCCCTTTGATCCTGAAGAAAATATAAATGGTGCCGCCAAGTATTTGCGATCCCTCCTTGATAGATATGAGGGAGATGTAAGACTTGCTTTAGCTGCCTATAATGCAGGGCCGGGGAATGTTAAAAAATATCAAGGCATTCCCCCTTTTAAGGAAACTGAAAGGTATTTAGAAAAAGTATTAGGCACTGAAAATAAAGGCGGGGAACAGGTTATAAAGGATAAAACCTTTCCGGAGGTTTTTTCTCAAAGGGACGCTATATTGGAGGAAGATAATTCTCGGGAGTATCTCAGATATTTGATAGAATTATATTTAATAAAAACTGTTCTTAATACAGAAGGAAAGAAAAATAATTTTTTTGAGTGGAGCATCTAGTATTAGGCATTAATTTAAGGATGTCATATCTAACGATAATTGAGAACAATTGGGGAGAGGATAAAATGAAAAGACGGCTTTTTTTGGTGCTTTTCTGGGGGATATTTGTTTTTACGGCTCAGATTGCTTGGGCTGCCGAACCTGGGATTCTGGAAATTCAGGTGGATAATGTTACGGTTAAAGAGAATGAAACATACATCACTAACCAAAGCTTGGTTGACATAGATATTGAATATAATAATGCTGTTACTGTCAAGTTAGGTTCTATTGAAAAATCAGTAACTGAGTCGGTATATAATAATTTTATTTCCTTCAATAATTATTCTTTGAAGACAGGCGTGAACAAACTAACAGTTCAGGCAAAAAGTTCGGATGGTAAAACTAAAAAAATGGCTTTTAACATAAATTATGTCTCAACTTTTGTTCCGGGAACACGATATGTAACAGAGATACCTGCAAGTGGAAAGATTAGCGTTTTTGACAAAGAGATTAACCTCACTTTTCCCAAAAGCACATTTATCGTTGACGAGGATGACAACATTATTAATAACCAAAAAATTATATTTACCGTTGATAGCTTAAAACCGAATGAATATCCCAGTAAGTTTCGTACACCTGTGAGCAATATTATTGAAATAGAAGCAGATGGCTCTGATGCAGAATATTTTAGTAAAGCGGGAAATATTGAAATTAAATTTGGAGATCATGTACCGGATTTTTCCACCGGGACAATAACGATCATGTATAAGAATGGATCTAATTGGAAAAATATCGGGGCTGTAGTAAATGGGAAGAATAAAACCGCTACCGCTGCTTTCCAGGGCTTCGGCAGATACGGAGTTTTTAATGCTTCACGATTTTTTGAAGACTATAACTGGGCAAAGATATATGCTGAACCCTTATGGTCAAAGGGGATTATGCAAATTAGGGATAATAGTGGAGACATTGTGGAAGAAAGGATGAGTGAAGATAGGAGCAATTTAGGGTTAAAAAATGAATGTAGGCGGGTTGACTTTGCCAGTATGATAGTGCGCGCCTTTGGCTATACCCCTGTGGAAAGACCAACTGCTAGTTATAGCAGGTTTGATGATTTAGGCGGACTTGACAAAGAAGATAAAGAAGATATTGAAACTGCAGCTGCCTATGGTATTGTCGAAGGGGTTAAAGTAGATAAATTTGATCCCTACGGATTTTTAAACAGAGAACAAGCAGCAACGATAATAGCAAGAGCAATGAATCTATCTCTTAAAACCGATGAGGCCAAAGTAAACAGTGAATTAAGCCAGATTTTTATGGATGAGGATGATTTTAAAGATATCTCTGAATGGGCTAAACCATACGTTTTGGCCTGTGTTGAAGAAGGATATATTAACGGTATCCCTGATGGAGATTCGGGAGTTGTTTTTAATGCTAAAGATCGCTTAAAAAGAGGCGAGGCAGCGAAACTAATTTATTTAGTAATGAAGGAGAAAAAACGGATATAGTAAAAGAGAAATACAAAAATAGCGGCTCAGCCGCTATTTTATATTAATATTATATTCACTAAGGAAATGGCACAAATCACCAGTTATGAGAAAAAATCAGTTTGGGGATATTATCCAATGATGCTTGTTTGGCCAAAGCACCTATTTCAAAAGCAACTTTTGGCATACCATAAACAACAGATGATTTCTCGTCCTGACCGATAGTAAATGCTCCTTTTCTTTTCATAGCCAGTAGTCCTCTTGCTCCGTCATATCCCATTCCTGTTAGAATAATGCCTATAGCATTATTTCCTGCTTCTTTTGCCACCGACTCAAAAAGTACATCCACCGAAGGACAATGTCCGTTCACTTTATCCCCTTGAAAACATCTTACCTTATATTTAGCACCTACCCTCACAATTTTCATATGCTGATCTCCTGGTGCAATTAAGACCTTGCCCGGCTCAACCCAGTCTCCTGTAACAGCTTCTTTCACCTTGAGAATAGTAGAGCTGTCAAGCCTGTCGGCAAACATTTTGGAAAAGACCGGAGGGATATGCTGCACAATTACGATCCCTGGGGTAGCAGCTGGTAGAGTTTTTAATACTTGGAAAATGGCTTCGGTTCCACCGGTAGATGCTCCCATGGCGATGATTTTACCGGCACAATTGCTGCTGCTTTCAACAATTTCTGCAGTACTTTGAGTGTTTGGGATAATTTTGGCCTTAGCTGCAATTTTAATTTTATTAATCATTTCATTAATAAAGTTTTCCATGCTTGTTACTGATTGGACATTAGGCTTTGTAACAAAATCCACCGCTCCGGCATGCATTGCTTCAAACACGGCGTTACTAACAGTACTTACCACTATTACGGGAAGGGGGTACTGTGGTAAAAGTCTTTTAATAAATTCAATGCCGTTCATCTTGGGCATCTGAATATCGCAGGTCATGATATCCGGCCGGTATTTTATGATCTTGTTCCGGGCATCAAAAGGATCAACTGCCGTTGCCACCACATCAATATCCGGATCTGAGGAAATTCCTCTGGAAAGAACTTCTCTAAAGACAAGGGAATCATCTACAACTAGAACTTTTATTCTTTGAGCAGCCATTTCATTTACCTTTCCTATATACAGCTGGTAAAACATATTGATATTCTGTTTCTTCCCGGTTTAACGACTCTGCATGGCCGATAAATAGGTATCCTCCCGGTTCCGTCCAATCATAGAATTTCTTGACCAATTCTGTCTTTGTTTTTTGGTCAAAGTAAATCATTACGTTTCGGCAGAAGATGACATGAAACTTTTTCTTAAAAGGGAACACTTTATCCATGAGATTAAATTTTCGGTAGATAATTTCATCCCTTATTTTATTGACCAGAATTGATTTTTCCTCATCAATTCTTTCAAAGTAATTTAGTTTCCAGTGAGAGGGCAAATTTGCAATGCTTTCCGTCCGATAGATTCCTTTTGCTGCAATATCCAGCACCTTATGGGAGATGTCAGTGGCCAAAATTTTTGTATCCCATAACCTTTTATCTAACCCCAGGCTCTCATCGATAATCATGGCTAATGTGCTTGGTTCTTCTCCCGTTGAACATCCTGCGCTCCAAATTCTTAGATCACGATCCTTCACCGTATTGATTAGATAGGGGAGGACATGACTTTTAAAAAACTCAAAGTGTTCCGCTTCCCGCATAAAAAAGGTATGATTGGTGGTAATCTTATCCACCAAGGTGCGCACGGCTTCCCCCGTCCGATCCGACACAATATAGGAAAAGTAATCGGAGAAGTTGTTAAATTTCTTCTGCAGCAGCACCTGGTGCAGCCTGCCGATAACCAGGGCTGTTTTTTCTTCTTTCAGATGGATGCCATATTGTTCTTTAATATAATTCGCTAATTGACGAAACTCTTGATCTGTAATAGCGATCAACGTTCTCACCTGCCTTAAAGGGACTGTTTTGCAACAGCCCCTAATTCCTTAACATGGTGGTTAGTATTTGCCAAATTCCTGATCGCCAAGAACGATTTTTTCCTTTATTGAATTTCATTTAACATCTCGGTTTCTTCATCATTTAGAAGTTTATTGCAGTCCAGGAGAAGTTTAATCTCATTTCCTACTTTCCCAATGGCCATAATGTACCTGTTTCCTTTTTTAGCTAATTCCGGAGGAGCAGCAATATCCTGATCAGGTATGGATAATACTTCAGAAACTTTGTCTACAATCAGACCCACGGCAACACCTTTGATGTCAATGACAATGATGCAGGTGCGCTCATTGTATTCCTTGGGCTGTTTTTTAAATCTAATTCTTACATCCATTACAGGAATGATTTTACCTCTTACATTGATAATTCCTTTGATATAGTCAGGAAGTTCCGGAACTTCGGTAATGGGTTGAATTCCGATAATTTCTGTAACATGTTTGATTTCAATGCCAAAACATTCATTGTCTAAGGAGAAGGTGAGGAATTTGCCTTTCTGTGTATCTTCCTCCAGGTCCCATAATTCTTTCATTTGTGTTTGTGCCATATTTTCAGACTCCTTTCACTCTAAAATTATCATCATTCTAAGATTGGGTCTCAAAAAAACCAGCGATATCAAGGATTAAACTAATGCTACCGTCACCAAGAAGGGCACATCCAGCTAACTTTCTTATTTTCTTGATATAAGTAGGAAGTGCTTTCACCACTACCTGCTGTTCTCCTAGAAGTTCATCAGCAAAAAGACAAATTGCTTTGTCTTCATTTTCGATGATAATCAAAATGCCCTTGGAAAGGTCGGTAATATCGGTCTGAATTTTAAATATTTCATACAGCCGGACAATGGAAAGGCACTTCCCTCTAACCATGATCATTTCATTGCCTTCAGGATCTGTGAATACCTCATTTTCCTTTGGTCGAAAACACTCTTTGATGCTGGTAATGGGAATGGTATAACAGGATTTGCCCACCCGGATATTCATGCCGGAAATTATTGCCAGTGTGAGAGGAATTTTCAGAGTAATGGTGGTTCCCTCATTGGGAAGGCTGTCAATCAAAACCGAACCGCCAATGGTTTCAATATTTTTAGTGACCACATCCATCCCCACACCACGGCCGGAAAACTCAGTAGCATTTTCTTTGGTTGAGAAACCCGGCAAAAAGATAAGGTTAAAAATTTCCCTGTCCGTCATTTCCTTTTCCGGTTTGCGTAAAAGCCCGTTTTCCTTTGCTCGTCTAAGAATCTGCTCTTTATCTAATCCTTTTCCGTTATCTGTAACGGAGATCAGAACATCACTTCCCGCATTTCTAGCTTCAATTATTACTTTGGCCGGTTCTGTTTTGCCTTTTTCTTTTCTTTCTTCGCTACTTTCCAATCCATGGTCAATGGCATTTCTGATTAGGTGCATTAAGGGGTCGGTGATTCTTTCAATAATGTTTTTATCAACCTCTGTTTCTTCCCCAAAAATCTCCAAAACCACCTCTTTATTAAGTTTTTTGGACATATCACGTACGATGCGATTCATTTTCTGAAAGGTAACAGTTAAAGGCACCATCCTAATGGACATTACTATATCCTGTACTTCATTAATTATTTTTCGTAATTGCTGAGAAGCTTTTTTGAAATTATTTAACTCTAAATCTTTTAAATCGGGATTTTGGGAAACCATCGCCTCAGCGATTACCATCTCACCAACCAAATCCATTAGTATGTCCAACTTTTTTACGTTAACGCTGATCATTTGTTGGTGGGTGCCTACAGCATTTCTTTCTACCGGCTTTTTATCTTCTACATGTCCTTCTTTTTGCGGGTTGTTTATGATCATATTGTCGGCTTTTTTAAGAGGTATTGGGTTATGGTTTATTTCATCATTGTTTTCAAGTAATGCTACTTCCAAATCTCTGACAAAGGCTGTATTAGAAATAATTTCCTGGATTTCTTCTAAAGTCTGATTTGTTTTTAATTTGATGATAAAACCTTGGTCTTTGATTACTTGTGCACTTAGATCATTTTCCATAATATCTTCAGGAAGGTAATGGATTTCCTGGGCAATATCTTGAAGTCGATGTACGATACTGAAGGCCCTAACATTTTCCATTTCACAACCTTCCTCAAAATAAACAACGACTCTAACATTATTGATGGAAGTGCCGGCCGGTTTTAGTACGGCAAGAAAATCCTTAATAGATGCAATTAAACTAGTACTATCCCCATCAGCTTCATCACCGTTTTTAATTTTCTCCAATTCAACCTTGATAAAATCCACACCGTCTAATAACAGATCTGACAAAATAGAGTAGTTTATATCTTGAGGTTTTTCTTCTCGGAGAAAAAAGAACAGATCCTCCATATTATGAGCTAGGGAGGAAATATTGGTAAAATTCATCATGGCAGAGGAACTTTTAATGTTATGCATAATGCGAAATACTTCGTTGATAATCCCCTCAGAAAAACAATTTAGTTTTTCTCCGTCTATTATTGACTGTTCCAGTTGTCCTAAGTATTGTGATGTTTCAAAACAAAACAATTCTAACATTGGTTCCATATTAGACTGTACCGACAATAGATCGCCCCCTTTATATGTATCATAGAGTTTTTAAAAAGCCCCTGGCCGTAAAGATTTCCCAGCGCGATTAAATAGTCTCTACTATAATACTTATCGATATATTTTTGTTTTTCTAAAGGTTAATCGGAAGGTCTCTCTCATTGTTATTTTATTAGTACTTACCAAATTCCTGATCGCTAAGAGCGATTTGCTCCTTAGTTGGTGCTGCCTCTTCGAGAGTTTTTTCTTCGAGGAATTCTTCTTCCGTAGTTTTCTCTTCGAAAGCTTCCACTTCCGGAGCCTCTTTGTTTTCCTTTTCTTTTATTATTTTCTTTTCTGAGAGGTCATCAAGTAATTTTTGAACTTCGGGGCTAAGTTCATCAAATTCTTGATGGGCAAGATTTACGACCTCTTTTAGTTTGAAATTTCCTACCTGTTGCTTAAGAAGTTCTGCCTGGGAAGTAAGTTCCTCGCTGGCAGCGGCACCTTCCTCCGCGGTAGCTGAATTGGTCTGGACAACCTGGGAAACTAGCATCAATCCTTGATTAATCTGATTAATCCCTGTCGCTTGTTCACCGGAGGCAATGGCGATGTCATTGACCAGATTAGCTGTCTTAGTTACATCCTCTACAATTTTATTAAGAGCGAGAGCGGTTTCTTTGGCCAGTTTCATGCCGCCTGCCGCCTTTTTAATGGATCCCTCAATCAGCTTTGTAGTTTCCTTTGCAGCATTAGCAGAACGTGCCGCCAGGTTCCTCACTTCTTCCGCGACCACGGCGAACCCCCTCCCGTGCTGGCCGGCCCGAGCTGCTTCGATTGCTGCGTTTAAGGCCAGGATATTTGTCTGAAAGGCAATTTCATCAATTACCTTAATAATACTGGAGATATTCTCGGAAGAAATATTTATTTCCTCCATGGCTTTGAGCATTTCATTCATTTGATGATGGCCTTGATCTGCATCGTCTTTCATTTCTTGGGTCAGATTTCGTGCCTCATTAGCGTTTTCCGCATTTTTTTGGGTTTGGGCGGAAATCTCTTCCACAGAGGCTGTTAATTCTTCAATGGAGCTTGCCTGCTCTGTAGCTCCTTGGGAAAGGACGATACTGGAGTCAGAAATCTGTTTCGCTCCTAAGGCTACTTGCTCAGCGGCAGAAACAATGTTATGAAGCATCACATTATTCTTATCTACAATTTCGGCAAATTTTTTACCCAGAAGGTCATTTTCTGATTGAACTTTCACTTGAACCGTTAGGTCACCTGCCGCTAAGCTTTCGGCAACTAAGGCTTGGGCTCGGATGTTCTCAATCATTTTACCAAATGAGTTCATCAGGATACCGACCTCGTCTTTCGAGGTGGCTTGTACATTTACATTAACATCCCCCAGGGCAAGTTTATCAGCAGCTTCAACTAGTTTTCTAATTGGTTTGCTGATGCTCCAAGCGATAAATAATCCCAGGATAATGGCTATAATCACTCCGCAAATAATAACAATGGTCATAATTAAAGTGTCTCTATTGGTTTTTTCTATATTTTTATCTGAACGTGCTTTAGCTGCAGCAGAATTATATGCCATCATTTTATCAAAGGTCTTTTGTAGAGCAGCACCTGTATTGGCTACTTCTCCATAAATAAATGTATGGGCTTCTTCCATTTTGCCTGCTTGGACTAAATTGATGGCATCTTGCGCTAGGGATTTATAGCTGTTCCAAAGTGGTTCCATTTGATCAAAAAGTGCCCTATCCTCTTCAGAAATGATCCCGTCTTCATATTTCTTGAGATAACTATCCACATTGGACATCTGGGTGTTTAATTCGTCAATATATTTTGACTTAGTGATCTCCGACATGGTTTTTAGAATATTCACCCGCATTCCTTGATATTGATAAGATGCATTCCCCATATATTCAATTCCTAGGGTATTTTCCTCGTAAAGTAGAGTATTTGCCTTATTCATATCTCTTATAGATAATATTCCCACACCGCCTACCGCACCCGCAATAAGAGCTACTATCATAAAGCCCATTACAAGTTTGGTAGTTATTTTCAAATTATAAAACCATTTCATCTTTATTGTATCCTTTCCTTTTATTAAATGCTCGAAATAAATATTACTTAAGTATTCCTATCAATTTGCTAGTTTTTTATAAATCTGAAGCAGTTTAATCTTATTTTCTGGTTATTAACTACATTAATACATTTGTATCTCACTTTATAAACACCTCCTTTTTGAAAATTAGTAAACCAAAGAAAACCTAATATCTAGGTTTCTTGGGAGAAATAAAATTTATCTATAATAATAATATCGGCAAATCTTACCGTTTCTAAAGACATATGCAAAACATTTTGTCAAAAAAAGCAGAAATATAGGCAAGAATTGGCAGGAAGATAAGTTTTTATATCGAATGTAATTTTAAAGGCAATTATAGTAATTTATCTATTTTATTGATGAACGGCTTTTTAAAAGATATTAGGCTTTTTAATGAGATTGGGGAGGCTTGGGTGATGAGTGATGCGGCGGGTAAATATTTCTCGTCTTGAACCGGGAATGAAACTTGGTAGCCCTATATACAACAGCAGGTCTGATAAGCTTTTGCTTCCGGGAGTAGTTTTAACCAAGGTTTATATTCAACGACTTCGGAATCTGGGATTTGATTATATTTGGATAGAAGATGAATCGTTGCCCAGGATTCAGGAAAAACAAGTTGTATCTCAAAAAACACGTATTGCTACCATACGGAAAATCAAGAATATTATGCTAAATACTAGAGCCACAGGCAGACTTTTAGTGCATCCAGAAACATTTCGGATCACAATTAAGGATTTTACCGATCAGCTATTTCAAAATCAGGATGCGATGTTTAGTTTATACAATCTTCATTCTTATGACGACTATCTTTTTTCTCATTCCGTTAATGTATGCATTCTAGCCTTAATGACAGGCATTACCCTGGGTTATGACAGTACTCGGCTGACTGACTTGGGTACAGGAGCCTTACTCCATGACTTGGGTAAAATCAAGGTTCCGGAAAAAATCCTCAATAAACCAGGAAAACTAACTGCTGAAGAATTTGAACTGGTAAAAATGCATACCACGTTAGGTTATGAAATAATTAGAGATGCCAAGAATTTGGGTAAAATTCCGGAGGATATTGCCTTGGAACACCATGAAAATTATGATGGTTCAGGTTATCCCTTAGGGTTTTCCCGGGAAAAGATCCCTGAATATGTACAGATAGTTGGTATTGCGGACAGGTTTGATGCAATTGCGTCTGATCGCGTTTACCGTAAGGCCTTTCCTCCCCAGGAAGCTTTTGAAATGTGCGCGGCATCAGGAAATTATTTCTTTAAAGAACATGTGGTAAAGGCATTTTTACATAATATTGCGGTCTACCCCCAGGGGACAAAGGTGGAACTTAATGATGGAAGCATAGCGTTGGTACTTGATACGCCTAAAGGCTATCCCCTTTCTCCCCGGGTATGGGTGTTGGGTTCTCTCCCAGGACGGGCTATACCGGAAAACTTGGAGATTTCCCTGAAGGAAAGGGAAGATCTTTATATTGTCCGGGTTTTAAACGAGGATGAAGAGGAAATTACAAAAGTCTGATAGGGTATCCTATCAGATTTGTTCGTCTATTATGTATCATGGATTTTGATACATTACCTTGGACATTATGGATTTTTTGATGATTTGAAAAGTGCATAAAATAATAATTTATTTGTTCAAATAATATGGTAATATATTATTATCATAAATCTCTGCTGCTAGTAACAATTTTACCTGTTTTCCGGACTGTGGTACAATTGGTTATAATTACCGCGAGGGGAAGATAAAATAATACTATGATCTATGGATGTGGGACAGATATAATTGAAATATCCCGGATCAAAAAAGCCGCCCAAAAGGAGTCTTTTCTAAAAAAGGTCTTTACCGATAAAGAAATTGCTATCTGCCGGGAGAGACATAACTTTTTTGCTTCCCTGGCAGTAAGATTTGCTGCCAAGGAAGCGGTGGCAAAGGCTTTTGGGACGGGTTTTCGAGGATATGGATGGCAAGACATTGAAATTCTCTCTGATTCTTTGGGGAAACCATTGGTCATACTCCATAATGGTGCCCTGGATATAGCAAAGGGGCAGGGAATCGTTAAATTGGAAGTAGCCTTGTCCCATAGTAAAGATAATGCGCTGGCATTTTGTATTGCGGAAGGAAGTGAGTAGATGAACCTTGTCACAGCAGGGGAAATGCGGCTCTTAGATCAGAAAGCCATTAATGAATACGGGATTCCGGGCATGGTATTAATGGAAAATGCCGGATTAGCTGTGGTGCGTGTGATCAAGGATCATTTTTGCGGTGACTTGGCAAATAGACGGATCTTGATCTTTGCCGGGAAAGGCAACAACGGGGGGGATGGCTTTGTCGTTGCCAGACACCTGGCTAATGCCGGTTGCGATGTAAAAATATTTTTACTTTGTAAACCTGATGAATTACAGGGTGATGCTCTGAATAATTGGCAGATCGCAAGAAAGATGAATATTCGTTATCAATTAATCATATCAGAAAGAGACCTAAATGTAGTTAAGGTAGGTCTGATATATACGGAGTTAGTGGTAGATGGAATTTTTGGTACGGGTTTTAAAGGGAGGGCTCAGGGGATTGCCGGAAAGCTCATCAATTTAGTGAATGAAGCAAGAAAAACTGTAGTCGCCATTGATCTTCCCTCCGGGCTGGAAGCTGATACCGGCCAAGTACATGGCCCATGTATGGCCGCGGATTATACCGTAACTATGGGTTTGCCTAAAATTGGTCTGGTTTTGGAACCAGGGGCGAGGTTTGTGGGCAAACTTTTTACAGCAGATATTTCCATTCCCCGGGAATTACTAATCAAGGAGCATTATAACCGCTATTTATTAGATCATGATTTATGCCGAAGCTTTTTACCAGTCCGGGCAAGTGAGAGCCATAAGGGGACTTATGGCCATGTGATGGTAATTGGCGGTTCTCCCGGGATGACCGGTGCTGTTACCATGGCTGCCCGGGCAGCTGTACGTTCTGGGGCCGGTTTGGTCACAGCTTTAGTACCGGCAAATCTTAATCATATTATTGCCAATAAATTAACGGAAACCATGTCTTTGCCTTTGCCGGAAACCGGGGAGGGTACCTTATCTTTATCTGCTTTAGAACCGATTAGGGAAAATGTTTCCCATAAAGTGGCGGTGGTAGGGCCGGGATTGTCTCGTCATAAAGAGACCCAAAAACTGGTGCAGGCTTTTGTCAGTGATTTGCCTTGCCCCGCAGTTTTAGATGCGGATGCCCTTTTTACCCTGGGAGAAACGGAAGAACTGAGGGAAAAAATCAAGAAGAGCAAATACCCAGTGGTGTTTACTCCTCATCCGGGGGAGATGGCCCGCTTGATGGGGAAAAGCACCGAAGAAGTGCAAAGAAATAGAATATTATATGCTCTTCTTGGAGCTGAGAACTGGCATGCTATTTTTGTGTTGAAAGGGGCCAAAACCTTAGTTGCTACGCCGGAAGGAAAACTCTATGTCAATCCCACCGGTAATCCGGGTATGGCCACTGGAGGCAGCGGAGATGTTTTGGCTGGTATGATTGGTGCCTTTTTGGTCCAGGGGATAAAACCGGAGCAAGCAGCAGCTTTAGCTGTATACCTTCATGGCCGGGCAGGAGATTTGGCTGCCGAGGAGAGAAGTCAAATCAGCCTTGCTGCAGGAGACTTAATAGAATATTTGCCAAAAGTTTTTCTGGAATTTGAGGGATGATCAGAATGATAAAAAACATTACCCGTCCGGTGTGGGCAGAAGTTGATTTAGGCGCAGTTGCCCATAACACCAGGGAAATTAGACGCATTGTAAAACCGGAGACAAAAATTATGGCTATCGTAAAGGCAAACGGGTATGGCCATGGAGCGGTTCAAATAGCCCAAACGGCACTAAAGCATGGAGCGGATTATCTTGGGGTAGCGATTCTTAGTGAAGCTGTGAAACTTCGGGAGCAGGGAATTGATGCTCCCATATTGGTCATGGGCTATAATACCTTGGATCAGGTAGAGGAAATTCTTAAATTTAATGTGACCACCACTGTTTTTACCTTAGAAATGGCTGAAGCTTTATCCCGCATGGCTTTGCAAAAAGGGGAAAAGGCAAAAATTCATATAAAAATAGATACCGGGATGGGGAGGATTGGCTTTCTTCCCCAAAAAGAGACTATTGATTTAATTAAAGAAATTGTAAATTTAAAAGGATTATGGTTGGAAGGGATATTCACCCATTTTGCCGTAGCTGATGAAACAGATAAAACTTTTACCTGGCAGCAGTTGGAAAAGTTTACCTGGCTGATTTCCCGCCTGGAAGAAGAGGGAATAAAGATCCCCCTGAAGCATGCGGCTAACAGCGCGGCCATTATTGATTTACCAGAAACCCATTTGGATATGGTACGGGCAGGGATTCTTTTATATGGCCTATATCCATCACCTGGGGTAGATCATAAGAAGATTAATCTGATACCGGCGATGGAGCTGAAGGCGAAGGTTGCTTTTGTTAAAAAGGTAGGTTCCGGCACCAGTATTAGTTACGGCCGCAAATTTATTGTCCCGGATGAAGCGGTGATTGCATCTTTGCCCTTTGGTTATGCTGACGGTTATATCAGGAAGCTGTCTAATCAGAGTGAGATTCTCTTGGGTGGAAAAAGGGTTCCTGTGGTAGGTACCATTTGCATGGATCAGTTAATGGTGGATGCATCCCAGGTTCAGGGGGTAAAAATCGGTGATGAAGCAGTAATTATTGGCCGGCAAGGATCAGAATATATCCCAGTGGAGGAAATTGCCAAAAGGTTAAATACAATTAATTACGAAATAATATGTATGCTCAGTGAAAGAATTCCCCGCATATATCTTAACGCAGAGACATAATAATTATGAAGCCTAATTACCATCAATTACCTGGAGATAATATTTTGGATTAGTTGCAAATAATATAGCAAAAGGGCTATAATACTTATAGCTCCAGATATATATATATCTTTTTGGAGGTGTGCCCTGTGCCTAATTTAAAAAGAATTATGATCAGTGTTCCCGATCAACTTCTTCGGGAGTTTGACGGCATTGTTAATGATGAAAACAAAAATAGAAGTGAATTTATTCGGGAAGCCATGAAGTTTTATATTGTTGAGCGACGCCGGCGTATTTTGCAGGAACAAATGAAAAAAGGTTATCAAGAGATGGCAAATATTAATTTAGCTATTGCCAGGGAATGCTTCAGCGCTGAGAATGAAGCTTTTGATGGTGCTGATGATAACCAGGTGGAGAGGGTAAAATGATTGTGCGGCGCGGGGAAGTTTTTTTTGCTGAACTTAATCCGGTTCAGGGTTCAGAACAGGGAGGCACCAGGCCTGTATTGGTTGTCCAAAATGATATTGGCAACCAATATAGTCCCACAACGATTATTGTGGCAATTACATCCCAGATTAATAAGGCAAAACTTCCTACACATATTGAACTTCCAAAAGAAAGAACAGGGCTGGACAAAGATTCTGTAATTCTGGCAGAACAGGTGCGGACTATTGATAAAAGCCGTCTTCAGCATAAGGTAGCCGTATTAAACGATGAGATTATGCACAGGGTAAATAAGGCCTTGGAGATTAGTTTAGGCTTAGTGGAAATTTAAAAAATATGGAGATAAATTGGTGGTCAGGCTTGATTTATAGCCTGACTTATTTATTTATATATCATAAGTATAACTTCTTTCTGATATATCTAGGTATACTTAAAGTTTTTATCCCAGGGAGGGGATTTCTTTGTATCCTTTAATTGGTATTACTTGTGGGGAGGATGGACTGAACTTTTATGTCCGGCAGTTTTATGTCAGAGTGATAGAAAGTGTGGGTGGTGTTCCGGTATTGCTCCCTGTTCTAAAAAGAAACTGTCAGCGGGAAAGGTACCTAGAATTATTGGATGGGCTGATCCTATCCGGTGGAGTAGATGTGAACCCCCTCCTTTTTGGTGAGGAGCCGGTTCCGGGAATGGGGGAGATAACTCCCGAAAGGGACGGGTTCGAATTGTTTCTGACCAAAAAATTTTTTCTTCTGGGTAAACCGATCCTGGCTGTGTGCCGCGGTTGTCAGGTATTAAACCTGGCCTTAGGGGGAAGCATTTTTCAGGATCTAAAGAGTCAAATTCCCGGGTTGATCAAGCATGACCAAAAAGCACCGAGAGAATCTCCCACCCACTCCATAAAGGTTGTTCCAGGGACAAAATTAAGCCATATCTTACCCCAGGAGCATTGGTGGGTAAATAGCTTTCATCACCAGGCGGTAAAATACCCTGCACCAGGCTTTATGGTTTCCGCTTGCGCCCCGGATGGGGTGATTGAGGCGATTGAGGCAAAGAACCATCCCTTTGCCATAGGAGTGCAGTGGCATCCGGAATGTAATTGGCGTAATGATCTAGGCAGCTACCGTCTATTTAAAGCATTTATTACTGCATGTCTTTCATGACCCTTCTGCAGGAATGCGATATTTTCTACATTTTTTGCAGGGTTTCAAATTTTTTTGCCGAAGATTTTACCAGTAGGAGGTGTATGTTTTGTGCTGGCTGTGACAAATGGGAAAATACTTACTATGGAAGGTAGGACCTACCAAAAAGGAACTTTATTAATAGATCAGGGTAAAATTGTAGCTATCGGAGAGAGTATTCTAATCCCTAAGGGAGCCGATGTAATTAATGCTTATGGCAAGGTGGTAATGCCTGGGTTAATTGATGCCCATTGTCATCTGGGGATTAGCGAAGAGGTTTATCAGGTGGAGGGAGATGACTTAAATGAAATGACTAACCCTGTAACACCTCATTTGCGTGCCCTAGATGGCATTAATCCGGAAGATCTGGCCTTTGTTGATGCTCTAAGGGGAGGAGTGACTACTGTTGCAGTTGCTCCTGGCAGTGCTAACGTCATCGGGGGGCAGGTTGTAATATTAAAAACTTATGGTCAAATAGTGGATAGGATGATCCTCAAAGAACCGGCAGGGTTAAAAATTGCTTTTGGGGAAAATCCGAAGCGGAGTTATGGGGAACAAAAGAAAATGCCTTCAACGCGGATGGCTACGGCAGGAATGCTCAGGGAGTTTTTGGTCAAGGGTCAAAACTATGCCTCGGATCACAAAGAAAGAGATATTTTATTGGAACCAATAGTGAAGGTATTAAAAAAAGAGATAGCCCTTCATGCTCATGCTCACCGTTCCGATGATATCATGACAGCTATTCGGATATCCGAAGAATTTGATATGCCTTTGATTATTCTCCACGGGACAGAAAGTCACAAACTTTGCTCCGAATTAGCCCATAGAAATATTCCGGTGGTTTCGGGACCGCACCTGGTTAACCGGGCTAAGGTGGAAATGAAGGATAAAACGTGGCGGACTCCCGGTTTATTGGCTGAAGCTGGGGTTAAGGTGGCTCTAATGACAGACCACCCGGTAATTCCTATTCAATATCTTTCCCTCTGCGCTTTTTTTGCCTGCCGGGCAGGAATGTCGGAAGAAAATGCCTTAAAGGCAATTACCATTAACCCGGCGGAGATTCTGGGCATTGATCACCGGGTGGGAAGTTTTTCTGAAGGGAAGGATGCAGATATATTGATTCTTAGCGGTAGTATATTGTCCATGGATTCGGTGATCGAAACGGTGATTATCAATGGGCAGGTCGTATATCAGGATCAAGGTGAGCCGGCGTAAGATCCTTGGCTAATGCTCATGATGGCAATCTTGGATCGTTTCTTATGTGTCTTAAGTTTGACTAAATTGGTTATAATGAAGAGTGATTTAATGGATAGTGCGGAGGAGAATGTATTGTTTACTGTAATCACAAAAAAGCCAGAGGAGACCTTTGCTTGGGGAGAGCGTCTGGCGGGATATCTTTTTCCAGGAGCGGTGATTGCTTTATCAGGGGAGCTGGGGGCGGGGAAAACCCTTTTTGCCCAGGGGATTGCCAAAGGTTTAAATATTACTGAACCGATTACCAGCCCTACTTTTACCATTATTAACGAGTATCATCAAGGACGCTTGCCTTTTTTTCATATAGATGCTTATCGTCTGGAAGAGGCCGGAGAAGTAGAGGAGTTAGGACTGGAGGAATATTTTAATTCTTCTGGAGTTACTTTGATAGAATGGCCGGAGCAAATTAAGGGTTTTTTGCCTTTATCTTACCTGAAAATTAATCTAAAAAAAGAATGGGATGAATTCGGTCATGAACTTCGCAGATTAAGTTTTAAAGATATGGGACATGAATGGGAAAATTTGATCAGGGAGTTTAAAGAAAGTGAAAATATTAGGAATTGATACTGCGACAAAAGTAGCCGGTGTGGGGATTGTAGATGAAACGGGAGTATTAGCTGAATGCTGGTTAAACACCGGAAAAACTCATTCCCAGCGGCTTCTTCCTTTAATGGATAGCCTTTTGGAAAATTCAGATATTACTTGGGATGAAATATCTGGGTTTGCGGTCACTATCGGCCCGGGATCTTTTACCGGCTTACGCATTGGGTTGGCTACAGTACAGGGTTTGGCTCAGGTTTTAGATAAACCGGTGACCGGTATCGTCTCTTTAGATGCTTTAGCAGAAAATTTAACAGGTTGGCCGGGACTTTTATGCCCGATTCTTGATGCCAGAAAAAATGAAGTATATACAGCTTTATATCAAAGTGCGGGGAATCAAATGGAACGCTTGTCACCATACCGGGCTTTGGCTCCGGAGGTGCTTTTAGAAGAACTTTTGCCCCTAAAAGACAGGGTTACCTTCCTTGGAGACGGAGTCTTCGCGTATCGTAATTTGATTCAAGAGATTTTAAAAGACAGGGCTTTTTTTGCCCCTGCAACCAAAAACCTACTACGGGCTGCAGAAGTAGCGAGTCTTGGATTAAAAAAGTTTCTTCAGGGAGAAGAAACAAGTTTATTTGCAATCAAACCTTTTTATTTAAGGCCATCTGAGGCAGAAGTAAAATGGGCGGAGACACATGGAGAGAGCTGTTCATGATGGATAGGGTAGTTTTTTTACCATTAAGAGAAGAATGTTTAAATCAGGTTTTAGAAATTGAACAAGTGTCTTTTCCTACACCTTGGAGTAGACAATCTTTTTTAGGTGAACTTAATGATAACGCCATGGCTTATTATTGCGTCGCTATGCTTGATGAAAGGGTCATTGGCTACGGGGGTATGTGGCTCATCCTTGATGAGGCTCATATTACCAATGTGGCTGTACATCCGGATTATCGGGGAAAGAGAATTGGCGAAGGAATCATGATTCACCTTATGAAACAGGCACTTATTCAAGGAGCATACAGAATGACTTTGGAGGTACGTCCGTCTAATTTATCTGCCATAAAACTCTACCAAAGAATGGGCTTTGAAGCGGCTGGGCGGCGTAAAGGTTACTATACAGACACTAAGGAAGATGCTATCATTATGTGGAAAACATTATTATGTATTGAAACCAATGATAGTTAATAATGGTTGATTAAATTTTGTAAACATAAAATAGTATTAAAGGGGGGTAAAAGATGTCCGACTTTGAAAAGAATGTAGAATTGATGAGAGAATATCCTATTCCCCAAACTTTGGAAGATGTGCCCAAGTATTTATATCGGGGATATGCCGTATTTGGTATTTTTCTTATTGCCGTAATTGCCTTAACTCTTTATTTTAGATAACAGATGACAAGAAGCCCCCTTGGGGCTTTTTTAAGCAATTGCTTGAAATACTAATAATTATTATTTTTAATGATCAAAGGAGAAAAATATGGCTGTAAATATTTTAGCCATTGAGACTAGCTGTGATGAGTCTTCAGCGGCTGTTATTGCAGACGGCAGGGAGATCAAATCCAATATTATTTCTTCCCAAATTAATATCCATAAAAAATATGGCGGAGTAGTCCCGGAAATTGCTTCCCGTAAGCATCTAGAAGCCCTTCCAATGGTGGTGGAAGAGGCTCTTGATGAGGCAGGTCTTAGTTTTCGTGATATTGACGGGATAGGAGTAACCTATGGGCCAGGTTTAGTGGGTGCTTTATTGGTGGGTCTTTCTTATGCCAAGGCTGCAGCTTTTGCCCTAAAAAAACCCCTTATTGGCGTGCATCATTTGGAAGGGCATATAAATGCCGGCTTTTTAGCGTATCCGGATTTAAAGTTCCCTTTAGTAGCTTTAGTGGTATCCGGAGGGCATACTAGTTTGGTTTATCTCCCCAAGCGGGGGGAATATATCCTCTTAGGCCAAACCAGAGATGATGCTGCCGGAGAGGCTTTTGACAAGGTGTCCCGGCACTTGGGGTTAGGTTACCCGGGAGGGCCGGCTATTCAGAAAGCTGCGGCAGAGGGAAATATTGAGAATCTCACTTTCCCGAGGGCTTGGCTGGAAGAAGGAAGTTTAGATTTTAGTTTCAGCGGATTAAAATCTTCGGTGCTTAGTTACTTAAATAAATGCAAAATGAAGAATGAGCCTTTTAGTGTCCCTGATATTGCGGCCGGATTACAAGAAGCCATCGGGGATGTACTTTCAGTAAAAGCGGTTGCCGCAGCTAAAATGAAGGGTGTGGATCAGATTCTCTTGGCCGGAGGGGTTGCGGCGAATCTTCGATTAAGGGAAATGCTTAAGACTCGAGCTGCCGTGGAAAACATTAAAGTGTTCTGGCCATCCCCTATTTTATGCACAGATAATGCGGCTATGATCGGCTGTGCTGCTTATTTTAAATACATTAAAGGAGAGCTTTCCGACCTAACCCTAAATGCTGTACCTAACCTGCCATTATTCACCAAATAAGGAGGATACCCTTTGTATTCCTTTGAAAAACATAATGTTTTTATCAAACGCTGAACGGACGTTTTGTGGATGAAAGTTCTGTGGATAATGTGGATAGATTTGTGTATAACTAAGAGTGGCGCGGAAAAAAGGTTGTGGAAAAAAAAATTGTCGAAATTGGGGATAACCAAAGAATATTTGTGGATAAAAGCATAAAACACCTGCTCAGGGAGATGAAGGCTTGTGGATATCCCGGTAGATAAGTAAAAATAAAAGTTCCTATTGACAAAAGAGAAAATGTATATCTCACTGAGGGAAACTGGTAAATTTATCCTGAGTATAATGATGGGGGAGGGAAGAAAAAGGAATGAATAAATATGCAAAGGTTTTATTAGTTTTATTCATCTTCGGTGCAATCTTTGCCATTTTGTTTAGACCCTCAGGAAAAATAATGTCTAGGGATGAAGATTCCACTTATTTGGCACTTTATGAGGAGTCGATAAATAATAATAAGCCCCTTTTCATAGAGTTTTATGGGCGGTACTGACCGGACTGTGTGATTATGGAGCCCGTGATACAGGCTCTTTCAGAAAAATACCAAGAAGAGGTTGCTTTTTTGGTGATAGATGTGGAAAAAAGTGATGATCCATCTGTGGAGAAGTTAGCTCGGGATTTTCAGGTTCAATATATACCAACCATTATTCTTATTGATCATCAAGGACAGGTACTAAAACAGCATGTGGGGGCTGTAGCAAAAGAGGAACTGACAGAAGAGATTGAACAAATGATCAAAATAAAAAGTCCTTGATTATTTGGTAATTTGCCTCGATAGAAAGGGGTTTGTTTATGGGGGGAAATATAAAAAAACAATTGCGAAGGAGTATTTTACAGGCGAGATCTTCTTTAACGCCCCAAGAGGTGGAAAAAAAGAGTGAAGTTATCTGCCGAAAAATACTGCAGCTTTCGGAGTTTAGGGATGCCCATACAGTGATGGCTTATCTTCCTTTCAAAAATGAGGTGGATGTGATTCCTCTCTTTGATTATTTGTGGTCAAAGGGAAAAAGAGCAGTAATTCCCGTTTGCGACCCAAGGAATATTGTATTAATTCCGTCCGAATTAAAGGATTTGTCAGAGGACTTAGCACCAGGAACTTGGGGTATTTTAGAGCCCAAGAAGGATAAAATGCGTCCTGTTCACCCAGAAGACATTGATTGTGTCATTATTCCCGGGGTAGGCTTTGATGCATCCTGCAATCGATTGGGTTATGGCGGGGGTTATTATGACCGATTTTTACCCAGATTAAAAGAGAATACCCCCAAAATTGCTGTTGCTTATCAGATTCAAATAGTGTCCGCTTTAGTCCCGGATATCTATGATGTCCCTATGGATAGGGTTATTACTGAGGAAAATGAGTATGGTCTTTAGTGTCCTACTCTGCCGAATAGTGTTGGATTATTACTAAAGGAAAATAACTAACCATCTCGAATTAATTACCACCGAATTTCTGGAATTAGAAATAGGAGTGGTTTTATGTTTTCGTGGATCGAGATTTTAGATCAACTGCCCATAGGAATTATTGTTGCAGACACCCAGGGGATAATCACCTGTATCAATACTCTTACCGAAGAACTGTTAGGTATAAGAAAAGACCAAGTGATAGGCCGTGATTATGGTGAGATACAGTGTCCAATGGTCTTTTTGGATTGCACAGAAAACTTGTTGGATTTATTGGGAGATGCTCTAAATCGGGGGATATTTTATGATCAGGTGGAACTAAGTGCCCTTATTAATGGGAATCCCAGTACTTTAAGAATTTCTTCCCGAACGATTAAGGAGGGAGAAAAATGTGTCGGAGTACTGTTGTTTTTTACAGATTGCACCATTGAGAAAGCTTTAGAAGAACAGGTAGAGCGAAATGAATGCCTCCGGGCGGTAGGACAAATGGCCGCAGGTATCTGTCATGAGATCAGAAATCCCCTTCAATCTGTAAAAGGTTTTGTCCAGCTTTTGCAGGAAAAGGATAAATTCAATCAAGAGACTTGCTGTTACACAGAAATTATGCTTAGTGAGATTAATCGGATTAACTCAATTATCAAGGAGTATCTCCAACTAGCCCGGCCGTCTGCAGTAAAGTTAGAAAGAAAGGACATTGATTTAATCGTAAGTGAAGTAACTATGTTGGTAAACAGCCAGGCTATTTTGCGTAACGTAGTGATTGAACAGGATTTAACCAAAAAGATGCCTTTGATCATGATGGACGAGTCCAGGATAAAACAGGTATTGGTAAATATTTTAGCCAATGCTTTGGCAGCAATTCCGGATAAGGGAATCATTAAAATTAAAACCTGGTATGATTATTATTATCGCGAGGCCTACATTAGTATTGCCGATAATGGGATTGGTATGGATCAGAAGACTATGGACAAAATCGGAAGTCCTTTTTTTACCACCAAGGAGGAAGGAACTGGGTTAGGCCTTGCTGTAAGCTATCGCATTGTTAAGGAGCATGGCGGGCGGATCCAAGTAGAAAGTTCTTTAGGAAAAGGAACAAAGTTTACTATAATTTTGCCTGAGTCAGCAGGGTTGGGGGAAAAAATCAAGAATAATGTTATATAGTCGTTTTTTTGCGAGGAGGTTATGATTTTGGAGAAAATGTCGGAAGAGGTATTAAAAGCGGTAAAAGAAGCGGCCGAAGATGGGAAATTGACCTGCGCAAAAGCTCATTTTCTTGGAAAACAATTAAATGTTTCTCTGCTGGTAATTGGTGAAGCAGCAAATCAACTAGGAATTAAACTTAAAGATTGCCAATTGGGATGTTTTTAATTTTCAAATTAAAGTGAGCTTAATTAAATTTTCCAGTCCCAATTAAGATCCTAGAGATGGTATAATGAAACCAAGTTTTCTTTTTGGGGGACAAAAAATGCTAATTGATAAATACCAAAGGACGATCGATTATTTAAGAATCTCCGTTACTGATAAGTGTAATTTAAGGTGCAGGTACTGCATGCCCGAAACAGGAGTAGACATTAAGAGTCACGAGGGGATCTTAAGATGGGAAGAACTTCTCCTTATGGTTAAGGCTTTTCATGATGAGGGAGTAGACAGAGTGAGAATTACCGGGGGCGAACCATTAGTTAGAAAGGGTCTAATTTCTTTTATTCAAGATATAAGTATGTTAGGTCTAAAAGAAATCAGTATTACTACTAACGGTATTTTATTGAAAAAGATGGCTCGAGAATTAAAGGATGCCGGTATTTCCCGCGTTAATATCAGCTTAGATTCCTTAGATAAAGATAAGTATGCCTGGATTACCCGGGGAGGAGATATTAAAAAAGTCTTTCAAGGAATCGAGGCAGCTTTTCAGGCCGGGTTAGAGCCGGTGAAGCTGAATACAGTAGTAGTAAAAGGCTTTAATGAAGATGAAGTGGTGGGTTTAGCCCGGCTTACAAAGGATCAACCTTTGCATGTTCGATTCATTGAACTTATGCCGGTGGGAACAGGGAGTATCTGGGGTGAGGATAGTTTTGTCAGTAACGACGAGACGATGCATCAGATTAAAAAATTAGGGCAATTAAGGCCGGCAGAACTTATTGGAAATGGCCCAGCCGAAAAGTGGCAGATTGATGGTTTTCAAGGTACAATAGGTTTTATCTCTGCCATCAGTCAACAGATTTGCCAAAGATGCAACCGGGTTCGTTTAACCGCAGACGGTAAAATTTATCCTTGTCTTCACGGGTCATATGCTGTTAATTGCTTTAATGCCTTAAGAAACAAGGAAAGCCAGGAGAATATCAAGAAACTGGTGCGTCAGGCACTTGATATGAAACCCCGGGAACATAATTTAGGTACCCAGGGGAGAATGATGAGTACCATTGGGGGTTGAAAGAATTCCTTTTTGCGGAATTCTTTTCTTTAATGCATAAAATGTTGCATTGATGGAAATAACTTTCTAAGGAAGTATTTCACCGGGAAACCAATTATTGAGATATTAGTTAAAAAGACGAGAAAAATTAAGATTTTTGGGTACTTTATCCCCATAAAGGGCTAATATCCTCTAAAATCAAGTTACTAAGGGGTTGCGGTTTGGTACTTCTCTTTATTATTATAATTAATGTATTAGCACTCATTTAAAGTGAGTGCTAACAATAAAAAGCTAAACAATTATTTATATTAAATGAAGGAGGTATAGTAATGAACATTAAACCGTTGGGAGACCGAGTAGTCGTCAAAGTATTGGCTTCAGAAGAAAAAACCAAGAGTGGCATTGTATTGCCTGATACTGCCAAAGAGAAGCCGCAAGAAGGGGAAGTTATGGCTGTAGGCCCGGGAAGAGTATTAGAAAATGGAGAACGGGCTGCTTTGGAAGTAAAAGTTGGCGACCGAGTGATTTATTCTAAGTATTCCGGATCCGAAGTAAAAATTGATGGAGAAGAATACTTAATTTTAAACGGTGACCGAGATATTCTAGCAATAATTGGATAATTTAAGAAGAGGAGGAAATAGAAATGGCAAAACAAATTGTCTTTCGGGAAGAAGCCCGTCATGCCCTGGAAAAAGGGGTTAATGCACTGGCAAACGCTGTGAAAATTACTTTAGGACCCAAAGGACGTAATGTGGTACTGGAAAAGAAATTTGGCTCTCCCCTCATTACCAATGACGGGGTGACTATTGCAAGAGAAATTGAATTGGAAGATCCTATTGAAAATATGGGTGCTCAGTTGGTAAAAGAAGTAGCTACAAAGACCAACGATGTGGCCGGTGACGGAACAACCACCGCGTGCATTCTAGCTCAGGCTATTATCCGAGAAGGTATGAAAAATGTGGCTGCTGGTGCTAATCCCATGTTCTTGAAGAAAGGGATTGAAAAAGCTGTACAAGCAGCAGTAGCGGAATTGAAGAATAATGCCAAAAAGGTTGAGAATAAAGAAGCTATTGCTCAGGTTGCTACTGTTTCGGCCAATGATCCGGAAATCGGCAACTTGATTGCTGATGCTATGGATAAGGTAGGCAATGACGGAGTTATTACCGTTGAGGAAAGCCAAGGCTTTGAGACCACTCAAGAAGTTGTAGAAGGAATGCAGTTTGACCGGGGATATATTTCTCCCTATATGATTACAGATACGGACAAAATGGAGGCAGTCTTAAATGATCCCTACATATTGATCACCGATAGGAAGATTGCCGCCATTGGTGATATCCTGCCGGTATTGGAAAAGGTTGTTCAAGCCGGCAAACCTATGTTGATTGTAGCGGAAGAAGTGGAAGGGGAAGCTTTGGCTACCCTGGTATTGAATAAATTGAGAGGCACCTTTACCTGTGTTGCTGTAAAAGCTCCTGGCTTTGGGGATCGTCGTAAAGCGATGTTAGATGACATTGCTGTGCTCACCGGCGGACAAAGAATCTCCGAAGAAGCAGGCATGAAATTAGAAAACGCAACTATCGATATGCTGGGTAAAGCCCGTCAAGTAAAAGTAGGCAAAGAAAAAACCATCATTATTGACGGGGCTGGCGATTCCTCCGATATCAAAGTTCGGATTAGTCAAATCAGAAAGCAGTATGAAGAGTCCACTTCCGAATTTGATAAAGAGAAACTCCAAGAGCGTTTGGCGAAACTTGCCGGCGGTGTGGCTGTAATCAAAGTTGGTGCTGCTACAGAAACTGAATTAAAAGAAAAGAAATTACGTATTGAAGATGCTCTTTCTGCTACCAGAGCAGCCGTGGAAGAAGGGATCGTTTCCGGCGGCGGCACTGCCCTGATTAATGTTATTGGAGCTGTTTCTGCTGTTAAAGCGGAAGGCGATGAACTTACTGGTGTATCCATTGTAAAGAAAGCTTTGGAAGAGCCTTTGAAGCAAATTGCCTATAATGCCGGAGCAGAAGGTGCCATAGTAGTAGAAAAGGTTAAGGAAGCCCAAAAGGGTATTGGCTTTAATGCCGCAACCGATGTTTATGAAGATATGATTGCAGCCGGTATTGTTGACCCGGCTAAGGTTACTCGTTCCGCCCTTCAAAACGCAGCTTCCATTGCTGCAATGCTGTTGACCACGGAAACAGTAGTAGCCGATATTCCGAAGAAGGAAGAACCCCCCATGGGCGGCGGAATGCCTGGCGGAATGCCTCCCGGAATGATGTAAGAAAAAATATTAAGAAAAAAGAAGTGGCTGTCGCATTAATTAATTGCGACAGCCATTTTTGTTAGACAGGATCATGTTAGGGTTCTATGATATGCAACCCCTGGGGGTAGGGGTTTGTTTCAAGGGCTGCATATTATGCAGCCCTTTTGTGAGGGAGTAACGGAAGGAGTTCTTTACACCATCGGCGGCTGAATATTGAATTCTTTATTAAAGTTTTTAAATTCAACTTCCACCGTGAGGCTGCTGGATTCTTTTTCCTTGGAAAGAGCGGTTACTTTTGCTTTTCTAATTACTTTGTCTTTTCTATCGATCCAAATAATATATTTTAAATCTTTAAAATATCCATCTAACCACTTATTGTTGATTTTTGGAGTACATTCGATTTTATGCATCTTTCGTCTGTCTACTTTTTCCTTGCCTAAATAATTTGTAGATATCAATTCTTTAAAATAAAAATTAGACAGAGGATTTAACTCCGCCATCAGCAAGGATTCACGAAGAAGAGAATTGTTCTCAGTGACAATCCACTTGTTGGTAATGGCATCCAAACGATATGTGGTATCATTAATTTGATAAACATTAATTTCTGTTCCTAACATAGAACCAACCACATGAAAGGTTTGCGCATCAGCTCTTTCCCCGCTGATATCGCTGAAGACTTTATCTTCTCCCTGAATAGTAATGGTGGATCTGGTATGAAATTGATAAGATTTAGCTTCTAAAGTATTGTTAATGGCGGTGTTAAGCAATTCTTCCGGAACTATGCGGGTTTCTTCTTGAACATAAACAAAGCCGGCATAAGCAAATATGATAATTAAGATGAATATTAAAATATATCTTAGCCGGAGATACTTTTTCCACGGAATATTAATTTTAGGCATTAAATCTTCCTCCTTTGGCAATTCTTTTACATATATTTACTAAGCATAGTCAGATAATATGTCTTAGGGAGAGAAATTTTTAAATATGGCAGGAATTTAAATGTTTTTTAAAGAAATTATTCTTTTTATCAAAATATTTCAGGGAGGCTTTACATTGGAGAAAGATATACTAAAAGTGCTGATATCAGAAGAAGAGATCCGGGTTAAAGTTAAAGAATTAGGTGAACTCATTACCAGGGACTATCAAGATAAGGAATTGCTGGTGGTGGGGATTTTAAAAGGTTCTGTGGTTTTTATGGGAGATTTAATTCGCGAGATTAAGCTGCCTTTACATATTGATTTTATGGAAGTATCCAGTTATGAAGGAACAGCAACGGAATCCTCCGGTGCTGTGCGGATTTTAAAAGATTTAAAAAGCAATATTGAAGGCAAAAACATCTTAATTGTGGAAGACGTTATTGATACCGGTTTGACTTTAGGTTATTTATTGGATATTTTAGAAGCCAGAAAACCGGGCAGTATGAAGATATGTACATTTTTAAACAAACCTTCTAGAAGAAAGGTAAATTTAAAGGCAGACTATAATGGTTATGATATTCCCGATGAGTTTGTCGTGGGATATGGCCTAGATTATGCTGAGGCCTACCGGAATTTGCCTTATATCGGAGTCTTAAAGCCGGAAATGTACCTGCCCCCTTGTCCCGGAGGTGATGGAGATTGCAAGACTATCAAGACTATATAGATGCTTTATTAAATGTTTATACCTATATTCCTTTCTCCAGCCACACACTGATCCCTTGGCTCATTAGAATCGGAGTGGCCCTATGTATATTTTTTATCTTTTTGCTCTTTCGGAGATTTTTTACCCGTAAAATTTTTGGGCTACTACTTAGATTTACCAGGAATACAAAAACTGAACTGGATAATTATTTAGTACAGGCATTTGAACAATCTTTTAAGTTGCTATTTATTGCATTAGGGATATATTTGGCTTTAATGTATCTTCCCTTAAGCGGGGAAACCAACTTTTTAATTTCCAGAGTATTTCGCACTTTTTTAGTAATCCTGATAGCTTTGGGTTTTTATAAATTAGTGGGAAATCATCGTGTTTTTACTCGGGAAATAGCAGATATTACCGGCATGAAAATCGATAAAATATTAATCCCTTTTTTATCTAAGGTGGTAAAATTCGTCATTATTGTGCTGGCCCTAAGTGTAATCCTTCAAGAATGGGATTATGATATAAACGGATTTATTGCCGGATTGGGGTTAGGGGGATTGGCTTTTGCCCTGGCCGCTCAGCAAACCTTGGCAAACTTATTTGGCGGTATTGTGATAATAACAGATAAACCTTTTTCTATTGGGGATTGGATATTAACCCCCAGCGTCGAAGGGACAGTGGAAGATATAAATTTTCGCAGTACCAAAATTCGAACTTTTGCCCAAGCTGTTGTGACCATGCCAAATTCTACCCTGGCCAACGAGCCCATTACCAATTGGAGCCGGATGGGTAAACGGCGGATTACCTTTAATTTAAGGGTTACTTATGGTACACCAAGAGATAAATTGGAAAAATCTCTTAAGGAAATTAAGAACATGCTGGTGAATCATCCTGGGATTCATCCAGAAACTATTTTTGTCAATTTTGATTCCTTTGGGGAAACCAGTCTTAATATATTTCTCTATTTTTTCACTAATACAACTAATTGGGGAGAATTTCTTCAGATAAAAGAAGATGTTAATCTGAAAATCATGTCTATTTTAGAAAATGAAGGGGTATCTCCTGCTTTCCCCAGTACCAGCATTTATTTTGAAAATGAATTAAAAACTTCTTCCAATTAATTATAAAGTTAAAATTAACTTAAAGACCCAGGAGTATCTTAACTAACCTGGGTCTTTAAAAATCATTAACATGTTTTAGTTTTTCATAGTCTTAGCAGTAACGATATTAGGGTTGGTGCTTTCTGTTTCTCCCATTTCTTCCCGGAGAATTAAAATGCCCTCCATGGTTTTGGGAAAGCCTACAGTGGGAGCAGCCAGCAGAATGGTATGTTCAATTTCCTCCCGGGTACAGCCGCTTTTAATAGCCTTAATAATGTGAGTTCTTAAAGCATAGGGATATTGACATGCTGTAGACAGGGCTACCTTAATCAGCCAGCGGGTTTTTTCATCTAACGGGCCTCCTTTATAGTGTACCATCTTTCCGTAGTTTTCGTAGGCATTGTAGATTTCCCCGTGTCTTTCAGTAAAGTATTTTAGATTGCTTTCAATAGTATCCATAGCATTATCCTCCTTAAAAGTTCTTCATGCAAACATTGTTTCCCATAATGATGAAACTTAATCTTTTTCAGCATACAAAATTTGCCGAGAATAAGAGTCTAAGTTTACCAAATTTTGTTCTGGAGAAACGCATGTCATTTCTTAGATCTGTTTTAAGGTCTTAGCTGCTTTTTTTAATCTTTGATCAATGGCTTTAATTTTTGATGTATGGCAGCCATTGTAATTTACTTTTTCCAGCATCTTTTTGTACTCTTTACCTTGTTTAATATATATTTGCAGTAATGCTTTTGCGCTCATAATTACCCCTCCGCATAGTATTCATTGTATGTTTATGCATATAATTGCCATTAAATAACAGGTTTATACATTTACGAAAAAATAACGGGGTTGTAAAACAATAGTTTTGTCGGGTCATTAGGGGTGCATATTATGCAACACCTAAGGAGGCTTAATGCGACAACCCCTGTAGTGAAGCCAACGGAGGGAGTAAACGGAAGGAGTAGCGATGGTGGTATCACAAGCAGTAAACTGAGGTAATTCGAAAGAATTTAACTAAGCCAGAGTGACAAAGGGAGTGTCCCATAATATACTAGGACACTCCCTTTAAATTAATGTCATTAATTTAAGCCATTAAAATTTTTCCATAGAATTCCCGCAGCAGTTAGATAAAGTTGTTGAAGTATTTTTACAGGTAGAGCAATAATACGTGCCTACAGGAATCATGGATGCACCGCAGCAAAAGTCAGGCAGTTTCTTTGTTTTCCTACAGCTAGGGCAGATGTAAGGCATGGATTCACCTCCCTTTCGAGGATAACCTGTTCGCTAACTTATTTACATCTTTACCCAATTTTAAAAATATTATACTGGTTTCTCGGGAAAGGGGGACGAGAATCTAAAGACAAAGATTATCTAACTTCTTTTTAGACGGTATTTACCATATAAATATAACGAGGCGTTGAAACGCACTAAGGTAAGAAAATTTTTAACAAGAGAATAGAAGGAAGCCTGAGATAATAAATGAAAAGGCAAAAGAAAATCTAATGAATTAAATGAAATGGGGGGATAAGATTGGATTTTATAAAGTCTTTGCAGGAGTACCGGCTCCAACAGGAAAAATTAATTTGGCAGGGAACGTTCCGTGACTATATAGAATTGGTAAAAAAGAACCCGAGTATAGTTAAAACTGCCCATACTCGTATTTACGATATGATAAAGGCAGCCGGTGTAGAAGAAACTGACTGGGGAAAACGATATCACTTTTTTTCCCATGAAATATTTGGTTTAGACGCGGTATTAGAGCGTCTGGTAGAGGAATACTTTCATTCGGCCGCTCGTCGTTTAGATGTGAGGAAACGGATTCTACTGTTGATGGGACCGGTGAGCGGGGGGAAATCTACAATAGTGACACTGCTGAAACGAGGATTGGAGGAATATACTCAAACAGAGGAGGGGGCTGTTTACGCTATTAAAAACTGCCCGATGCATGAAGAACCGATGCACTTAATCCCAGAGGTTTTAAGACGGGAATTTGAGCAGGAATTAGGAATTAGGATTGAAGGAAATCTTTGCCCCTCCTGTCGGATGATGGTACAGGAAAAATATCACGGCCGGGTGGAGGATGTGGAAATAGAGCGAGTGGTCTTTTCAGAAGAGAACCGGGTGGGTATTGGCACTTTCAGCCCCTCTGATCCCAAATCCCAGGATATTGCAGATCTAACTGGTAGCATTGATTTTTCCACTATTACTGAGTATGGTTCGGAATCCGATCCCAGATCATATCGCTTCGACGGTGAACTAAATAAATCTAATCGAGGACTCATGGAGTTCCAAGAAATGCTGAAATGCGATGAGAAGTTTCTTTATCATCTTTTAAGTCTTTCCCAGGAGGGAAATTTTAAAGCAGGGAGATTTGCCTTGATTTCCGCTGATGAAATGGTGATTGCCCATTCCAATGAAACAGAATATCGCTCCTTTATCAGTAATAAAAAGAATGAAGCACTCCACTCCAGAATTTTAGTAATGCCTATCCCTTATAATTTGAGGGTCACGGATGAGGTAAAAATATATGAGAAATTAATTGGCCAGAGTGATTTAAACGATGTCCATCTTGCCCCTTTTGCTTTAAGAGCGGCCGCGGTTTTCTCCGTCCTCTCCCGATTAAAAGAATCCAAGAAGCAAGGTGTAGATTTACTAAAGAAAATGAAGCTTTATGACGGGGAAGATGTAGAGGATTTCAAGCAAAATGACATCAAAGAGTTGCAAGGAGAAAGTGAAGGGGAAGGAATGAGCGGAATAGACCCCCGGTATGTCATTAACCGTATTTCCAGTGCTTTAATTAATTCTGATGCCAAATGCATTAATGCTTTGGATATTTTACGGGCACTAAAAGAAGGAATGGATCAGCATCCCTCCATTACCAAAGAGGAGAAAGAACGACTTCTGAACTTTTTGGCCATTGCCCGAAAAGAATTTGATGATTTTGCCAAAAAGGAAGTGCAAAGGGCTTTTGTTTATTCTTATGAAGAATCCGCACGGGCTCTCTTTGAAAACTATTTAGACAACGTGGAGGCCTATTGTAACGATATTAAGGTAAAAGATCCCATTACCGACGAAGAAATGGATCCCGATGAAAGGCTGATGCGCTCTATTGAGGAGCAGATTGGTGTTTCCGATAATGCCAAGAAAACTTTTCGGGAAGAAATTCTTATTCGCCTGTCCAGTTATGCTCGAAAAGAGAAAAAGTTTGACTATAACTCCCATGAACGTCTCAAGGAGGCGATAGAAAAGAAATTATTTGCAGATCTAAAGGATGTAGTGAAGATCACCACTTCCGCTAAAAATCCTGACCCGGAACAGCTGAAAAAAATTAATGATGTGGTGGCCCGGTTAATCAACTATCATGGTTATTGTCCCATATGCGCCAACGAAACCCTCAGATATATTGGCAGCTTGTTAAACCGTTAAGTGTGGTGATGAAAAATGGCAGATAAATCAATTATTTCTCGGGACAATTGGACACTACATCGGAAAGGGGAGTTGGATCAGCAGCGACATAATGAAAAAGTCAGAGAAGCAATTAAGAATAATCTTTCCGATATTATCAGCGAAGAGAGCGTAATTATGTCCGATGGAAAAAAAATAACGAAGCTCCCTATTCGAACCCTGGATGAATATCGTTTTCGCTTTAATTATAATAAGCAAAAGCATGGGGGACAGGGTGAGGGAGGCAGCAAACCCGGAGATGTGATCGGGACGGATCGAGGGAATGCCGACGGACAGGGAAGGGGGCCAGGGGCCGGTGATGAACCGGGCACTGACTATTATGAGGCGGATGTAAGCTTTGACGAATTGGCGGAAATGGTTTTTCAAGATTTGGTATTACCCAAGTTAAAAGAAAAGCCAAAACAGAATCTCCAGGCGGTTTCCACCAGGTTCAATGACGTAAGGAAGGCGGGTATTTTAAGTAATATTGATAAGAAACGCACAATTTTAGAAGCTATTAAGCGGAATGCCCAAAAGGGCTCTGAAAAGTATAATATTACCAGGGATGATCTCAGGTTCAAAACCTGGGAAACAGTTTACCGGGCGGAGTCTAATGCGGTGGTGATCGCTATGATGGATACCTCCGGCTCTATGGGAAATTTTGAAAAATATATTGCCCGGACATTTTTTTTCTGGATGGTGAGATTTCTACGCACCAAGTATCATCAGGTAGAGATTGTTTTTTTGGCCCATCATACTCAAGCCAAAGAAGTTACCGAAGAGGAGTTTTTTACTAAAGGAGAGAGCGGAGGAACTCGGTGCTCTTCTGTTTATCAGCTGGCTTTGGATATCATCCGGCAAAGGTTTGCCCCTGATCGTTATAATATTTATCCTTTTCATTTTTCCGATGGAGATAATCTCCCCTCGGACAATGATAATTGTCTTAAAATCATTAAACAGATTTTACCTTTATGCAACCTATTCGGTTATGGGGAGATTACCAGCCCCTACTATCGGAACAGTACCCTTCTCTCCGTGTATGAAAAAATAAAAGCGGATAATTTGACTACGGTGACCATAAAAAATAAGAAGGAGATCTATTCGGCTTTAAAGAAATTCTTTTCGGATAAACAGAGTTCTTAGCATAAGATGGAGTTTTACTCCATCTTATGGTTAGAAATCGTTATCCAGGAGCAATCAGTTTCTAGAACTGTTTGTTCTCGGAGAAAGGAGATGCCAGTGGACACTGAACTTTATAGATTGGAACAGGCCATTGATGAAATATCCAGACAGGCCAAAAAGTTTGGACTGGACTTCTTTCCTATGCGTTTTGAGCTTTGTCCGGCTGATGTCCTTTATACCATTGGAGCTTATGGTATGCCCACCCGTTTTACCCATTGGAGCTTCGGCAAACATTATTTTCGCTTAAAAACTATGTATGATTTTAATTTAAGTAGGATTTACGAGTTGGTAGTAAATTCCAACCCTTGTTATGCTTTTCTTTTGGAAAGGAATTCCTTGATTCAAAATAAGCTGGTCATCGCCCATGTCTTCGCCCATTGTGATTTTTTTAAAAATAATGTCTGGTTTCAAAGAACCAATCGGGATATGATCGAAACCATGTCCGTAAATGCTGACCGCATCAGAGAGTATGAATTTTTGTATGGCCAGGAGGAGGTGGAAAAAACCTTAGACTGTGCTTTGGCCATTCAGGAACATATTGATTTTCATCAAATAAAAAAGTTAAATCAGAAAGAGAAACCGAAAAAGAAAATTAAACCGGAAACACCCTATGATGATATTTGGGCTATAGGTGAAAAGGAACAGGAAGATGAGCCGAAAGAAGAAAAAAAGTTTCCTCCTCATCCGGATAAGGATCTCATAGGTTTTATCATGACCCACAGCCACAGTTTAAAAGACTGGCAAAGAGAAATCCTGGCCATGGTGCGAGATGAAATGTATTATTTCTGGCCCCAGGTGGAAACCAAGATTATGAATGAGGGTTGGGCGGCCCTTTGGCATGCGAGAATACTTCGAAATATGAACCTTAGTGATGAGGAAACTTTGGAATTTGCCCGCCTGCATGCGGGCATCCTGCAAAAGAGCAGAAACCAATTAAATCCTTATCTTTTAGGTATGAAAATATTTGAAGATATTGAAAAACGATGGGATAATCCAACGGAAGAAGAGAAAGAAAGATTTGGACGACCGGGCGGTGAAGGATTAGCCAAAATTTTTGAGGTAAGAGAAACGGAAAATGATATTTCCTTCCTTAGAAATTATCTCACTAGGGATTTAGTCAGGGATTTAGACCTTTATTTATTCAAAAAACAGGGTCAGCAGTGGAAGGTGACGGATACGGAATGGGAAGCGGTACGGGACGGGATTGTCGCTAATTTAGTCAATGGGGGACATCCTTATCTTCTGGTGGAAGATGGTGACTATAAAGGTAATGGTCAGTTGTTTATCCGGCATTGCCATGAAGGCGTAGATCTGGATACCTATTATTTAGAAAAAACTCTACCCTATGTTTATAATCTTTGGGGAAAAACGGTGCATTTAGAGACTGTTTTGGAAGGCCGACCTATTGTTTTTAGTTTTGACGGCACAAAAAATATAAGAAATGTTATCTAAAGCCCAAATACAATTTCTTGTCTAGATACAATTGAGGCCCTTATAGGATAAAGGATAAGAAGTTAAAACATTGTCAAAGCAAAAATATTACAACATTTATCATCAATTTCAGACAATCATTATAGAAATTATTACACTTACCTACATAATGCTACCTTAAAATTAAAACTTTTAAAATTTAGCTCCAGCAGGAGGAAAATCAACCCATTATGTATAATTATAATCATTACTAATAAGAATGGGGTTGGTATTACTATGCATAATATCCGGTTTATTTCTGCATTAGCGAACTTTACATTGGCTCATACAGAACTTATAGCTTTTCAAACAGCCCTCAAGGTTCAGGAGGTAGCCGATAAGACTGCCGACCTCGCCGCCTCAAACCAAGAGTTGTCAGCAACTACCGAGGAGGTAACAGCTTCTTCAAAGGAGCTATCCGCCGCTATGGAAAAGATTAATCTCGGTTTTGCTGATAATGTTAGTCAGATCAATGGTTTGTTGAGTGAAGGGGAAAAGGTGCAGGGAATTTTAAAGCAGATGGTGGATAATATTACCGAATTACATAGTGAAGTAAACAAAATGGATGAAATTAACGAAAATGTGGCTGAAATAGCCGACCAAACGAATTTATTATCCTTAAACGCTGCTATTGAAGCAGCCAGAGCCGGCGAGCAGGGGCGGGGATTTGCTGTAGTAGCTGACGAAGTACGTAAACTTGCCGGGCAGTCTAAGGAAGCTGTAAAAAAAGTAAAATTAATAACCAATACGGTAAAAGAACGTTCGGATACTACGGAACAAGGAGCATTAAGTGTACAAAAAAGTTTAAAGGCATATATGGAGAGCTCCAATAAAATGGGCAATGTTATTAAAGAACAAACTGACCAAATAGATAATGTTGCTTTAATGATAAACGTTATTGCCAGTTCCATGCAGCAACAATCCGTGGCTATAGACAGCACAGCCAATCTGGCAACAGAGTTGGCAGCAGGGGTAGATTTTGGGGATCGCATTGTTAATGAAGCCAAGTTCTTGTATGACATAGTTAATCCGGCACTGGTGGTTCATGATGATGGTACGAATATTGCTAATTTGTCTCTTCGCTTAATTGACCATGCTAATTTTTTGCGTGATACCATCAAGAATGCGGGAAAAGGCATTACTGTTAGTGATCATCACAGCTGTGCCTTTGGAAAATGGTATGATTCTTGCCGGAAACAGTATGCAGATGTTCCTGAATTCATTGCCATTGATAAACCTCACGAGATAGTTCATATAGCTGCACAAAGGGTAATTAACAACTGCAACCTTGAAAATGTGGAACTTTTGGTACGTTCATCCCGCGCGATACTCGCCTCTTTTATCAAGCTGGTGGAGAAGATTGCCTAATTGGATTTTACCGGGATACAAAAAACGTAAAATATATTGCTAAAGGAATGCCTTTATGTTAAACTATTAATAATTTTATAGAGAAAAGTAATGATAGAGACAAGTATGTTAATGGATACTTTTACAGGGAAGAAATGCCGGAGATTGAGAGCATTTCAAAGTTAAGTTAACAGAAATTCACTCTTGAACTGCGGGGTGAAGCCTGGGGTTTTTCCAGGTGGTAGCTTTAGCCGGGAATTCCCGTTAGCGAAGACAGGTATCGGGTAACAACCCTGTACTTTTGATTTAAGGTGGTAATGCTTTTTGTCCTTAGACAAAAAGCTTTTTATTTATTTACCTTAATTCAAAGGAAGAATGTTGTTATTCCTGTACCTTAAGAGTGGGTTTTTAACCAATTTGGGTGGTACCGCGGTGCACTTTCCGTCCCTAAGACGCGAAGTGTTTTTTATTTTAATTAACTAATTTAAAGAATAATAATATGGGGTGATTAACATGTATTGGAATGAGAGGTATGAATGTATGCCTCGGGAAGAGTTGGAAACTTTACAATTGGAACGCTTAAAACAAACGGTGGAAAGAGTATACCATAATGTGCCTCATTACCGAAAAGCGATGCAGGAAAAAGGCGTGGAGCCCGGTGACATTAAGCAGCTTTCGGATCTATCCAAACTTCCCTTTACTGTAAAAACAGACTTAAGAGATAATTATCCTTACGGTTTATTTGCCGCCCCTTTAAGCGAAATTGTCAGGATTCATTCCTCTTCGGGTACTACCGGGAAACCTATTGTTGTGGGTTATACCCGTCAGGACTTGAATACTTGGTCGGAATTGGCTGCCAGATCCTTAGGATTTGCCGGAGTAACCAAGCAGGATGTGATCCAGATTTCCTATGGATATGGTTTGTTTACTGGCGGGTTAGGCATTCATAACGGGGCGGAAAAGGTTGGCGCATCTGTTATCCCTACCTCCGGGGGTAATAATAAAAGACAGGTTATGATTATGAAGGATTTCGGCAGTACTGCCTTGGCCTGTACCCCCTCCTATGCTCTCGTTCTGGCGGAAGAAATGGAAGAGTTGGGTATCAACAAAGAGGAAATTAAACTTAAAGCCGGAATTTTCGGGGCGGAACCTTGGACTGAGGCTATGAGAAAAGAAATTGAAAACAGGTTAGGTTTAAGTGCTCATGATATTTATGGTTTAAGCGAAGTGATGGGCCCCGGAGTGGCTATGGAATGCAGTGAGAAAAACGGTCTTCATATTTTTGAAGATCACTTCATTCCTGAGATCATCAATCCGGAAACCGGGGAGACTCTTCCTTACGGAGAAAAAGGTGAACTAGTATTCACCACCATTACAAAGGAAGGTTTTCCTGTGATCCGTTATCGCACCAGAGACCTTTCATCTCTGCATATTGAAGAATGTCCTTGCGGCCGGACTCATGTCCGCATGTCTAGAATTACCGGGCGGAGTGACGATATGCTTATTATCCGGGGTGTAAATATTTTTCCTTCTCAAGTGGAAAGTGTCCTCTTGGAAAGTGGCTACGCCAGTCCAAATTATCATTTGATAGTGGATCGGATAAATAATTTAGATACATTGGAAGTGCAGGTAGAGGTTTCCGATCGGATGTTTTCCGATAAGGTGCGACGCCTGGAGCAACTTGAGCATTTAATTAAGCATCAATTGGACAGCGTTTTAGGAATTTCCTGCAAGGTAACCTTAGTAGAACCGAAAAAACTAGCGCGAAGCCAAGGCAAGGCCAAACGGGTCACGGATAAGCGGAGATTTTAATATTGACAATCGAAGGAGAAAAGGTAACAATGGAATTAAAAGGAACTAATAAAGGAGGGTCAAGCAAAATGAGTGTGCAGCAAATATCTGTTTTTCTAGAGAATAAATGCGGACGCCTGGCTGAAGTGACTAAGCTTTTAGCTAAGGTAGGAGTGAACATTCGGGCCCTTTCCATCGCTGATACCTCAGATTTTGGAATTCTTCGGTTAATTGTGGATAAACCAGATATTGCTTATCAAGTATTGAAAGAAAATGATTTCACCGTGAGCATGACAGAAGTTATTGCTGTAGAGATGCCTGATATTCCTGGGGGATTAGCCCGAGTATTGGAGATTCTAGATAAAGAAAAAATTAACCTGGAGTATTTGTATGCTTTCATAGGCCAGTCGGGGTGTGAAGCAATTAATATTTTTCGGGTGGAACAAATTGACGAAGCGGTAGAGGTTTTAGAAAAACATCAAATCAAAGTAATACCTGAAGTGGAGGTATATTCTCTTTAAACAGACTAATTTGGCGTAAGCTTCCCGCCTCTTGAGGCGAGAGTCAAAGTCAAACGCCAACTAAGCTATGCATTAGCATTTCTAGAATTCAGATGGGGTAAAAGAATCTCTATCTGAATTAAGAACTTGCGTAATTTCTTAAAAAAACTTGTACTAAAAATCACCCTTCCCTTATACATATTACTAATCGTCATTCTTAAATAATTAAGGAGTAGTATGAGGAGGGGAAGGAGAAAAATGAAGCTTTTCAAGGGAAGGCACAATCTTATGGGAGTCGGCTTAGTTGTGCTGCTGGTTTTTTTGGTATCAATGACAGCCGGGTGCGCTTTAATAGACCGGCTCCAAGCCTGGAAAAGTGGGGGGGAGGAAACCCCGACCACAGAGAGCCTGGAAGGGTTGGAAGGAACGGAATTTTTAAATGAAGCCTTAATTGGGGAAACGAAAGAGATTGCTTTATATTTTAGTGACGAGTCAGGACAGCATCTGGTGTGTGAAATGAGAGATATACCTAAGGTAGAAGGGATTGCCCGGGCGGTAATGCAGGAATTGATCGCCGGCCCTAGTGTCGAATCCGGATTATTACCGACAATTCCGGTGGGAACAGAACTTTTGGATATTAATGTGCGCCCGGATGGGGTATGTATTGTTGACTTTAGTGGGGAATTGGTAGTAAATCATCCCGGTGGTTCCATGAACGAGGAAATGACGGTTTACTCTGTGGTGAATACTTTGACCCAGTTTCCGACCATCCAAGAGGTGCAAATCCTAGTTGACGGACAGAAGGTAGAAACCATTGCCGGTCATATGGATGTTTCAACTACGATGGCTCGAAATGAAGAGATTATCATTAGACAATAAGGTAAAACTTTTTAAACAGTAAAAGCGCATTGCGCTTTTTTCTTTTAAAAGGCCCTATTCCACTAAGCCTTCGGCTTGGCGTAAGCCAGGTTTTCTTTTTTTGGATGTAAAATAGTGGGCAAGTTAAATGGAAAGACGCAAAAGACCGGGAAACATTAATATTGACTCGAAAATTTTTTACCCTTGCGTTATAATAACAGAAATGAATCTGACAAGACTGAGATGGGGTGCACTTTTTGACAGAAAAAATTGGATTAACAACAACCATTCCGGTTGAGGTGATTTATGCTGGAGGATATGTTCCGGTAGATTTGAACAATATATTTATTACAAGTAAGGAAACCCGCGTTCCCATTGAGAAGGCGGAACTGGCCGGATATCCTCGGAATTTATGCGGGTGGATTAAGGGGATTTATGGTACAGTTATATCAGAGCCGGAGATTAAAAAGGTAATCGCGGTGACCCAGGGGGATTGTTCCAATACCCACGCCTTAATGGAAACACTTGAATTAGAGGGTATTGAAATCATCCCTTTTGCCTTTCCCTTTGATCAGGATCGGGATTTGCTCAAATTGCAAATAGAAAAACTGATGGAACGGCTGGGTACTAATTGGCAGGAAGTAAATAAGAAAAAACAAGAGCTGGATCAGGTACGTAAACTAATTTGGGAAATTGACCGGTTAACATATGAGGAAAATCTCGTGAGCGGATGGGAAAACCATCTTTTCCAGGTCAGTTGCAGTGACTTTAACAGTAACCCAGTCCAATTTGCTGAAGAAGCAGAAGCTTTTATTAAAAAGGTTAAAGAAAGAACTCCCTTTAAAGATGAGATTAGAATCGGCTTTATCGGAGTTCCCCCTATTATCACTGATCTTTATGATTATTTAGAACAAAAAGGGGGACGGGTTGTTTTTAATGAGGTGCAAAGGCAGTTTTCTATGCCTTTTTATACTGCTGATTTGATTGAGCAATATCAACAATATACCTATCCTTATCATGTTTTTAAGCGTTTAGCTGACATTGAACAGGCAATTAAGGAAAGGAAACTGGATATGCTGATTCATTACACCCAGAGTTTTTGCTTCCGCCAAATAGAAGACATTATCTTCCGTACTAAGCTTAATATTCCCATGCTTAGTTTAGAGGGTGACCAGCCTGGGCCTGTGGATGCCCGAAGTAAAATGAGAATCGATTCCTTCTTGGATATGATGAGGTGAAATATGTGGTTTTAGGAATAGATTTAGGCAGCAGACATGTAAAAATCGCTTTAGAAAAGAAGCAGGAATGGGTTTTCCACCGCTTTGATACAATAGAATTTTACCGGCAGTATGGTCATTTAGAGGCGGGAGAATTACGCATAAATTTTGGCAAACTGCATCTTGAAACCGAGGGAAAGGTAGTATCCACCGGATACGGGAGATTAACCGTGAAAATTGTGGGTGGGGATGTAATTCCGGAAATTAAGGCTCATGTTTTAGGTGCTATGAACCAGACCGGCCTCAACACTTTTACTTTAATGGATTTAGGTGGACAGGACAGCAAGATAGTTAAAGTGGTTAAAGGAAGAATGGTGGATTTTCAAACCAACGATAAATGTGCGGCGAGTTCCGGCAGGTTTTTGGAAAACATGTCCCGCGTTTTAGGGATATCATTAGAAGAATTAGGTAAGCATGAAGCTGAACCAGTGGAGTTATCTTCCACTTGCGCCGTTTTTGGTGAATCAGAATTAATTGGAAAAATTATCGAAGGCATTCCCGTGGAGAGACTAGCCGCCGGCGTGAATCAAACCATAGTCAACCGGATTAAGCCCATGCTAAATCAGTTAATGAGCGAGAACATTATTTTTACGGGAGGAGTGGCTTTTAACCAAGCTATTAAAAAAATAATAGAAAGAGAGTTTGGAGTAGAGGTAATTGTGCCGAAGGAACCCCAGTTTAATGGGGCCATCGGCTGCTGTATTCATGGAAGAACCTAAAGGATCCAGGGGGACGGTGAATCATCCAAGATTGTTATCCTAAGCGTTATCGAAGGATCTAAGCATTTAAAGACAAAGTAAAATTTTACATAAGATAGAAAAGCCTTTTATTAATATTTCTCTTTTTTCAGGAGAAAATATACTTAGAACCTGCGGCTTAAAAAGACTAGCAAGGTTGATGTCCATAAAGGACTATTATGCAACCGATAGTTAGTCTGCCGCAGGTTCCGCATAATTAGGCTATCCCCTCCTTTACCAGGGGAGGATAAAATGCTATACTAAAAATTGGAACATGAAGCAGTGCATACTAACGGTCATCTGATGCCATGGAGCGTTGACTGAGAGGAGATTAAGAATGCGGGTTGATGGAAGACAAGCAGAAGAATTAAGATCGGTGAAGGTTACCAGGGGCTATTTAAAAAACGCGGAGGGTTCTGTTTTTATCGAAATGGGAGATACCAAGGTTATTTGTACGGCTACGGTGGATGACAAGGTGCCGCCCTTTTTAAAAGGAAGTTCTCAAGGATGGATTACAGCGGAATATTCCATGCTACCCAGGGCCACTGAAGTAAGAACGATTCGGGAATCAGCCAAGGGAAAAATTTCAGGACGCACTCATGAAATACAAAGATTGATCGGTCGCTCCCTAAGGTCAGTGGTGGATTTATCTAAGCTGGGGGAACGGACGATTTACATAGATTGTGACGTAATTCAAGCCGACGGTGGAACCAGGACTACTTCTATTACCGGGAGTTTTATGGCCCTGGTGGATGCCTTAATAAAATTAAAAGAAGAGGAAAAATGGCCGGAACTTCCCGTTCTTGATTGGCTGGCGGCCGTAAGCGTGGGCAAAGTCAATGGGGAATTACTTTTAGACCTTTGTTTTCACGAAGATTCTCAGGCCGAGGTTGATATGAACATTGTGATGACTGGTGTAGGGAAGTTTGTTGAAATCCAGGGTACGGCAGAAGCTCAGCCTTTTACTCGGGATGAAATGAACGAGATGCTTCGCATGGCAGAAAAAGGTATTAAGGATTTAATTGAGATACAAAAAAAGGTACTAGGATTAAATATTGGTGTTTCTGGAGAATGTCGATGAAGAAGATTATTTTAGCTACGGGAAATCAAGGAAAACTCCATGAATTTAGGAGTTTAACCAGTAGATACCCTTGGACGGTTCTTTCCTTAAAGGATTTTCCGGAACTCCCCAAAGTTTTGGAGACAGGGAGTACTTTCCGGGAAAATGCCAGGTTAAAGGCAGCTTCTGCTGCTGAAAAAACGGGATTGGTTTCCCTGGCCGATGATTCGGGGTTGGTGGTAGACTACCTGGGGGGACTTCCGGGAGTAAACTCTGCACGCTTTGCCGGGGAGGAGGGAAATGATCAAAAAAATAATGAAAAGCTTCTAAAGATGTTGGAGGGGGTGCCCGAAGACCAAAGAAAAGCTAGATTCTCCTGTACCATTGCTGTAGTCGAACCTTCTGGACAGACGGTATATTGTGAGGGGTTCTGTGAGGGACTGATTTTGACAGAAGCAAGGGGTACTAACGGTTTTGGCTATGATCCCTTGTTTTTTCTCCCCGAATTAGGAAAAACCATGGCCGAATTAGCCATGGAGGAGAAGAATTCTATCAGCCACCGGGGAAAAGCGTTTAAAGCTGTGCTTCCTTTGTTAGAAAAAATATTATCAGCGACGGTATAAACAGAGCAGATTAGGAAATAATTTAATAAGGTCAGGGTACTTTATTAAAAAATAACAAAAGATAAAGATATCTGGCGAAAAAATGACTATAACGAACTAGAACGCTGATAGCAGTCTCTGATGACAGGAAAATCGTTTTTGACCTAAGAATGTCTTTCGGGTATACTATTCTTTGTCAGTTCGAGAGACAATGCATGCGGGTGTAGCTCAATGGTAGAGCTCCAGCCTTCCAAGCTGGTCACGTGGGTTCGATTCCCATCACCCGCTCCAATAATTTCATGTAGGTTTATTTATCCGATGATGTACCAGCCGTAACGGCTACTACGTCCCTGGATAAGTTCTTCTAAGCTTCAGGCGAAGTAGGTATTCTGAAGCTAAGAATCACTTAATATGCGCCTGTAGCTCAGGTGGATAGAGCAACGGACTTCTAATCCGTGTGCCAGGGGTTCGAGTCCCTTCAGGCGCGCCAGAAAAGTTAAAGCGCTTTATAGCGCTTTTTTAACCGGCAAAACCATCCCATATTAGGAGAAAATTACTTTCTATTGTTTGCTTGACATTTTATTATTGGTTTGTTAATATTATTTTTGTGGCTACAGAAGTTAGATGGTGGATGTGGCGAAGCGGTCAACGCACCGGATTGTGGCTCCGGCACTCGAGGGTTCAAATCCCTTCATCCACCCCAATTTAATCTACGATGGGGCGTAGCCAAGCGGTAAGGCAACGGTCTTTGGAATCGTCATGCGTTGGTTCGAATCCAGCCGCCCCAGCCATTTTTTTTGGGCCATTAGCTCAGTTGGTAGAGCACCTGACTCTTAATCAGGGTGTCCCCGGTTCGAGTCCGTGATGGCCCACCAATTATTTAGGGGGGCATACTTTTTGTAATGTCTCCAAGATTTAGCGGGAGTGGCGGAATTGGCAGACGCACCAGACTTAGGATCTGGCGGGTAACCGTGGGGGTTCAAGTCCCTTCTCCCGCACCATTTATTATATCCGATAGTTAACAGTTTTAATAAGCAACCAATACATTATTATGCGGGCGTAACTCAGTGGTAGAGTGCAACCTTGCCAAGGTTGAAGTCGAGGGTTCGAATCCCTTCGCCCGCTCCAATTTGTAACCCCCGTATTGGGGGCTTTTTCATATTGCTTTAAAATTCTTTATTATGCTGATTTTATTTTTGGCGAGGAAGGAAAATAGTAAGAAATTGTAGAATTGAAATAAGCATATTTCTTAGTAATTGTTTAAAATTAGCAATTGATGGGAATTATTAAATGTGACACGTACATACTAAAGGAGGAACATTAATGAAAGTTAACTTGGAGAAAATAGACACGAATAAAATGCAGCTGGACATTGAGGTAGAAACTGATCAAGTAGAACGGGCGATACAACAAGCACACAATAAACTGGTTAAAAAGGTAAATATCCCTGGTTTTAGGAAAGGGAAAGCACCTAAGGCAATTTTAGAAAGATATATTGGGAAAGCTGCTTTGTTGCAAGAAGCGGCAGAACTTATGATCCTCCCGAATATTGCTGCAGCCATTGAAGAAACAGGTATAGAGCCTATTGACAGGCCAAATGTGGAGATTGTCCAGCTAGAGGAAGAAAAGCCCTTTACTTTTAAGGTAACGGTTGATGTGAAGCCCGAAGTAACTTTGGGAGAATATAAGGGTATTGAAGTGGAAAAACCAAACTATCCGGTAGTTGAAGAGGATGTTGACAAAGAACTGGAGAAATTACAGCAAAGGTGCGCAAAATTGATTGAATTAGGTGAGGAAGATGAGATCCAAACCGGAGATATTGCCTCGATTTCTTTTCAGGGATTTATCGATGGAGAGCCCTTTGAAGGAGGAACTTCCGAAAATCATTCCTTAGGCATTGGCTCAGGTTCTTTTATTCCGGGATTTGAAGACCAGCTGATTGGGGCAAAATTAAATGAAAAAAGGGATGTCAAGGTAACCTTCCCGGAGAAATATCACAAGGAAGAATTAGCTGGCAAAGAAGCTTTATTTAAGGTAGAAATTAAAGGAATTAAACGAAAAGAATTATCCCCCATAGATGATGAATTTGCCAAAGATGTCAGTGAGTTTGAAAATTTGGATGACTTGAAGGCTGATATCAAGAAACGCTTAGAGGAAAATGCAAAAAGAAGAGCCGAGGAACATGTAAGACACGAAATCTTAACCAAGGTGGTTGATGCTGCCTCAGTGGAAATACCCAGCGTGATGATAGACAACAGGGTAGATAGCATTGTGGAGGATTTTGGCGAAAGACTAAGCATGCAGGGATTAAAATTGGAGCAGTATTTACAGTTTGCCAATACTGATATTGATAAACTTAAGGAGCAGTATCGCCCTCAAGCTGAACGTGATGTTAAAATTGATCTGGTGTTGGAGGCTGTGGCCAAGGCAGAGAACCTTGAGGTCACTGAGGAAGATCTGAACAGTGAATTACAAAAGATAGCTGACCAGTATCAGCAGCCTGTGGATAAGATCAAAGAAGCTCTTGCTGACACCGGGCGTTTGGATTCGTTAAAAATTGGTATTGCTATGAACAAGACGATGGACTTTTTGGTGAACTCAAGTAAGATTGCATAATTTGCTTCTATTATGGGTATAAAAATCATATTGTTTAAAGCAAAGAGAGGTGTGATAAATGAGTACATTAATTCCCATGGTAGTAGAACAAACAAACCGGGGAGAGAGAGCTTATGATATTTATTCCCGGTTGTTGAAAGACCGAATTATTTTTCTCGGTAGCCAGGTTGATGATAATGTGGCTAATTTAATTATTGCTCAAATGCTTTTTTTAGAGGCGGAAGACCCTGATAAAGATATTCATCTCTATATCAACAGTCCAGGGGGATCAATCACCGCAGGTATGGCTATTTATGACACCATGCAGGTAATAAGACCTGATGTTTCCACCATTTGTGTTGGCTTGGCCGCCAGCATGGGCGCTTTTCTATTAGCAGCTGGGGCACCTGGCAAGAGATTTGCCTTGCCTAACAGCGAAATCATGATTCACCAGCCGGCTGGGGGAACTCAAGGACAAGCGGTTGATATTGAAATTCATGCTAAAAGGATATTACGCATTCGTGACGAATTGAATAAGATATTAGCAGAAAGAACAGGACAGTCTTTGGAGAAAATTGCCCGAGATACTGACCGTGATTATTTTATGAATCCTATAGAAGCTAAAGAATATGGTTTGATCGACGGAATACTATCTAAAAGGTTACCTGCCACGAAGTAGACTAGAGAGGTGAATATATGTATAAGTACACTGACGACAAGGGACAATTAAAATGTTCCTTTTGCGGAAAGCTTCAGGATCAGGTAAAGAAGTTGGTAGCAGGCCCTGGTGTATATATCTGTGACGAATGTATTGAATTGTGTAACGAGATTATCGAAGAAGAATTAAGTGAAGACTTGGGCTTTGATATGGGAGAAATCCCAAAACCCAAAGAAATTATGGGTATTCTCGATCAATATGTAATTGGACAGGAACAGGCTAAGAAATCCTTAGCGGTGGCTGTTTATAATCATTACAAGAGAATTAATTTGGGCAATAAAATTGATGATGTGGAGCTGCAAAAAAGCAATATCGTGATGCTCGGGCCTACTGGGAGTGGTAAAACGTTACTTGCTCAGACACTAGCCCGGGTGTTGAATGTACCTTTTGCCATTGCTGATGCTACATCCCTTACGGAAGCCGGTTATGTAGGCGAGGATGTGGAAAATATCCTGCTTAAACTGATTCAAGCGGCAGACTATGATGTGGAGAAAGCGGAAAAGGGCATTGTCTATATTGATGAAATTGATAAAATTGCTCGGAAATCGGAGAATCCATCCATTACCCGGGATGTATCCGGAGAAGGAGTGCAGCAGGCTCTCTTAAAAATTCTTGAGGGAACTGTCGCTAGTGTACCGCCTCAGGGAGGCAGAAAACATCCTCATCAAGAATTTATTCAATTAGATACGACCAATATTTTGTTTATTTGCGGCGGTGCCTTTGATGGTATAGATAAAATCATTCAAAACAGAACCGGATCTAAAACCATGGGTTTTGGCGCGGATATTAAAAGTAAAAACGATAAAAAGATTGGGGAAATCTTAGCCCGGATTTTGCCGGAAGATTTGTTGAAATACGGCTTAATTCCTGAATTTGTCGGACGCATGCCCATTATTGTCACCTTGGATGCCCTGGATGACAATGCTTTAATGCGCATCCTGGTGGAACCCAAAAATGCATTGGTCAAACAATATCAAAAGCTATTGGAAATTGACGGAGTGATGTTAGAATTTAAAGAAGAGGCTCTCCGTTACATTGCTAATGAAGCTATTAAAAGAAATACAGGTGCCCGGGGCTTAAGGGCAATTTTAGAAGATCTGATGCTGGATGTAATGTATGACATTCCGTCCAGAAAAGATGTGACAAAATGCGTTGTGACAAAAGAGGCAGTAGAGAAGAAGGATAAACCCCTGCTCCTTACAGAAGAAAGACCTAAGAAAAAAGAAGCTTCGGCTTAAATCTAAGATAAAAAAATACCCATTACCGGGTATTTTTTCTTTCTTCAGGCAAATAATAATCAGAGACATGGAAAGGGGTTGTTAAAAATGTCCTCAGGAATTGTAATCATTTTGGTATTTGTGCAGATCTTCTTTGGCATTGTAATTGGCCTCTATTTTTGGAATTTACTTCGGGGCCAGCAGGGTAACAAAATTTCCATAGAACGTGAATCGAAAAAGGAAATGGAAAAATTAAAAAAAATGCGGGATATATCTCTAACTGTTCCTCTGTCAGAAAAAACAAGGCCGGCTCATTTCGATGAGATAATCGGTCAGGAGGAAGGTTTAAAAGCACTACGTGCTGCCTTATGCGGTCCTAACCCTCAACATATTATTATTTATGGCCCTCCCGGTGTGGGGAAAACAGCTGCCGCCAGACTGGTTTTGGATGAAGCCAAAAAATATAAAGACAGTCCCTTTGCCGCGGATGCCAAATTTATAGAAGTGGATGGAGCCACAGCAAGATTTGATGAGAGAGGGATCGCCGATCCACTAATCGGCTCGGTACATGACCCTATTTATCAGGGTGCCGGAGCGATGGGGATGGCAGGAATTCCCCAGCCAAAATCCGGGGCGGTTACAAAAGCTCATGGAGGAATTCTTTTTATTGATGAAATTGGGGAACTTCACTCTATTCAAATTAATAAACTATTAAAGGTTCTGGAAGATCGCAAGGTAATGTTGGAAAGTGCTTATTATAGCCCTGAAGATACTAACATACCATCACATATACATGATATTTTTCAAAACGGTTTGCCGGCGGATTTCCGTCTGGTAGCGGCAACAACCAGGCTACCGGAGGAAATTCCCCCTGCGATTCGATCCAGATGTTTAGAGGTTTTTTTCCGGCCTTTATTGCCCCATGAAATCGCCGTCATTACGAAAAATGCAGCCCAAAAAATCAACCTGGAGTTAGAAGACGCAGCATTAGAGGTAGTTACAAAATACGCTACTAATGGACGGGAAGCAGTGAATATTGTACAGATTGCCGCCGGAGCAGCGATTAATGAGGAACGTAAAAAGATTACCCTACAGGATATTGAATGGGTGATTAACAGCGGACAGCATGACCCCAGACCGGATAAAAAAGTTCCGGATGAACCCCAGGTAGGCTTAGTTAATGGTTTAGCGGTGGCAGGTCCAAATATCGGCATGCTGTTGGAGCTGGAGACTACAGTAATTCCGGTGGCAAAAGGACAAGGGCAGATTATTGTTACCGGTGTAGTTGATGAAGAAGAGGTAGGCGGGGGAAGCGGAAAAAAACTGCGCCGGAAAAGCCTAGTGAAAGGTTCCGTAGAAAACGTACTCACTGTTCTAAAAAATTACTTAAATCTGGAACCAAAGGATTTTGATATTCATGTTAACTTTCCAGGCGGTATTCCCATTGATGGACCTTCAGCCGGAGTGACCATTGCCACAGCTTTGTATTCCGCCATTACTGGCATTCCGGTGGATAATAGGGTGGCGATGACTGGGGAGGTTTCGATCAGAGGATATGTGAAACCCGTAGGCGGAATCGTGGCTAAGGTAGAAGCGGCCCGCCTTGCCGGGGCGAAACGGGTAATCATTCCTAAGGATAATTGGCAGCAGGTATTTAAAAAGTATGTTGATTTTCAGGTTATTGGTGTGGAAAAGTTTGAAGAAGTATTGTCTTTGGCCTTGGTTAAAAATAAGGTAGAGAAGATTAAAGTTACAACTTGCGGGAAAGAAAATTTAAACCCTGTAGCTTACGCCCAAAATTTGCAGGAAATCAGCTTTTAGAGTAGAATATGGTAAGCATTCTTTAGACTAATCATCCGGGGGTGAATTTTTTGGAAAGAAAAGAAAGCAATTTTTATGAAATCCCAATGCTGCCTTTACGAGGGGTTTTGGTTTTCCCATATATGATCGTACATTTAGACGTGGGGCGGGAAAAATCAATTAATGCCATTGATCAGGCTATGTTGGATAAAAAGGAAATTTTTCTTGCTATGCAAAAAGAGGCGCAAACAGATGAGCCTGATGAGACTGATATTTATCAGGTGGGGACTGTTGCAGAAATCAGACAACTGCTTAAGCTCCCGGGGGGAACCATCCGAGTATTGGTAGAAGGTCTTTACCGGGCAAAGATCGAAAAATATCTTTCTTACGACCCATATCTTAAAGTGTCTGTGTCAAAAGCTGAGGATGAGATAAAAAAGAACGATCCGGAAACAGAAGCTTTGATGCGTAATTTAGTCAGTCAGTTTGAGCAGTATGTAAAGGTAAGTAAGAAGATACCGCCAGAAACAGTGGTTTCCGTAATAACCTTGGAAGAACCGGGGCGTTTAGCAGATGTGGTGGCTTCTCATTTAAACCTTAAACTTTCCGATCGTCAAAATATTTTGGAAGCAATCTCAGTTAAAGACAGACTGGAAGGTTTATGTACCATTCTGGCTAAAGAAATGGAAATTCTGGAACTAGAACGAAAAATAAACTTGCGGGTCAGAAAACAGATGGAAAAGACCCAGAAAGAGTATTATCTCCGAGAACAGTTAAAAGCGATTCAAAAAGAGCTGGGGGATAAAGAAGATCGGGCTGCAGAAGTGGATGAACTAAGAGCCAAGATCAAAAAGGCAAAACTTCCGAAAGAGGTTAATGAAAGAGCTTTAAGAGAACTGGATAGGTTAGAAAAAATGCCGCCTATGGTGGCAGAAGCCATGGTGGTCAGGAATTACTTGGAGTGGCTTTTGGATCTTCCTTGGAATAAGGAAACCAAAGATCGTCTGGATATAAATGTGGCGGAAGAAATCTTAAATGAAGATCATTACGGGTTGGAAAAAGTCAAAGAAAGAATAATTGAATATCTTTCCATTCGCCAGTTGGCGAAAAAAATTAAAGGGCCGATTCTCTGCTTTGTGGGACCGCCCGGAGTAGGAAAAACTTCTCTGGCCAAGTCCATTTCCCGAGCCTTGGAACGGAAGTTTGTGCGGATGTCCTTGGGAGGAGTTCGGGATGAAGCGGAAATCCGCGGCCATCGTCGCACTTATGTAGGATCTATGCCGGGCCGGATTATCCAGAACATTAAACTGGCCGGGTCGAAGAATCCTGTCTTTTTACTGGATGAAATAGATAAAATGAATTCTGATTTTCGGGGTGATCCCTCGTCGGCTCTTTTAGAGGTATTGGATCCGGAACAAAACTCCACCTTTAGCGATCATTATATTGAGGCACCCTTTGATTTATCCAAGGTAATGTTTATTACAACTGCCAACGTACAATATAATATACCCCGGCCTTTATTGGATCGGATGGAAATAATTAATATCTCCGGTTATACGGAAGAAGAAAAATTAAATATTGCCGTAAAGTATCTTTTGCCCAAACAGATTAAAGAGCACGGTCTGAAAGAAGAGCAGATTACTGTATCGGAAAATGCCATCCGGGCAATTATTCGCGAATATACTCGGGAGGCTGGAGTGCGTAATTTAGAAAGAAACATTGCCACTCTATGCCGAAAAGTAGCCAGGGATATTGTGGCTAAGAAGACGAAAAGTGCTAAGATCAGTGCCCAAAACATCAGCCAATATTTAGGTATTGCTAAATATCGATATGGCCTGGCAGAAAAAGAAGATCAAATAGGTGTAGTGACAGGTCTGGCTTGGACGGAGGTAGGCGGAGAAGTTTTAACCGTGGAGGTACAGTCCCATAAAGGAAAAGGGCGGATTTCTTTGACAGGACAATTGGGGGATGTGATGAAAGAGTCAGCCCAAGCCGGGTTCACCTATATTAGGTCTATTGCTTCGGAACTGGGTATCCCGGAAGATTTTTACGAGAATACTGATATCCATGTTCATGTTCCGGAAGGTGCTATCCCTAAGGACGGCCCATCTGCCGGTATTACTATGGCTACGGCTATCGCCTCAGAATTAAGCGGGCGTAAGGTAAGACAGGAAGTAGCAATGACCGGGGAAATTACCTTGAGAGGTAGGGTGCTGCCTGTCGGAGGAATAAAAGAAAAGGTATTGGCGGCCCATCGGGCAGGGTGCAAAACAATAATTCTGCCGGCAGAAAATAAAAAGGATTTGGAAGACATCCCGGCTAATGTCAGTAGAAAATTAAAGTTTATCCTGGTGAATTCTATGTCTGAAGTACTGCCCGTGGCACTTTTAGAAAAGGAATCCCATGTGGAAAAGGAGGCACCCAGGAGCACGAGCCCGGAGATTAGGCCGGAGAGGACCTTAGATGCTTAGGATTAATAAATCGGTATTTTCAATCAGTGCCGTTTTGCCAGATCAGTATCCGAAAGAACAGCTGCCGGAAATAGCATTGGCAGGACGGTCAAATGTAGGGAAGTCTTCCTTAATTAATACTCTGATCAACCGCCGTGGTTTAGCCCGTACCAGCTCTCAGCCGGGAAAGACTCAAACTATTAATTTTTATCTGATTAACGATGCATGGTATTTTGTAGATTTACCCGGGTATGGTTATGCCCGGGTTTCTCGGGTTACCAGAGAAAATTGGGGCAAAATGATTGATCGGTACTTAAAAGGGAGGATGGTCTTAAAGGAGATATGGCAGTTGGTTGATATTAGGCATCCTCCTACCGCATTAGACCGGCAAATGCTTGAATGGTTAAATTATCAAAATTATCCCCGTCTCCTTATTGCCACTAAAGCAGATAAAATCAGCAAGAGCCAGCGGGTAAAGAATTTAAAAACTCTCAAAGAACAGTTAGGTATCAGTGCAGATGAGTTGGTTGTCTTTTCTGCCCAAACCGGTGAAGGAAAAGAAGAACTGCTGCAAAGAATTGAAAAAGTATTGTAGAGTGTGAGACGGTTCTTTAGGCTTAAAGAGCCGTTCTTTTTTATGTAAAAGTGGCAGGGGGGATGATCTCATTACAACCCAGGAAGTCTAAAAATTGGAAGAATTATAAGTATTTCTCTGAAAAGAGGAAATTGCCTTTATCAAGCGAATTTATGAAATATAAAACCGGAGATAATGATAGAGACGAGGCGATGATAAGTGGATGATTTATTAAATCGGGTGCTGCAAGGAGACCGGAGAGCAGCGGCCCGCATGATCACCATGATTGAAAATGATGAGGAAGCAAAGAATGAGTTCATGAGTAAAATCTATCCATATACCGGTAATGCCTATATCATTGGTATAACGGGATCACCCGGGGCGGGAAAAAGTTCTCTTACGGATAAACTGGTTAGTGAGATCCGGCGTGTCGGTCTTTCGGTAGCCATTATTGCTATTGATCCCACCAGTCCCTTTACTGGCGGGGCAATTTTAGGCGATCGGATTAGAATGCAAAGCCATTCCTTGGATCCGGATGTTTTTATTCGCAGCATGGGTACAAGAGGAAGTCTGGGCGGGTTGTCCCGGGCGACCAATGAAGCGGTAAAAGTAATGGATGCCTTCAAAAAGGATATCATTATTATAGAAACTGTCGGGGTCGGACAGTCGGAATTTGATATTATGCATATTGCCAATACTACTTTGGTGGTTCTAACGCCGGGGGCAGGGGATGCTATTCAAACTATTAAGGCAGGGATCATGGAAATTGCAGATATTTTTGTGGTGAACAAATCGGATCTAGACGGAGCTGATCGAGTTAAAATGGAAGTGGAAGCGATGCTTGACATGAAAAAGTCAAAGGGGTGGAGACCTCCCGTAGTGCAGACCGTTTCTACCACAGGATCCGGGATAAAAGAGCTTTGGACAAGAACCCTAGACCATAAAACTCATTTGGAATCTTCAGGTGCATTATTAGCTCAGAGAAAAAAACGGTTGAAAGAAGAAGTGCGCGAGATTCTGGAGCATGAATTAAAGAAACATATTTGGCGTGCCGTGGGAGTTTCCGGAGAATTGGAAAAATTAGCAGAATCCATATATCAAAAAGAAATTGATCCCTATACGGCGGCGAAGAATTTAATTTCCGCCCATTTTAGGTTTATCTGATAAAAACCTCCATCGAACTATGATTATTTAAAGGAAAATTAAAAAAATTCGACAAAAAGTTGACAGGTGTTTTTTTCTTGGTTAGTATATAACATAAGTAAATATCTACAGCAGTTAAGAAGGGAAGGAGTACCGGTGAGCCCTTTTGCCCAGAGAGAAAAGTCCGTTGGCTGTAAGGCTTTTTCGAGAGGAACCGGGAAGGTCGTCCCAGAACTGATGGGTTGAAGCAAATTGTTAGATCTATCCGGGTTAGCCCGTTATAGCTTCTTTAAAAGAGCGAATACCCAGAGTGGTTTTCGAATTAAGGTGGTACCACGAAAGTAACCCTTTCGTCCTTAGGGATGAGAGGGGTTTCTTTATATTAAAGGAGGATGAACTGAGTGTCTGAGGAAAAAAGCATTTCCACTACATATGATCCGAAAGTTGTGGAAGGGAAATGGTATAATTATTGGGAAGAAAATCATTTTTTCCATGATCAGGTCAAGGAGGACAAAAAACCCTTCACGATTGTAATGCCTCCTCCGAATGTAACCGGGCAGTTGCATATGGGACATGCCCTGGATAATACGCTCCAAGATATTTTGACCCGATGGCACCGGATGCGAGGTGATAATACCCTGTGGCTACCCGGTACGGATCATGCGGGTATTGCGACGCAAGCCCGGGTAGAAGAGAACTTGGCCCAGAGTGGTATTTCCAAATATGATTTGGGGCGGGAAAAGTTTTTAGATAAAGTTTGGGAATGGAAAGAACATTATCATGACCGGATTGCTAAGCAATTGCGTTTATTAGGTTCTTCCTGCGATTGGGAAAGAGAACGTTTTACCATGGACGAAGGCTGCTCCAAAGCAGTTCAAGAGGTCTTTGTGAAATTATACGAAAAGGGTTTGATTTACCGGGGCAGTTATATTATTAACTGGTGCCCTAAGTGTCAGACCACCATTTCCGATATTGAGGTAGAGCATCAGGAAAAGGAAGGAAAGCTTTATTTAATTAAGTATCCTGTTAAAGACAGTGATGCTTATGTGATGATTGCCACCACCCGACCGGAGACCATGCTGGGAGATACCGCAGTGGCTGTGAATCCAGAGGATGAGCGATATCGGGATTTCATCGGATTAACATTGATATTGCCTATTGTGAATCGGGAGATTCCTGTTATTGCCGATGAATACGTGGATCCTTCTTTTGGCACCGGAGCCGTAAAAATTACTCCTGCTCATGACCCTAATGATTTTGAGGTAGGCATGCGGCATAAACTAGCCCAAATTACGGTCATTGACAAAGAAGCGAAAATGTCAGCGGAAGCAGGGAAATACCAGGGTATGGATCGTTATCAATGCCGGAAACAGATAGTTGAAGACTTAACTCAGGAAGGCTTTTTGGATCACATTGAAGAACATGCCCATGCTGTCGGGGAATGTTATCGCTGTGACACGATAATTGAACCTCTCATTTCGCCCCAATGGTTTGTGAAAATGAAGCCTTTAGCGGAGCCGGCAATCCAGGCGGTAAAAAACGGGGACATTCGCTTTGTGCCAGAGAGGTTTACCAAAATATATCTTGGTTGGCTGGAAAATATCCGAGATTGGTGCATCTCCCGTCAATTGTGGTGGGGACACCGGATTCCGGTTTGGTACTGTCAAGATTGTCACGAAGTAATCTGCAGTAAAGAGGCACCTAAAGTTTGCCCTAAATGCGGAAGCCTTAAATTAGAACAGGATCCGGACGTGTTGGATACCTGGTTCAGTTCAGCACTTTGGCCCTTCTCTACCTTAGGTTGGCCGGAAAAAACCAAGGAATTGGACCAATTTTATCCTACCAGTGTGTTGGTCACAGGACGTGATATTATTTTCTTCTGGGTGGCCAGAATGATTTTCATGGGTTTGGAGTTTATGAAAGAGGAACCTTTTAAAGAAGTGTTCATTCATGGGTTAGTTTTGGATGCCCAAGGCCGGAAAATGAGCAAATCCCTGGGTAACGGGATCGATCCCTTGGAGATTATTGATAAATATGGGGCTGATACCTTAAGATTCATGCTGATTACCGGAAATACACCGGGCAATGATTTGCGTTTCCAAGAGGAAAGGCTGGAGGCCGCCAGAAACTTTGCTAATAAGATTTGGAATGCGTCCCGTTTCGTTTTAATGAACTTGTCGGATTATCGCCCGGGAGAAGGAGAAATTAAGCTAAATCTGGCTGACAAGTGGATTTTAGAAAGGTACCGGGTAACCGCTCATGATGTGACCCGATACTTGGAAAAATACGAATTGGGCGAGGCCGCCCGCACTCTTTATGACTTCATCTGGAATGAGTTCTGTGATTGGTACATTGAATTAGCAAAACTCAGACTATATAAAGAAGACGGAGCTGAAAAACATACCGCCCAGTATGTTTTAACTAAAGTTTTAGGTGGTATGATGCAACTGCTCCATCCTTTCATGCCTTTTATTACGGAAGAAATCTGGCAGCATCTGCCTGAGCGGAATCTCGATACCATAATGCTTTCTGCCTGGCCGGATGGAAAGGGTATGGAGTCTTTCCCAGAGGAAGGGGAAGAGATGAGCTTAATTATGGAAGTGATTCGATCCATCAGGAATATTCGGGCGGAAATGAATGTGCCTTTAGGTAAGAAAATAAATACTATTATTTTAGCCGGTAAAAAAAGCAGGGAAATTTTATTAAAGGGTAAAGTTTATATCGGCGGTCTCTGCCAGGCGGAAAAGGTGGAGTTATTTGACCTCGAGCAGAAAAAACCGGAACAGGCGGCTGCTTCCGTAGTGAAGGACGTACAAATTTACCTGCCTTTAAAAGATTTGATTGATTTGGATAAAGAAATTGCCCGTCTGGAAAAAGAAGTAGGGAATATGGATAAAGAATTGGAAAGACTAAAGGGTAAGCTTAATAATCAAGGTTTCCTAGCCAAAGCTCCTCTCCATGTAGTAGAAAAGGAAAAAGCAAAGGCTCGTGAGTACCAGGAGAAAAAACAAGCACTATTGGAACGATTAGATATGATTAAAGGTTAAACAATATGAAACCATACATGGTGCCCAATAAGGCACAAGGAGAAAAAATGAACTACCAAGAATCAATAGACTATCTCAAAAGTTTAACCAAATTTGGTATTAATTTAGGTCTTGGCCGCATCCAAGATTTACTTTCCCGTTTAGGCAGTCCGGAAAAAGAGCTTACCACAGTCCATGTTGGCGGTACAAACGGCAAAGGATCTGTCTCAGCCATGCTAGCCTCAATTCTTGATCAATCAGGTTTGAAAGTGGGCTTATTTACCTCTCCCCACATTCATGCATATACTGAGAGAATTAAAATTAACGGCCGTGAAATAGAAGAAGAGAAGATTGGTGAGCTGATCACTGAAATGCGGGTTCACCTGGATCAAATGGTTCAGGAGGGAGTTGAGCATCCCACTGAATTTGAGGTAAGTACAGCTTTGGCCCTTTTATATTTTGCCCGGCAGCAGGTGGATATTGCCGTCTTTGAAGTTGGTCTCGGCGGCGAGATTGATTCCACTAATGTGATCCTGCCCAAGCTTTCCATAATTACTAATATTGGTATGGATCATATGGATTATTTAGGCGAAACTGTGTCAGATATTGCCCGGGTCAAGGCCGGTATCATTAAATTTGGGCGGGATGTAATTACGGCCACGGATGATTCGGAGGCTTTAAAAGTCATTAAAAATAAAGCAGAAGCTGAGAAAGCTGTTCTTTGGCAGTACGGGCAGGATTTCTGGGTAGAACCCGTATCTCATACCTATGAGGGACAGATATTTAATTGTCAGGTTAAGACAACTTCTTTTTGCGGGTTGCAGATTCCACTTCTTGGGAAGCACCAACTAATTAACGCTTCTTTGGCCGTAGCAGCGGCAGTAAAGTTGGGGGTTGGAGCAGATGCCATAAAAAAGGGATTGGCAAGGACAGTATGGCCTTGCCGGCTGGAAACCGTACGGCATCACCCATTAGTTGTGATTGATGCTGCTCATAATCATCATGGCATTAAGGTTTTGGTTCAGGCTTTAGGAGATTATTGGCCTAATAAAAAGAAAGTGTTGCTTCTTGGAATGTTGGCAGATAAAGAAAGAGAAAAGGTAGCGGCGGAAATTGCTCCCTTAGCTGAAAAAGTCGTGATAACCAAACCTAACAGTCCGCGGGCAGGTAAGTGGCAGGAGGTGGCGGAATTTGTCAGGCCTTATGTGGAAAGAGTAGTAGTGGAGGAAAATATTATTAAAGCGGTAGATAAGGCACTGGAATTAACAGGTACTGAAGAGATGCTGTTAATTACCGGTTCCATTTATATGGTGTCCGAAGCTAGAGCCCATCTACTCTCCACAAAATGGAAAAATAACTTGTGAGATAACAAACAAAATAAAGGTAAAAGAAATATTATGTGGAATTAATGATAATTAAATAAAAAGATGATATTATGGAGCCAGGAGGTTGATCCAATGAAAATTCAAAAAGTTCCTGAAGCTTCGATCGTAAGATTGTCTGTATATTCACGCTATCTGACTCGATTGGATCAAAGAGGAATTGTAACAACATCATCCGGTGAAATAGCCGACGGAGTGGGCGTCAGCCCCGCTCAAGTACGCAAGGATCTTGCTTATTTTGGAGAATTTGGGACACGTGGAGTAGGTTATAATGTTAAGGATCTCCATCGACATATTTTAAAGATTTTGGGGCTGACAAATGACTGGCCGGTAGTTTTAATCGGGGCAGGGAATTTGGGCGCAGCCCTTTGCCTCTATCGGGGTTTCCGGGAACGAGGATTTAGGATCGTGGGGGTTTTTGATGATGATCCTAATAAACAAGGACGTTTTTTGGGGGATTTAGAGATCCTTCCCATGGATAGATTAGAACAGATAATTCAAGAAAACGAAGCAATAATGGGAATTATTACCGTCCCCGGTGACTATGCGCAAGATACTGCTAATCTTTTGGTAAAATACGGCATAAAGGCAATTCTTAACTTTGCGCCTCGTACCCTTACTGTTCCAGAGGATGTAGAAATAAGGAATGTTGACTTGGCCGTTAATTTGGAAGTGCTTACCTTTAAGCTAAGCACCTGGGACTACTAGAGGTACAAAACGTCTTTGGCTAAAAGCGAAGACGTTTTTCTGTATAAACAGAGTTCTTAAAATTATTATTCCTTTAGCAGGAGGAGTTAATGAAAAAACCAATTATTTTAGCTTCTGCCTCTCCGAGAAGGTTTGAATTAATGCGGCAAATCGGGATTGATCCGATGGTTATAACCAGTGAAATCAACGAGAATTGGGACGGAAAAATTAACGGAAGAGAATTGGCAATAAAATTGGCCCTTAAAAAAGCCCAGGCTTGTGCGAATAAAGTAAAAGAAGGTATTATTATTAGTGCCGATACTGTAGTCATGAAAGGGAATCAAATATTCGGCAAGCCCAAAGACTTAAATCAGGCAGTAGAAATGCTTTCTTCATTAAGAGGAACCTCCCATAGTGTCATTACAGGGGTGGCTGTCTTAGAGCTTCCGGGGAGAAAATTGGCCCTTGATTATGAGGAGACCGAAGTGTTTTTCCGATCATTAACAGATGAAGAAATCAGATCTTATATAAATTGGGGCGAATCTCTGGATAAAGCCGGTGCCTATGGGATTCAGGGTAAGGGGGCACTTCTGGTGGAGAAGATTTCAGGGGATTACTTTAATGTGGTAGGCCTTCCTTTGCAGAAGTTAAATAAAATGTTGCAAGAATTTGATTTAAATTTATTGTTGAATGCTCCTTACGGGAGTGAAACTGCACCCGGAGGGGGCCTCGTGCG
>JBMNKZ010000001.1:0-18860 GCA_050952465.1 Bacillota bacterium | reverse complement strand
GATAATTTCTGGAATTAAAAATCCCTAAGATGAACCCTCTAAAATGTACCCTATCGGATAGACACTTAAAAAAAGACTATCTGATAGGGTAATTTTATGTATAATTAAGTAACAAAGGAAGGGTGGTTAAATGAGTAACAAAATATTTACACAAGATGAGATAGAAATATTGTCTAGTAATAAATATGTTAAGCGCGTTAGCTCTAAAGGTATCACTTATACTGATGAGTTTAAGCGTATTTTTATCAGTGAGAATCAAAAAGGAAAGTTTCCTAGGATCATATTTGAAGAATGTGGTTTTAATATAGATATTTTAGGAATGAAAAGAGTGGAATCATCTGGGAAAAGGTGGCGTGCAGCTTATAGAGAAAATGGGATACTTGGGCTTCAAGACAATCGAATAGAAAACTCAGGAAGACCTAGTGAAAAAGATCTCACCTTAGAAGATAAATACGACCGTCTAAAGGCTCAAAACAAATTATTGAAAGCTGAGAATGAACTGCTAAAAAAAATCGAAATGTTGGAAAGGGGGATGGTAAGGAAGATGCAAGATTAGTTACAGAGCAGAAATTTCAGCTTATCAAAGCAGTTGTTACAAAGAATAAGCTAAAGAATATGATCAGTTACTTATGCAAAAGTTTAGGAGTATCACGTTCTGGATACTATAACTATTTCTCTTCAAAATCTCAGAATGCAAGACAAAAACGTGATGTAAAAGATGAATCGGTTAGGGACATTATCTTGAAGGCATTTAACTTTAAAAGGCGTAAGAAAGGTGCTAGACAAATTAAGATGACTCTAAAAGGTGAATTTGGAATCATTTACAACTTGAAGCGTATCCGAAGGATTATGAAGAAATATGATATTGTCTGCCCTATAAGAAAAGCAAACCCCTATAGAAGGATGATGAAAGCCACACAGGAGCACAGAGCGCTTCCTAACTTATTAAATAGACAATTCAAGCAGAATATCCCAGGAAAGGTACTGCTTACAGACATAACATACTTGTTTTACGGTAATGGCAAAAAAGCATATTTATCCACTGTTAAGGATGGATCTACTAACGAAATTCTAGCATATCATCTTTCTGATAAAATGACCTTGGATATAGCAACCGAAACAATACATAAATTAGCAAATAACAAGCAAGTGAATTTGGCGAAGGACGCATTTATCCACTCAGATCAAGGCTCACACTATACAAGCCCTGTTTTTCAAGCCTTAGTACGAAGCTATGATCTAAATCAATCCATGTCCAGACGAGGCAACTGCTGGGACAATGCACCGCAAGAATCCTTCTTTGGACACTTCAAAGATGAGACTTATATAAAGCCATGCCAATCACTGTGTGAACTTGGACAAGAAATAGACGACTATATAATCTATTATAACAATTATAGGTATCAGTGGGGACTAAATAAAATGACCCCTGTACAGTACAGGGATCATCTACTTAAAACAGCTTAGTCTTTTTTATTGTGTCCTTGACAAAGGGTACATTTTACTCAAACCGGTGCTTTTTTATTTCTTTTAATAAAAATTATGATTATATTAAATACTGGTCAGTTTGGATATCCCACTTAAATAGACCATGTTATGTAAACTAAAAAATACCTCCGATTGATATTTAATTAATATCAATTTCGGAGGTATTTATTTTATTGTTCCATCAGGTTGGTGACAGGAACTTCTTGCCTGCTCTCAGGCTGATTCAGGGGATGGACAAAGGCTGTTCCCCTGTTTTCATTTACATTTTCAAGATAAACCGGGGTTCCGTTATAGGTGACATTAATCATATTTGGTGCCGCGATGATATCTTTTGCTCGTTTTACATCCATAGTTTTCGCCTCCTAGAATCTTACTAAATTTTTGCCTTTTATTCTAATCATAATCATGTTTTAGTTTTTACATTAAGTTGAGATTATATTCCTTAAAGATTGTCGAACCCTCTTTCCCGAAAAAATTTATTCTATTTATTTAGCGCCGATTTGCTGCTGTACTATTAAGTTTTGATTAAAAGAATCGATATATATAAATAGAATCTTAATCAAAATGACACAAATGGTTTATGCAAAAATAATGTATTGGGGGTAAAGTATAATGATATCGGAGAAACTCGGTTTAACACGCATTAGAAACAAACTTATGTTTTTGGTACTATCTACCATCGTGCTATCAATTGTACTTATTTCGGTTTTCTTCAATTACAATATGCAGAATCAGTTGAAAACAGATTTTATTGAGTCAACATCTGCAGAGATTAAACAAGCAGATAACGCCATTAATGTATTTTTTCAAGGAGTGAAACAAAATTGTGATTTTTTGGCTCAAAATTCTCTGCTACTAAAAGCAGATCAGACTATTACGTCTTATGTGGATAAAACCGGAGATCAAACTATAATGACTCCTTCAAAGAATGGCGGAATAGAACAGTCAATTTACGAACTTTTTGATAATTATGCCCAGACCCATCCCGAGGCATCTTATATATACATGGGGACAAAGGACGGCGGGTATGTCCAATGGCCGGAACAGCAGGTAAATGATAATTACGATCCCAGAGAAAGACCTTTTTACACTAACGCTTTAAAAGGAAATGGAAAGGTCTTGATGACGGACGCCTACTATTGGGGTGACGTAAGTTTAATTACCTTAAGCAGGGTGATCACTGATGCCTCGGGAGAAGTAATCGGGGCGCAGGCACTGGATGTAAGTTTAGAGACTCTGACTGAAATGATTAATAATATAAAAATTGGAAAAACGGGTTATGTAATTCTCAGCGAAGCAAACGGAACTGTTTTAGCTAATCCAAAGAATCAGGAGATGAATTTTAAGAACTTTCAAGAACTAAAAATTGACGGTTTGGGGGATATTACCAAAATAGAAGACGGAGTTTTTGACGTTGAAGTAAATGGCCAAGATTGTCTGGCAAATGTATATACCTCGCCTCAATTAGGCTGGAGGTACACCGCTATAATGGAAAAAGATGAACTGATGGCGATCGCGAGACAAATCCAATGGGTCACTTTGTTAGTCGTAATTTTTGTGCTTGCTGGTGTCTCCCTAGTGGCTTTGGTATTTTCAAATCGGATGTCAAAACCATTAACGGTACTAGTGGATCAAATGAATAACGCCGGTTCAGGAGACTTGACCGGAAAAATTCCTTCCCAATTTTTAAAGCAAAAAGATGAAATCGGCATTCTTGCGAACGCATATCAGCAAATGGTTGACGGATTACGCTCTTTGATAATCCATATTCAAGAAAGTGCAGTAAATCTGGCCGCCGCCGCCCAACAAATGTCAGCCAGCACTCAGCAAATAGCCAGCGGCTCCCAAGAACAGGCAAGTCAAGTACAGGTGATTACCCACAATATTGAGGAAGTTTCCGGAGAAGATGTAGCCCTAGCAGAACAGGCGAAAGAAGCGGCAAAAGCCGCTCAGGAAGCCAGCAATACTGCCGACAAAGGAGGGGCAGCCGTCAATAATGTGGTTAATGGGATGAGGGAAATCACTGACAACATGATCCGATTAAATGAAAACTCTAAAAAAATCGGCGAAATTATTTCGGTGATTGATGATATCGCAGATCAAACAAACCTGCTTGCCTTAAATGCAGCTATTGAAGCAGCGCGGGCCGGTCAACATGGCAGGGGATTTGCCGTAGTGGCAGATGAGGTGAGAAAACTGGCTGAACGATCCGGAAAAGCAACAAAAGAAATCAGTCAGCTCATTAACACAATTCAGGAGGATATGGTAAAAGCTGTTAATGCGGTACGTAAGGGTGATCAAATGACTGAAGAGGCCGGCGTGTCTTTTAATATGATTATCCAGTTAGTCAATAGGTCGGCAGATTTAATCAATGGCATATCCGCAAAGGTAGAAGAACAGGCATCCAAGCAAAAAGATTTAGTGACTGTTACGGAAAATATGGCGGCTGTCACTGAAGAAACTGCAGCAGGTATTGAGGAAATTGCTGCTTCAGCAGAGGAAATGGCTTCGATGTCGGAAAAAATGCAGAACTTAGTTAGGGGTTTTAAAATAAATTAGCTTCTCATAATCATAACCACCCGTTGAGCGGGTGGTTATGATTTATTTTAAGTCACTTATCTTACAATTTTTTGATAGTACCACCAGGAATACGCCATGGCGAAAAAGGCAGAGCCAATAACCAGAACTAGCGTCAGGATGCTACCCACGCCAGGCGAAATGATCTGGGCGATAAAACCGATGATGCCGGAGAATACCCAGAGTTTTCCGCCCAGGCGGTGGGTTTTTGTCCATACTTTTTCATTAGCCAGAGTCCAGGGGGTTTTTATCCCCATAAAGTAATTGTGGCGTATGGTGGACATATAATTACCCAAAATTACGAATAAAATAGCGATACTCATTGGTACTAAGCGGTTGATATTAACAGGGTAGCCTAGGCTTACTCCAATGGTTGCCAAATACAAGAGAAAAAAGAAAACAGTTAGGGCATATTTTAAAATTGCATAAGTGCGGGTAAATTTTAAATAGTTTTCTTTTTTCGGATCGATTAAGGGTAAAACTACAAATAAAAAGTAAAAACCTAAAATCATTAAGGGAATACCGAATGCTCCCCAGGTTCTTGATGAATAACCGTCAACGTCCCCTCGAAAATTCCAGTGGCTGGGCACCTGATCCGGAAGCATCGGATAGACGTAGAACCCCAGAGCCAGAGAAAAAATAATTAATAATAACAAAGGCCAATCAGTTCTGAGGGCCTTTTTCATAACGGTCAAGAGGGTGTTCTTTTTGTTCATTTAAGCATCTCCTTTCTTGTTATCGGATCCGGTGATATCCAAAAACCATCCCATTAATTCGTCGAAAACCGTGGTATTCAATGAATAAATTATATTTTGCCCATGTCGCTCGTCCATTACCAGATGGGCTTGTTTTAGTACATTCAGGTGATGGGAAATGGATGGTTTGGAAATTTGAAAATGTTCTGCTATTTCCCCGGCGGATAAATCCTTGGTTTTTAATAAGTTTATGATTTGCCGGCGGGTTTTATCAGAAAGAGCTTTAAAAGTTTCATTCAATGTCAAGATCGACCCACCTTTCATGATAGGATTTGTTAGTAGTTCTTTAGTTTTGGGTGCTTAGTTATTTAGACATTTAGATAACTATCTAATAGTTTAAGAAAATTATATATTATTAGCTCCAAATTCGCAAGAAGCAGATGAAAGATTTTTACTAATTCTACATTGGTAAATTTTGGTCCACGGGTTGTCAAGCATGGATATTGTAAAAAGAGTTCCGTAAAGGGACGTGCAGCCGGTAAGTTCAGGGGAAGTCTATTTGTTTTTATTGAACAATGGAACCCCCAATGGTATAATTTAGTAAATCGGTAAAGAAAATTCGGTTAAACCAGGGTAAACAAGGTGGGAATGAAAATGAATGAAAAAGCAAATCCAAACAAAAATACCATTAAAAATTCAAATACAGGGACAAAAATAGGGGAATTAAAAGAGATAATTAAAAACAGCGAAAACATAGTTTTTTTCGGCGGGGCAGGGGTATCCACAGCCAGTAATATCCCGGATTTCAGAAGTGCCAACGGCCTTTACAATGAAAGATCCGGCTTATGCTATCCTCCTGAGGAAATTTTGTCCCATACTTTTTTTATGAATCATACCAAGGATTTTTTTGAGTTTTACCGAAGCAAAATGATTTATGCTGATGCTAAACCTAATGATGCTCACCTGGCGTTAGCCCGGTTGGAGGAGGCTGGAAAGTTGAAAGCGGTAATCACCCAGAACATTGACGGGCTGCACCAAATGGCTGGTAGCAAAAATGTCCTGGAGCTGCACGGATCCGTTCATAGAAACTACTGCATGAAATGTCATAAATTTTATAATATGAATTATATTGTTCAATCCTCCGGTGTACCGGTTTGTGATGCCTGCGGCGGTATTGTCAAACCGGATGTGGTTCTTTATGAAGAGGGTCTAGACAACGATGTAATTAATGATTCCGTTAAATACATTATGAAGTCTGATGTTCTGATCGTAGGAGGCACTTCTCTTACTGTTTATCCGGCAGCGGGTTTAGTAACCTATTACCGAGGGCGGAAACTGATCCTGATCAACAAGACAGAAACCTCTTATGATGGTAAAGCAGGATTGACTATTTATGGTAATATTGCGGAAATTTTAAAGGAAGCGGTACCTGACTGTCACTGATCATAGTCAGTATCATATACTATTGCGAATAAAATAATTTTCCTGTGTCATTCTGAGCGCTAGCGAAGGATCTTAAAATCTAGCCGTCGTGCACAAGAACCCTAATTGGATAAGGGAGTTAATTTTATATGACCAAAAAAAACTTAGGAATTTTGCTTTTGCTGTTTTTTTTGTTGGTGATTTGGATTAGAGTGATATTTTACTTTTCTTCACAGCCGCCCAGTGTGTCCAACAACCAATCAGGGACGGCTGTTAAAATAATCAGAGTAATTAATGATACCTTTGATATTACCGACACTGAGTTATATGGCAAGATTGAGAACAAGGTAAAAAACATCTCGTTTTTCAAAAGGTACAAAACGCCCAATGCCATGGTCAGGAAAAGTGCCCATTTTGGGATTTATTTTTTATTGGGCATAATATCCGGTGCTTTTGGCTATTTTTATGCCAAGAAAGTTCTGATCGGCTTTTTATTAGGTATCAGTCTGCCGGTAACTATAGCGGTATTGGATGAGTTTAACCAAGGATTTGTGGATCGGGGAGCATCATTAAATGACGTGATTATTGACGGGGCAGGGGCTTTTACCGGTACGCTGGTGATAATTTCTCTCATTTTGATTATAACGGTAATAAATTTTATTGGCGGATATTTAAGAAAGATAAAAAGGGTTAAAAAGAATTAGAAAAAATAGGTTGGGTAGGACATAAGACAAGGATTTTTGACCAGGAAAGAGAATGATTAATGCTTATATGCTTAGGTGCACGTGTTTTGCGAATTATTGGATTAGGGATAGGATGATGAAATGTGCAAATCTTAGTGACCGGAGGGGCGGGATATATCGGAAGCCATACTGCGGTGGAACTTCTAGATGCCGGATATGATATAGTGATTGTTGATAACTTTTCCAACTCCAAGCCGGAAGTGCTGGATAATATCAAGGCTATAACCGAACGGGATTTTCTGTTTTACGAAGCCGATGTCAGGGATAGAGGGGCCTTAAAAGGCATCTTTGATGAGAATCAGATTGAGGCGGCGATTCACTTTGCCGGATATAAGGCGGTAGGGGAATCGGTACAGGAACCGTTAAAATATTATCATAATAACATTCTTTCCAGCTTAGTCTTATGCGAGACTATGGCGGAATTTGATTGCAGAAAGATTGTTTTTAGTTCCTCTGCTACGGTCTACGGCAATCCGGAGCGGGTGCCGATCAGCGAGGATTTTCCTTTGTCGACCACTAATCCTTACGGCAGCACAAAGTTGATGATTGAGAACATCCTTCGGGATTTATATAATTCCGATAACCGGTGGTCAATTGCCCTACTACGCTATTTTAACCCGGCGGGGGCGCACCAAAGCGGGCTGATTGGGGAGAACCCCAATGGGATTCCTAATAACCTCATGCCCTATATTACCAAGGTCGCCAAAGGGGAACTGGCCTGTCTTAATGTCTTTGGCAATGATTATCCCACTAAGGACGGCACAGGGGTTCGGGATTATATTCATGTGGTTGATTTGAGTAAAGGGCATATTAAAGCATTGGAAAAAATCTCTGGGGAAGAGGGGGTTTATACATATAATCTGGGGACGGGCAAGGGATATAGTGTTTTGGACATGGTGACCGCTTTTCAAAAGACCACGGGACAAAAGGTTCCTTATCGTATTGCTCCTCGGCGTCCGGGAGATATCGCCGAGTGTTTTGCCGATCCCGCCAAGGCGAAAAGGGAATTAGGGTGGAGTGCCAAGCTGGGTATTGAGGAAATGTGCGCAGATGCCTGGCGTTATATTAAAGGCAGCTCGTTTTAATAAAGGAAGGAATGATTCCCTATGGTTATTAGTGAAGGGACTAGATTATTTACTATAATTTTGAAATAATAAAAGGAATTTATAACTTCAATGGAGAATATCTGCCAACGAGGTAATTATTGGATTATTTTTAATGTAATTAATGTTATTATTTTTTCCGAGGTGTTATTTTCCATGGTTCTAAGCATAAGGACTTGTGCCCTAATTTTGATTGACGCGATATTGGTTAATTTAAGTATGGTTATTGCGTTATGGATCCGGTTCGATGGGAGAGTCCCCTTTCCGTATAATGTGAATTTTATATATAATGCGCCCATTGCCACCATAATTATAGTGGGTTTATTTATTTTATTCGGTCTATACCGAAGGGTCTGGCAATATGCAAGCATTAACGAATTGATTGCAGTCGTCGGTGCGGTTACGGTAGGGAATTTTGTTACAATAATTCTTTTATTTTACATACATAGTCAAAGTTTTCCCTTTCCTAAATCAGTACTTATTCTTAATACAGTTTTCCAAGTTGTCCTAATTGGCGGGTCTCGGATTACCTGGAGATTAATTCGGGATTACGGTTTTGGTGTGAAGAAGCATAATAAGGTCCGAAAAAGAGTGCTGATTATAGGTGCCGGAGACGGCGGGGTGCTAGCGGCGAAGGAATTAAAAAGCCATTATAACGGCAGCGTTGAGATTGTCGGCTTTGTGGATGATGATGGATTTAAACAAAAAATGATTATCCAAGGGATTCCGGTTTTAGGAAAAAGGGAAGATATCCCCGATATAGTGGATAAGCATAAGGTGGAAGAAATAATTATTGCTATGCCGTCTGCAACCAGTGGAGTTAAAAGAGCGATAGTTAGTATTTGCAAGCAAACTGGAGCCAAAGTGAAGACCTTGCCAGGTGTCTATGATTTAATTGATGGAAGAGTTAAGGTAAGTAAGATTCGGGAGGTAGAAGTAGAAGACCTTTTAGGACGGGATCCGGTGCAGGTAGATTTAGAGGAAATTGCTTATTACATAAAGAATCAAGTAATATTAATTACCGGTGGGGGAGGTTCTATTGGTTCGGAACTATGCCGGCAGGTGGCGCATTATGAACCCAAGATTTTGCTGATTATGGATGTATCCGAGAATAGTGTTTATGAGATTGATATGGAAATGCGGCGGAGTTTTCCTAGATTAAATATTGTCTCCTTAGTTAAGGATATTCGGGATCGGAAGACTGTGATTAAGATATTTAAGGCATATCGTCCCCAGGTGATTTTTCATGCCGCAGCCCACAAACACGTGCCTATGATGGAATATAACCCGGAGGATGCCATCAAGAATAATGTGATGGGAACATATCATGTGGCCCAGGTTGCAGATATGTTTGGGGCGAAAAAGTTCGTTCTTATCTCCACGGATAAGGCGGTTAACCCTACCAGCGTAATGGGGGCATCCAAACGGCTGGCGGAAATGGTGATTCAGTATTTGGATACCATCAGTGAGACAAGCTATGTGGCTGTGCGTTTTGGAAATGTGTTAGGGAGCAAGGGTAGTGTCATTCCCCTCTTTAAGAAGCAGATTGCCGAAGGGGGACCGGTCACAGTGACACATCCGGAGATGGTACGTTACTTTATGACTATTCCTGAGGCGGTACAGCTAGTGATTCAGGCCGGAGCCATGGCTAAAGGCGGGGAAATTTTCGTATTGGATATGGGAGAACCGGTTAGGATTATGGATTTGGCTAAGAGTTTGATTGAGCTATCCGGTTTTGAGCCGGGGAAAGATATTGAGATTAAGATTACGGGGATCAGGCCCGGGGAAAAACTTTATGAGGAACTATTAACTGCGGAAGAAGGGATTACCGTTACTACCCATAAGAGAATCTTTGTCGCGAAGCGTGGGAACGTTAATCCGAAGGGGATCGAGGAAGGAATTATCAGCCGTATCGTGGAAGGAACCTTGCCCCAAAATGGGGATGATGCGATTAAGATGATCCAGGAGTTCCTGCCGGAATTTCGGTCTGCAGCCGATGAGGAAAAGGAATTCGTTGGGTAAAAACTAAAATTATTTAGCTTAAATTGTTTAGATTGTAAACAATAATTAATAAACCAGAACTAAAAGTGAGAATAATTTGTGCGCTGTTAAAAGCGCATTTTCTATTATTTATGATAAAATATTAAAGGTAATTTATTTTAGGCGGTGGAAGATGAAAATTCTTCAGGTAGTGACTCTTTCGGAAGTGGGCGGGGCTCAAAAGGTACTATTTAATGTTGTTAAAGGCTTACATAATCGGAAAGAATTTGAGTTTCATGTAGCTGCTGCTCCCGGTGGGGAAATGGTTGATTGGCTTAGGGAAATAGGTGTCCGGGTGTTTGAGCTGCCGGAATTGGTGCGACCCATTTTCCCTATTAATGATATCAAGGCGATGATTAAGTTAAGAAAACTGATGCAGGACGAGAAATATGATCTGGTTCATTGCCATAGCTCTAAGGCAGGTATTGTGGGAAGATTGGCGGCAAGGTGGGCCGGTGTCCCCCGGATTGTTTTTACCGTCCATGGTTGGGGGGTGAATGACAGGCAATCTTTTTTAATGAGAAATTTATTGGGTATGGCGGAGAAGCTGGCCGGATGGGTGTCCACGGATGTTGTTTGTGTTTCGCAGGCGGATTATCAGTTGGGGAAAAAATTCGTGAAAGAAGAGAAAATGCAGGTTATTTATAACGGGGTGGAAGAGTCAAAAGGGTGCCGGGGTAAACTCAGGGAGGAATTGGGTATTGGTAAAGATGATATCGTGATTGCCATGGCTGCTCGGTTAAAAAAGCCAAAAGAACCTTTGCTTTTTCTCCAAACTGCAGATCGCTTAATTAATAGTGGTTATGGTTATGGCCGGCAGGAATATGAAAATAAAGTTCATTTTGTCCTGGTGGGTGATGGGCCGTTAAGAAAGGTATGCGAAGATTTTGTCAGGGGCAAGCGACTGGATGACTGGGTGCACCTCCTGGGTACCAGGGAAGACCTGCTGGATTTATATCCGGATTTTGATATTTTTGTCTTGTTATCCACCTGGGAAGGGTTGCCCTTGACCATTTGCGAAGCAATGCGGGCAGGACTTCCGGTAGTGGCTTCTCGGGTAGGAGGAGTAGCAGAGCAGGTGGTACATGGCTGGAACGGTTTTTTGGTGGATAATATAATCGGCAATTCAGTGGCAAGCACAAATGAAAATATTTCGGACCCACCGGTACATTATCTGGAAAGATTAATTAAGGATGAAAAGCTTCGGCAAAAGATGGGGGCTAATAGTAAGAAAAAAGGGGATGAATTATTTCGGTTGGAGAGAATGGTAGGGGAGTATGCGAGAGCGTATCAAAAAAGTGAACAGCTTTCCTAGTTTGCCCGAATTGAGAAAATTGTCTTTTTGAAGGAGATTTGCACCTAATGTAGAATATTAGTGAGTGGATTTTTTTATGGGAGGATAAAAACTTGAATATACTTGTTACCGGAGGAGCCGGTTTTATCGGTTCCAATTTTTTGAATCTTTTTGTGCCCCGCTTTCCTGAACATAATTTTATTAACTTGGATACGTTAACATATGCGGCAAATCTTCTGAATTTAAAGGGTATTGAAGGTATGCCCAACTATTGCTTTATACAGGCGGATATCACAGATATGAAAGCTTTGAAGGATATATTTAACCACTACAAGCCGGACCGGGTAGTTCATTTTGCTGCAGAGAGCCATGTAGACAGAAGTATTTTAGGTCCGGCAGAATTTATCCAGACTAATATTATCGGGACATTTAATTTATTGGAAATGTGCAAAAGGTACTGGATAGATCAAGAAGGGATGAAGGACGGTAATCACAAAGAGGGAAAATTATTTCATCATGTAAGTACAGATGAGGTGTATGGTTCTCTAGGGGAGATAGGATTCTTTACTGAAGAAACCAGATATGATCCCAGCAGTCCCTATTCAGCATCTAAAGCCTCAAGCGATCATATTGTGCGTGCCTATCACCGTACTTACGGGCTGCCTGTAACTATCACCAATTGTTCTAATAATTATGGGCCTTACCAATTTCCGGAGAAGCTAATTCCTCTAATGATTCTCAATGCTTTAGAAGGAAAGTCCTTGCCCATTTACGGAAAAGGGGAAAATGTCCGGGATTGGCTATATGTTGAGGATCATTGCGAAGCGATTTGGACAGTAATGGAAAAAGGATCTATCGGGAAGACCTATAATGTTGGCGGCAATAATGAATGGAAGAACATTGACATTGTCCTAGCCATTTGTGATGTATTGGGGAAAGAATTAGGTAGAGATCCAAAAGATTTTAAAGATTTAATTATTTTTGTAGAGGACAGGCCGGGACATGATCTCCGTTATGCTATCGATGCGTCCAGAATTATGAAGGAATTGGATTGGGAGCCTAAAGAGACCTTTGAAACAGGCTTGAAAAAGACAGTTAAATGGTACCTGAATAATCGCCAGTGGGTGGAAAGTGTGAAAACCGGGGCTTATAGAAAATGGATTGACCATAATTACAGCAAGAGAGTTGCGGGAGAGAGGTTTTAAGATGAAAGGAATAATTTTAGCCGGGGGTGCCGGGACAAGGCTGTATCCCAGTACTTCAGTAATCAGTAAACAGCTTTTACCGGTATATGATAAACCGATGATTTATTATCCTTTATCTACATTAATGCTGGCCGGGATTAGGGAAGTATTAATTATTTCTACTCCACAGGATATTCCTAAGTATCAGGCTATATTAGGAGACGGACATAAGATCGGCATGGAGTTTTTCTATCGTATTCAAGAAAGGCCGGAAGGGATTGCTCAGGCTTTTATTATTGGTGATGATTTTATTGGTGATGAAACTGTATGCCTTATTTTAGGAGACAATATTTTTTACGGGCATGGACTACCTAAGATTTTGAAAGATGCCGGGAAAATTGAAGAAGGTGCCGTGGTTTTCGGCTATTGGGTAAAAGATCCGGAACGTTACGGAGTAATTGAATTTGACCAGGATGGAAAGGCCTTAAGCATTGAGGAAAAACCGACGAAACCGAAATCAAATTATGCTGTGCCGGGGATTTATTTTTATGATCGGCAAGTGGTTCAAATTGCAAAAGGCTTGAAACCTTCAGCCCGGGGCGAATTGGAGATCACTGATCTAAATATGGTTTATTTACAGCAAGGAAAATTGCAAGTACAATTAATCGGTCGGGGCACAGCTTGGCTGGATACCGGAACACCGGAAAGTTTGCTTGATGCCTCTAATTTTATTGCCACCATTGAAAAGAGGCAGGGTTTGAAAATTGCCTGTATTGAAGAAATTGCTTATCGTATGGGATATATTAATAAAGAAAATTTTGAAGTCTTAGTTGAAACTTTGCCTAGAAGCAATTATCGGGAGTATCTAAGACAATTTTTAAAATAAAATAAATGTTATGAAGGAGTATGTACCTATGGATTGGGTGAAAAAACCCATTGAAGGGGTAGTAATAAAAAAGTTAGTAAAGTATGTTGACAGCCGAGGTTTTTTGGCAGAAACATTTCGGTTGGATGAATTACCGGATGGACTAAAACCGGTAATGAGTTATGTTTCTTATACTGAGCCGGGTGTCTGCCGGGGACCCCATGAACATAAAGAACAAACAGATATTTTTGCCTTTTTGGGACCGGGAAATTTTTTGGTTAAGTTGTGGGACCGCCGGGAAGGAAGCAGCACTTGCGGCTGCTATATGGAGTTTTATGCCGGTCAGGACAATCCATTAAGTGTGGTAATACCTCCGGGAGTGGTGCATGGATATAAAAATGTATCACGTTTGGAAAGAGGAATGGTTTTGAATTATCCAGATCGACTCTTCATGGGATATGGGAAGAAGGAAGAAGTAGATGAGATTCGCCATGAGGATGAAGAAAATAGTGGGCTTACACTCGATTAATAATTAGGAGATAATATTAAATAATTTACTATGTTGTAAGTGGAGTAACTATAAATGAAAATACTATTATTAGGAAAGAATGGCCATGTTGGCTGGGAACTTAATAGAACATTATTGTCTTTAGGCGAGATTATAGCATTGGATATTGACGATTTGGATTTAACCAGAACACATGAAATTAGACAAACAGTGAGAACAATAAAACCAAATATTATTGTGAATGCTGCTGCTTATACTGCGGTAGACAAAGCAGAAGTGGAACAAGAATTAGCCATGGCCATAAACGGAGTTGCCCCAGGTATTTTAGCAGAGGAAGCAAAAAGATGTGGTGCTTTGTTTATCCATTATTCTACTGACTATGTTTTTGATGGTACTAAAGATGCACCGTATAAAGAAAATGATAAACCTAATCCAGTTAATTTTTATGGGATAAGTAAGTTAGCAGGGGAGAAGGCAATACAAGCAGTAGACAATCCCTTTTTTATTTTTTCGGACTAGTTGGGTTTATGGGTTAAGAGGTAATAACTTTCTTTTAACTATGAAGAGGTTGGCAATGGAAAAAGAAGTTATTAAAGTTGTAAATGATCAGATTGGCAGCCCTACGTGGAGTCGGTTGATTGCGGAGGTGACTGCGCAGATTATAGCCACTAAGACGTCATCAGTCCTTAATGATTTAAAGCATTTGCAGAATTTAAGTGGTATTTATCATTTAACATCATCAGGTTATTGCAATAGGTACACTTTTGCGATGGAAATCATTAAATTTTTTACAAAAATAACAAAAAAAAAGTGTGGAAGTTAAGAGTATATCTAGCTTTGAATACCAGACTAAAGCTAAAAGGCCTAAAAATTCAAGACTTGGGACTGATTTGATTTCAAATCAATTTAATTTTAAATTACCTGATTGGAAGCAAACATTAAATTTAGTATTTAACGAGTATATACACAATTGAATAATTATAATTGTTGTTCTATGTTGGGAAAGTTTTATTTATTTAGATCGATAGAGATAAGTAGATTATATGGAGGTATGATAATGTATAGCATCAAAACAGTTACAGTTATAGGTGCAAATGGGACAATGGGTAGTAATATTTCCGGAATATTTGCTGCCTTTGGTAATACGAAGGTTTATATGATAAGCCGCGATATAGAAAAATCAAAGAAAGCGGCTATAAAGGCGGCAAAGTCGGTTTAAGCAGATAGTATTATTTCAAATCTTATACCTGCTGATTATTCATCGCTTGCCCAGTGTGTTACTGAGTCTGACCTTGTGTTTGAGAGTGTTGCTGAAAATCTGGAAACTAAGATATTTATAACAAATCAGATTGGACACTACCTTAGGGATGATGCTGTAGCTTGTTCAGGTACTTCAGGTTTGTCTATCACAACCCTCGCCGAAGTTTTACCTGAGCATCTTCGTAGTAACTATTTTGGTATTCATATGTTTAACCCTCCATATAGCTTGACTTTATGTGAAATGATACCCACAAAATATACTAATAGAAAACTATTTAATAAAACTAAAAACTATTTATCGCAAATTCTTTTACGAACTGTTGTTGAGGTTAAAGATTCTCCGGCATTTTTAGGAAACCGTATCGGATTTCAATTTATTAATGAAGTATTACAGTATGCTGAAAGATATAAGTATAGTGGTGGTATCGATTATATGGACGCAATTCTCGGCCCTTTTACAGGACGTAGCATGGCACCACTTACCACATCTGATTTTGTTGGTTTAGATGTGCATAAGGCAATTGTTGATAATATTTACACAAATACCAATGATTTTGCACATAAAACTTTTGTGTTACCAGAGTTTGCTGGTAAGCTAATTAATGAAGGTAGATTAGGACGAAAGACCAATGGTGGATTATACAAAATGGAAACCTATGATAACGGTTTAAAAAGTTTAACAGTATATGACATCATCACAGGTACCTACAGAGAAAAGATGCATTATAGTTTTCCATTTGTGGAAGCTATGATTCACGATTTTCGAATTGGCAATTACAAATCTGCTTTTAAAACGTTGGTTGACAATCGTTCGATAGAATCTGAAATGTGTCTTGAGTTTTTAATCAAGTATGTTATTTATTCACTCGTTGCAACTGAAGCAGTAGGTTACAATATTCATTCCGCAGATGATGTTATGGCCACGGGTTTCAATTGGTGTCCTCCTCTTGCAGTTATTGAAGCATTGTCTGGAATTATTGATTTTAAATCACTTGTTAAAGAACGATTAGATAAATCCGTACTTGATGTGGTTGATATTGATAGATTGCTTGCAAATATCGAGCCGTCTAAATATGACTATAGAATGTATTTTAGGTCAGCAAGGTAAGGGGGGAAAAGTAATGAAAAAAACATATATATTAGGTGGTGCACAAACCGATTTTGAGCGTAATTGGACAAAAGAAGGGAAAAACGTAATCGCACTACTTAAAGAAGTGGTTGCCGATGGCTTTATGGAAACGGGAATTACATTTGAAGATATTAAAGAACTGAATAAGGAAAATCGCGTTGCCTGTTTTGTAGGTAACTTTATAGCAGAAAAGTATATTAGTCAAGGCCATCTTGGAGGTCTGCTTACTGAAGTAGATCCAGCTTTTTATGGTATTCCTTCAGCAAGATATGAGGCAGCTTGCGCTTCTAGTTCAGTTGCGCTTGATGCAGCAATTACAAAGATTCAAAATGGAGATTATGATCTTGCAGTTGTTATTGGTTGGGAACTTATGAAAACTGTAGACTCGAAAACTGGCGGCGATTTTCTTGGACAGGCCGCTTATTATGAAATAGAAGGTAAGGAGATTGATTTTCCTTTTCCAAAATTATTTGGTAAACTTGCTGATGAAATTTTAATTAAGTATGGAACAAACGAAAAGCAGTTTATGAACTCGTTAGCAATGATTTCTACACTGAATTACGCTAACGCAAAGCGCAATCCACTGGCTCAAACTAGGAAGTGGTTCATGAACTATAAACAGGCTAGTACACGTGGAACAGAAACTAATCCCTTTGTTGGTGGACGACTTGCTGTATCGGATTGTTCTCAGGTAACAGATGGTGCTGCTATAGTAATATTGGCTTCGGAGAGTTATGTTAAGCAACACGGACTTAATTGCCCAGTTGTCAAAGGATATGGACATAGAGTAGCTCCAATGCTTTTCGATAAAAAAATGAAAGATGCTAATAATTCGCCCTATATACTACCATGGACGAGACAAGCTGTAGTTGATGCGTATATGCGAAGTGGATTGACCAGTTGACGATATAGATTTTTTTGAAACCCATGACTGTTTTACTTCAAGTGAATATGCGGCAATTTCAGCGTTTGGTATAACCGAACCGGGTGAAGAATATAAAGCGATTGAGGATGGTGTAATTGCTTTTGACGGATTAAAGCCTATTAATCCTAGCGGTGGTTTAATCGGATGCGGACATCCAGTAGGAGCAACCGGAGTAAGAATGTTCCTTGATTTATATAAACAAATTGTTGGGAAAGCAGGCAATTATCAAATCAATAATGCAAATAATGGTATGATGTTAAATATCGGTGGTAGTGCTACAACGAATTACGTATTCGTAGTAGGGCGAGATGAAGATTTATAAACTATCGTAGTGCTCAACACCTACTTTTCTCATCGGGAATGAGCCTAAAAGATATTTCATCTGATAAATGAAAATGTAAATATGTTAGGGCAATCTAATGAAAGTTATCTTTTACCAATGGTTAAGGTATGTGATCAAAAATCTATTTTATAGACATGTAGCATAAGTTTCTCTATAGCCCCCTAATAGATTTGGAGAAAATACGTGTAGTATGTTAACATTTTATTAGGGGGTAGATTTTAATGAAAAACAAGCAATACAGTGATGAATTTAAGGAATTAATAATTAAAGAGTGCCAGGAAACAGGTAATGTGGCCTTAGTAGCCCGGCGGCATGAGATGTCACCTAACACTATTCATACTTGGTTAATGAAAAATCGAAAAAATGGTTCTGTAAAAGCCTTACCCAAGGCTAAAAAGCAACGCGAGAAAGCCATGGAAAAAAGACTTAAAGAAGTTAGTACAGAAAATGACAGACTTAAACGTCTACTTGCTGATAAAGAGCTGGAATTAGCTATTTTAAGAGAGTTAAGGGATATCCAAAACCCTCGGTAGCCGACAGATTTATTATAGCTAAAAGGTGGATAGATAAGGGCTATAACGCTTCTTTAGTCCTTGACTCTGTCGGCCTATCTCCATCCACCTATTATCAAAGAGTTAAAGGAATCAAGCCTTATACCGATAATCAGGGATTAAGAAAAAGGACACCTGGGCGAAAAATACCAGGATACTCAGTCAACGTAAAAGGTAAGGCGGTTCCTGATGCAATAATAAAGGAAAATATAAAAGAAATAGTTACCGGAGATGGTTTTCCCTATGGCTATAAAAAAATTAATGTAACTCTTAAGGAGGATTATCAGCTTATCATAAACCACAAGAAAACATATAGGCTTTGTAAAGAACTAAATATATTAAGACCCCAAAGGAAGATATATCCATATCGTCCTAGAAAGCTGGCGAAAAGAGAAAAAATTACAGCTCCAAACCAGCAATGGCAAATGGACATTAAGTACGGCTATATTGAGGGTATGGCCAGGTTCTTTTTCCAATTATCCTTGATAGATGTATATGACCGATCAGTAATCGACTATCATCTTGGCTTAAGTGCTACAGCCAGAGATGCCTGTGCTGTGCTTATAAATTCTCTTAAAAAACGCGGTTTAAAACCTGGTATGGATCTACCGGTAATAAGGACAGACAACGGCCCCCAATTTATAGCTAAGGTATTTGAAAAAACATGTTCGAAATGGAAATTAACTCATGAAAGAATACCGGTTAAAACACCTAATATGAACGCCTATATAGA